>NZ_JAPVYB010000001.1:0-669936 GCF_041431615.1 Streptococcus sp. 27098_8_82
TAGTTTGATTTTTTCTGAAGTTTTGCTATAATGAATTTAGTATTAATACTGAGCACCCTTAGCTCAACTGGATAGAGTACCTGACTACGAATCAGGCGGTTAGAGGTTCGACTCCTCTAGGGTGCATTTGGCAGCGAAGCCTTAGGGCTCCGTTTTTAGATTGTTTAAACACCGGGAAGTAGCTCAGCTTGGTAGAGTACTTGGTTTGGGACCAAGGTGTCGCAGGTTCGAATCCTGTCTTCCCGACTAGATAACATAGAAGATAGATGTACTGATCTATCTTTTTTGTTTTTAAGAAAACTGTGTATTCAGTATCTATGACTTCGCTAACATATGTTGTTGTTAAGCTCTTTTAGTTATAACCGGATTTAATTAGAGATTCAATCTTTTAGAACTACTGTATTTTCTCTTTGTGTTTATTTATATTAGGAAGCAAGAGATTTGATTATTTAACTGTCTTAAGATTGATTTTAAAGACTAGTGTTTCGGGTGTTTTGCATCTATCATTCTGCTCGAATGTACTTTCCATTTGAGATGAGTAATATTAAAGACAAAAACCTCTGATAGCTGTGAATAGTTGCCTTCAGAGGTTTTTATATGTGCTGAGTTTGATTTTCTACATCAAAGAGTATTCGTCAGATAGCATAATGGTTTCTTTGCCCTTGTTATCAACGATGTAGACTTTTCTGGGAAAGAAAGGGTCAAATTGATAGTTTAAGTCAAATGAAATAATGGTGTTGAAGTTCTTTTGTGAGAAGCGAAGAGATACTCTTCCTTGGCTATTGATGATTTCGAACTTGAGGACTGGGCGAAGTTCAAAGACTCCTTTGAGATTGTTATCAATAACGTACCAGAATGAGTCTATAATTTCTTCAGGGAGGCTCGTCATGATGCCAAAGCTGGCATATCGTCCGAGAGTATTTGTAAATGCCATGGGAGACTCCTTTCTTACAGTCTGGATTTTCTTATATGATACCTGAAAATGCTTGAGATTGCAAGAATTTGACCTCTGGTGAGGGCGAATTAGATAAAAGAAAAAGAGCTTACGCTCTTTGACAACTTTATCGATTCTTTAGTTCAACATAACGTTTGTACCAAATATTGACATAAGCATCTGAAAATGGACCTCTTCCGTTGTTAATCCAATCAACTAGGATTTTGACATTTTCTTTGAGAATGAAATCCAAATCATCAGAATAGTGCATCTGTTTTTTGTGGCGTTCATATTCTTCTACATCCAACAGGCGTTTTTCACCATCAGCAAAGACTTTGACGTCTAAATCATAGTCGATGTATTTTAGAGCTTCATTATCCAGATAGTAAGGGCTGGCTAGGTTGCAGTAGTATGAAGTTCCATTGTCTCGAATCATGGCAATAATATTAAACCAGTATTTTTTATGAAAATAGACAATGGCTGGTTCACGTGTTACCCAACGTCGGCCATCACTTTCTGTCACCAGTGTGTGGTCATTAACACCAATAATGGCGTTTTCTGTTGTCTTTAGTACCATGGTATCTCGCCAGGTGCGGTGAAGATTCCCATCATGCTTATAACTTTGAATTGTAATAAAGTCGCCTTCTTTTGGAAGTTTCATAACTTACCAACTTTCTACAATTTATAAGTTTATCTTCTTTATTGTAACATATTTTCATAGAAATGCATAAGTTTTCATAGAAAATCTTAAAGATATTCTCTCAGAGCGCTGGCGATGTCGGAGAAATCATAGCCTTTGCGAGCGAGAGCTTGGGTCAGACGCTGTTTTAAGTCATAGCCGTTGTACTTTTTTGAGTACTTGCGGTATTGCTTGTCTAGCTCTTTATAGAGCAGCTCTTGCTGGTTTTCTTGGTCTTCTTCGATTTCCAAATGCTGATAGGCGGTTTTGGCTTGACTATAGGAAAAACCTTTGTTTATCAAGGTTTGAAGTATTTTATCTTGTAAAGCTTTGCTGGGCAGTTTTCCTTGGTGTTTTTTGAGCAGCTTTTGGGCAACCTTGTCTGTTAGTTCAGTGAAATCAAACTGGCTCAATTCGTCTTCTATAATAGTGCTAGAAATCCCTTTTTGACTGAGTTTTTGCTTGAGAACAAAAGCGCCTTTGTCACCGGTGAGAAAGTTAGATTGGATAAAAGAATGAGCATATCTTTTATCATTAATCCAATTATCCTTTTTTAGATTGTCCAAGACCTGGCTGATGGTTTCTGGTTGGATGTCGTGCTGCGTTAAGTAGTCTTTAACTTCCTTAGCAGTTCTTTGCTTGAAGGAGAGATGGTAAAGAGCTAGATTTTTTCCGTAAGAAAATTGGGCATAGTCTTGAATTTCTGATAGCTCCTGCTCTGTGATTTCCATTCCTTTGGACAGCATGAAGCGGACGATGGTGTCTTCTGTAATATAGAGCTTTTCACTGCCGTCCAACTCCAAGAGGTAGAGTCTTTTTTTCTTTTCGATTTTTGTGATTTTCATAAGAGATTTTGGTAGAATCCTTTCTTTTAGCCAAATGCTTCAAAGGCAGCTATCAAGCGCAGTTTGTCTGTATCAACATCCTTCCTGCCATAGTAGTCAAGAAAGAGCTCTGCGTATTGGGGGTCAGATAAATTATAAGTAAGAGACCAGATCGCCCAGTAAAGGTCAATGTGGCGATCGCTAAGGCCGGAGAGGCCAACGTCAATAAAGCAGGAGAAGGTTGCTGCGTCTTTCAGAATAAAATTAGGCAAGCAGGCATCTCCGTGGATCAAGGCGTCCGCCGTCAGTAGGTGTCCCTGTTCTTGGATAAGCTGGTAGGCTTCCTCACGACTTGCGATGTGAAACTGAGGCAGTAAGGCTTTTTGATAAAAGCAGCCTTTCTGATAATTTTCCTCTGCTTGCTCTTTATAGTGTTGGAGGCGATGCTGGATTGGGAAATGCTGGGGTTGGAGGCTGTGAAGTTTTCTGAGCGCGGCAGCCATCGTTTGGCAAAGTTCTTCTGGCTGTTGGAGAAAGGCTAGGGCGTCCTTGCCCTCGGCTTCTTTAGTCAGTAGGTAGTCTTTATCTGCTGCCATGTAGTGAATGATAGGTACACCGAGTCCTTGCTCTTCAAACCATTTGGCCAGTGTGGCTTCTTGGGCTAACTGGCCTTTTTGATCGATTTTCAAATAATAGCCCGTATCAGCATAGAAAACACTGGCTGCAGAATGTGAGGAGCTGTCGTAAAAGTTGGCCCCCTCTAGATAAGTTCGTATTTGCTCAGGGAAATGGGCTAGTGGAAGGGATATTTTTTCTGCTTTCATACTTTTATTGTAACATATTCTCAACTAATGCGAGGCAGCGTGGTATAATAGAAACATGAATGTGAAAGTGAAGCAAAGAATACCTTTGAAAATTAAGAAAATGGGGATTAATGGGGAAGGGATTGGATTTTATAAGAAAACGCTGGTCTTTGTGCCAGGGGCATTGAAGGGTGAAGAAGTCTACTGTCAGGTGACCAGGGTTCAGCGTAATTTTATCGAGGCCAAGCTCTTGACCATCAACAAGCGGTCGAAATTTCGGGTGGAAGCGCCTTGTGAGATTTATGATAGCTGCGGGGGCTGTCAAATCATGCACCTCCACTATGACAAGCAGTTAGAGTTTAAGGAAGATTTGCTGCGTCAGGCCTTGAAAAAATTTGCGCCAGCTGGCTATGAGAACTATGAGATTCATCCGACCATTGGTATGCAGGAGCCGCTCTATTATCGGGCTAAGCTGCAGTTTCAGACTCGGAAGTTCAAGGATGAGGTCAAGGCTGGGCTCTATGCCCAGAATTCCCACTATCTGGTCTCGCTGAAAAACTGTCTGGTTCAGGACAAGGTGACGCAACAGATCATAAATAAGGTGGCTCGGCTTTTAGGCAAGTATAGGCTGCCCATCTATGATGAGAGAAAGACTGCTGGAGTGCGCACCGTTATGATTCGTAGATCCAGAAAGACAGGTCAGGTGCAGATGATTTTTGTGACGGGGCATAAGTTGGACTTTTCTCCAGTCGTTCGAGATCTAGTGGCTGAATTTCCTGAGTTGGAAACAGTGGCGGTCAATTATCATACGAGCAAGTCCAGTGAGATTTACGGGGATAAGACAGAGATTATCTGGGGCGAGAAGGCCATCCAAGAAGGAGTGCTGGACTATGAGTTCTCCCTATCGCCTCGAGCTTTCTATCAGCTCAATCCTGAGCAGACAGAGGTGCTCTACGGGGAGGCGGTTAAGGCGCTGGATGTGACGAAAGAAGATCATTTGATTGATGCCTATTGCGGAGTGGGGACTATCGGCTTTGCCTTTGCTAAAAGGGTTAAGTCTCTGCGTGGCATGGACATCATCCCTGAGGCCATTGAAGACGCCAAGCGCAATGCGAAAAAGATGGGCTTTGACAATACACTCTACGAAGCTGGAACGGCAGAGGAGATTATTCCTCGCTGGTATGCTGAGGGCTATCGGGCGAATGCCTTGATTGTCGATCCGCCGCGAACAGGTCTGGACGATAAGCTGCTGGAGACGATTGTCCGCTATGCACCTGAAAAGATGGTCTACGTTTCCTGCAATGTCTCAACTCTGGCTCGGGATTTAGTCAAGCTCTGTCAGGTCTACGATGTTCACTATATCCAGTCGGTTGATATGTTTCCGCATACCGCTCGGACCGAGGCAGTGGTGAAATTATCCAAGCGAGATAGCTCTCGTTCGAGTTAATCGTAAGCAGCTTGCAAGGGTTGACAAAATCATTCTAAAAAGGACTTAGTTTTCTTGCAATACGGAGCTAAGTCTTTTCTTTTGTCAAGATTGCAATGGATTTATAGGAAGATTAGTCACAAAAAGAGAACACTCGTCAAGTGTTCTCCAATAGCAATAAGTTATATTAGAATAAACCGAAGACTAGGACTGCAAGGACAGCACCAATAATTGGTCCGACAACAGGAATCCAAGCATAGCTCCAATCGCCATTTCCTTTGTTTGGAATCGGAAGGAGACTGTGCACAATGCGAGGTCCTAAGTCACGAGCTGGGTTTAGGGCATAACCTGTTGTTCCACCAAGCGAGAGACCAATTCCGACAATTAGTGTTCCAACTGCAAAAGTGCCAATGCCTGCTTGCAGCTTATAAAGTCCAAGAGCGAAGATAGTCAGTACAAGAACAAAAGTTCCAAGGATTTCACTAATCAGGTTAGAGAAGGTATCTTTGATAGCTGGGCCTGTGCTAAATGTACCCAGGACGTTAGCCGGATTTTCTTCAGCTAGATAGTGAGGTTTGAACTGTAGGAAGACAAGGAATTGTCCGACCATAGCACCTGCAAACTGAGCGAGGATATACGGAAGAACAGATGCCCAAGGCAAATCACCTTTCAGAGCTACTCCGAGAGTTAGGGCAGGATTCAGATGGGCTGGTCCAAGGTTGCCGGATACAAAAGCAGCGATAGCAACGGCAATCCCCCATCCCATGGTAATCACAATCCAACCTGAATTGTGACTCTTTGTTTTGGGAAGAACCACACCTGCAACTACACCATTTCCCAAAAGGAGCAAGAGCAGTGTTCCTAAAAATTCGCCAAATATTTCTTTCATCATTTATGTTACTCCATTTAAAAGAAGGGGTGGCAGACAGTTGTTAGTCTACCGCCTCTTCTTGTGTTTTCTATTTTTTTAATTCTTCTAAATCGTTATTTGCAAGGGCAGCTTGAACATCATTTCGATAAGCTGCTTTTTCATCTTCTGTCCAGTCGTAGAATCGTCCCATTTCATCCAGAACAGGCTCTACAATAGCATCTAAGCTATCCCGCATAAAGAGCATGTGATTTGTCCGGCGAAGCAGGAAGTCAACAGGGCTGAGTGCTAATTCATTACGCATAGCATAATGCAGCGACAAGGTATCCGCTAGGCTAAGACCTGGTGCTTGTTCGATACTGTGTGCGAGGGCAAAGACTTTAGGAGCATTGGAGCCGTAAAGGTTCGCAAGATAGAAGGCTTCTTTGCTGTCTAAGCCGCGTGAGACACCAAGTTGAGCAAAAGCTTCGATTTCGGAATCCACATTTGCTGGATTGAGCTCTCCGCCTGAAACAGGGTAGGTCTTCGAGTTGATGAGCTTGAAGCTGCGGTCAAATTCTGCTTTGAGGATTTCAACCACACGCTCCATGGCACCTTCAGCCATCTTACGATAGTCTGTGATTTTACCGCCAGCAAGGGTCAAGAGGCCATTGTTATCACGTTCTAAGCTAGAACCGCGAGACACGGCTGATGGATCCAAGTGTTTTTCAGATGTGCTGCTTTCGAGTTGCGTAACAGCCGCCTCGACATCCTCACGGGATTTTTCTTTAGCCAAATAGCTCTCAACGGTCGCAATAAGAGCGTTAAAGCTTTCATCGCTGATTGTACCGTTATTTCCGCCATTGTAGTCAGAAGCACTGTTTCCTGCAATCAGAGGACGCAGACCAGCCCAGCTGCTTTCGATGTCGTCAATTGTGATCTTTGCTTCTGGGAAGCGATTATTGACAATGCCCAAGAGGTAATCCACATCTTCTTGTGTTACTTTTGGATGCTCCAGGTCACCAGTGTAGTCAGTGTCAGTCGTACCAAAGTAGGTCTTGTTTTCACGTGGAAGAACAAAGACCATCCGACCGTCTCCCAAGCCTGTGTCAAAGTAGACTGGCTGAGAAACTTTGATTTTGCTAGAGTCAACTACCAAGTGAACTCCCTTGGTTGGACGCATTTGTGAGTATTGCTCACCGTCATTTGACAGATTGCGTACCTTGTCACTCCAAGGTCCAGTTGTGTTGATGACCAAGCGAGCCTTGATTTCAAAGACTTCATCCGTCAAGAGGTCACGCGCAACAACGCCTGTAATCTTTCCAGATTCATCAAAGAGGAAGCCTTCTGCCTTGACATGGTTGGCAATCAGGGCACCGTCTTGGTTGGCGCGTTTGATATTTTCAATCACGAGACGCGCGTCGTTGTTGCGGAAGTCAAGATAGACACCACCGCCGATCAGGCCTTCCTTCTTGAGTTCAGGCTCCCGTTCTAGCACTTCTTCCTTGCTTAACACCTTGTTGGCAGCAGGAGTGTTGTTAACACCAGCCAAGAGGTCGTAGAGGTCCATGGCCACTTTGAGGCGGAAGAGGCTGAAGGTAGCACCCTCTTCTTCGTAGACAGGAAGCAGCATAGGATCTGGTTTTGGAATATGAGGGGCAATTTGCTGGACCACAGCACGCTCAGAAACTGTATCTGAGACCACCTCTACGTCGAATTGCTTAAGGTAACGAAGGCCACCGTGGACCAATTTGGTAGAACGGCTAGAAGTTCCTTCAGCAAAGTCCTGCATTTCAATCAGACCGGTCTCCAAGCCACTTGCTGCCGCTTGCAAGGCTACCCCAGCACCGGTAATCCCACCACCAATAATCAGGAGGTCCAAGGTGCGTTCCTGCATTTTTTTTATCGATAATTCACGTGTTTTCTTTGAAAATTCCATAATTACACACTTTCTAACTTAGTCATTTCATGCTTCTACTGACTTGATTATCAAAATAAGAATCAGTATTAGTCGTCGATTTCTGCAAAGACTTGAGTTGCCTTAACGGCTTTTTTCCATCCTTTGTAGAGTTGTTCCTTGCGGGATTCATTCATAGATGGTTCAAAGAGTTCTCCAGTTTCATTGAGAGTACGGAGTTCATCTAAGTCTTTCCAGTAGCCTACTGACAGTCCTGCCAAGAAGGCTGCACCGAGAGCAGTTGTTTCTAAGTTTTTAGCACGGGCAATATCGATTCCCAAAATGTCAGCCTGGAACTGCATGAGGAAGTTGTTCATAGCGGCACCGCCATCGACTTTGAGGACTTGAATAGCAGTCTTAGCGTCCACCTGCATGGTATCAATGATGTCTCGTACTTGGTAAGCGATGGATTGCAGAGTAGCCTTGATAAAGTCTTCCTTGCTGGTTCCGCGGGTCAAGCCAAAGACAGATCCGCGGGCATTTTGATTCCAATACGGAGCGCCCAGACCTGTGAAGGCAGGTACGACATATACTTCGTCATTGTTGTGAGAATCAAGGGCATATTTTTCAGATTCTGGTGAATTTTCAACCATCCGAAGACCGTCTCGCAGCCATTGAATAGCACTTCCGGCAATGAAGATAGAACCTTCTAAAGCATAGTAAACCTTGCCATTAATTCCATAGCCAATGGTTGTCAAGAGGTTGTTTTCAGACAGTTGCATCTCTTCACCGGTGTTCATGATGATGAAAGAACCAGTTCCGTAAGTATTCTTAACCATACCAGGCTCAAAAGCTAACTGTCCAAAGAGAGCTGCCTGCTGGTCACCAGCCATACCAGAGATTGGAACTTCTCCACCGTAGAAATGGAATGGAGCGGTTTTACCATAGATTTCTGAGTTAGAACGAACTTCTGGAAGCATAGCCTTTGGAATGTTAAGGATTTCCAAAATCTCGTCGTCCCATTTAAGTTCCTTGATGTTATAGAGCATGGTACGGGCAGCATTTGAGTAGTCGGTCACGTGAGCCGCGCCGTCAGTCAATTTCCAAACCAGCCAGGTATCAATAGTACCAAAGAGCAATTCGCCCTTTTCAGCTCTTTCTTGCGCTCCCTCTACATGGTCCAAAATCCAGCGAACCTTGGTAGCAGAGAAGTAAGCGTCAATAATCAAACCAGTCTTTTCATGGAATTTTTCCACATAACCTTGGCTTTTTAGTTGCTCAGCCAAAGGTGCTGTCTGGCGTGATTGCCAAACGATAGCATTGTAGATAGGAAGTCCTGTATTCTTATCCCAGACGACAGTTGTTTCACGCTGGTTGGTGATCCCGATGGCTTCTATTTGGTTAGGTTTGACTCCACTTTCGATGAAGGCGCCTGCAATAACGGACTGCACAGAGTTCCAAATTTCATTGGCATTGTGCTCAACCCATCCAGCTTGAGGGAAAATCTGAGTAAATTCTTTTTGACTGGAGCTAACTTTTTCTCCTTTTTTGTTAAAGATGATGGCGCGGGAACTAGTAGTTCCTTGGTCGATGGCCATGATGTATTTTTCTTGTGACATGAACTGTCCTCCTAGTAAAAATCTTGAGGATGTTTCCTCTACAGTAACTAGTATATAAAATAAAACGCTTTCTTTTTTATCAACTTTTTTTAAATTTTAAAAAAATCTGAGGAGATTGTGCGAAAATCACAAAGAAACCTGGATTTCTCCAAGTTTCTTAATGAAATATCATGTGACGGATTTGAGCCAAATCTTCCAAATCCAAGTCATTTTTTAAATAATAGATAGGAACCTGCTGGGCCTGATGAATAGGATTGTTGGTGATGATGAGGTCATAATTTCTGGTAAGGTCGTAGGATTCAATCGTAATAAAGCGATTGTACTCTAAGTACCGTCTTAAAATAGCCGTCATTCTGGAAACAACGATAAAGCTATCTGTCAAGTCCATGCCTATCTTGATGACTTGACCGTCGTTTTCAGCGATGTACTCCATCAGCTGGAGCCATTCCCACAACACCTTTTTATCCAGAGATGTTCCCTGCTGGAAAATAGGCAGTTTGCTAAAAATAGTGTCTGCCACTTGTCGATAATCGTATTCGCTCCATAAGTAAGGATGGCGCAATTCTAAATCATGCTTGTATTTGTCTTGCAAGAGACAGCCTTTGAAAAGAAAGACATGGGCGCAGAGCTGACTGAGTTCGTAGGTCACCTGATCCTCAATATAATCCCCTAGCAAGTTCTGACCCTTCATCTCTTGAATCAGTTGCGTAATCAGACTGGCAATTTCACCGCCAAAGCCCAGAATATACTCCATGGTGTGCAGAGGCAGAATCCGATGGGAAAGCAGAAATGAAAAGAAAATCATCATTTCGCCATCCTCGAGACTCAGGGTGATGTGCTGTCCAGCAAAGAAATCATTTGTTCGGCGATGCAAGCGCTGGTAGAAGATATTTTCAAAATAGCCCTGCATTTTCTGCTCAATGTTTTGGAATTGACAGGCATTGACTCTTAGGCGCTGTTGGGTAATATGCGCCCAAAGGGCCAAGTCCAATCGCTGACCTTGAGAGAGTTGGGCTCCGCAGAGTTCTTCTAAGACGGCAACTTCCTGCCTTCTTTCTGATTTTTGAAGTTCTTTTTCCCAATCTTGGCTGGACCAGACCTTACGAAAGAGGCAGAAATAAAAATAGCGAATCTGGTGCTCAGGCCCTTTCAAGCGGCCATTTTGGATAGATAGCTCAAACTCTGATAAAATCTGATTTAAACCGGATATATGACGGCCGAGTGTTGCTTCACTGATCATGAGCTCTTGGGCTAATTGATGGGCTAAAAACTGCTGATGATAGAGCAGGTAATTTAAAATCTGGTATTTGATAGAATTGTCTAAGAAGAGTCTACGAATATCCCGTCCCTTGGTATCTGGACCGACAGACAGACTGAGCGTTTCGTCCTGAAGCTGGATGGATAAGGCTGCATGATGGTCCATAGCCTTGTCGTTAATCAGGCTAATGTACTTGGTCAAGGTTGCTTTTGAGAAGCCAGTTTCTGACATGACGTCCTTCAAACTGGATGTAGAATGCTGCTGTAAATAAGACAGGACAATAAACTGCCCCGCTTCACTCTTTTCCATTAAGTCTGCAAGATACATACGAAAACCCTCTCAATTCACTAATCTTAGCTTATCACAAAAGGGAAAAAAGACGAAGCAATGTGCTTTATATTTTCTTATCGTTGCTTGAGGCAATAATGGAAGGCAGAAGTCTGTCATCATGCCTATCTTAATTCGCTATTCCATTTCTTTTGAACAAACGTAAGGGGAGCAGATACTCACACTTTTTTTGCTTTGAGTCTGATCGCTTTTTTATGGTATAATTGTAGAAAAATGACTATGAGGGAGCAGCTATGGATAATGTGATTGATTTGTCTATCCCAGTGGCAGAAGTGATTGAGAAGCAGCCTGAAGTTTTGGATGTTCTGGTAGAATTAGGCTTTACGCCTCTGGCCAATCCTGTCATGCGAAATACTGTCGGGCGCGTGGTTTCGATCAAAAAAGGTGCTGGTATGAATGGCATTGACCTTAATAAAATCAAGCAAACTCTGGAATTAAATGGCTATGAAGTGGTGGGGATTTAGGCATGGCTACTGAACGCATTGAAGTCCTCAAGTCTATCTTGCTGGACCTACATAATGGAGCTTCAGCAGAATCTGTTCAGGAGCTTTTCAACGAGCATTTTGCAGGTGTGTCCGCTATTGAGATCAGCTTGATGGAGCATGAGCTGATGAACTCGGATACGGGAGTGACCTTCGAAGATGTCATGTCCCTCTGCAATGTCCATGCCAACCTCTTTAAAGGTGCCATTCAGGATGTGGAGGTGGCTGATACCGACCATCCGGGCCATCCGGTTCAGATCTTCAAGCAAGAAAATTTAGCCTTGCGGGCTGCCCTCATGCGAGTTCGCAGGCTCCTATCCACCTATGAAAGCACAGAAGATGAAGAGCTTCTTCCTGAAATCCGCAAGGGACTCCAGCGCCAGCTGGGTTTGGTAGGACAGTTTGATATCCACTATCAGCGCAAGGAAGAGCTCATGTTTCCCATCATGGAAAGCTACGGCCATGATTCGCCGCCCAAGGTCATGTGGGGGGTAGATGACCAGATTCGAGACCTTTTCCAAGAGGCTAAGATTGCTGCAGAGCAGCTGCCTGATACTTCGATTCAAGAAGTCAAGGAAAAGTTTGAGATTTTTGCGGCTGAGTTTGAAGCTATGATTTTCAAGGAAGAGTCCATCCTTCTCATGATACTCCTCGAGTCCTTTCATCAGGACGACTGGCTCAAGATTGCTGAGGAGAGCGATGCTTATGGTTATGCTATCATCAAGCCAACGGAGAAATGGATTCCTGCGCGGCACTCATTCTCGGAGGAGGAAGCTGGGGATGCTGCTGATGAAGGAAGCGAAGCGCCAGCCAGTAGAGAACAGACTAGTGATGGCAGGTTTCATCAAGTCATTGATACGCCGGATGGTCAGGTCACCATTTCCTTTAAACCCAAGGAAAAGAAGGAGCAAACCTTTAATCGGGACTCACAACAGCCTTTTGGTCATGGCTATCTGTCAGTGGCGGAGGCCAATCTGATTTTGGACCATCTGCCCATGGAGATTACCTTTGTCAATAAGGACGATATTTTCCAGTATTATAATGACAGCGTGCCGGCGGACGAGATGATTTTCAAGCGGACGCCTTCCCAGATAGGGCGCAATGTCGAGCTCTGCCACCCGCCCAAGTTTTTGGATAAGGTGCGGCGGATTTTCAAGGCTCTGCGCCAGGGAGAGCGGGACAAGTTTGAGATGTGGTTCAAGTCGGAATCACGGGGCAAGTTTGTCCATGTGACCTATGCGGCGGTGCGGGATGAGGCCGGTGAATTTCAAGGGGTGCTGGAGTATGTACAGGACATTCAGCCCTTCCGTGACATTGACAGTGATTTTTACCGAGATTTGGACTAGGTATTTGCAGTTAGAAAGTGAGAAAAATGAGCTACGAACAGGAATTTTTACAGGAGTTTGAAGCTTGGGTCAAGACTCAGGTCATGATTAACGAGATGGCCCTCAAGGAGAGTCAGGCGGTCTACGAGGCGGACCAGGACAAGCGGGCCAAGGAAGCGGCCATTCGCTATGAAAGTCGTCTAGATGCCTACCAGTTCCTTTTAGGAAAATTCGCCAACTATCAGGCGGGCAAGGGATTTCATGACCTGCCAGACGGACTTTTGGGTGAGAGAAATTATTGATTTTTCGCTGGAAAGGTGATAGAATAGGTTCATCAGAGGTGTTTTGAGTCAAGCATTTTACAGAAAGTGGCGGTGCTGAGAAGTCCACAAGTGTGTCAAAACTGGTTGCTGATGAATGAAAATGAAATATTATTGTCTTTTTATTTTAAAGATTAAAGATGCGGGCTCTGCCCGAAATTGGGTGGTACCGCGGATAAATACATTCGTCCCTGTCAGATTGATGACAGGGGCGATTTTTTGTAGAAAGCGAGGGAGGAAGATGGAGCAAGCACGATTGCCAGATCGATTAGAAACGGAACGACTAGTCTTACGAGTCCGCACCGTGGCTGATGCTGAGGATATCTTTGATTATGCCAGTCGGCCAGAAGTCTCCTATCCAGCAGGCTTTCCGCCCGTCAAGACCTTGGAAGATGAGATTTATTATCTGGAGCATATTCTGCCTGAGCGAAATCAAAAGGAAAATCTTCCAGCGGGCTACGGGATTGTCGTCAAAGGAACGGATAAAGTCATCGGCTCTGTTGATTTCCCTCGTCGTCACGAGGATGATGTCTTGGAGCTTGGCTATATCTTGCACCCAGACTACTGGGGACGAGGCTATGTGCCCGAAGCAGCGCGTGCTTTGATTGATCTGGCTTTTAGAGAACTGGGTCTTCACAAAATTGAGTTGACCTGCTTTGGCTACAATGTCCAAAGTCAACGAGTAGCGGAAAAATTAGGCTTTACCCTCGAAGCTCGCATTCGAGACCGCAAAGATGCCCAAGGCAATCGCTGTGACAGTTTGATATATGGCTTACTGAGGAGTGAGTGGGAGGATAAACGATGAATGAGATTTCTAACTTCATCCTGTATCCAACTCTAAATGGTGATTTTTAGTTGGATATTCTTTTGCAAAATAACAAACTTTTGCTGACATAAAAGTGATTTTTGAGCTGCTCGGTTTTGCCGAGTCAACGACAAGCGAACATTTATAATAATGTAGAACAGGAAAATGAGAAGTTTAACAGAACTCAGAAGATTGCGTCGGATTTTGGTAAGCATATTAGGAATATGATAGGGGGAAGAATGAATAAAAAAATTTTTGAGAGGTTAAAAAAGTTTAAAATAACAGCTCAAAGTAATATTGTAGAAAGGGCATTTAAATTTTTCGATTATACTGGTATTAAATACCTATTTATGTTACCCTTTCTTTTTTTAATTATTAATTTAGATAAAACAAGACTAATAAGGGATTTTTTGATTCTAGGTTTTAATCTTTATCAAATATTGATATTAATATTACTGGTTATCTATCTAATCAACTATTACCCTAGATCCAAAAGGATAAAAGATTTTTCTGATAATAAAGAATACCAGAATATTATTACTGTAGTTAGAGAAATAATATGGTCATTTTCTCTTTTATTATTTGTGGGTATTTTGATTAATCATTTTAAGATCAATAAAGTTTATCATGATTTATTTATTACAATTGTTTTCATACGTTTTTATTTTTCATTGATGATGATCTTAATTGGTAGTAGTTTATTAAAATTTTTGTTTCAAATCTTAATGATTACAATCGGTGTTTATACTATTAGTGTATTTGATATTAAATGGTGGGCGCTTATAACGGGCGGATTGGCTATCTGGCATTATATCAATTCAATAGATTTTGTTATTTTTCTAAGAAAAGGTAAAGATATAGAGTCAAAATACATTTCGGATAAAGTGAAATATATATGGCAACGCAATAAGCTGAGTGGATATCTTTTGACTTTTTTATTGTATGCTTCTTTGCTTATATCAAGTTTTTTCGAGAAAAAGAACATGGTCGCTTCTGAGAGATTAAATATTAGGATGCCAATATTAATGATTATTTCGTTTTTGGTAGCTATTTTAATTGCTGTTAATTCATTTATTATAAATCGAAAAAGAAAGAACAAAACAACGATTGTTAAAATGAGAAAACTCCCGAAATGGAAAAAATTAATTGCTATGTATTTAATTTTACAAAAGAAATAAAATGAATTATGTAAGGAGAACACACATGTCTAAACAACTTTCACCTAAATACAATCCAGCTGAGGTTGAGGCTGGTCGTTACCAAAAATGGCTTGAGGCTGATGTTTTCAAGCCTTCTGGAGATCAAAAGGCCAAGCCTTATTCGATTGTGATTCCACCACCAAACGTTACTGGGAAACTCCACCTTGGTCACGCTTGGGATACGACCTTGCAAGATATTATCATCCGTCAGAAGCGCATGCAAGGCTTTGATACACTTTGGCTACCAGGGATGGACCACGCAGGGATTGCCACTCAGGCTAAGGTCGAGGAGCGCTTGCGGGAGCAAGGCATTTCCCGCTATGACCTCGGTCGTGAAAAATTCCTAGATAAAGTCTGGGAATGGAAAGACGAGTATGCGACGACTATCAAGGAACAATGGGGCAAGATGGGCCTCTCTGTAGATTACTCTCGCGAGCGTTTCACCCTTGACGAAGGCTTGTCAAAAGCTGTTCGCAAGGTCTTTGTGGAGCTTTACAAGAAAGGGTGGATCTACCGTGGTGAGTTTATCATCAACTGGGACCCAGCAGCTCGCACAGCCCTTTCTGATATTGAGGTGATTCATAAGGACGTCGAAGGTGCCTTCTACCACATGAACTACATGCTGGAAGATGGCTCACGCGCCCTTGAAGTTGCGACAACTCGTCCTGAGACTATGTTTGGGGATGTTGCGGTTGCAGTCAATCCAGAAGATCCACGCTACAAGGACTTGATTGGTAAAAACGTCATCCTTCCTATCGCTAATAAATTGATTCCAATCGTGGGAGACGAGCACGCGGATCCTGAATTTGGTACAGGTGTCGTGAAAATCACGCCGGCTCACGATCCAAACGACTTCTTGGTTGGTCAGCGTCATAACTTGCCACAAGTCAACGTCATGAACGACGACGGAACTATGAACGACTTGGCCTTCGAATTTGCAGGCATGGATCGCTTTGAAGCCCGTAAGGCAGTCGTTGCCAAATTGGAAGAAATTGGTGCCCTTGTTAAAATCGAAAAACGTGTTCACAGTGTTGGTCACTCAGAGCGTACAGGTGTTGTGGTTGAACCACGCTTGTCTACTCAGTGGTTTGTCAAGATGGATCAATTGGCTAAAAATGCCATTGCCAACCAAGATACAGAAGACAAGGTTGAATTCTACCCACCTCGTTTCAACGATACCTTCCTTCAATGGATGGAAAATGTCCACGACTGGGTTATCTCTCGTCAGCTCTGGTGGGGTCACCAAATCCCTGCTTGGTACAATGCTGAGGGTGAAATGTACGTCGGTGAGGAAGCTCCAGAAGGTGATGGATGGACTCAGGACGAAGACGTCTTGGATACTTGGTTCAGTTCTGCTCTTTGGCCATTCTCAACCATGGGCTGGCCGGATGTCGACTCAGCAGACTTCAAACGTTACTTCCCAACTTCAACCCTGGTAACAGGTTACGACATCATCTTCTTCTGGGTGTCTCGTATGATCTTCCAATCCTTGGAATTCACTGGCCGTCAGCCATTCCAAAACGTCCTGATTCACGGTCTCATTCGTGACGAGCAAGGACGCAAGATGTCTAAATCTCTCGGTAACGGGATTGACCCAATGGATGTTATCGAGAAATACGGTGCTGATGCGCTTCGTTGGTTCCTTTCAAACGGTTCTGCACCAGGTCAAGACGTGCGCTTCTCTTACGAGAAAATGGATGCTTCTTGGAACTTCATTAACAAAATCTGGAACATTTCCCGCTACATCCTCATGAACAATGAAGGCTTGACGCTGGATGCGGCGCGTGAGAATGTCGCTCAAGTGACGGCTGGTCAGGCAGGCAATGTCACCGATCGCTGGATTCTCCACAATCTCAACGAAACCATTGGCAAGGTCACTGAGAACTTCGATAAGTTTGAGTTTGGTGTAGCTGGGCACATTCTCTACAACTTCATTTGGGATGAATTTGCCGACTGGTATGTGGAGCTGACTAAGGAAGTCCTATACAGCGACAATGACGACGAGAAAGTCCTCACTCGCTCTGTCCTCCTCTACACGCTGGACCAAATCCTGCGCCTGCTTCACCCAATCATGCCTTTTGTGACTGAGGAAATCTTTGGTCAAATATCAGAAGGCACCATTGTGACAGCGGCTTATCCAGTGGTTCGTCCAGAGTTTAAAAATGCCGAGGCAGCAGCTGGCGTGGAAGCCCTCAAGGATCTGATCCGTTCGGTGCGCAATAGCAGAGCTGAGGTCAATGTGGCGCCAAGCAAGCCGATTACTATCTTGATTAAGACGACAGACAGCGCGCTGGAAACCTTCTTCAAGGATAATGTCAACTACATCAAGCGCTTCACTAATCCTGAGCATTTGGAAATCGCAGCAGATCTTGCAGTACCAGAGCTGGTCATGTCTAGCATCATCACAGGAGCAGAAATCTACTTGCCGCTGGCAGACCTCCTCAATATCGAGGAAGAACTGGCTCGTCTCGAAAAAGAACTAGCCAAATGGCAGAAAGAACTGGATATGGTTGGCAAGAAACTCTCTAACGAGCGTTTCGTAGCCAACGCCAAACCAGAAGTCGTCCAAAAAGAACGCGACAAACAAGCCGACTACCAAGCTAAGTACGATGCGACAGTGGCGCGTATTGATGAGATGAGGAGACTTGTGAAATAAACTATAAACCTCGGCAATTTGCTGGTTTTTTTGGTATAATTAAAACAACACTAATAATGAGGTTTTGTATGACTATAAAAGTATATTCCATTGATAAAGTTGTTGAAGAGCGGACACTCGATAAAGAAAAGTTAAAAAATATCCGAGAGTTGTTTAAATTTTTGATAGGTGATCAAAAATCTCATCTGTCCGTAAAGTGTATTTTACCTCCTGAAAAACAAACAAACACTTCAGTATTGTTTGAATTTAAAAATCATGACCCTAAAGACAGTTTTGATTTTAAAAAATTCGCCGATAAATTATTGTCAGCAGAAACAAATGAGGATGGAAAACGAAATAAGACGATTAGAACAGGTATCCTGTTTATTGAGCAAATTGGTAGTCGTATTAAGTTGATAAAGCTAGAATCGACGAATGCAATTGATCCCGAAACATTTGCTATTAGACAAGATTTAGGATTAGATAATAGTTACTACAAGATTTGTATTTTTGAGGATAATTTTGATAATGTGACCATTATTGATAAAAGTAATACTGCGGCAAAATTTTGGTATAATAAATTTTTGGATTTAAAACTTTTTAGAGATAGTGATACTAATACTGACACATTGATTAAATTTATTAATAAAAACTTACTATTTTCTGAGGAAGTTATAAACAAAGAAAACTATGAAGAGGTTAAAGAGTTATCATTAGAATATATTTTTGAAAGTATTTCTTTCGACAAGGTTGAACTAACTAATAAATTAGTTCAAAATAATTTGTTGGATACAAATGATGAAAGTGAGATTTTTTCTGAAAGATCATTGGATTTAGATTCAGAATTTGATATATCTAAGAAAATGATTGTTAAACATTTTAAAAAATCTTTACAAATATCTGATATAACAAGTATTTATACGGATAATATTATTGAGATGAAAGATAGGCAGGAAGTAGAATATAATAGCAATACAGGTAAATTAGAGTTGGATATTCAGGAGAGGTATCGCTCTCAAGTTTTACAAAATCTTGGTATAGATGAATGACTAATAGTATAGTAACAAAATGGCAAAGTACTGCTGCGATTATAGATTTAAATTCTCCTTTACGACAAACTTTTGAATCAAATCCGATTGCTGTCAAAAATCGTATTGCTGTCAAAAAGCATGATGGGTACCATATCTATAATAAAAAAAATATTTGGATTTTTGAAGAAGAGTTTATAGATAAATCAAGTCATACTTTACAACAAATTTTTGATAAATTATGTATTAAAAATTATGATAATATACAATGTTTTGATTCGACGACTAATACATTTAATTTAGTTACTAAATCTGATGCTGAAGACTACTTGAAAATTATTAGTTTGAATATTATTCGTGGTGTAGGATATGAAAAGTTAAACATTTCGTTAGAACTTTTGTCCGAAGGAAAATATAGTTCTAAAAGTGATCGGGTACGCCATCTTATAAACATATATGTATTATTTCTTTTAGCTAATCGAACAAAGAGACAACAAAATAGACTCGAATTTACTTTTGAAGGAGATTTAGATTCTTTTGTCTTTGAAACGGAATTTGGAAAAGGAAATTTTACCGATGGATTATTAGAAATTTATGAATGGATTGTTAATGAACAAGAATATAGTAAGGCTTATAAAGTAAAGTTGCAGATTATTCGAAGTTTGATTATTAAACACAAAAAACTCGATGGATTAGACTTAATTAAAAATCAAGCAGAATCTATTTTTAATAGAATTGTTAGTGGAAAAACAGACCATTATTTTGAACTTCAAAATAATTTAAAAGATGACTTTATAAAAATTTCGAATATGACTAGTGAATCTAACTCAAGTTTAAATACGAAATTATTTGGTTGGCTAACGGCTTTTTCTTTGATTATTTTTGATTTTATAAAAGAGAGTGATGGTCAAAATCTATTTAGAAGAATTATTTGTTCAACTTCAGAAAAAACTAATGTATTGTTATTACTTTTGATTATGGCTTTGTTAATCATCATGATAATGTTTAATTTAGATATTAGTGATATTAGAAAACAATATCAATGTTTAAAAGATCTTTATGTGAATCAAATGTTTATTTCTAAAGAAGACTTTAACAAATTCATCAAGAAACCATCGTATTGTAACATGTATAACTTATTATTACTATGCTTGTTAATTATACTTGTTTTAAGATTGCTAATTCCTATGATATTATTGTTTTTAGTACAATTTAATATAGAGTTTCCATTACAATAATCTTTTAGAAAGCAGATTACTACATAACAAATTCTGTAAGTTCGAACCGATCTGAGAAGTACAACATTGCAGCTTTCTTATCAGATGTTAGGGGAATTGATTTGATATTTGAATAGACTAACTAGTTCCTAATGGTGTAAATCAATTAGTTTATTAAAATACACGTCAGGCAAATCGATTAAATCATTCAAACACTCATTTGGTGGTCGTGATATTCACGATGTTCAGCAAGAAGGCATTTCCAACAAGGCATTTGGAGATTATTATGAAAGTCTCTACTTTACCTTAAACTCCCACAACCAAGTTCAGTTACATCTGAGCTTGGTTTTTCTATACATACACCCACACAATCCGTCTCCGACTTAATACTTTCTTTTAAGCCTTAAAAATGATAAAATAAGACAAACAAACTATAGGAGAACATAATGACTAAAGCAAATTTTGGTGTTGTTGGTATGGCTGTTATGGGCCGTAACCTTGCCTTAAATATCGAATCTCGTGGCTATACAGTTGCCATTTATAATCGCTCAGCAAACAAGACAGAGGACGTCATTGCCTCTCATCCTGAGAAGAACTTTGTGCCAAGCTATGATGTAGAGTCTTTTGTGAACTCTATCGAAAAGCCACGTCGGATTATGCTGATGGTTCAAGCTGGTCCTGGTACAGATGCGACTATTCAGGCCTTGCTTCCTCACTTGGATAAGGGCGATATTCTGATTGACGGCGGGAATACTTTCTACAAGGATACTATTCGCCGTAATGAAGAGTTGGCTAACTCTGGTATCAATTTCATCGGTACAGGTGTTTCTGGTGGTGAAAAGGGCGCATTGGAAGGGCCATCTATCATGCCGGGTGGTCAAAAAGAAGCTTATGAGTTGGTAGCGGATGTCTTGGAAGAAATCTCTGCTAAAGCTCCTGAAGACGGTGCACCATGTGTGACCTATATCGGTCCTGATGGCGCTGGTCACTATGTAAAAATGGTCCATAACGGAATTGAATATGGAGATATGCAGCTTATCGCTGAGAGTTATGACCTTATGCAGCACTTGCTGGGCCTTTCAGCTAGTGAAATGGCAGATATCTTCACAGAGTGGAACAAAGGCGAACTGGACAGCTATCTGATTGAGATTACAGCGGATATCTTGACACGCAAGGACGATGAAGGTCAAGATGGTCCAATCGTTGACTACATTCTGGATGCAGCTGGCAATAAGGGAACTGGTAAGTGGACCAGTCAATCTTCTTTGGATTTAGGTGTGCCACTGCCATTGATTACAGAGTCAGTCTTTGCGCGTTACATTTCTACCTATAAAGATGAGCGTGTGACTGCCAGCAAGGTATTGCCAAAACCAGCTGCTTTCACCTTTGAGGGAGATAAGGCGGAGTTGATTGAAAAGATCCGTCAGGCTCTTTACTTCTCAAAAATCATGTCTTATGCTCAAGGATTTGCTCAGTTGCGTGTAGCTTCTAAGGAAAATAATTGGAATCTGCCGTTCGGAGAGATTGCTTCTATCTGGCGTGCTGGCTGTATCATCCGTGCCCGCTTCCTTCAGAAAATTACAGATGCTTACAGCCGTGATGCTGACCTTGCAAACCTGCTCTTAGATGAATACTTCATGGATATTACAGCTAAGTACCAACAGGCAGTCCGTGATGTTGTCAGCTTGGCTGTGCAAGCAGGTGTACCAGTACCAACCTTCTCCAGTGCCATTGCTTACTTTGATAGCTACCGTGCGGAAAATCTGCCAGCTAATCTGATTCAGGCACAGCGTGATTACTTTGGTGCTCATACATACAACCGTAAAGACAAAGAAGGTACCTACCACTATTCTTGGTACGACGAAAAATAGGATAGGCCTATGGCAAAGCGAATTTTACTAGTAGAAAATGAAAAAAATCTTGCCCGATTTGTGAGTTTGGAACTGCAAAAGGAAGGCTTTCTTGTAGATTTAGCTGAGACTGGTCAAGAGGGACTGGCTTTGGCTAAAGATGTGGATTATGACTTGCTCTTGCTCAACTATGATCTTCAAGATATGACTGCCAGCGATTTTGCTCAGCAGCTGAGCTTGATTAAGCCAGCGTCCGTCATTATCGTTCTGGCTAGTCGCGAAGAGATTGCAGATCAGCAGGAAGCAATCCAGCATTTTGCTGTTTCCTACGTAGTCAAGCCTTTCATTATCAGTGATTTAGTGGAGCGTGTTTCTATCATTTTCCGCGGGCGCGACTTTATCGACCAGCACTGCAGCCTCTTAAAAATTCCGACCTCTTATCGCAATCTGCGAGTGGATATTAAAAATCATACAGTTTACCGCGGTGAGGAAGTCATTGCACTGACGCGGCGGGAGTACGATTTGCTGGTTACCCTGATGGGCAGCAATAAGGTTATGAGCCGTGAGCAACTGCTGGAGCGTGTCTGGAAGTACGAGAGTGCAACCGAGACCAACGTTGTAGATGTTTATATTCGTTATCTGCGCAGTAAAATTGATGTGGAGGGGCAGCCAAGCTATATCAAAACCGTTCGCGGTGTTGGTTATGCCATGCAAGAATAAAAAATTCAAAACTCTGTTCTCCTTGAGAGACGGAGTTTTTTTGCGCTTGTTACAGTATTGATAGGAGAAATAATGCGGACTTTGTGGTTATTTCATGCAATCGTTTTCGTTGGAATATGGCAAAAATATAACTCTTGAAGAGAAAATGCAGTATTTTAGGTGCAAAAAAAGAGAAAATTTTTTTATAAAAGCCTTTACAAAATAAAAAATCGTGCTATAATAGATGTATCGACATGCAAACGATTTCACAAAAAGGAGTGGTTTGCAAAAAATATAAGGAGGTCTGAATGATGAAAGATTCATTCAAGAACATTTTTAGCTTTGAATTTTGGCAAAAATTCGGTAAAGCTTTGATGGTGGTCGTTGCTGTTATGCCGGCAGCAGGACTGATGATTAGTATCGGTAAATCGATCCCGATGATTAATCCAAATCTAGGTGTTTTAGTCACTATCGGCGGTGTCTTAGAGCAGATTGGTTGGGGGGTTATCGGTAACCTGCATATCCTCTTTGCTTTGGCTATCGGTGGAAGCTGGGCAAAAGAACGTGCTGGCGGTGCCTTCGCAGCAGGTCTGTCCTTTATCCTGATTAACCGTATCACTGGTGTTATGTTTGGCGTTACCAGCGATATGCTCTCAGATAAGGCAGCTGTAGTTAAAACAATGTTTGGTGCGTCAATTAAGGTTTCTGATTATTTCATCAGCGTTCTGGAGTCACCAGCTCTGAACATGGGTGTCTTTGTCGGAATTATTGCTGGTTTTGTTGGAGCGACAGCTTATAACAAATACTATAATTTCCGTAAATTGCCAGATGCTTTGTCATTCTTCAATGGTAAGCGTTTTGTACCTTTCGTTGTTATCTTGCGCTCAGTAATCGTAGCAATTGTTTTGTCATTCGTATGGCCAGTTGTTCAATCAGGTATCAACAGCTTTGGTATTTGGATTGCTAACTCACAAGATACTGCACCAGTTTTAGCACCATTCATCTATGGTACTTTGGAACGTCTCTTGCTTCCATTTGGTTTGCACCACATGTTGACCATTCCAATGAACTACACAGAATTAGGTGGTGTTTACCACGTTATTACTGGTTCTGGTGCGGGAACAACTGTAGCTGGTCAAGACCCTCTATGGTTGGCTTGGGTAACTGACTTGGTTGGTACGAAATCAGCTGATCCTTCTACTTACCAACACTTGCTTGATACAGTTCATCCAGCTCGATTCAAGGTTGGTCAGATGATTGGTTCATTCGGTATCCTTATGGGGGTAGCGGCGGCTATCTATCACAATGTGGATGCTGACAAGAAGCACAAATACAAAGGTATGATGATTGCGACTGCTTTGGCAACCTTCTTGACAGGGGTTACTGAGCCAATCGAGTACATGTTCATGTTCGTTGCAACACCGCTGTATATCATCTATGCATTTGTACAAGGTGCTGCGTTTGCAATGGCTGACATCGTTAACCTTCGTGTGCACTCATTCGGTTCTATCGAATTCTTGACCCGTACTCCTATGGCCATCAATGCTGGCTTAGGGATGGATATCATCAACTTCATCTGGGTAACTATCCTATTTGGTGTTGTGATGTACCTCATTTCTAACTTCATGATCAAGAAGTTCAACTATGCAACTCCAGGACGTAACGGTAACTATGAAACAGCAGATGGTTCAGATGAAGCTTCTTCATCAGAGTCAACTGGCGGTAAAGTTGCTGAAGCTTCTCAAGCAGTAAATGTTATCAACCTTCTGGGTGGTCGCGCTAACATCGTAGATGTAGATGCATGTATGACTCGTCTGCGTGTGACTGTCAAAGATGCTGAAAAAGTTGGAACAGAAGAACAGTGGAAAGCTGAAGGCGCTATGGGCTTGGTTATGAAAGGCCAAGGTGTTCAGGCTATCTATGGACCAAAAGCTGACGTTCTCAAATCTGATATTCAAGACTTGTTGGATTCTGGTGAAGTGATTCCTGAAACACTTCCGAGCCAAAAAGCAGAATCAGCAGCTGCCGAAGTTACTTACAAAGGTGTGACTGAGGAAGTTGAAACTGTTGCGGACGGTCAAGTCATTGACTTGGCAGATGTTAAAGATCCAGTCTTCTCACAAAAAATGATGGGTGATGGATTTGCAGTTGAGCCAGAAAATGGTAAGATTTATTCACCAGTTGCTGGTACAGTAACTAGCGTCTTCCCTAGCAAGCACGCTATCGGTCTTGTGACAGATAACGGTCTAGAAGTCTTGGTACACATTGGTTTGGAAACTGTTAGCCTTGAAGGTAAACCTTTCGAAGTTCATGTTTCAGAAGGTCAAAAAGTTGCAGCTGGAGATCTTTTAGTCACAGCTGACTTGGAAGCAATCAAGGAAGCAGGACGTGAAACTTCAACAATCGTAGTCTTCACCAATGCAGCAGCTATCAAGTCTGTAACAGTAGAAAAACTTGGTCAAGCATCTGCTAAGACAGTTGTTGCTAAGGTTGAATTGTAATATAGAAAAGAGAAATCATGGCAAAATTCCTGACATTAAATACTCATAGTTGGATGGAAGAAGAGCAAGAAACTAAGCTTAATCAGCTTGCAGAACGCATTCTTCAAGAAAAATATGATGTCATTTGCCTGCAGGAAGTCAATCAATTAACGGAGTCTGAACAGGTTGTTCAGGCTCCTTTCTATCAGGCGGTTGAGGGCGCAATTGAGATTCATCAAGACCACTTTGCCCTTTGTTTGGTAGAAAAATTGGCTGATGCAGGACTGGACTATCATTGGTCCTGGGCCTATAATCATATTGGGTTTGATATTTATAACGAAGGAGTGGCAATTCTGTCCAGAAAGCCGCTGACTCCTAGAGAAGTTCTGGTATCAGAGGTTAATGATCCTAGGGATTACCATACCCGCAAGGTCTTGCTAGCCGAGACTGAGGTGGAAGGTCAATTACTGACAATTGCCTCCTGCCATCTGTCTTGGTGGGACAAAGGCTTCCAGGGGGAATGGGCTAAGCTTGAAGAAAAGCTTCTAAAAGCAGAAAGTTCTCTGGTTCTGATGGGAGATTTCAACAATCCAGTCGGCCAGCAAGGCTACCAGACCATCTTAGCCAGTCCGCTGAAGCTGCAGGATAGTCATGCCGTTGCGAGAGAAGCTATCGGAGAGGCGACAGTAGAAGGTATTATTGCAGGCTGGGATGATAATAAGCATGCTCTGAAGATAGATTATGTTTTCACTAGCCAAGGGATGGACGTTGAGCGTTCCGCTGTCGTCTTTGACGGGAAAGAAACCCCTGTTGTCAGTGACCACTTTGGTTTAGAAGTGCAAGTGACTTTATAATAGTAAAAAGATGAGGCAAGACTGAGAATGCAACAGATTTGCCTCTCTTTTTCTTTTTGATAAACATATTTTTAAGGTGAAATAGTGTAATTTTACACCCCAAACGGCTGTCTTTTGTTATTCTTGAAAACGTGTTATAATGAAGTATTAGGATTCTAGGAGGAAATGGTATGCGTTGTCCAAAATGTGGTGGGAATAAATCAAGTGTAGTTGATAGCAGACAGGCAGAAGATGGGAATACAATCCGTCGCCGCCGTGAGTGTGAGGAATGTCAGCACCGCTTTACGACCTACGAGCGCGTCGAAGAGAGAACCCTAGTTGTTGTCAAAAAGGACGGGACGCGTGAGCAATTTTCTCGGGATAAGATTTTTAACGGTATTATTCGCTCGGCTCAAAAGCGACCAGTATCTAGTGACGAAATTGAGGAGATTGTCAACCGAATCGAGCAAAAGGTCCGCAGTCAGAGCGATAATGAAATCAATAGTGAATATATTGGATCCTTAGTCATGGATGAACTAGCAGAGCTGGATGAAATCACCTACGTTCGTTTCGCCAGTGTTTACCGGAGTTTCAAGGATGTGGGAGAGCTAGAAAGCCTGCTCAAGCAGATTACCAAGGGGTCCAAGAAGAAAAAGGACAAATAAATGAAACCAAATGATAAATTTTACTTTATTAAAAATTATTTTGTAAATTTGAATATTGCTGATTTGATTAGATGTTACTTGCCTATCATCGGTATGGGCTCTTCTTCTGTGTACCAATTTCTTGTTGCTATCTGGGATAACGGTAGTAAACCACATCAATTTAGTGAAATACTTAATCATTTGAATTTTGGTTTTAATACTTTACAAGATAGTTTTGATTTGCTGTCAGCTATGCAGCTTATTGAAATTTATGAACAAAAAGATTCTCAAAATCAACAAATTTTTGGGATTGTATTGTATCCGCCGTTATCTACTCAAGATTTTTTAAAGCATAATGTATACAGAACTTTACTTGAAAAAAAAATAGGTGAAACATGTGTTTCGAACTTTGAAAAAGTAAATTTAATTCATGAGAAAAAAATATCAAAAAACTTTTCAGATGTTTTTGATGATTCAGGAGAAAACTTTATTACAAATCGACCAAAAAATGATTTTGAAATAGAACATTTTGAACAACTGATGGCTAGAGATTTACTGAGGTTCGAGAATAAGGATGACAGTATAATTGCTCTCTATAACATTTCTGAAAAATATAAAAAATCTTGGTTTGATGTGTATCAAGTTGCTAAGGAAACAGCTGTTGATGATGTTATTTCTATAAAAAGAATTAAGAACTTTTTTAAGAGCAGAACACAAAATTCGAGTAAAGTGATATTTTCTGATTCGGAGAGATCTCTAATTTCAGTAGCAAAATCTAAAACTCCAATTGATGTGCTGGCTGAATTTAAAGAGAGTAAGTATTCGGGTATTACTGGATCTGAAAAGGAAGTATTAAAATACGCTAAAAATCTTGGCTTGCTGGATGAAGTAATAAATGTAGCTCTGTTTGATTATTTTAATAGATATACGGATACTAGTAATCTAAAAGCTAATCTTTTTAAAGCATTAGTGAATGATTATTCATATAGAGGACTAATTCAAGCTGAAGATGCTGTGGAGTTTTTATCTAAGGAAATAAAATCTCAAAAGCAAGGGGAGTTTAAAGGAAATAATAAAACTTATAAAAGCAATGTACCTGACTGGAGTCAGCCGGATTATAAAAACGAAACGAGTGCAGAGAAGCAGGCCGAGCTAGAAGAGCAGAAACGTCGGCTCTTAGCCAAACTTGAAGGAGGAGGCGAATAAATGGAGAAAATAGGACAGAATATGCCTCATATGAATAGGGTGCGGCAGTTTGACTATCAGGAGCTGGTCAAGCAGATTATGGCGGACCCAGATGTCGCGGCCTTTATCCAGCAGGAAAAGCTGACCCAAGCTGAAATTCAGCGTAGTGTCTCCAAGTTTAACCAGTATATTACGGAGCGCAACCGCTTTTTGCTGGGGGATGAGACCTATATTGCCAAGGGTTATAAGCCAATCTTGGTGAAAAATGAAGGCTATGCGGATGTTGCCTATGAAGAGACGCCTGAGTTGATTGAGCAGGAGAGACAGGAGGCTATTAGAAGCCGTCTCAATCTTATCAGCTTACCAGCCAGTCTCAAGGAGGCTAGTCTGGCTCAGGTGGATCTGGACGATGTTGGCCGCTACAAGGCTTTTGAACTGTTGACCAACTTCGTTGCTGAGTTTCCGCATTATCAGAAAGCTGTTTACCTCTACGGGGATTTTGGAGTCGGTAAGAGCTACATGATGGCTGCTCTGGCGCACGATTTGTCAGAAAAACGCAGTGTTTCAACGACACTGCTCCACTATCCGAGCTTTGTTTTGGATGTTAAGAATGCGATCAGTTCCGGCTTGGTCAAGGAAAAGATTGACCAGGTCAAGACGGCTCAAGTGCTGATTTTGGATGATATCGGTGCAGAGCAGTCTAGCCCCTGGATGCGGGATGAGATTTTGCAGGTCATTCTCCAGCACCGTATGCAGGAAAATCTGCCAACTTTCTTTACTTCTAACTTTAGTTTTGCGGATTTAGAGCGTCACTTTGCCAGCTCTAAGAATGGCGATGAGACTTGGCAGGCCAAGCGGGTTATGGAGCGAATTAAGTTTCTGGCTCAGGAGGTACGCCTAGAAGGAGAGAACCGCCGATGAATGAAACAATTAACTTGATGAATGCTCATACGTCTGTTCGCCGCTTTACTGAGGAGCAGATTTCGGATAAGGAATTGCGTGCCATCATTGATGCGGGGCGGGCTGCGTCCAGCTGGAAGAATTTTCAGTCCTACTCTATCATTGTGGTGCGAAGCAAAGAGAAAAAAGAAGCCCTCTTTGACCTAGTGCCTCAAGAAGCCATTCGGCAGTCTTCGGCCTTCCTGCTTTTTGTTGGTGATCTCAATCGTGCCCAAAAAGGCGTTCACATGCATTCGGAAGACTTTTATCCTGAGGGAACAGAAAATCTCCTGATTAGCTCAGTAGATGCTGCTTTAGCTGGACAAAATACTCTCTTAGCAGCTGAAAGTTTGGGTTATGGCGGAGTAATCATTGGACTGGTTCGTTATGCTGCCAGTCAAATAGCAGAGCTTTTCAAGCTACCGGACTACACTTATCCGGTCTTTGGGATTGCTCTGGGAACTCCCAACCAGAACCATGCAGTCAAGCCACGTCTGCCTTATGAAGCAGTGGTCTTTGAGGAAGAATATCGTGAACAGGATCGTTCAACTATCCAAGCCTATGACCGCGTTCAGACTGAATATGCCGGCGAGCGAGCTAAAGAAACCTGGAGTCAGCGCCTAGCTGCCCAATTTGGTCAGGAGCCAAATCAGGCTATTGACCAACTATTCAAAGAAAAGAAATTAGAAAAATAGGACGGAGTTTGGCTCTGTCCTAAAGAATGAAAGAGGAAAAACATGGCCTTACCAACTATTGCCATTGTCGGCCGTCCCAATGTCGGCAAATCAACGCTCTTCAATCGGATTGCCGGTGAGCGGATTTCCATTGTGGAAGATGTTGAAGGGGTGACCCGCGATCGAATCTATGCGACGGCAAACTGGCTCAACCGCAAGTTTAGTATTATTGATACGGGCGGAATTGACGATGTTGACGCGCCTTTTATGGAGCAAATCAAACACCAGGCTGAGATCGCCATGGACGAAGCAGATGTTATCGTTTTTGTCGTGTCTGGCAAGGAAGGTATTACAGATGCGGACGAGTATGTGGCTCGCATGCTCTATAAGACTCATAAGCCGATTATTTTAGCGGTCAATAAGGTGGACAATCCTGAAATGCGCAATGAGATTTTTGATTTCTATGCGCTGGGCTTGGGCGATCCATTCCCGGTTTCCTCAGTCCATGGGATTGGTACAGGAGATGTTCTTGATGCAATCGTTGAAAATCTGCCAAATGAAGAAGTGGTCGAAAATCCTGATATGATTAAGTTTAGTTTGATTGGCCGTCCTAATGTCGGTAAGTCTAGCTTGATCAATGCCATCTTGGGTGAGGAGCGGGTTATTGCCAGTCCTGTTGCCGGTACTACGCGTGACGCTATTGATACGGTCTTTACGGACAGTGAAGGTCAGGAATTTACCATGATCGACACGGCTGGTATGCGCAAGTCAGGCAAGGTCTATGAAAATACGGAGAAATACTCTGTCATGCGGGCTATGCGGGCCATTGACCGCTCAGATGTCGTTCTGATGGTGCTGAATGCTGAAGAAGGAATTCGTGAGTACGACAAGCGAATCGCTGGCTTTGCCCATGAAGCAGGAAAAGGTATTGTTATCGTTGTTAATAAGTGGGACACACTGGAAAAAGACAACCATACCATGAAAGACTGGGAAGAAGATATCCGAGACCAGTTCCAGTATTTGTCTTATGCGCCAATTATCTTTGTCTCTGCCCTGACCAAGCAGCGTCTCCATAAGCTGCCGGACATGATTAAGCAAATCAGTCAGAGTCAGAATACCCGTATTCCCTCTGCGGTCCTCAATGATGTTATCATGGATGCTATCGCGATTAATCCGACACCGACTGACAAGGGCAAGCGTCTCAAGATTTTTTATGCGACTCAGGTAGCGACCAAACCGCCAACTTTTGTCATCTTTGTCAACGAAGAAGAACTCATGCACTTCTCTTACCTGCGTTTCCTAGAAAATCAAATCCGCAAGGCTTTTGTCTTTGAAGGGACCCCAATTCACTTGATTGCAAGGAAGCGTAAGTAGGAGTTGGAAAACAGCAATTTGACAAACATACGTTTATATGTAAAAATGAAAGTAAGCATAAGAGCTTGCTTTTCTTTTTTTATGTCGAAAGTATGGTATAATGGTGAGATAAATGTAAGGTGGTAATTATGGCAAAATTAATTCCTGGTAAGATTCGGACAGAAGGAATTGCCCTGGTTGAAAACAATAAGGTAGTAATCCTTGAGGTCAGTGATTCTCTTTTATATGCTCGTGTGGACGAGTGTAATCTGCGCTATAGCTTGGATGATGATGTCATCTTTTGTTATTGCGACTTTTTCCAGAAGAAAAAATACTGTGCCCATCTGGCGGCCTTGGAGTATTATCTGAAAAATGCTCCATCTGGAAAAGATGTGCTAAAGAGTATGGAAGAAGAGGAGTTGACCAGTCAGGAGACCCAAGAGCTGGTTTCTTTTGGAAGCTTGTTCTTGGATAAGCTCTTGCCGGATAAATCCAATCAACAGGTTCGTTATGAGCTTTCGGCTACTGGTCAGGAGGATTCTTATACAGGGCAGTTTCTCTGGAGTCTCCGGATCAGCCGCTTACCGGACGAGCGCTCTTATGTTGTCCGAGACGTTCTTTCCTTCCTTCGGACCTTGGAAAAGGGCGGACATTATCAGATTGGTAAGAGTTACTATGAGGCTATTCATTTGGAGGATTTTGATGAAGCCAGTCAAGATTTGCTCGTTTTTCTGCAAGGACTAGTGTCTGACTATCAGGGGCAAGATTCTTCTTTGATTTTCCCAAATGCTGGGCGCAATCTTTTCTTCCCGGCTAGTATCTTTGAAGAGGGAGTTATCTTCCTGATGAATCTGTCTTCTTTCCGCTTAGAGTACAGCCTTTATGACTACAGTGAAGTCTTTTTCCAAGATTTACATGAAGAGGCAGAAGTTTATACTTTCCAAGTGGAAGAGTATGAAGAGCATTTTGAGCTAGTCATTGCTGAGAAGAATTATAAGATGATTTATGATGGCCAGTTTATTTTTTATGGAGATACCTTCTACCAGCTAAATCCTCAGCAGATAAGACTAATTAAGGCTTTACGGGAGTTGCCTATAGAGCATGATCGGTTGAAGCGCCTGCAATTCGACTTGTCAGAGAGAACGAAGCTGGCTTCCAGTTTGTCTGAGTTTAAAAAGGTTGGTCGGGTAGAAGCACCTGAAAGTATGATGATTCATGACTTTACAGCCAAGTTTGACTTTGATATCGGTCCTGACAAGCGTCTGATTTTGGACACTGTCTTTGACTATGGAGACAGGAAGGTGACGACTCGCAAAGATTTGGAACGTCTGCCTTTTGCGGGTAATTTTGAGCATGAGCAGCAGGTATTTAAGCAAATGCTGCAGGCAGGTTTTGTGGCAGATTTTTACAGTCAGCGACCGCCTCTGAAGCCGGAAGAAATTTATCATTTCTTCTCAGAAGTCATTCCCAATTTTGAGGCTTTGGGCCGTGTTAGCATGACAGAAGAGTTAGAGGCACTGGCACAGACAGAAAGTCCAAGGATCTCTGTCAAGATGAAGGGCGGCCTCTTAGATGTTGGTTTCGATTTTGCTGGCATTGCGCAGTCAGAGATTGACGCAGTTCTTGATTCGCTCTTTAAGGAGCAGGACTTCTTTATCAGTAAGTCTGGGCAAGTCTTGATTTTCGATGAAGAGACCAAGGAGATGAGTCGGACTTTGCAGCAGCTGCGGAGTAAGCGGACTAAAAATGGCTTCATTCAGACCAGCAGTCTGGCAGCTTATCAACTAGCAGAGTTTTTTAAGGGCAAGGATAGGGTACAGTTTTCAAAAGATGTGCAGCAACTGGCCTTTGACCTGACTCACCCAGAGGAATTCCCTCTTCCCAAGCTGCAAGTCAAGGCTGACCTTCGGGATTACCAAGAAACGGGTGTCAAGTGGCTATCCATGCTGGATAAGTATGGCTTCGGTGGAATTCTGGCTGACGATATGGGACTAGGGAAGACCCTGCAGACGATTTCTTTTCTGAGTTCGCGTATAGATGACTCTAAGAAAGTCTTAATCTTGGCGCCATCCAGCTTGATTTACAACTGGAGCGATGAGTTTGCTAAATTTGCTCCGCATCTGGATGTGGCGGTGGTGTATGGTCTGAAAAATGTTCGTGATGAGCTGATAGCGGAGAAGCATCAGATTACGATTACTAGCTACGCTTCTTTCAGGCAGGATGTGGAAGAATACCGGGACAACCACTTCCAGTATTTGATTTTGGATGAGGCTCAGGTGATGAAAAATGACCAGACCAAGATTGCCCAGTATTTGCGGGATTTTGAAGTGGAGCATACCTATGCCCTTTCTGGGACGCCGATTGAGAATAATCTGGGAGAACTTTGGTCTATTTTCCAAATTGTCATGCCAGGACTTTTGCCAAGCAAAAAGGAATTTTTAAAACTGCCAGCAGAGAAAGTCGCCCGCTATATCAAACCATTTGTCATGCGGCGCAAGAAAGAAGGTGTGCTGCAGGAATTGCCTGATTTGATTGAAGTTGCCTATCGCAATGAATTGGCAGATAGCCAGAAGACTATTTATCTGGCTCTGCTCAAGCAGATGCAGGACAGAATTGTCCATGCGACAGAAGATGAAATCAATCGCAGCAAGATAGAGATTCTGTCAGGTCTTATGCGCCTCCGCCAGATCTGTGATACTCCGAAGCTGTTTATGGAAGATTACGAGGGCGAGAGCGGTAAGCTGGAAAGTTTGCGGGAATTACTTGAACAGATACAAGATGGTAATCGCCGTGTCCTCATATTTTCACAATTTCGTGGTATGCTGGATATTATCGAGAATGAGCTAGACAAGCTAGGTATGGAGTCCTTTAAGATTACTGGCTCTACTCCGGCCAAGGAGCGTCAGGACATGACAACAGCCTTCAACGACGGCCAGCGTTCAGCCTTTCTGATCTCCCTCAAGGCTGGAGGTGTCGGTCTCAATCTGACTGGTGCAGACACAGTCATCTTGGTCGACCTCTGGTGGAATCCAGCGGTTGAGGCCCAGGCTATCGGCCGTGCCCACCGTATCGGTCAGGAGCGCAATGTCGAAGTCTATCGGATGATTACACGGGGGACAATTGAGGAGAAGATACAGGAGCTGCAGGAGAGCAAGCGCAATCTGGTTTCGACTATTCTGGACGGAGCAGAAGCCAAATCCAGTCTCTCTGTGGAGGAAATTCGAGAAATTCTGGGAATTTCGGCAGAATAGCTTGAAAAATAGCCTGAATAGTTTATAATAATGAAGGGTTGAAAGGAAAAAGATATGACTGATAAACAATTTCCTCTGGTGTCAGATGATGAAATCATGCTGACGGAAATGCCACATATGAATCTTTATGATGAACTGGATCTCATTAGCAACATTACCGGAGACTATACAGACCGTAATTATTTGGAATGGATGCCGATTGTGGACTCCAACAGGCATGCTCCCATCGCTGCCAGTCAGGCTATCAGAAGACCGCTGCAAAAGCAGTCTGCTTTCAAGGATTTTAAAAAGCCGATTGATAAGAAAGATCCGGCCATTCGTTATGCTGAGCAGGCACGCGAGGAAGCTCGGGCAGATTTGAAAAAGAAGCGTTCAGCGTCTTATCTGACCAGCGACCTTCCGACTAAGGTCCGCAACAGAAAGCTTCCGACAGCTTCTAATGCGGAAAGACCTAAGCCAACAGCCCCTTTTCAAAAGAATACATCGGGCGAATTTACGAAGTTTGGCGACAGGCTTCAGCAGGATAACTATATTTTGGCAGATATTCAGCCTGAGTATAGCCCTCAGAAGCAGGAGCCGGAAGAAAAGCCTAAGAAGAACAATTATGATTTTTTAAAAACCAGTCAGATCTATAATCAGGATAGAGCTAAGGAGGAGCAGTTGAAGCATTCCAAGGCTCAAGAGCTGAACTTGACAGGCTTGGACAGCGATTAAAGCTGGTTTGCTTGAGCCTTTTCTGCTTGCAGTTTTCTGATGTTTATAAGGAAATTGCTGTTTGGTTATGTAAATGTAAAATTTATCTGCATATAACATCCATCATCGGTTGAAGAAGACCGATGCTAGAAGCTGGGACTTACTGATTGGTCCGGCTTCTTTGGTGTTTTGGTGGTGCCTAAAAGCTTGTACATAAAGAAAATCCCTGCGGGCTGATTAGGGTCTGCGGAGATTTTCCTCTTTGGACTTGCTTTTATGGCCTTGTATCTTAAGGAGTAATCATGACGAAAACCTATCATTTTATCGGGATTAAGGGCTCTGGTATGAGCGCTTTGGCTTTGATGCTGCACCAGATGGGCCATAAGGTTCAGGGCAGTGATGTTGATAAATATTATTTCACTCAGCGCGGTCTGGAGCAGGCTGGCATTTCCATCCTGCCTTTTGATGAAAAGAATATCCAGCCAGACTATGAAATCATTGCCGGCAATGCCTTTCGTCCAGATAACAATGTGGAAATTGCCTATGCAGACGCAAACGGTATTGGCTATAAACGCTACCATGAGTTTTTAGGTGGCTTCATGCGTGACTTTGTCAGCCTGGGAGTGGCTGGTGCCCACGGGAAGACTTCTACAACGGGTATTCTTTCCCACGTTCTCTCCAATATCACGGATACTAGTTATTTAATTGGGGATGGTACAGGCCGCGGTTCTGCCAATGCCAAGTATTTTGTCTTTGAGTCGGACGAGTACGAGCGTCATTTCATGCCTTATCATCCGGAATATTCGATCATTACCAATATTGACTTTGACCATCCGGATTATTTCACGAGCCTGGAAGATGTCTTTAACGCTTTCAATGACTATGCCAAGCAGATTACCAAAGGACTCTTCATTTATGGAGAAGATGAGCAATTGCGCCGGATTACGTCCAAGGCTCCGATTTACTACTATGGCTTCAAGGAAGAGGGCAATGACTTTGTTGCTCACGACCTCTTGCGTTCTACCAGCGGTTCAGCCTTCAAAGTTTCTTTCCGCGGGCAAGAGCTGGGTGAGTTCCAAATTCCAAGCTTTGGCCGCCACAACATTATGAATGCGACAGCAGTCATCGGTCTCTTGTATACTGCAGGTCTTGATCTGAATCTAGTACGGGAACATCTCAAGACTTTTGGCGGAGTTAAGCGCCGCTTTACAGAGAAAATTGTCAACGAAACAGTTATCATTGATGACTTTGCTCACCATCCGACGGAAATTATCGCAACTCTGGATGCAGCTCGTCAGAAGTATCCAAGCAAGGAAATCGTGGCAATCTTCCAACCGCATACCTTCACTCGGACCATTGCTCTCTTGGACGAATTTGCGGAAGCCCTCAATCAGGCTGACTCAGTCTATTTAGCTCAGATTTACGGATCTGCGCGTGAGGTGGACAATGGCGATGTTAAGGTTGAAGATTTGGCTGAAAAGATTGTGAAGCGGGCCAAGGTTATTGACGTGGATAATGTTTCTCCGCTTCTTGACCATACTAATGCCGTTTATGTCTTTATGGGAGCTGGGGACATCCAGACCTATGAATATTCCTTTGAACGTCTCCTGTCCAATCTTACCAGCAACGTTCAGTAGGAGGAAACTTGATGGAAGCACCGATTCGTATCAGACAGGCTGACTTGAGCGACTGGGAAGAAATTCTTGCAATTGAGCAGCTGAATTTTCCAGCAGCAGAAGCAGCCAGTTCAGAAGTTCTCAAAGAGAGGATTGAGCAGATTCCAGATACTTTTTTGCTAGCAGTGCTGCATGGTCAGCTTGCAGGCTATATTGTTGGACCTGCTGTTCAGGTGCGATATTTGACAGATGATCTCTTTAGCAAGGTGGGTGCTAATCCTCCAGAAGGTGGCTTCATTGCCGTCCAAAGTCTGTCCGTCCATCCTGATTTTCAGAGGCAGGGGGTCGGAACCTTGTTGCTTGCAGCTCTCAAGGAGACAGCTGTTCAGCAAAATCGACAGGGCATTAGCCTAACCTGTCATGATGAGTTGATACCTTATTATGAGATGAATGGTTTCGTCCACGAAGGGATTTCTGACTCAAGTCATGGTGGAGCTGTCTGGTCTGATATGGTGTGGGAAAATCCCAATTTTAAGGAGAAGTGATGATTATCCGTCAAGCTCAAATGCCTGACTTAGATGCCATTTATGCTATCGAATTGGAAAATTTCAGTCCAGAAGAGGCTGTTAGCCGAGAAAGTCTAGCAGCTCATATCCAAACCCTATCTTCGACTTTTTTGGTGGCAGAAAAGGACGGTAAAATTTTGGGCTATCTGGAGGGACCTGTCCGTCCAGAACGTTATTTAAAGGACATTTCCTTTACAGAGGAGATTGAAGATTATGGTCATCTGGACGGTGGCTTTATCTCTCTGACCAGCCTTTCTATCTCGAAGGATGCTCAGGGGATGGGAGTCGGCCGCAAGCTATTGGAAGCTATGAAAGAGATTGCTATAGCAGATGAACGCCACGGCATCAATCTGACTTGCCACGACTACCTCACCGCTTACTACGAGAAGCATGCCTTTGTAAATGAAGGTTTGTCACAATCAACTTACGCAGGCGCTACTTGGTTTGATATGGTCTGGGAAAATCCTAGACTCAAACTGCAAAAAAACCAATAATAAGCTAGAAAATCCTACTCTTATTGCATTTATCTGACTTTTAAGATATAATGTTAGGGATTATGATGAAGGAGGTCAAATTTTTGACTGAAAAATCACAAGACAAAGAGAAGAATCTGAGCTTTAAAGAGCAGATTTTGAAAGACTTAGCTGGAGAAAAGGAAGAACAAACTCCCTCTTCAACTAGCCAGTCAGAAGCGGACTCTGCTTCTGCAAAAGAAACAGCAGCTGCGGATGACTTTGAAGCTAGACCGGCTTCGGTAGATGTTTCCTACAAGGTTGCAGAGAATGAAAAGGCTCACCCTCAGGTCTATGGCCGAGTGGATGAGGAAGATAAGAAGCCCAATGAGGTCCTATCTCGGGCTAATCGGGCCAACAACACGGTCAAGAAAAAACGTCAAAACACCTTAGCCCGCAGGATTATGACAACTGTTCTGCTGATTGTCCTGCTGGGACTTGTGGTCACAGGAGTTGTCGGCTATACTTATGTATCTTCAGCTCTTAAACCTGTTGATGCAAACGCAACAGAGTATGTGACGGTTGAAGTACCAGAAGGCTCTAGCTCTAAACAGATTGGGGAAATCCTCGAGAAAAAGGGGCTGATTAAAAATGCCCAAGTTTTTAGTCTTTATTCCAAGATTAAAAGCTTTAACAATTACCAGTCTGGCTATTACAATCTCCAGAAGAGTATGGATCTAGATACCATTGCTCGGCAGCTTCAGGAAGGTGGAACAGATACGCCGCAACCACCAGTTGTTGGTAAGGTTACTATTCCTGAAGGCTATACACTGGAGCAGATTGCAGAGGCTGTGACGGTTAATGCAGCTGCAACTTCTAAAAAGACTGGTAAAACACCTTTTAGCAAGGACGATTTCCTAGCTAAGGTGCAGGATGAAGCTTTCATTTCCAAGATGGCGGCTAAATATCCGCAGTTGCTGGGCACATTGCCAAGCAAGGACAGCGGAGTCAAGTATCGCTTAGAAGGTTACCTCTTCCCTGCCACTTATAACTATGGTGAGGATGCGGATCTGGAAAGCTTGATTGATCAAATGTTGGGCGCAATGAATACCAATCTGTCTTCTTATTACTCTACTATCGAAGCGAAGAACCTAACGGTTAATGAAGTTCTGACACTTGCTTCTCTGGTGGAAAAAGAAGGTTCAACAGACCAGGACCGCAAAGATATTGCCAGCGTATTTTACAATCGTCTCAATCAAGCGATGCCGCTTCAGAGTAATATCGCTATCCTTTATGCTCAAGGCAAGCTAGGAAAGAAAACGACTCTGAAAGAGGACGCTGAAATTGATACCAATATTGACTCGCCTTTCAATGTCTATAAAAAAGAAGGGCTTATGCCTGGACCAGTTGATAGTCCCAGCCTATCTGCTCTGGAGGCTACCATTAATCCAAGTAAGACGGACTACCTCTACTTTGTGGCAAATGTTGAAACAGGCGCTGTTTACTTCGCCAATACTTATGAGGAACACGCTAAAAATGTTGAGGAGCATGTCAATAGCAAGCTCACTCAATCCAGCAGCAGTTCTAATTAGACTGCTATCATTGCAGATAAGAGAAAGCTAGTGCATTTAGTTCAAGCTTTCTCAGTCCTGCTATATAAAAAAGGGACTGATACAGACTTGTCTCAGCCTCTTGTTTTAGTTTTAAAATAAAAGAAAATAAAAGAAAAGAGAAAAAATGGCTGAAAAAACTTATCCTATGACCCTAGAGGAAAAGGAAAAACTAGAAAAAGAATTAGAAGAATTGAAATTGGTGCGTCGTCCAGAAGTGGTAGAACGTATCAAGATTGCCCGCTCCTACGGCGATTTGTCAGAAAACAGTGAATACGAAGCTGCAAAGGACGAACAGGCTTTTGTGGAAGGACAGATTTCTAGTCTGGAAACCAAGATCCGCTACGCTGAGATTGTAAACAGTGACGCTGTAGCCAAGGACGAGGTAGCTATCGGCAAAACAGTTACCATTCAAGAAGTAGGCGAAAGCGAAGAGGAAGTCTACATTATCGTTGGTTCTGCTGGTGCAGATGCTTTCGCAGGCAAGGTATCCAATGAAAGCCCGATTGGTCAAGCTCTAATTGGCAAGAAAACAGGCGATACTGCAACAGTCGAAACACCGGTTGGCAGCTACGACGTTAAAATTCTCAAGGTTGAAAAAACCGTTTAATAAATACCAAAAGGAACTGGCTAGAAGACTGGTTCTTTTTTCGTTTCTTTTAAGACAGAGAGTGTAGGATAGATAAGAAGAGCAGGGGAAAAATAGAGAAAAGACAGATGGTTATGCTATAATGAGAATAAGCTAGAAAAGTAGGAGAACTGTATGCAAGAGCAAGATATTTATGGGAAATATGGCGCCTATCTGCCCAAGATTTTAGAGAATCTTAGCCAGCGTATTCAAGAGGCTAATGATCGGGTCAAGCAGGAAACAGGGCAGAAGCTTTTTGAGCATTTTAATGCACGAGTCAAGCAGGCAGCCAGTATGGAAGAGAAATGTCAACGCAAGAATTTGCCTAGGGCGCCAGAGTCAGCCCTGAAAGAAATTCGTGATGCGATTGGGATTCGGATTGTTTGCGGTTTTATCGAGGACATCTATCAGACTATTGAGGTGCTTCGTCAGCTGGAGGGCTGTGAGATTGTTCTGGAAAAGGACTATATCCAGGCTGCCAAGCCTAACGGGTATCGCTCCTACCACTTGATATTAGAGGTGGAGACTCCTTATGAGGACTGTCATGGTCAAAATCCCGGCCGCTATTTTGTAGAAATCCAGCTTCGGACCATTGCTATGGATTCTTGGGCCAGCTTAGAGCATCAGATGAAGTACAAGCATGAGATTAAAGACAGCAAGCGGATTGTCCGTGAGCTGAAACGCTGTGCAGATGAGCTGGCTTCCTGCGATGTAACCATGCAGACCATCCGCAATTTGATTCGAGAAAGTGAGTGAGATGATGAAGATTTTATTAGCTGAAGATGAGCAACAGCTGTCCCGCGTCTTGGAAACAGCGATGACCCATGAAGGCTATCAGGTTGATACAGCCTTTGATGGGCAAGAAGCTGTGGACTTGGCCAAGGAAAATGCTTATGATTTGATGATTCTGGATATCATGATGCCGGTCAAGACAGGCATTGAAGCGTTGAAAGAAATCCGCCAAACCGGCAATACGACCCATGTCATCATGCTGACAGCTATGTCAGAGGTGGATGACAAGGTCACAGGGCTGGATGCCGGTGCAGATGATTATCTGACCAAGCCCTTCTCTCTGAAAGAGCTTCTGGCTCGCCTGCGCTCTATGTCCAGACGGGTAGCGACTTTTACGCCAAATTTGCTACAGATTGGCCAAACGAGCCTCAATGTCGGAGAGCATGAGCTCATTAGCTCCAACTCTATTCGCCTAGCCGGCAAGGAATCTAAAATGATGGAATTTCTCATGCTTAATGCCCAGAAGAGTCTTTCCACTCAGGAAATCTTCCGTCATGTTTGGTCCAAAGACGAGGATGAGGATTTGGACGAAGGCTTCGTCTGGATTTATATTTCCTATTTGCGGCAGAAGCTGAAGGCCATCCATGCTGACCTTGCTATCTTGGGTGAGGAAGGCGGCAGTTTCACTCTGGTGCCGCTGGAAGGAGATAGCCATGTTTCGGAAGCTTAAAATTCGGTTCATTCTGCTGGCTTCGGCAGCTATTGTCTGTATTTTGCTGACCATGATTGCTGTCTTAAATTCCGTTCGCTTTCTGCAGACCAACGGAGAAATCCAAGCAGTTCTCAATATTCTATCTGCCAATAACGGCGATTTTCCCAGCGTAGAAGAAACGGCTGAGAGCTTGCAAAACGACCGTATCACCATTGATACCATCTACCAATACCGCTATTTCAGTGTGGTCTATAAGGAAGACAAAACACTTTACTCCACCAACTTAGACCATCTTTCCAATCTATCTAAGGAGCAGGCGCTCAGCTATGCTAACAAAGTGATTAAGAACAGCCGCAGCAGTGGGGTTTTTAAGGTAGGCAGTCAATTTTATTCCTACCAGATAACGCAGGATTCCAAGACCAAGCGCTATTTACTGGTGGTCTTAGATTCGACCAATTATCTCGAAAGCCGCAATGACTTTTTCTGGCTGTCTATCCAGTTATGCTTCTATAGCTTTATTTTCTTTGTTTTAGTCGTGTCTGGATTTTCTAACTTTGCCATCCGTCCCTATATCAAAAACTATGAAAATCAGAAGCGTTTCATCACTAATGCGGGACATGAACTGAAGACGCCATTGGCCATCATCTCAGCCAATACGGAGCTGCAAGAGCTGATGACTGGCGAAAATGAATGGACAGAAAGCACCAAGGACCAGGTCAAGCGCCTCAGTAATCTAATCAATCAAATGGTCGTTCTGGCCCGTCTGGAAGAGCAGCCAGATGTTACCTTGGTAGATGTGAATTTCTCAGAAGTTGTCAAAAAAGTGGCTGGGAACTTCAAGTCTGTCATCGAGAAGGCAGGCAAGAAGTACGAGATTAAGCTGCAGGAAGACATCCATGTCAAGGCAACTGAAGATGAACTTTATGAATTGGTCAGCATTCTGATTGACAATGCCTGCAAGTATTGTGATGAAGATGGGCAAATTTTTGTCACTCTGACCAAGGCTAAGCGGGGGAAACGAGCTCGTCTGACGGTAGCCAATAGTTACGCGGACGGCAAAAATGTTGATTACAGCCGTTTCTTTGATCGTTTCTATCGCGAAGACGAATCGCACAATCAGAAGCAGCCTGGCTACGGGATTGGCCTATCCATGGCAGAAAGTCTGGTGCGGATTTTCAAGGGCAGGATTTGGGTTTCATATAAGAAAGGCTTGATTGGCTTTACCGTTTTACTGTGATAGAGTCACCTCGTTCATCAGTTATTGCTTTGTTTGCTGAGCTTTTTGTATCGGTTACGCCGATTCTTACTCGAGATTAAAAAAATTCTTCTAGTGTTAGCTAGAAGAATTTTTCTTTATCTTGACCGTTGCTTACCAGCATTGCGGTTCTTTTTCTTTTTGTTCTTTTGCTCAATAGCCTGCTGAGCTTTTGGAGTAACATCTTTAGCTCGACTCGCTTTTTTCAAGCCTTTAGGAGGATTTTTTTCAAATTCCTCTGCCACCTGTTTTCTCAGGCGAGGTCGAATGATGTAGTTGATGATAAATTGCTGGATGATTTGGATAAATCCACCGACTACCCAGTAGAGAGTGACTGCGGCAGGGGAGAAGAAAGAGAAACCAACAATCATGATAGGACTCATATAAGAAGCCTGTTTCATGCTGTTTCTTTGAGTTTCATCTTCAATACCATGCAGGGAGAGCACCGACTGGATATAGTAGAGGATACCGACAATGGCAGTCAAAGCCAAGTCGCTTTTGGCCAGGTCTTTAATCCAGAGGAAGGAACTGCCTGCAACTCCTTGAGTATACTGGGCTGCAAAGAAGAGGGCTGAGAAGAAAGGCATTTGGATGAGCAGAGGCAGACAGCCTATACCGCCAAACATGCTGAGTCCATTTTCTTTTTGAGCAGCCATCAGTTCTTGCTGAGCCTGCATCTTCTCTTCCTGAGTTTCAGCATTTTTGATTCGATCTTGGATTGGGGCAAAAATTGGCTTGAAGTAGTTCATCTTTTCAGACTGAAGCGTTGCCTTCCAAGACTGATAGATTCCCAGCGGAAGAATGATAATCCGCACGATGAGCGTAACGATGATAATCGCCAGACCATACCCCAGACCTGAATTCTTGGCAAAGAATTGGATGCCATCCGCCATAGGCTGACCAATCACGTCCCAGATCAGACCAGAAGGATTACCGGCCTTGTCGCGGCCCACACAGCCAGACAGGAAAAGAAGCGCAGCCAGTCCCATACCGGAGAATAAAAAGCGTTTGAAATGTTTCACGAGTTCATATCCTTTGTTTCTAAAAAATAATACCTATCTATTCTACTGTTTTTTTGCAAAATATACAATAGTTCTGCAGACCTAATTTGAAATTTTAAAGTCAGGATAGGAGTCAAAATTAGCCATAGTCACATCCAAATAGCTGACCTTAGAAAAAGGTGTCGGTCCCTTGCGGATTTCCTGGATAAACTTAGCTATCAGAGCGGGGTCATCAGCCTGAGCCAGAATGCCAACAGTACCATCGTCGTTGTTCCAGACTCGGCCGGTAATACCTCCGATTTCCAGCGCTAGAGAATAAACTCCCCAGCGGAATCCGACCCCTTGTACTCGTCCTTGGGCTATCATTTTTACTTTCTGCATGGCGTCCTCCTTTAGTGAGCGGACCGAGGGGATTTAAGCCCTCAGTATGAGTGCAAGTCTGCTAAATTGTGGTATAATGTTCTTATGAATATTATAACCTCAAAAGCCAATAATGTGGTAAAAAAAGCTAAAAAACTTCATCACAAAAAATACCGCAAGGATTCTTATTTGATCGAGGGCTGGCATTTATTTGAGGAAGCTGTCAGCAGCGGGGCAGAGCTGATTCGGATTTTTGCTTTAGCGGAATATGCAGAGCGATTAGCTGATTTTTCTCAGGTAATCTTTGTCAGTCCAGAGATTTTAGCAGATTTGGCTGATAGTAAGACACCACAGGGGATTGTCGCGGAAGTGGCTTTTGAAAGGGAAGAGATACCAGCGGAGTTAAGCGGACGCTATCTTTTCTTGGAGGACGTTCAGGATCCAGGTAATGTCGGCACCATCATTCGGACCGCGGATGCAGCTGGTTTTGACGGGGTTTTCATCTCTCAATTGTCGGCAGATATCTATAACCTAAAAACGCTGCGCTCTATGCAGGGGAGTCATTTTCATCTGCCAGTTTATCGGATGGATACAGCTGATTTTATTAGGCTGGCTCAGTCTTCCCGTCTGCCGATTCTAGCGTCGACCTTGTCGTCAACATCTATCGATTACAGAGAGGTGGACAGTAAAGATAGCTTTGTCCTAGTCATGGGCAATGAAGGGCAGGGGATTAGTCCAGAAATGACGGTAGCAGCTGATATTCTGGTCCATATTTTCATGAAAGGGCAGGCAGAAAGTCTCAATGTTGCTGTCGCTGCTGGTATTTTAATCTTTCATTTAAGCTAAAAATCAGAAAAAGAGATATAATAGTTGGCAAGGGAGGTGATTCTATGCCTTACAAAAAGGACGAGGAGTTTATGGCCTATGTTGGGCACTTGATTGAAAAGCCCAGTGTTCAGCGCCTGAAAGAAATTCCCCATCATATTCATTCCAATAGACTTGAACATTCCATCAATGTAAGTTATACTAGTTACAGAATTGCCAAAAAATTTGGTTGGAATGCCCGCAGCACGGCACGCGGTGCCCTGCTTCATGACTTATTCTACTATGACTGGCGTGTGACCAAGTTTAAGAAGAGTCATGCTTGGGTCCATCCGAGGTTGGCAGTTCGCAATGCTCGTAAGATTACTAAGCTTAATAAAGTCGAAGAGGACATTATCGTCAAGCATATGTGGGGCCTGACCTTGGCACCACCTCGCTACAAAGAATCATTCGTTGTGACGATGGTGGACAAGTATTGGGCCGTCAAAGAAGCGACGGCACCTTGGAGACGCAAGGGCGGTAATCGCAAGCTCTTTCATCGAAAGATGCTGAAACCGTAAATGTTTTATTATAAAAGGAGTAACTATGAATCATTCTATTATTCAAGATCAATCAGATATTAATTCTTTCTATGCCAAGATTTATTCTATCGTTGGTGTCGGTATCGGAATCTCAGCAATCGTATCCCTCTTGATGCTGAACTTCTTTCAGGACATTATTATCTCTGTTCTGACAGGCTCCACTTGGATTTTCTATGCAGCTATTGCAGTTGAGTTTATCCTTGTGTTGGTAGCATCTGGAACTGCTCGGAGCAATAGCCCAGCGGCGTTGCCTATGTTTTTAGCTTATTCAGCCATCAATGGTTTTACCTTAAGTATTATCATGGCGCTGTATCTTCAGTCAACTGTTCTCTTAGCCTTTCTGACAACGACCGTTATGTTCTTTGCCATGGGCTTCATCGGCAAGGTGACCAAGAAGGATCTTTCTGGAATGGGCAGAGCTTGTATGGCCGGTTTGATTGGTATTATCGCTGCTAGCGTCCTTAATATCTTCTTGAGAAGCAGTGGCTTGGACTTTATCATCAGTATCGTTGGTGTCCTTATTTTCTCAGGACTCATCGCTTGGGACAATCAGAAGATCCGCTACGTCTATGAGCAGACCAATGGCAATCCAGGAAATGGATGGGCAATTTCGCTGGCTCTGCACCTATATCTGGACTTCATTAATCTCTTCCTCAGCTTGCTGCGTATTTTTGGAAGAAACAAATAACTCAGCTAAATAAGACTCAAGCATTGGACGTTTGCTCCAGTGCTTTTTGTGTCTCCTATGGATTTATGGTATAATAAAGCCAGCAAATAGAAAGCGAGAATAGTATGAAAACTCCTTTTGTCAGTCGTGAAAAGCTAGCTGAGATTACGGCTCAGTTTCCAACCCCTTTCCATCTTTATGATGAGAAAGGAATTCGGGAAAGAGCGCGTGCCCTGCATGAGGCCTTTTCTTGGAATCCAGGCTTTAAAGAGTATTTTGCCGTTAAGGCTACTCCCAATCCTGCTATTTTAAAAATCCTCAAAGAAGAAGGCTGCGGGGTAGACTGTGCCAGCTATGTCGAACTGCTCATGAGCCAAAAGCTGGGCTTTGCTGGACAGGATATCATGTTTTCGTCCAATAACACACCAGCTGAGGAATTTCAGTTTGCGCGTGACCTTGGAGCGACTATCAATCTGGATGCTTATGAAGATGTGGCTTTTCTAAAGGAAGCCGCGGGTATTCCAAAGATTATTTCCTGCCGTTACAACCCTGGCGGTGTCTTTGAGCTGGGAACCAGCATCATGGATAATCCAGAAGAAGCCAAGTTTGGTATGACTAAGGACCAGCTGATTCAAGCTTTCAAAGAGCTCAAGGAGTTGGGAGCTGAGAAGTTTGGGATTCATGCTCTCTTGGCCTCAAATACTGTCAGCAATGACTACTATCCTGAACTGGCTCGTCAGCTTTTTGAGCTGGCTGTAGAAGTAGTGGCTGAGACAGGAGTTGAGTTGGACTTTATCAATCTCTCTGGTGGTGTTGGTATCAATTACCAGCCTGATGGCGAGGAAAATGACATTGCGGTCATAGGTCAAGGAGTTCGTCAGGCCTATGAAGCTATTCTAACTCCAGCTGGCCTAGGACAGGTCAAGATTTATACGGAGCTGGGTCGCTTCATGCTGGCGCCTTATGGCCTGCTGGTCACCAAGGTTACCCATAAGAAGCAGACCTACCGCACCTATCTGGGAGTGGACGCCTCAGCGGTCAATCTGCTGCGTCCTGCCATGTACAGTTCTTATCACCACATTACTAATATGGATCGACCTGAGAGTGAGACAGAGATTGTGGATGTTGTCGGTAGCCTCTGCGAGAATAACGACAAATTTGCTATTAATCGCCCGCTGCCTGTCAGCCAAATCGGTGATACTTTGGTGATTCACGATACGGGTGCTCATGGTTTCTCTATGGGTTATCAATACAATGCTAAACTTCGTTCCAGCGAAATTCTCTTGGAACAAGATGGCAATGTTCGCATGATTCGTCGGGCAGAAAAACCAGAAGATTATTTTGCGACACTGTATGGCTTTGATTTTGAAAAATAGAGAAAATTTGATATAATGAAGAGCAATGTAAAAATGGAAATAGAGGAGTTCTCGATATGAATTTAGTTTTAGCAATTTTCTTGATTATGGCAGCATTTGCTGGAGGCGTGATCTTGGGTATGTATCTGCTTCGTCGTCAAGTGGAGAAGGAATTTGCAGAAAATCCGCGTTTGAATGTAGAAGCAGTTCGGACCTTGCTTAGCGCTAGCGGCCAACGGCCAAATGAAGCGAAAGTACAGCAAGTCTATCGTCAAATTATCAGCCAGCAGAAAGCTGCGCTTGCTAAGAGCAAAAAGAAAAAATAATTTTCTAGTGACTGGCTTTTAATACCAGTAGAGAAAATCAATAAAAAAATGGGGATTTGGAATCGGCTTCCAGTCCCTTGTTTTAGAAAGAAGACCTTATGGATAATCGACCAATCGGTTTTTTAGACTCAGGAGTGGGCGGTTTGACTGTAGTCCGTGAGCTCATGCGGCAGCTCCCCCACGAAGAGGTCATTTATATTGGAGATTCAGCGCGGGCTCCTTACGGTCCTAGGCCTGCTGAGCAGATTCGCTCTTATACCTGGCAATTGGTCAACTTCCTCCTGACCAAGGATGTTAAGATGATTGTCATTGCCTGCAATACAGCGACTGCTGTTGTCTGGGAAGAAGTGAAGGAAAAGCTGGATATTCCCGTACTGGGTGTGATTCTGCCGGGGGCTAGTGCAGCTATTAAGTCAACTGCCAGCGGCCGCATTGGTGTTATTGGAACACCAATGACAGTTTCTTCTGATATTTATCGTCAGAAGATTGAAGCGCTCTCGCCGGAGATGCAGGTGGAAAGTTTGGCCTGCCCTAAGTTTGTACCTTTGGTAGAGTCAAATGAACTTCATTCCAGTCTTACCAAAAAAGTTGTCTATGAAACCCTGCAACCTCTGGCTGGCCGGGTAGATACCCTGGTCTTGGGCTGTACCCACTATCCCTTGCTCCGGCCTATCATTCAAAATAGGATGGGACCGAATGTGAAGCTAATTGACAGCGGGGCAGAGTGCGTACGGGATATTTCTGTCCTACTCAATTACTTTGAAATCAATCGCAGTCGGGAAAAACAGGAGCTCAATCACCAATTTTACACAACTGCCAATGCCAAAAGCTTTTCGGAGATTGCAGAAAGCTGGCTGGGCCTGAAAGTGAATGTGGAGCATGTAAGCTTATGACAAATAAAATTTATGAATACATTGACGAGAACAATTGGTATATCGGAGAATGGACCCGCTTTCGCAAGGCTGGCTATCATTTCAACGACATCCCATACAGGCTCTTGGAGCATATAGATGCAGAGTTGAGTGAGCTGATTGAGCGGGATTTGGATGAAGAATACAACGCCTTTACCACAGTTGTGGTCAAATACGGCTCGCCCATGTCCTATATCCAGTTTGTCCTTAATATGATTAACGACCGCCAGAAGCGCGATTTTAAGGCGACCAGTCATAAGGGGGCTATTCTAATTACAGAAAAGGATTTGCTGCGCAAGGTCTTCTTCCTGTCTAAAGATGGAGTTAAGATGACCGACTTTTTTGGTCAGGGGCAGGAGACCGAGATGGCTGTCGGAGATACCATCTTGATTGCGACTCGAAACGAAGGTAAGACAGCAGAGTTTCGCAAACTCTTTGATAAGCTGGGCTATAAGGTTGAAAATCTCAATGATTATCCTGATTTGCCAGAAGTGGAAGAAACGGGAACCACCTTTGAGGAAAATGCGCGGCTCAAGGCAGAGACCATCAGTAAACTGACCGGTAAAATGGTGCTAGCTGACGACTCAGGTCTGCAGGTCGATGTTTTAGGCGGCTTGCCTGGCGTCTGGTCGGCTCGCTTCGCTGGAGTAGGCGCGACAGATGATGAAAACAACATCAAGCTCCTGCATGAGTTGGCTATGGTGTTTGATGTTAAGGACCGCTCGGCCCATTTTCATACGACCCTAGTGGTGGCTAGTCCTGACAGGGAGTCTCTGGTAGTTGAAGCGGATTGGCCGGGCTACATTGCCCATGAGCCAAAAGGGGAAAATGGCTTTGGCTATGATCCTTTGTTCTTAGTGGGAGAAACAGGAAAAACGTCTGCCGAGCTGACGATGGAAGAAAAAAATGCGCAATCTCATCGGGCTCAGGCAGTTAAGAAATTAGTGGAGGTATTTCCAGCATGGCAAAGCAAACCATTATAGTCATGAGTGATTCTCATGGTGACCGTGCTATTGTAGAAGAAATTAGGAATCATTATATTGGAAAGGTAGATGCGATTTTCCATAATGGAGACTCTGAGCTTCCTTCTGATGATGAGGTATGGCAAGGGATTCAGGTTGTTGCAGGGAATATGGACTTTTACGACGGCTATCCAGAACGCTTGGTGACGGATTTGGCGGGGACCATTATTGCACAGACTCACGGGCATCTCTTCCATATCAACTTTTCTTTTCAAAAGCTAGATTTGTGGGCGCAAGAGGTTAATGCAGACATCTGCCTCTATGGTCACCTGCATATCCCAGATGCTCGAATGGAAGGCAAAACGCTCTTTCTAAATCCGGGCTCCATTAGCCAGCCGCGCGGCCTAATCAACGAACGTCTCTACGCTAAGGTAGAGATTGATGATGACCGCTTTAAAGTTGATTACTATACACGAAATCATGAACTTTATCCAAGCTTGTCCAAGGAGTTTAGCCGATGATTGCTAAGGAATTTGAAGACTATCTGCTGCAACATGAAGAAACTTTTTTGACGCCTGGAGAAAATCTGGCGGTGATGATTGATACCCACAATGTGGATCATGCTATCCTATTGCTGAGTCAGATGACATACTCACGTGTACCAGTCGTGACGGCAGATAAAAAGTTTGTTGGTACGATTTCCTTGACAGACATCATGTCTTATCGCATGCGCCATGATTTGCCAGAAGAGGAATTCATGATGACAGACATCGTCCACATGACTAAAATGGACGACTTGACAGTTGGGCCAGATTATACTGTATCAGATGTGCTTCATAAGCTGGTCGACGAGTCGTTTCTGCCGGTTGTGGGCGAGGATCAGCATTTTTACGGAATTATTACTAGAAAGTCCATTTTGAAAGCTGTCAATTCTTTGTTGCACGGCTTTAGCAAGAAGTACGAAATTCGCAAAAAATGAAAGAATACATTAGACCGTTTTTAAATCAAAAAAACATCTCAGAAAATTCTAAAATTGCCTATTCTTATGATTTGGAGCAGTTTATCGAGGAAGTACACGGCCGGATTACCGAGACCAATCTGCGGATTTATCAGGCCTCTATCAAGGATTTTAAGGCAGCTGTTCAGAAGCGGAAGCTCTCAGCAGTCAATCAATTTCTCTATTTCCTTTATCAGCAGCAGCTTATTGAGGAGTTTCACCGCTTGGTCCTGCCCAAGGTCTCCATATCGAAGGAGCAGGAAAACGAACTATTAGACCTGTCTGCTTTTTGGCAGGAATCAAGCGTTCCCAGGGGGCGGCTGATGGCTCTTCTTATTTTGGAAATGGGCTTGCTGCCTAGCGAGATTCTGCAGGTCAGAGTGGCAGATGTCAATCTTGACTTTCAGGTTTTGAAGATTGAAAAGGCCGGTCAGAAACGGGTCATCAAGATTCCTGAGAGCTTGACGGGTGAGTTAGAAGACTATCTGACGGGGACGTATTTATTTGAGAAAAACGGCAAATCCTATTCTCGTCAGTGGGGTTTCCGTCAGCTAGAGGCCTTCTTGATTGAGCAGGGACAAGCCAGTCTATCTGCCCAAAGCCTGCGTGAGCAGTTTATTTTGCGCCAGCGGGAGAAGGGGATTGGCCTCTATGATATTGCCCAGGATTTGGGCTTGAAAACCATGATTACATTAGAAAAATACAGATAAAAATGGATATCAAACTAAAAGATTTTGAAGGCCCGTTGGACCTGCTGCTCCACCTCGTATCTAAGTACCAGGTGGATATTTATGATGTGCCCATTACGGAGGTTATCGAGCAGTATCTGGCTTATGTGGCTACTTTGCAGGCCATGAAGCTGGAAGTGACGGGCGAGTACATGGTCATGGCCAGCCAGCTTATGCTGATTAAGAGCCGCAAGCTTTTGCCTAAGGTGGCGGATAATGCTGAGCTAGAAGATGACTTGGAGCAAGACCTCTTGAGCCAGATTGAGGAATACCGCAGGTTCAAGCTCTTGGGTGAGAAAATGTCGCTCCAGCATGATGACCGAGCGCTTTATTATTCTAAGCCTAAGCTGGAGCTGGTTTATGAAGACGCTGAGCTCCTGCATGACAAGTCAACGATTGATCTTTTCTTGGCTTTTTCCAAGGTTATCGCCAAGAAGCAAGAGGAGTTTTCTAAGAGCCATACAACCATTGTGCGAGACGAGTATAAGATTGAGGACATGATGGATGTGGTGCGTCAGCGCTGTGCTGGTAAGAGCCGTCTGGCTCTGCAGGAGATTTTCGCAGAGACCAAGGACATGAATGAAGTTATTACTCTCTTTCTGGCGACATTGGAATTGGTCAAGGTGCAGGAAGTGCAAGTCATTCAGGAAGAAAACTTTGGAAATATTTATTTAGTAGGAAGAGGAAATGAGTAAGTTAGCAGAGATTGAAGCCCTGCTTTTTGTGGCGGGAGAAGATGGACTCAAGGTTCATCAATTGGCAGAAATCCTTTCTTTGCCGCCGACCGGGGTTATTCAGAGTTTGGAGAAGTTGGCTGAGCAATATGAAGCCAATCCAGACTCTAGCCTGACCCTGCTGGAAACTTCAAAGACATACAAGCTAGTTACAAAGCCAGAGTTTGCTGAGATTCTGCGGGCCTATTCAAGGGCGCCAATCAATCAAAGTTTGTCGCGGGCTGCACTGGAGACCTTGTCTATCATCGCCTATAAGCAGCCGATTACAAGGGTAGAAATAGATGACATCCGTGGGGTTAATTCCAGCGGTGCTTTGGCTAAGCTCTTGGCTTTTGAACTAGTTCGAGAGGATGGCAAAAAGGAAGTCATTGGCCGGCCAAATCTCTATGTGACAACGGATTATTTCTTAGACTATATGGGGATCAATCACTTAGATGAGCTGCCGATTGTCGAAGAAACGGAGCTAGTTGCTGAAGAAAGCCAGCTCTTTATTGAAAGGACAGATATCAATGAGAATCAATAAATACATCGCTCATGCTGGGATAGCCAGCCGTCGAAAAGCAGAAGAGCTAATTAGGCAGGGGAAGGTCAGTATAAACGGCCAAGTGGTGCGAGAGCTGGCGACGAACGTCAAGTCTGGCGACCGTGTGGAAGTAGAAGGCCAACCTATCTACAATGAGGAGAAGGTTTATTATCTCCTCAATAAGCCGCGCGGGGTCATTTCCTCTGTCAGTGATGACAAGGGACGTAAGACGGTCGTGGATCTTTTGCCTCAGGTCAAGGAGCGGATTTATCCGGTCGGTCGTTTGGACTGGGATACTTCTGGCATTCTCATTCTGACCAATGACGGAGACTTTACCGACGAGATGATTCATCCCCGCAATGAGATTGACAAGGTCTATGTGGCGCGTGTCAAAGGATTGGCCAATAAAGAAGTTCTTCGTCCTCTGACTCGAGGTATTGAAATCGAGGGGCGCAAAACCAAGCCAGCAGTTTATGAGATTATTAAGGTTGATCCGGCGAAAAATCGCTCGGTCGTTCAGCTGACCATCCATGAAGGCCGTAACCATCAGGTTAAGAAGATGTTCCAAGCTGTCGGACTGCAAGTGGATAAGCTTTCACGGACTCGCTTTGGTCATCTGGACCTGACGGGCCTCAAGCCTGGTGAGTATCGTAAGCTCAGTAAAAAAGAAGTCAGCCAGCTGCATACACTGGCTGTAACCAAGACCAAGAAATGATAAAGAAACTGCTTATTGCTCCTGTCCGCTTTTATCAACGTTTCATCTCACCTGCTTTTCCTCCATCTTGCCGCTTTCGGCCCACCTGCTCTAACTATATGATAGAGGCTATCCAGAAGCATGGTGCCAAGGGAGTTTTGATGGGTTTGGCGCGAATTCTCCGCTGCCATCCCTGGTCTCAACCAGGAGAGGATCCCGTACCAGACCATTTCAGCCTGAAAAGGAACGATACAAGAAAAAAGTCACACTAGCTATTTAGCTAGTGTGACTTTTTTTTATCTATAATTTCAGAGTGTTTCCTACCTTCTCGACCAAGTCTTAGGCAAGAAGAGTAGGAGAATTGGGTAGATTTCCAAACGTCCGCCAATCATGGCAAAGGATAGCAATAGCTTAGAAAAAGGACTGAAGATAGAAAAGGTATCCGTCGTCCCAATCATAGGACCGATATTGTTGAAGCAGGATAGAACACCACTGACAACTGTCATGAGATTGTTATTATCCAGGCTGACGATGAAAACCAGTGCCAGCACGATCAAAACATAGGTTGCTAAATATTTGAGGACCTTGTGCTGAGTATCCTTATCTAAGACAGCACCATTGACATGCATGGTTAGGACCCGATTGGGTGATAGGGTAGAGAGGATTTGATTTTTGGCAATGCGGGAAATGATAATCCCCCGAATAACCTTGAATCCCCCAGCGGTTGATCCGGCCGAACCCCCGATACACATGAGCAGTAGCAGGATGACCTGAGAAAAGAGCGGCCACTTGACCGTATCACCATAGCCGAATCCAGTCGTTGTGATGATATTGGAGACCTGGAAGAAGGAAATCTCCACGCTCTTAGCAAAACCTTGATAGAGATGGAAGACATTAAAGGCAATCAAGGCAGTGGAAAGAAAGACAATCCAGAGATAGCCCCTAAGCTCCTCATCGCCAAAGCAGGCCTTAAACTTGCGAATCAGCAGATAATAATAGAGGTTGAAGTTGACACCGAAAGCCAAGACCCCAAAGCTGACCAGATAAGTAATCAGTGAGCTGTTGTAGTGAGCAATACCGTCATTGTATACGGTGAATCCTCCTGTACCAGCTGTTCCCATGGCAATCACAAGGCTGTCAAAGAGCGGCATACCCGCCAGGAAATAAAGCAAGGCGAAAATTGCAAAGAGAGCCAGATAAATGATATAAAGGATCTGGGCCGTACTCTTGAGCTTGGATACAACCTTGCCAAAGACTGGTCCCGGAACTTCCGCTTTCATGACCTCCAAGTGGCCATTTTTAGCATTGTCCATAATAGCTAGGGCAAAGACCAGTACTCCCATCCCTCCGATTAAGTGGGTAAAGCTACGCCAGAAGAGAAGCGAATGAGAGAGAACGCCGACATCGTTGAGAATAGTCGCTCCCGTGGTTGTAAAGCCGGAGCTGACCTCAAAGAAGGCATTGATGATGTCCGGTATCTGACCAGAGAAGACAAAGGGCAGAGCTCCGAAGAAGGACCAGAGAATCCAACAAAGGGCTACAATCAGTACACCTTCCTTGGCGTAGATATGCAGGTCCTTGGGCTTGAAATAAGAGCCTATGCCACCTAAAACTAGCAGGATAGCCATGGTCGCCCCGATAGAGAGAAAGACTTTTAAAGGCTCACCGTAGATTAGAGCGACGATAATGGGTACAATCAGCAGAGCCGCCTCAATCAGCAGTAATTTTGCTAGCAGGTAGCGAATCATAGATCTATTCATGGGTCTACCTCGCTAACAGATCGTAAATCTGCGTGATATTTTGGAGCAGAGTGGTCACGACAATTTTATCTCCAACTTGCAGATTGTCATCGCCTGTAGGAAAGATAGCTTTACCTTGGCGGATAATGGCCGCAATCAGAACATCTTTCTTCAGATGAAGCTGAGACAGAGGAATACCAGTCATCTTGTTTTCTTCCTTGATTTGGAACTGCAGGGTCTCGATTTGGCCGTTGGCTACATGGTGCAGAGCTTCTAGGTTAGAGAACTGAGCATTGTAGCGACCGCGGATAAAGTGCATAACTGTATCAACGGCGATACCTTTAGGTGTCACGATGCTGGCAAAGTCTTGGTTATCAATGATTTCCAACAAACTAGTCCGGTTGACCTTGGTGATGTTTTTCTGCACACCCAGATTATTAAGGAACATAGAAGTAATGATATTTTCTTCGTCTACACCAGTCAGGGTAGCGATGGCATCAAAGTTATTGGCGCGTTCCTCCAGTAGGATATCCTTGGCAGTACCATCTCCATGGACAACATAGAGATCAGGAAATTCCTGACTGAAAAAGGTTGCCCGTTCATGGTTAGATTCAATGACTTTGAGCTCGATTTTACTATTCTTGAGAATATTGAGCAGGTAATAAGCAATCTTGCCTGCCCCGATAATCATCAGGCTCTTAACCACTCTAGGTCGTACCATATTATGGAATTGAACGATGTCCAGGCGGTTACCTGTGACATAGATTTTGTCGCCGGCATCCAAAGTGAAGTCTCCATCAGGAATTTCCAAGTGCCCTTTTCTCTCAATGGCACAAACAATGATATTTCCAAATTTCTTGCGGAACTGGGAAATACTCATCTGGCAGAGATTGCTGTCTTCCTTGAGTTTGAACTCCATCAGTGCCACCCGGCCATTGGCAAAGTGCTCTACTGACAGGGCATTAGGGAAATCAATGATATTGGCAATATAGCGAGCAGTTAGGAGCTCAGGATTGACCACCAGCGAGAAGCCTAGAATGTTCTTCTCCTTAAAGTAAGGGTTGGAATATTCAGGATTACGCACCCGAACGACGGTTTCCTTAGCGCCCATTCGTTTGGCCAGAACAGCTGAGACCATGTTGACCTCATCATGCTCAGTCATAGAGATGAAGATGTCGCAGTGACTAACATCCGCTTGTTCTAAGATTTTGAAGTTGGCTCCATTGCCAGAAATACCGATAATGTCATAGCGCTTGGTAATCTGGTTGAGAACAGCCTCATCCTGCTCAATCAGGATAACATCATGATTTTCAGCCACTAAGGAGCGACAGAGGGCCGTTCCGACCTTCCCGCCACCGACAACAATAATTTTCATAAGTTTAGATTCCTCCAAAGTATGTATCTATCATACTCTTTTTTCAATTAAATTTCATCTATAAAATACAGAATAGCTTGCTTATTTATAGAATTCCGAATATTTTTTTACCAAAATGGTATCTTCCTGTGATATTTAAAAAAAGTACAACTTTTTGAGCATTTTTTATTGACTTGTAGGCTGAAAGTGTTATACTAAATGAGTACCTTCATTGGTTTACCTCAAACCTGTTGTGATGTAAGTTAATGAAGCCTTAACCACGCTGTTTGCTGAGCTTGACTCCGGGCAGTGTGGCTATTTTTTTATCTAAAGAAAAATACTAGGAAAAATATTCTTATTATGAAAAATCATATTGTTCTTTTTGAGCCTCAGATTCCGCAGAATACCGGCAATATTGCCCGTACTTGCGCCGCGACTAATTCACCGCTTCACATCATCAAGCCCATGGGTTTTCCCATTGATGATCGCAAGATGAAGCGGGCTGGGCTGGACTATTGGGATAAGCTGGACATCACCTATTATGAGAGTTTAGACGATTTTATGGAGCAGATGGATGGCCGTCTTTATCTGATTTCTAAGTTTGCAGAGAAGGTCTATTCTGAGGAAAATTTTGCAGCAGAAGGTTCGCACTATTTTATGTTTGGTCGTGAGGACAAGGGATTGCCAGAGGAATTTATGCGTCGTCATCCAGAGAAGGCACTGCGTATTCCCATGAATGATCAGCATGTTCGCAGCCTCAATGTTTCAAACACAGTCTGTATGATTGTTTATGAAGCCCTGCGCCAGCAGAATTTTGCTGGCTTAGATTTGGTACACGAGTATGAAGCGGACAAGCTGAAGTAGCGGAATGAATGTATCTAAGCAGTTAATTTTCCTGATTGATAGAACACTAATGTTGAAACATTTTTGATTACATCAATCAAATTGCTTGCTCTGGCAGGCTTTTTTTGTTATGATAATGATGTCTTCAGGGCAGGGTGAGATTCCCGACCGGCGGTAATTTTTGGATTGGAAATTTTTTCTCAATGCCAATTAAGTCCGCGAGCGCAAGCTGATGTGGTGAGATTCCACAACCGACAGTATAGTCTGGATGGGAGAAGACGAGAGGCAGTGAAGCATACTTGCCGTTTAATCTTTATTTAAGGGCTGAGCCTTATACTAAATAATCATTAGCTGACAAGCTTTTTTCAGTGGCCTTTCCGGCTTCTCTAATTTTTATAAATTGGAGGAACCTGTGATGACAAATACTCGTAAGTTGGCGATTGTAGCAGTTTTATCTGCACTTTCATTTCTACTCATGCTTTATGAGATTCCCTTGATAACTGAGTTTCTAAAGTTGGATTTTTCAATTATTCCGATTTTACTGGCTTTGGTAGTCTTGGATCTAAAAAGCTCTCTAGCAGTGCTCTTGATTCGCTCTGTCTTAAAGCTAGCTTTGAATAATAATGGCGTAGGCACTCTAATCGGTCTACCCATGAATATACTAGCGGTAGCTGTCTTTGTTTGTGCTTTTTCCCTCTTGTGGAAAAAAAGAAAGAGCTTATCTAGCTATGTGAAGGCTTCCTTAGCAGCAACACTTGGTCTAACGATTACTATGATCATTCTAAATGTCATTTATGCTGTGCCTCTCTATGCGAGGTTTGCTGGTTTTGATATTAATAAGGCATTTGGTCTTTCCAAGTATCTGCTGACTATGATTGTCCCTTTTAACCTATTAGAAGGAGTAATCTGGGCTGCTGTCTTTTGGCTAATTTACAAACTCATACAGCCCGTTCTAAAACGCTATGAAAAATAAACAATCTTATCTAACAAAGGGCTCTTTTGCCCTTTTACTTTTCTTTATGCTAGGCTACATGGTCAAATTTTATCCTGAGCAGCTGACCAGCTTTGACACCCCGATTCAGACCTGGTTGCGGGGAGACTTGCCTGCAGCTTTGACGACTTTTTTCAAACTAGTGACCAGTGTGATTGATCCGATGGGGATTATCATCTGGGTTTCGGCTCTTGTCCTGTTTTTCCTTTATAAAAAATGGAAGCTGGAAGCTGCCTTGCTAGCGGGAAATCTGGTCTTACATGGGATTTTGATTAAGCTGATTAAACTCCTTTACCAAAGAAGCCGGCCCAGTCTTTCGCATTTGGTCAAAGAGGGTGGTTACTCTTTTCCGAGCGGGCATGCCATGGCGACAGCCGTTGTTGTTGGGACCTTGATTATCATTGCCCAGCAACGAATTCAAAACCAAAAAATCAAGCGATTGGTACAAGGTTTGCTCTTTCTCTTTATCTTCATGATTATGGCTTCCAGAGTCTATCTGGGAGTGCACTACCCGACAGATGTAATCGGAGGAGCCTTGATGGGCTTTGCCATCCTCAATATTGAATTTCCTTTTTATGACAAGCTGCGTTTCCAGTGGCGTTTCAAGGGAAAGCAGAAATAGCGTTTACTTTGATAAGAATAATCAATAGGAACAGAGTTACAGAGTCGAAAAATTATTTATGGCATAATTCTTGAGTTTTAGAATTCAAACTTAGTTTTGGATTACAGTTATCATACACTGGCCGTTAAAAAATGAGTTATAATTGAATTATTGAAAAACACCAAATGAACATGGTAAGTAGTTCATTTGGTGTTTTTTAGTTTTAAGCATTTTGAATAATATCTTGAATAGATAGCTTGCAAAGTGATTTGAATTTTTTAGAAAAGACTTCAGGAGATTCTGGAATTGCTTGTGTAATCCATGACTTTATAATTGATAGAGTATAATTAACAAGTAATTCTTCAGTAAACTCTTTAGATAAACCCATTTTACTAGACAGTTGAATGTTTTGGCTAATCCAAGTCTTATATTGTTTCTTTAAAAAAAGTTCCCAATTAGGATCAGCTGCAGTTGAATAAAGATATTTTAGCCAGATTCTATTCTCAAAAATTAATGGTATTATTTCAGAAGCAAGGAAGTCAATAAAAAGAGCATTATCGGATCCATTTGAACCTGGTACAAAATCTAGCATTTTTGACATTATTCGTTCGTCAATGTCGTGATGAATAGCTTCAATTATTTCGTTAGGAGAGTTGAAATGATTTTTATAGATTGTTTGTCTTGCTATGCCTGCTTCTTCTGCAATCTCAGAAAAAGAAAAGTTAGATTTATCAGGATATTTTTCAGAAAGTCGAAAGAAAGCAGTGATAATATTTTCTCGCGTATCTTTGGTCATTGCCGTTATTCTCCTTGTCAGTCAATATGTAGCCTAGTACTTCTAATGTTATTAGTAAAAAATTATTTTAGTCTAAGTATAATTAATTAGATTCAATACTAACAAAAAAATTACAGTTTGTAAAAAATTTTCTAAATTGCTTTTGATTATTCTGTAAAAGCAAGATATTTTGGCTACATTTTGTAAATTTTTGGTACTGGAAGTAGTATAATGAAAATGTTATTATGTAATTTGTATTGTGTCTATGCTCTTTATCAAAATGGAAAATGTTGTCTAAAAGGGTATATGACTGGAAAAATCTTTAGGAATAGAAAGAGCTTTGAACAAATGAGACATAGTCATGAATAAATTAGAAAATATATCTGTAAAAAAACTGTTAGTTCAACTAATTATTCCCTCATTAGTTACAGCAATAGTAAGTGGGTCTTATAATTTAGTTGACGGCATATTCATTGGACAGACCTTAGGGATTGAGGGAAATTCCGCTAATACATATACATTTATGATATATGCCTTGGTCTATGCTTTTTCAGCTCTAGCAAGCGAAGGAACAGCATCCTTGTTGACAATCTCACTTGGCAAAAAGGATTACAAAAATGCCCGATTAATTTTAGATTCCTCTATCCAAGTTTCTTTAATTTTATCAATTCTACAGTCGATACTTTTATGGTTTTCCTTAGAAGGTTTATTGATTATTTTTGGGGCACCACAAGAACTGTATCATTATGTTAAAGAATTTTGCCTTACATTTCTTATTGGAGCGCCTATATATTTTGTATCACATACTCTTTTGTACTGTTTGCGGGCTCAAGGTAAGATTAAAGAAGTTTTACATATCAATGCTATTTCATTTCTTGTGAATGCAGGGACTGGTGCAGTTCTAATTCTTGTATTTCATACTGGTTTTTTTGGATCAGCTTTATCTACAGTTCTGGCTAATCTTGCTGCACTTATCTTGACATTCAGAGAGTACACTGGAAAATCTAACGATTTAAAAATAGATTTGAAGAGCTTATTATTTATTGATAAAAAGCTTATCAATAAAATTATTGCAATGGGGTTGCCATTCTTTCTTACAACGGTCATATCTGTGATATTACTGATATTATATAATAGGGTTGCTTTTGATTATGCAGGTACTTATGGTCTTGCTGCTTTATCTATAACTTCTTCAATCTATCGCTATATTATTTCTTTGATGAATGCTATTACAAATGGAGTTCAGCCTGTAATTAGTTTTAATTATGGTGCAAAAAATTATAGTAGAATAAAGCAATCACTTAGTATTTCACTAATAATCAGCACAATTTTTTCTCTGTGCTTGTTCCTTGTAATTCAAACTTTTACAGTGCAAATAGCTACACTTTTTAATTCAAGCGATCCGAAATTTATAAAGTTTTCTAGTACAGCCTTAAGACTTGTTATGATATCGTTACCTGTACAAGGAATCATCAATATCGGAACTAACTATTTTCAATATATTTCTTTCTCGCGGATATCTACTTTTTTAGTTATTCTGAGACAGATTATTTTTCAAATACCTTTAGCATTATTTTTACCAATTTTGTTTGGAATAACTGGCCTGTGGTCCTCTTATTTTATTTCGGATTTTTTGATACTTGTGATTATAATGTTTTGGCTAAAATTTATGATGACTAAATTAAGAAAAATTATGGAGGCATAAAATGACCTATATAGAGATGTGTAATTCTTTTAAACGATATAAATCAGGAGACAGCGAGATTGTCGCTAATAATAATATGAATTACAAAATAGATAAGAGAGACGATGTATATCTATAAAGAGATAATTTAATTTTATCTATTCTAGGTTCTGTAGTAAATTTTTGTTTAAAAAACATAAACATGTTAGGAGTATTAAAATCTGTAGATTGATTATATTTTGTTTTATATATATTATTTGAGTATAATTATATCCCTTTTTCTTTATGGAAGAAGGGATTTTTCGAGTCACTGCTGGATTTTGTGGTAGAATGGAATTTATAAAAACTTATAACCTCTTAAACTTTCATTATTGGAAGTTTTTAGAGGGTTAGCTAATCAATAAAGCTGTAGAAGTAAGTTTCGATTGCTTCTATCTTAGGAACGATCTTGCCATGAACTGGAGGGTAAGAAAGCTTTATATCTATAAGTGGAATGGAAGTTGCTCGGAAATGATATGAATACATCATCAATGAAAGAGGCTTTATAATATAGCTTCTAAAACGAAGGATAGTGTTCTGGCCTTTCTGATCCACTTTGTAAGAAGGAGGGTCATTTCCGTTTTGAATCAAGAACTCATTAATGCTGTTTTGGCATTAGTAGATAGCATTCCCTCTGGGCGCGTGGCGACTTATGGCCAGATTGCCCGTTTGATTGGTCGGCCTAAAAACGCCCGCTTGGTGGGGAAGATTCTTAGTCAGTCTGAGCTTTATGGCGGCAAGCATCCTTGCCATCGGGTAGTCAATGCGGCAGGACGCCTCGCACCGGGCTGGGAAGACCAAGAACACTTGCTCTGGGCGGAGGGAGTGGACTTGAAGGCTAATGGCTGTGTGGATTTGAAAGTCTATTTGTGGGAGCGGTGATTTCCTTCTTTCTTTGTGAAAGAGGGAATTTTTGTTTCTAAACTCTTTTTTGTGGTAGAATGAAAGGTATGAAATCTTACAATTCTTTGAATGATTATTATCGCAAACTTTTTGGAGAGAAGACTTTTAAGGTGCCCATTGATGCGGGCTTTGACTGTCCCAATCGGGATGGTACGGTAGCGCATGGAGGCTGTACCTTCTGTACCGTTTCGGGTTCAGGTGATGCCATTGTGGCGCCGGATGCGCCCATTCGCGAGCAGTTCTATAAGGAAATTGACTTCATGCACCGCAAGTGGCCTGATGTTCGCAAGTATCTGGTTTATTTCCAGAACTTCACCAATACCCATGAGAAGCTTGAAGTGATTCGTGAGCGCTATGAACAGGCCATTAACGAGCCTGGCGTCGTTGGTCTCAATATCGGGACTCGGCCTGACTGCTTGCCTGAAGAGACCATCGCCTACTTGGCTGATCTGTCTGAGCGTATGCATGTGACTGTGGAACTGGGGCTTCAGACTACCTATGAGGAGACTTCGGACCTCATCAATCGTGCCCATTCCTATGAGCTTTATGTGGAGACGGTCCAGCGAGTTCGTAAGCTGGCTCCCAAGGCGGAGATTGTCTCTCACTTGATCAATGGCCTGCCGGGCGAAACCCATGAGATGATGCTAGAGAATGTCCGCCGTTGTGTGACGGACAATGACATCCAGGGAATCAAGCTTCACTTGCTTCACTTGATGACCAATACCCGTATGCAGCGGGATTATCATGAGGGGCGACTGCAGCTGCTCAGTCAGGAGGAGTATGTCTCCATCATATGTGACCAACTAGAGATTATCCCCGAGCATATCGTCATCCACCGAATCACAGGCGATGCTCCGCGAGATATGTTGATTGGCCCTATGTGGAGCCTCAATAAATGGGAAGTTCTCAATGCCATCGAGGCAGAAATGCGTCGTCGTGGCAGCAAGCAAGGCTGTAAAGCAAAGGAGCAGAGATTCGTATGTTAAGACCCTTACAGATGGCCCATGCCTTTTTGGCAGAAGTCGTGACCAAGGAAGATATCGTGGTAGATGCTACTATGGGCAACGGACATGACACCCTCTTTCTGGCTAAGTTGGTCAAGCAGGTCTATGCTTTTGACATTCAGGAGCAGGCTGTGGAAAAGACCCGCCAGCGCTTGGCAGAAGCTGGCTTGGACAATGCTCAGCTAATCTTGGCTGGCCATGAGACTCTGGACCAATACACAGACCATTTCAAGGCAGCTATTTTTAATCTTGGCTACTTGCCTTCGGCGGACAAGTCTGTCATTACCCGACCCGCTACGACGTTGGAAGCTCTGGGAAAAGTCTGTCAAGGCTTAGAAAAAGGCGGCCGTGCAGCGATCATGATTTACTACGGGCATGAAGGTGGCGAAGTTGAAAAAGATGCGGTGCTAGACTTCGTCAGTCAGCTGCCTCAGCAGGACTTTACTGTTGCCCTCTATAAGACTATCAATCAGATTAACAACCCGCCTTTCTTAGTCATGATTGAGAAATTGAGAGAAGGAACTTGAGATACAATAAGGATACAGAGAGAAAAGCCAGACAATAGGAGCTTTCAGTACTGTATCCTTGTTTTTTATCGTGAAAATCGAATAATTAGGTCTAAAAGAAAAGAATTAAGGTGTGTGTAAATTTAAAGTCTTATATTTTCTTACATAGAAGATATAAGACTTTTGACATTTTTCAGTTTATATGATAATCTATGACTGTAAAAACAAAAACGTCACAGAGTTTTTAGGAGGAAGTTATGGCTACTGCTTTTACTAGCGAAGAAAAAGAAGTTATTAGAAAGAAATTACATAAAGTTGCAAAGGAATGCCTTCAAAGATATGGGGTTAAGAAAACCACAGTTGACCAAATGGCAGCAATGGTAGATATTTCCAAAGGTTCTTTTTATAATTTTTATTCCTCAAAAGAAATGTTATTTTTTAAGGTCTTAGAAGAATATCAAATAGATGTTATGAATCGTCTGACAGAACAATTAGGTATGGAAACCAAGATAGATACAAATCGTCTGGTACAGTTACTTTATGATTTTTATCAAGATTTTCGCTATTCATTTATGTATACCATATTTAAAAATCATGAAATGGAATTACTCCTAAGAAAATTGCCAAAAGAGGCGATAACAAATCATCATCTGATAGATGATAGGATGGTTAAAAAAATTGTGTCCCGAATCAACATTAGAGAAAATGTATCGGTAGAAATCGTCTCTGCTTTATTTAGAACGATTGCTATGACTATTCTACACATCGAGGAAATCGGCGAAAAACAATTTGATACTACATTGAAGTTAGTCATACAAGGAGTTGTGGAACAAATTACTAAGGAGGACAGGTAATGGTGAAAGAAGCAATTAGAGCCGCAAAGCTTTCTAAAAGATATGGAACAAAAAATGTTGTCAACAACTTGAATCTATCGATAAAACCTGGTGAAATAGTAGGTTTTTTAGGACTAAATGGTGCTGGGAAAACAACGACGATGAGAATGATGCTAGGATTGATAAAATCTACATCAGGAGAATGTTATATCCAAGGAAAAAAGTTAGATCTGAGTAATTTAGAACTTCGAAACGAAATAGGTTATATTATTGAGACGCCTTATTCTTATCCAGACTTAACTGTGAGAGAAAATTTAGAAATCGTTAGTAAATTAAGAGGGGTTAATAAAGATAATATTGATTGGGTAATTGAAAAACTAAAACTAAAGCAATATGAACATAAACAGGAGAAGCATCTTTCTTTAGGAAATGTTGCGCGTTTAGGAATTGCAAAAGCGATTATTCATAAACCTAAAATTCTAATTCTTGATGAGCCAACAAATGGATTAGATCCTTTTGGAGTTATTGAAGTGAGAGAACTATTAAAGGAATTGGCGAATAATCTAGGCACAACTGTTCTTATTTCAAGTCATAATCTGGAAGAAATATCTAAAATTGCTACTAGGATAGTTATTGTACATGAGGGCAGACTTATAAGAGAAGTTGAAAGCAATGAATTAGAGCAGTACTTAGAAAAGAAGTTACTAGTAAGTGGTTCTAATAATAAGGCTATGAAAGAAGTATTATCTAACCAGGGCTATCATGTAAACATTCAATCAGACACAGAAAATAATATCAATTTCTTAGAACTAATTGATACAAAATCTGTGGAATGCCCGGAAGATGTTGCTACATTGCTAGTCCATGCAGGTTATCCACCTAAATCACTGACTGTTGAAAAAGAAGATTTAGAGCATTATTTCTTAAGAATACTGAATGACTATAATGGAGGTGTTTCGAATGAAAAAGCTTAGTTCCTGTATTTTAATTGAATGGAAAAAGTTAATAAAATCAAAACTTTCCATCGTAACTGCTTGTTCTATCTGTTTAGTTCCTTTTATTGTTGGGTTGTTTGCAACTATGATGAAATATCCAGAGAATTTCAAAAATCTTGGTTTGATTTCTGCAAAAATGGAAATGATGAGGATAACAGACTGGTCGTCGTACTTAATGACCGTATCACAAGTCATTTCTGTTGGGGGATTGCTCATTTTTGGATTTACAGCATCTTGGATTTTTGGTAGAGAATATTCTGATAAAACGATGATAGACTTATTAGCACTCCCGATAAGAAGAGATACAATCGTATTATCCAAGTTTATCGTTATCGCTCTATGGAGCTATATTCTATCAATTTTTGCACTTTTATTGGGATTATTAGCTGGTAATTTGATTGGACTTGAGGGTGGGAGCTTAACGGTGCTTCTCAAAGGTATACTTACTTTTGGTTATTGCACCACTCTTACGATCGTACTCTCTACTCCAGTGGCCTTTTTTGCTTGTTTAGGCCGGGGATATTTGTCACCATTGGCATTTATCATTTTTACTATTATTTTTTCTCAGCTTGGTTCTGCTCTTAACTTTGGGAAATACATTCCATGGGCGATTCCTGCACTCGCAAGTGGTATTGCAGGAAAAGCACTATTGAATTTTGGGAGCATTGTCAGTTTATTTGGGGTAAGTATTCTAGGTCTTATCGCAACAATAGCTTGGTGGAGGTATGCTGATTACGATTAAAATGAAGTGATAAAAATGCTAATAACACAAAACTAAGTCTTATTCATTTCTATTCAAAATACCCCCTCCTGTTCAGATTGAAAAACAAGAGGGGTTGTATTCTTTATGGCAATCGAAAGTTTTAGGCGAGAGGAGACTATGTGAATATCGTTGGCCTAAATAAAAAGATAGTTTCTAATATACGTGATTAGGAAAAAATGACCTTGCCTTTGATAAGTTAAGTGTCAACCCGTTCTCAGATGGCAGTTTTAGAATAAGATAAAAGCCTGTTTTTACGGGCATTAGTCAAACGAACATAGCATTGCCTCGAACGAAGTTTAGCGAACGTCTTTAGACGTAGCTGGAGGGAAAAGCTTATAGCCGGTGTACAAGCCACCTGTTTTCACGGATGGTTATGACTTCTCAAAATGAGCAAAAAAACAGTAAACCTTTGTGATTTACTGTTTTAAAAATTCTTTTATTCAATTAGACAAACTGGGATTTTTAGATTTTAACCCTCACGGAAAATAAAACGGGCTATTCTCCCGAAGTATGTTCTATAACATTATAGTTTAATGCAAAGTGTAGCTATATAATCATTTCCATAACGTGATAATCTATTTCTTTTATCACATGATTCATAAAAATCTATCATAGCGAGACCATTTTTAAGTTGTCCTCTAATCTGAGTTTCTAAGGTATGGCTAAATTCATATCCATATTCTGGATTTATGGATATCTTGCCTTCCTCTTCAAGCTCTTTTGAATTAAAAGGTATTGAAAACTTTAAAAATAATTCCTCATCAGGTTTGTCCCATACAATGTCAGCATCATACATGTATATCCATGGATTCATGAATCCGACCATTAACAGTCCACCCTTTTTCAATACTCGAGAGGCTTCTTTATACATGTTTTCTAAATCTTCTATATATGCATTTGAAACCGGATTAAAAATAATATCAAAAGTTTCATTTTCAAATGGAAATGGTTTTGTCATATCGCCTTGAACTGTATTGATTTTTAAGCCTTCTCTTTTAGCAACCAACTCATCTCTTTGTAATTGTGATTTAGAAAAATCCATTATGGTTACATCATAACCCTTTATAGCAAAAACTGGTCCCTGCTGTCCACCACCACAAGCTAAACCTAATATCTTTTTTCCGTTTGCTTTTTCAAACCATTCTTTTGGAACTTTTTTCCCGACAGTTAATGCAACAGAAATTGGATGTTTTCTAACTTCTTCTAATTCTTCATGTGTCAATGGCTCAGTATAGTCATTTTTTACATTATTCCATCTATCTTCATTTAATTTTATATAATTGTTCATCTTATAATCTCCTCATAATTTTATATTATTTCGATTTAAGTTGAATATGTTGCCATTACATTTTTCTCACCTCTACAAATTCCAATTTGGCGCACTGTAGATGATCTTCATTTCATATACTACATCTGAAATGCTGTTATCCAAAAACATATTCCGGCTATAAGTGAAATCGGAGTCATAACATATTTTTCTTTCTTACTTTTTGAAATCATGTTCATAATCGTATTCAAGGATAGGTAAGCGGCAAAGAAGAAACAAATATATTTAGTAACCTTGAAAGACAGCCACAGGGGAATAAAACCTCCGGCTTGCAAAATAATGATCATGGCAAAAATTTGAATAGCTATCGAAATGACTGCCGCAAGTCTAAATTTCTTAGGTAAGATTTTATGTTGTCCACCCATTGTATATTCGCCCAAAGGCAGACCGCAAGCAACAAGAACTGTCATAATTGCTATAATTCCAAATAATACTGCACCTAATATTGAAAACATAAATCACTATTCTCCCTTCGCAGAATACAAAAAATTTTAATTACAAATTCAACTTTGTTTCACTTAATGTTCCTATAAAATTATAAGGAATTCTTGTCAAATGTTCAAGTTTTATAGGTCTTTCTCAAGCTGGTCTGTTGATTTCCCTTTTCCTTTGTTCTTCCACCAATCGCTCAGGTCGACTATGGATTGAGCGGCGGAAGGGATGAGAAGGAGGACATAGATATAGACATACTGGCTCTTGGTTTCCCAGAAGAAGTGGAAGAGGCCGCCCCCCAAGAGAAAGATGAAGGGATAGAGGTCAAAAGGCGTCAGCTTTTCCTCGGCGACGAAAAATTTATGCAGGATAAAGAAACAGGAGAGCAGATAGATACTAGCTAGCAGGGTCAAGAGCAGGAAATTAACAATCTGATAACCTTTTCTTTCCTCATAAATGCTGCGCAGGACAGCTGGTTTCATATATTGCTGGCGCTCAATCTGAGGTCCAGTCCAAATAGACTGAAAAGTTGGCTCAGTCCAGGTCGACTTGACCTTTTCGTAGAAGAATTTGAGCGCATAAGCCGGATGCTTACTGAAGTGAATCAAAATGTCCTTCAAATCCCGAGTAGCCATTTCTGTAGCCAATTTTTCATCGTATTTGTTGCGCTTGAGAATCTTGGTATTGTAGGCATCGTACCAGCCTCCCAAGGTCTGCCGATTGGGATCATCCCGCAGGCCCATAGTGATGTAGGCGATTTTTGGGGTACCGACACCAATCTTGCCCCCAATCAGCTGCTCATAGTAGGCCGTCAGACCCTTGTTTGAAAGGACGATACCGGCTAAAATCAGGATGATAGCTAAGGGTTTCTTCCAAGACCATTTATAAAAGATGGACAGGAAGCAGACTCCAATCAGCATGATGGCAAAGATGATGTAGTTGTTGCGCAGGAGGCAGGCCAGACTGATACTGGCCGCTCCCAGCAAGGCATAGAGCAGGTTTCCTTTCTGATCCAGCTTGATAAAAGCATAGAGACTGAGCAGACAGAAGAAGAGCCCGGGAATGGTACCGTAGACAAAGAGGATGAAAAAGAGCTGTGGTAAAAAGAGAAAGGTCAGTAGAATCGTGTATTTCTGAATCATTTCTCTGGCATTGAGGAGAGCTGTGATTTTGTAAATTAAGAAATGACTGAGTAAAGTCCAGACGACATTCATGCTAAAAACAAACTGAGTCGTCGGAGAAATAAAAGCATAAAGTCGCTCCAGAGTCATCAGTCCTAGCTGATGGGGATTGCGATACATGTAGCTTCCGACGGTTGTCAGCGAGCTGTAATCTCCTCGGTTGAAGGCCAGCGCTGCATTGAAAACGTGCTTGGCGTCAGCTCGGATGCGGCCATCGTAGGCCGTTATCAGAAAAATCGCTGCTGCTATAAAGAGGAAGGACAAAAACCAAAAAAGATGCTTGGTCTGAACCTTTTCCAACAGGGGCCGGATTAAAAAGAGGCTGAGGAGAAAAAGTAAGAGTATAGGGTAGAAATACCAAGGATTACTGACGAATTGGACCCCTTCAGCAATCCTTAAAGGGATGTAAGTATGGGACAGCAGAATCTGTCCAGACAGGAAAAGTAAGGCAATCGCAGTCATGGTCAGAATCAGGAAGTAGCCTAGGTTGAAGATGGTATTAGAAAATTGCTTCATGAGGACCTGCCCTCCACCTTGACGAAATAGCGGTCTTCTCCCAGCTCAATCAGCTCGACTGGCTGGGGATAAAATTGATTCATGACCTCTTTTTGAAGAATGTCTTCTTTAGGACCTTGGGCTATGATTTCTCCTTCTTTTAGGAGCAGGACATGATCCATAGCAGCAGTGATTTCCTCTACATGGTGGGTGACATAGAGGATGGTTGGAGCTTGGTCCATCTGTGTAATCTTACCAATCTGATCCAGCAGGCGCTCGCGGGCAAAGAGATCCAGACCGCTGGTCGCTTCGTCTAGGATAAGTAGTTCTGGCTTTTCCATGAGACTGCGTGCAATCAGCAGGAGCTGCTTTTCCCCTTGAGACAGACTGATGTAGCTTCGGCCAATCAATTCTTGCCCGCCAATGGAAGCCAGCATTTCCCTAGCTTGGTCCAGCTCCTCTTGCCCGTAAGGAGCGTAGAGAATACTGCTTTTATACTTGCCTGTCAGGACGATTTCTTCAGCTATGAGACGGCTGGGCAGGCGTTCAGCAATGAAGGAGCCAACTACTCCAATCTTAGTTCGCAGTTGAGGAATGTCGCCGGCGCCAAATTCTGTACCGAGAACCGTCACCTTGCCCTTAGTCTTCCAATGCTCAGCCATGAGCAAGCGCAGGAGAGTAGACTTTCCAGAACCGTTGAGACCGAGAATAGCCCAATGCTCCCCCTTTTTCACCTGCCAGTTGAGATCTTTTAAGATGGTTCGGCCTTGTTTAGCCAAGCTCACATTTTCCAGTTTGATAATCTTTTCCATTTTTACTCTTTCTTTCGTTAAATCTCCTTTATTATAACAAAATTTATGGTAAAATAACTGATAGGAGGAGTCAAATGTTTCATAAAAGTAAGCTGATGTTTTGGACCAGTGAGGTCCTTTTGCTAACGATTATCTTCTTTATCTGGCGCCAAATGGGGGATATGATAACCCCGATTGTTAGCGTTGTGAATACCATCTTGATTCCCTTTCTTGTGGGAGGATTTCTTTATTATATTACGAATCCGCTGGTGAAATTTCTCCAGGACAAGCTCAAAATCAACCGAATGATTGGGATTCTGATCACGCTCAGCCTTTTGTTTGGCTTAATTGCTTTGGGCGTTATTTACCTCTTGCCGATTTTGATTAATCAGCTGAGCAGTTTGATTAATTCAACGCAAGGACTTTATTGGGAAATTCAAAGTTTTGTTAATCAATTATCTAAAAATCCGCTCTTTCGAAATCTGAATATCCAGTCCACCATCCAGCAGCTCAATCTGTCTTATGTGGATATTCTGCAGAATATTCTCAACAGTGTGACCAACAGTCTGGGTAGTGTTCTGTCAGCAGTCGTCAATACGCTGATGATTTTGATTATGACACCGATTTTCTTGGTTTACTTCCTCATGGACGGCCATAAGCTTTTGCCCATGCTGGAGCGGACAGTCCTCAAGCGCGATAAGCTCAATATCTCTAGTTTGCTGACTAATCTCAATGCTACTGTTGCCCGCTATATCAGCGGAATTTCAATCGATGCCCTGATTATCGGTGCTCTGGCCTATATTGGCTATAGCGTGATTGGGCTCAAGTACGCTTTGGTCTTTGCTATTTTCTCCAGTCTGGCTAATCTGATTCCTTATGTAGGACCGAGTATCGGCTTGATTCCCATGGTCATTACGTATGCTTTTACCGATCCTCAGAAGATGGTGGCGGCCTTGATTTACATGTTGATTATCCAGCAGGTCGATGGTAATATCCTCTACCCCCGTATCGTTGGCGGTGTGATGAAGGTCCATCCTATTACCATCATGGTGCTCTTGCTCTTATCCAGCAATATCTATGGTGTGCTGGGGATGATTGTGGCAATCCCGACCTATTCTATCCTCAAGGAAATCGCCAAGTTCTTGGCTAACCTCTATGATAATCACAAGGAAGCCCAGCAGCAGAAGAAGAACGAAGAGTTTGGGATTATTAATAAATAAGGATGAGTTTGGAAATCGATTGATTCCAGAGTCTCGATACCAGAAAATAAGACGGAAGGAAGGCCTTCCGTCTTATTTTCATTTCCTGTGCACTAAATTTAAAAATATGATATAATCAGATTTACCTATACTTTTCGAGGAGAAAGAATCAATGGAAGACCCTGGCAGTCAGAATATTTTATGGCAAGCCTTACTACTGTTTATATTGACTTTGTTAAATGCCTTTTTCTCAGCAGCTGAGATGGCAATGGTATCGCTCAATCGAGCGCGTGTGGAGCAAAAGGCTGAAGAGGGGGACCTCAAGTATATCCGTCTCTTGGCAGTCTTAGAAAGCCCCAATAACTTCTTATCAACTATTCAGGTTGGGATTACAGTTATCAATATCCTGTCTGGGGCCAGCTTTGCGGATAATCTGGGAAAACTGTTCTCTTCTTGGATGGGAAATTCCGAAACAGCACGTGCTATCGGAACTTTCTTGGCTTTGGTCTTGTTGACATATATTTCTATTGTTTTGGGCGAGCTTTATCCGAAGCGCATTGCCATGAACCTGAAAGACAATCTAGCTGTGCGGGCTGCACCAGTTATTATTTTTCTTGGCAAGATTGTCAGTCCCTTCGTTTGGTTGCTGTCAGCGTCGACTAATCTACTGAGCCGGATAACCCCGATGAAGTTTGATGATGCAGACGAAAAGATGACACGGGATGAGATTGAGTATATGCTAACCAATAGTGAGGAGACCTTGGATGCAGATGAGATTGAGATGCTGCAGGGGATTTTCTCTCTGGATGAGCTGATGGCGCGTGAACTGATGGTGCCGCGGACGGATGCCTTTATGGTGGACATTCAGGATGACACCAAAGAAATTATCGAAAGCATTCTCAAACAGAGTTTTTCGCGGATTCCCGTCTATGATGGGGATAAGGACAATGTCATCGGTCTGATTCATACCAAGCGATTGCTTAATGAAGGATTCATCAATGGTTTTGACAATATCGTTCTGCGTAAGATTTTGCAGGAGCCGCTCTTTGTACCGGAAACCATGTTTGTCGATGATTTGCTTAAGGAGCTGCGCAATACGCAAAATCAAATGGCGATTCTCTTGGATGAGTATGGCGGAATGGCTGGTCTGGTCACACTGGAAGATCTCTTGGAGGAGATTGTCGGTGAGATTGATGATGAGACTGACAAGGCTGAAATCGAAGTCCATGAAATCGGTGAGAATACCTACATCGTATTAGGAACCATGACTCTCAATGACTTTAATGAATATTTTGAAGTTGAAATTGAAAGCGACGATGTGGATACGATAGCTGGTTATTACTTGACTTGTGTAGGGACTATTCCAGATCCGAAAGAACGCATTAGCTACGAAGTCGAAAGTCAAAATAAGCAACTCATTTTGACCAATGACAAGGTTAAAAATGGCCGTGTTACGAAGGTTAAGGTTGAAATTTCTGAAATTATTGAAGAAGCAGAAAAGGCTGAGAAATAAACTCAGCCTTTTAAGTTTCCTTCAAGTTTTTTATAAGTCTGTCTTAAGTTTCTGGGATTATACTAATACCATCAAAATAGAAATGAGGACAGTCCAATGACATCTAAAGTTACCCTATATGATAAGCAAATATTGACATTCTCTCAGGCGAAGAAGTAAGAAAGGAAGTAATAAGAATCAGTAAATTTTAAAAAGCAGCAGAAACCCTTAACTAATTTTTTCATATAAATCTCCTAAAACAAGTATAAAGAAATTTTGAGGCTCTTTGTCGCTCCAAAACAAGGCAGCCTTAGACTACTTATAAAAGAAACCACCTCTGCCAGCTGGAAGGCAGGGGTGGTTTTGTAATCTGGGTGGAACTCAAAATCATTCTTTTTGTCTCTTAGCAAAATCCACAAATCGAAATTTGTCTAGCTTGTGACGGCTCTCGGTATATTGAAACTGGCGGCCGTCTGCCAGATAGACCTGAGATTTGACAGAGACAACCTGCTGGTCCTTGCCTAGGTCCATGAGAATTTTGTCTCGGTCATTGGCGTGGTCAATGGTAAATTCCTTCTTGGCATAGGCAATGTTGAGTTTTAAGTCATTTTCCAAATAGGCATAAATGGACTGCTCAGCGATTTCCCTCGTCAAGTGAGGGACGATACCCTTGTCTAAATAGTCAATATCTAAGACCGAGGCGATTTGGTCTACAACACGCTGACGGACGATTCGCCAAACCAGTCGGTAGGGAGGGAAGCCAGTGATGTCAGATAGTTTCTGGTCTACGGTAATCTTTTCCAAGCTGACAACATTGGTTTTGGACTGCATATTATTTTGCTTGACTACTTCTTGATAGCTGGTCAGCTTAGACACAGGAAAGTCAAACTGTTCTTGCTTGATGACTTTGGAACCCTGTCCGCGGACTTTTTCAATCAATCCTTCTTCCTGCAGCATGGCCAGAGCCTTGCGGACTGTATCGCGGCTAACCTGGTAGTCTTCTGTCAGCTGATGTTCGCTGGGTAAGAAGTCTCCGACAGCATAACGCTCGTCTAAAATATCTTTCTCAATCTGTTTGAACAATTGTTTGTATTTCTTCATCATAAACTTCACTTGTTTTCTTTTTTGCATACAACATAGAAAATTTTATCAAAAATGAGGGATATTTTCAACAAACAACTTGCATACATCTTTGAAATCGATTACAATAATTTGTAGAGATGTGTTGAAAAACTAACTCGTAAAAAATATAAGGAGAGTGCTGGATTCTCATTCAGCCAGTAGTCAAATGGGAAAATTTGAGAAGGAAGCCAAGGATCTGCTAGATGCAATCGGCGGCAAAGAGAATGTCACAGCAGTTAGTCACTGCGCAACGCGGATGCGCTTTGTACTTGGAGATGATAAAAAGGCCAATGTCAAGGCTATTGAGGCAATTCCAGTGGTCAAGGGAACTTTCACAAATGCTGGGCAATTCCAAGTCATCATTGGAAATGATGTGCCAATCTTTTATAATGACTTCACTGCTGTATCAGGTATTGAAGGAGTATCAAAAGAAGCAGCCAAGTCTGCTGCCAAGAGCAAGCAAAATCCCCTTCAGCGGGTTATGGCCACTCTGGCGGAAATTTTTACACCCTTGATTCCAGCCTTGATTGTCGGAGGGTTAATCCTTGGCTTCCGCAATGTCCTTGAGGGCGTGCATATTGAAGCTTTGGGTAGAAAGATTGTTGATGGAGTTGCACAAGTAAAAAATGGACAACCGGTTTATAATACAATTGTGGATGTGTCCAAATTCTGGAGCAATGTTAATGACTTTCTTTGGCTGCCGGCACAAGCAGTCTTCCACTTCTTACCAGTGGGGATTACTTGGTCTATCTCCCGTAAGATGGGAACCAGTCAGATTCTTGGGATTGTCTTAGGTATTTGTTTGGTTTCTCCACATTTGCTGAATGCTTATGATGTAGCCAATACCTCTAAAGCTGTGATTGCTAAAGACTACACTTGGTATTTTGGGATACTTGAGTTTCACAAATATGGTTACCAAGGTCAGGTCATTCCGGCTCTCTTGTCTGGTCTGTCTCTCTCTTACTTAGAAATTTTCTGGCGTAAACGGATTCCGGAAGTGATTTCTATGATTTTTGTTCCTTTGCTTTCTCTGCTTCCAGCTTTGATTTTGGCTCACACGATTTTAGGTCCTTTTGGCTGGTGGGTTGGACAAGGAATGTCTAAGTTCGTATTTCTTGGTTTGACAGGATCATTCAAATGGTTGTTTGGTGCAGTATTTGGTGCCCTTTATGCTCCGTTTGTGATTACAGGTCTTCACCATATGACCAATGCGATTGATACACAGTTAGCTAATGATTATGGTGGAACAGCTCTTTGGCCCATGATTGCTCTGTCTAATATTGCTCAAGGTTCAGCTGTATTTGCCTACTATCTCATGCATCGTCGTGATGAAAGAGAGGCACAAATTTCGCTTCCAGCGACCATTTCTGCTTACCTTGGAGTTACTGAGCCGGCTCTCTTTGGGGTCAATGTCAAGTACGTTTACCCATTTGTTGCGGGGATGATTGGTTCGTCTATTGCCGGAGTCTTGTCCCTTAGCTTTAATGTTACAGCAACTGGTATTGGTGTCGGTGGCTTACCAGCCATCCTTTCTATTCAAGCAAACTATTGGCTTCCTTTCCTTCTAGTTATGCTTGTAGCAATCCTTGTACCAATGTTCCTGACTTTCTTCTTCCACAAGACAGGCTTCTTAACGAAGGCAGAGGAAGATCCAGAATTGCAAGCAGAATTTGCAGCTCAGGAAGAGGCAGAATTTGCTGGGCAAACCAAAGCCGAGTCATCTCCAGAGGTGCAAGCAGCTGATTCATCAGCTCCTGTAACGATTACTAGTCCGTTGGCAGGGGAAGTCAAAGAATTGAATCAGGCAACGGATCCTGTCTTTGCGCAAGGTTTGATGGGGCGTGGAGTTGTCATTGTCCCTAGCCAAGGTGAGTTGGTTTCACCAGTTAATGGTAGAGTAACCGTCTTCTTCCCAACCAAGCATGCCATCGGCATCTTGTCAGATGAAGGTGTTGAAATCCTGATGCATATCGGAATGGACACTGTTAATCTGGAGGGCAAAGGCTTTGAAGGTTATGTATCTCAAGGAGATAAGGTCAAGGTTGGCGACAAACTCATTTCCTTTGATATAGACATGATTAAGAAAGCAGGCTATGTAACAGAAACACCAGTCATCATTACAAACTCAGACAGTTATCAAGTGGAGGAACTTGAACAACTTCCTCGGGCAGTTGAGCGAGGAAGTCAGTTGATGAACGTTAAGCCACTTTAAAGAAAAATGAAATGACTTATAGAAAGGGACGGTGCTTTAAAATCTGTCCCTTTTCTCAAAAAAGGAGAAAATATGACACTTGATAAAACAAAGGTTGTCTACCAAATTTATCCAAAATCTTTTAAAGACACAACTGGCAATGGTTTGGGAGATTTTCGAGGGATTATTGAAAAACTTCCCTACTTGAAAGAGCTGGGAGTAGATATGATTTGGCTCAATCCTTTCTATCCGAGTCCGCAGCGGGACAATGGTTATGATATTTCTGACTATACTGCGGTAGACCCTATCTTTGGAGATATGGCAGATTTTGAAGAGATGGTCAAGGTCGGCCAGCAGTATGGTATTGACTTCATGCTAGACATGGTTCTTAACCACTGCTCAATTGAACATGAGTGGTTCCAAAAGGCACTGGCTGGGGATTCCTACTATCAGGATTTCTTTATCCTGCGGGATGAGCCGACGGACTGGCTGTCCAAGTTTGGCGGCAGCGCCTGGGCTCCATTTGGCGATACGGGCAAATATTATCTGCATCTCTATGATGTCACTCAAGCTGATCTTAACTGGCGCAACCCCAATGTTCGTCAAGAGCTCTTTAAAGTGGTGAATTTTTGGCGGGACAAGGGCGTCAAGGGCTTCCGCTTTGATGTCATCAACGTCATCGGAAAAGATGAGGTGCTGTTGGACTGTCCAGAGCAGGAGGGCAAGCCGGCCTATACTGATAAGCCAATCGTGCATGACTATCTGCGTATGATGAATGAAGCGACCTTTGGGCAGGACGATTCCTTTATGACGGTTGGCGAAATGAGCGCTACGACGATTGAAAATTGCATTCTTTACACCGCACCAGACCGGCAGGAGCTATCTATGGCCTTTAATTTCCATCATCTCAAGGTGGACTATGAAGCTGGACAGAAGTGGACTCTTAAGGCCTTTGACTTTGAAGAGTTAAAACGCCTCTTCCATACTTGGGGCAAGGAAATGAGCGATCATGATGGCTGGTCAGCCCTCTTTTGGAACAACCATGATCAGCCGCGAGCTCTCAATCGCTTTGTCGATGTAGAGGATTTCCGCAATGAAGGGGCGACCATGTTGGCAGCCAGTATTCATCTGTCGCGAGGGACGCCTTATATCTACATGGGTGAGGAGATTGGGATGGTGGATCCTGACTACGACTCCATGGAAGTTTATGTGGATGTCGAGTCTCTCAATGCTTACCAGAGTCTGCTTGCTGAAGGTCAATCGCCAGAAGCAGCCTTCAGGATCATCAAGGCTAAATCTCGTGATAATTCTCGGACGCCTATGCAGTGGGATGATTCGGTCAATGCAGGTTTTACAACAGGAACTCCATGGCTGAAGGCGGGCAAATCCTATCCTCTCATCAATGTGGAAAATGAAATCAAGGGACCGATTTTTACCTTTTATCAGAAATTGATTGCCCTGCGTAAGGAACTGCCGATCATTGCAGAAGGAAGCTATCAGCCAGCCTATGAGGACAGTCCCCAGGTCTATGCCTTTGAGCGGGAGTGGCAAGGACAAAAACTTTTAGTCCTTAACAACTTTTATGCTGATCCGATTACGCTGGACATCCTGCCGGATTATCAAAATAGTCGGGTTCTCCTATCCAATTACGGCAAGACTCAGATTGACCATGTGCTGACCCTGCAGCCTTACGAAACCTTGGCTATCTTAGTAGGTGAAAACTAAAGTCTCGAAAGAATCTGGAAAAAATTCCAGATTCTTTTTTCTGTGTTGGGCCAGCCTAGACAAGTATTTTTGTGAACATAGATAAACTAATACAGAATTTTAAGAAAGCCTTTGCAAAATTTGATTCTTTTCTTTATAATAAAAATTAAATAGGATAATATACATTTATACAGAAAAGGAGAAGTTCATGAAAAAACAAGTTTCTTACAAGCAGCTTTTTCCTACAGTGGTCTTGCTAGCTGCTTTTCTGTCCCTGCTTTTTTCTGGCCAACCGGTCGGAGCAGAAGAAGCGGTAAGTTCGTCGACTTCAGATGCGGCAGCTCTCACAGAGAATCCGACTGTAAGCGATGAGTCGGTTGCCAGTCAAGCAGAGAGTTCATCTGCAGAATCGGGAGAGTCAAAGGCAGCTTCTACAGAGGCAGTGGAAAAGGCAGACCAAGCCCCAGCTGCAGCACAAGCCGCGGCTAGCGGACCTGAAGTTGTGCCCAATGTGGGAACCATTCAGGGAGAATCACAAACCTCTCCCTATGAGGACAAAGAGGTTCAAGTTTCCAATGTAGTTGTGACGAAAACAGACCGCTATGGTTTTTATGTTCAAGACCTGACTCCTGATGGAAATAGCAGGACTTCTGATGCTCTTTATGTTGTTTCTAAAGAAAAAGTTGATGTCGGAGACAAACTTAGTCTTGAAGGACGCGTCAAAGAAGGTTATATGGAAGAGCTCAGCGTTCGTCAGGGACAGACTTTTAACAAGCCCAGTGGTAGTTTGACAGTCACCATGCTTGTCGCTTCCAAGGTGACCAAGGAAGGGAAAGCTGACCTACCTGCTCCAGTAGACATCGTGGCTAATATGCCTCAGGATACGGTCGATAACGATATTAATAATTATCAGCCTCAAAGTGAAGCGTTGGACTACTGGGAAAGTTTGGAAGGAATGTTGACGACGGTGAAGAGTCCCCGAGTTTTAGGCCCGCAGTACCGTGGAGATATTTATCTCTTGCCGGAAGGCTACCAAGCCTTACCGCTAAACAATATCGGAGGTCTCAATCTTCGTCCAAACGCTCAAAATACAGCAACCATTCCAGTCTATGTTGGCAATAAATTCATTGCCAAGGCCAAGGATTATTTCAATGGAGATGTGGTCGGAGTCGTGACCTATCGTGGGAAGATTTACAAGTTGGAGCCGACTCAGCTGCCTGATTTGGTGGACGGGGGCTTGCAGAGACAGGTCTCTCCTATCTATCCAAGCGAAGACAAGCTGACTATTGCTTCCTACAATATCGAGAATTTTTCTGCTAATGCTAAAAAAGGTGAAACGCCTGAGGAAAAAGTGACTAGAATCGCTAATTCCTTCATCAATGAAATCCATAGTCCAGATATCATCACGCTCATCGAGGTTCAAGATGAGAATGGCAGTGTCAATGACGGAACGACCAGTGGTGTCAAAAGCGGTGAGAAACTAGCGAGCCGCATCAAAGAATTGGGCGGAAAAACTTATAAGTACACCGAAGTTGCCCCACTTGACGGTCAAGATGGCGGCAAGCCCGGCTCTAATATCCGTGTGGCCTTTCTCTACGATCCAAATCGGGTGAAGTTAGTCGAAAAAGAAGCCGGTACGAGTGACGAAGCGGCTAGCTTCTCCGGTGGTCATCTGGTTAAGAATCCTGCCCGGATTGCTCCAACAAATCCAGCCTTTACAAAGGTTCGTAAATCCTTGGCAGCTGAGTTTGAATTCAAGGGACAGCATATCGTCGTTATCGCCAATCATTTGAAGTCCAAGATTGGGGATGATGCTGTTTATGGCTCCGCTCAGCCAGCAGTTCAGCATACGCAGGCAGCCCGAATTGAGCAGGCTAAAATTTTAAATAGCTTTATTCAAGAAGGGCTGAGACAAAATCCTAACCTTAAGTTTGTGCTGACTGGTGATTTCAATGATTTTGAATTTTCCGAAACGGCTAAAGCACTGGCGGGTAATGAACTCATTAATCTTATGCAGGAACATGATGCGGCTGACCGTTATTCCTATTTCTACCGCGGCAGCAACCAAAGCTTGGATAACATTTTCATTTCGAAGAACCTAGCAGGCAAGGCAGTCTTTGCGCCTGTCCATATCAATGCCTCTTTCATGGAGGAACATGGCAGAGCTTCAGACCATGATCCAGTAGTGGTGCAGCTGGACTTTTCTAAGGATGTTGCAGCTTCAACATCTGACAGCTCCCAGCCGTCTCAATCAACTGGACAATCTTCTGTAGCAGCAGAACAAGGAGCTCCGTCTCAGACCAATCCTTCGTCGTCTAAACAAGCTGGACAAGGACAGACTGCTGGCAGCAAGAAGAAGGGACTCCCGCTGACCGGTCAAAATAACAATGGCTGGGCAGTCTTGGGATTGACCTTGCTGATGTTTGCTTTTACTCTCAAAAAGAGAAGTCGAAATTAACTAAAATCAGTTTAAAAGTGAGATCAGGGTGGAATAGAGAATCTTCCCTGATTTTTTATTTGCCAGCTTCTAAGAGCAAGTCTTAATCAGCTTTCTCCCTAAAATTTCATCTGTTGTAAAACACTGAAAATGAAACTGAAAAACAGTTTGTTTTCTAAAAAATAGGCAAATTAAGTCTATTTTTGCTTTAATCATGTTATAATGTAGTTAGTTATAAAACGTTTTCAGAGTTAAGAGGTTGCGCGATGGTTGAAGAGAAAATTGAAGAAGCAGTTGATTATGGAAAGGTAACGGGCATGGTCCACTCCACCGAAAGTTTTGGAGCTGTTGATGGACCGGGTATCCGTTTTATTGTTTTTTTGCAGGGCTGCCACATGCGTTGCCAGTATTGCCATAATCCGGACACGTGGGAAATGGAGACCAACAAATCTCAGTTGCGGACAGTGGATGATGTCTTGCAAGAAGCTCTTCGTTATAAGGGCTTCTGGGGCAATAAAGGCGGCATCACCGTCAGCGGAGGAGAAGCCTTGCTGCAGATTGATTTTCTGATTGCCTTCTTTACCAAGGCTAAGGAGCTGGGCATCCACTGTACATTGGATACCTGTGCCCTGCCTTTCAGAAATACGCCTCGTTATCTGAAAAAATTTGACAAGCTTATGGCAGTTACCGACTTAGTCCTGCTTGATATCAAGGAGATTGATGAAGAACAGCACAAAATTGTGACCAGCCAGACCAACAAGAATATCTTGGCTTGTGCCAAGTACTTGTCTGACATTGGAAAGCCAGTCTGGATTCGTCACGTCTTGGTGCCAGGATTGACCGACCGTGATGATGACCTGATTGAGCTAGGTAAGTTTGTAAAGACGCTGAAGAATGTTGATAAGTTTGAAATTCTACCTTACCATACCATGGGTGAATTCAAATGGCGGGAGCTGGGCATCCCTTACAAGCTGGAAGGGGTTAAGCCTCCGACAGCTGATCGGGTCAAGAATGCTAAGGAACTCATGCAGACTGAATCCTATACAGAGTATATGAATCGGGTACATAATAGCTAATCTATTTTGAGTATGAATAAATGGGCTGGTGGGTTGACCAGTCCATTTTTCTTTAGAAAATGCCCTTCTGCTTTTGTGAAATGCCTGTAATTGTGGTAAAATAAATGCAATAAACATTATATAAAAGAAGAGGTTTATCATGTCTAAAATTTTAGTTTTCGGTCACCAAAATCCTGATTCAGATGCCATTGGTTCATCTTACGCTTTTGCTTATTTGGCTCGTGAAGCTTATGACTTGGATACAGAAGCTGTTGCTCTGGGTGAGCCTAATGAAGAAACAGCCTTTGTTTTAGATTACTTTGGCGTGGCTGCACCGCGCGTGATTACATCTGCCAAGGCAGAAGGGGCTGAACAAGTCATCTTGACAGACCACAATGAATTCCAGCAGTCTGTGGCAGATATTGCTGAAGTTGAAGTTTATGGCGTGGTGGACCACCACCGTGTTGCTAACTTTGAAACAGCTAGTCCACTTTACATGCGCTTGGAGCCAGTTGGTTCAGCTTCATCTATTGTTTATCGTATGTTCAAAGAGCACGGCGTAGAAGTTCCAAAAGAAATTGCAGGATTGATGCTGTCTGGTTTGATCTCTGATACTCTCTTGCTCAAGTCACCAACAACTCATCTGACTGACAAGGCCATTGCACCAGAATTGGCTGAGCTGGCTGGTGTCAACTTGGAAGAGTATGGTTTGGCAATGCTTAAGGCAGGTACAAACTTGGCTAGCAAGTCTGCTGAAGAATTGATTGACATCGATGCGAAAACCTTTGAGCTGAATGGAAATAATGTCCGTGTGGCACAGGTCAACACAGTTGATATTGCTGAAGTTTTGGAGCGTCAAGCAGAAATCGAAGCGGCTATTGAAAAAGCAATCGCTGATAATGGCTACTCTGACTTTGTCTTGATGATTACAGATATTATTAACTCAAACTCAGAAATTTTGGCTATCGGAAGCAATATGGACAAGGTCGAAGCAGCCTTCAACTTTGTTCTTGAAAACAACCATGCTTTCCTTGCAGGCGCTGTTTCTCGTAAGAAGCAAGTGGTGCCTCAACTGACAGAAAGTTTTAATGCTTAAAGAGCTCAAATGACGAAATAAGTTACTAGATGAGGGCTATTCCCCTCATACTTAAAAAGGAGTCTCGGCTCCTTTTTTGATAGGCGAGAGAAATGAAGATTCAAGATTTACAAGATGGAGATTTGATTTTTACAGTCGGATCTTCAGAAATTGCTGCAGCCATCCGAGCAGCAACTGGCTCATACAGCCACGTGGCCATCTTTTTTAATGGTGAGATTTATCATGCAACCCATGAGAAGGGGGTTGTCAATCAAGATTTGTCTGATTTTTGGCAGGATGAGGATGTTTATGACGTATATCGCTATCCAGCTATTGAAGCAGATGCTGTCTTTAAAAGGGCCAAATTGCATCTAGGAAAGCCTTACAATTTCGGCTTTTATCCGCAGTCCGATTGTTTTTACTGTTCGGAGTATATTGCGGACATTTTGCCGATTTTTGATACGATTCCCATGCAGTTTGGCGATGAGAAAAATCTGATTTCTGATTTTTGGCAGGAGTATTATCGTGACTTGGGCTTAGCGGTTCCCATAGGTCAGCCTGGGACGAATCCTAGCCAGTTGGCTCAGTCAAGAAAACTCATCTACAAAGGAGAACTTCATGATTAAAATCATCAATCCCAGCCGTTTGACGCGCCAGCCTTTTTTCCAGGAGCTGATTGATTATTTGGATCAGCATGAGGCAGTGATTCTGCGGGAGATTAAGAGAGAGTTTGAGGGCGTGGCTAGTATTGACCGCTCGATAGAGGAGTTTATCAAGGCTGGCTACATCAAGCGGGAGAACAAGCGATATTACCTGACGCTACCTCTTTTGGAAAGTTTGGATGATTTGCGTTTGGATCAGGAAATCTTTATCCGTGATGATAGTCCGCTCTATCAGGAATTGTTGGAGCTACGCTTTGAGACTCAGCTTTCCAATCAGACCAATGCGGCTGTTTTGCTGGAAGAGACAGATTTTCTGCGGGATAAGCTGACCTTGGCAAATTATTTTTACAAGATGCAGCGCCAGTATTCCCTGTCTGAGGCACAAAAGCCCCTCTATGCTGTCTTGGGCGATGTCAATCCAGAGTATGCACTCAAGTATATGACGACCTTTCTTCTCAAGTATGTCCGCAAGGATGAGCTCATGCAGAAGCGGCGGGACATTTTTGTCGATAGCCTAGTAATCTTGGGCTATATCCGGCAAAACGAAGCAGGCAAGTATGAGTTACAGGCCAGCTTTGATAAGGAGAGATTGATTTTTCAGCTGGACTGATTTTCTCATAGAATGAGCAGAATAGTTGACCTTTGAAAAGAAAAAACTTATACTACTGTAAACGGTATCAAATACTGTAAAAAAGAACGGAGGCAATCATATGTCACTAGAAAATAAATTCGATCAAGCTAAAGGCGCTGTTAAAGAAGGCGTTGGCAAAGTTACAGGAGATAACAAGACAGAAGCAGAAGGCTTTGTAGAAAAAACAGTTGCCAAAGCAAAAGAAGTTGCTGAAGATGCTAAAGAAGCTGTAGAAGGTGCCGTTGAAGGTATCAAAAACAGCTTGGATAAATAAAAAACAATCAGTCGATTATTCGGCTGATTATTTTTTTTGCTGATACATAAGGTAGAGGAAGTAGGGGGCTCCAATAATGGAAATCAAAATGCCTGTCGGGACGGAGCTTCCGATGAGGAAGGTTCTTGTGATCGTATCTGCCCCTGTCATGATAAAGGCACCTAGCAGCATGGCGGCTGGAAAGAGTAAGCGATGATCGCTCGGTAGGAAGCGTTTGCTGATATGGCTAGCCAACATACCGATAAAGACAATATTTCCAGCTAGGGATAGGCTAAAGGCGACGAGAGCACTGGCTAATAACAGGGTTATCTGCCGCTCTCTTTTTAGATGAAGCCCCAGACCAAGAGCTGTTTCATCATTTAGGCTGAGGATATTGAGCTTATGGGAGCGCAGATAGGTCAGCAACCAGAATAAAAGCAGGAAGGGGCCAGCAATAGCTAGACTTTCCCAGTTATTACCCGTAATCTTACCAGCTAGCCAGCTAACTACATAGGTCAGTTTGTTCTGATTGACACGGCCGGTGATGGCAATCATACTAGAAGACAGAATGGTTGACAAGGTCACACCAGCGATAATGAGCTTGACGGGGCTGATAGCTTGGCCTTTTTGATGTGAGATCAGGTAAATAAGGGCTACAGTCATCATACCGCCAAAGGTCGCGATGAAGGGAAGATAGCGGATATAGAAAGGATCGGTCACTTCTAGCTTGCTGATAGCAAGAGTAATGATAACACCAGCTCCTGCATTGATTCCCAAGGTTCCTGAATCGGCAAGTGGGTTTCGAGTAAAGGTCTGCAGTAGTACACCGCTCATCCCTAGAGAAGCTCCTGCTAGAAGGCAGACCAGAATTCGAGGCAGGCGGATCTGCTCCATGATAAAGGCGCTGCCATCATCTCCCTGCCCCAGCAGATATCGAAAAGCTTCACCGATATTAAATTCCTGATCGCCTGATGATAGAGACAGTAGGAAAATTAGGAAAGTCAGGAGGCTGAGGCTTACTAGAACCAAAAGAATCCGTTTTTTATCTCTCATAGAAGGCCCCCTTTCTCATCAGCCACAGGAAGACTGGCAGCGTAACGAGACTGATAATAGAGCTAAGAGGCAGACCGACCATATGACTTGCAGCAAAATCACAGATCAGTAGAAAAAGCGCTCCTGTTAGCATCGTCAGTGGCAAGATTTTTTGGTAATTCTTTCCGCTGATGGTTTTGACAAAGTGTGGAATAATCAGTCCGACGAGGGCAAGGCTTCCTACTAGGGCAACGGCTGCCGCTGATAACAGTAGAACAATACTCAGAAAGAACAGGGTTATCTGAGTCGTTCGCTGGCCTAAGCCCTTGGCTACTGTTTCATTGAGGCTGAGAATGGTTAGTTGATGAGAAAATAGCTGAGCCAGTAAGAGGCCTAATAGGATAAAAGGAGCAATGATTTGCAGCATTTTCCAATTGGTTCCTAGAAGCCCTCCAGCCTGCCAACCGATGACAGCATTAGTCAGATTGAGGTAAATGGTCAAGCCTTGTCCGATGGCAGTCAGGAGTGTTGTTACCATGGCACCGGATAAGACGAGACGTAGTTGCTCAAAACCTTTTCTAGGATGGTAGGAGAGGCTAAAAACCAGAATACTGGCTAGACAGGCTCCTGCAAGTGAGAGCAGGAGGATGCTACTGTAGTGTATACTCTTAGAAAAGGCATAACCGCAGATGAGTGCTAGGCCAGCTCCTGAGTTGATCCCCAAAAGTCCCGGATCAGCAATGGCATTGCGGGTAATCCCCTGCATGATGGCTCCTGAAACGGCCAAGCTAGCTCCGACTAGCAGAGCTGCAATTCCTCTAGGTAAGCGCAGATCTATGATGATGTTCTGGGCTGGACTTTCCTTGAAAGGATGGCTCAGGGTTTCTATCAGTTGCCGATGGGAGTAGCTGGGAATGCCAAAGCGCAGGTAGAGATAGAGTCCGCTAATCAGCAGGAGAATGAGGGCGAAAAAAACAAGCCAAAAGATGTTTGGCCTATTTTTTTGAGTGAAGAGTGTATGAAGCGTCATCTGGTATCCTTTATATAGTCGAAAATCAAATAGCTGTCAGGATATATATCGCTTACTAGCAATGTTTTTTCACTAGTCTGAGTTTCTGCAAGGAATGGCCTAGTTCATTTTTTCAAGGCCATCTTGAATGGTTTTGAGTTCGTATTCAAGTGTCAATGGATCGTTGAAATAAAAGGCGTTGGCATCCACTTTTAAGATATGGTTCTGTTGGACAGCGGGAATAGATTTCCAAACATCGCTTTCGTAAAGGGCACTGCCCGTTTTATCATCTTCAGCAGCAACCAGGACATAATCGCCAATATACTCACTCACCGTTTCTTGGCTGACTTGCAAGTAGCCACTTGGGAATACTTCATCCTTCACCTTTTGTGGGGCGTCAAATCCCAGAGATTTGTAGATAACTTCTCCGCCTCGTCCCCAGTTGTTACCGAAGAGGTAGATTTCCTTTTCATATAGCCCGACAACCGTGAAAGTGACATTTTGTCCCAGCTTTTCTTTTAACTGCTTGCCAATATCAGCTGTTTTGCTCTTCCAATCAGCAATCCATTGATCAGCTTCTTTTTCCTTACCAAAGATTTGGCCAAAGCGATTCAGGATTTCTAAATAGTCATTTTTTCCATAATCGATGGCAATAGTTGGAGCGATTTTCTTTAGTTCATCGATATTTTTGTCACTGGCATCTACTACGATAAGGTCTGGCTTTTGCTTAGCGATAGACTCTAAATCTTCTGGCATCAGGACCTTGGCGTTTTTGACTTTTTCCTTGAGGACAGGATTTTTAGCATCATAGGATGTTACAGTGACAGGGTCGAAGCCTAGTTGCAGCAAATAGCCTGTGTAGGTAGAGGAGAGACTGGCAATCCGTTTTGGATTTTTAGGAATATCGCCGTAGTAGTGGAATCCGTCAATTTTTGGCTTGTTGGATAGCTCGACCTTATCTGCAGAGGCAGAGTTTTCAGATTTAGATGAGCTGCCGCAGGCAACTAAAAGGAAGATGGTGACAGTAAGGGTGGCAAATGATAAAAACTTTTTCATTTTTTCCTCCAATTCTATAAAAAGTTTAGAAGCTGTATCCATGAAGAAGATATGGGAAACTTATCTATGAATACATGACTTATTTAACGAGCTGATAACTGAGGCAGAGCGGCTTATCCTGAATAGGATCCCGAATAATCTGGGCTTCAATCTGAAAAATGTCTCTCAGAATATCCGAAGTCATGATCTGCTCAACACTTCCTTGATATCGGATATGCCCATTTTTCATAGCGATCAGCTGATGGGAGAAGCGGGCAGCCAAGTTGATGTCATGCAGAACCATGATAATGGTTTTTCCGCTGAGTCGGTTGAGGTCATTCAGCAACTCCAAGATTTCCAGCTGGTGATTCATATCCAGATAGGTGGTCGGCTCGTCCAGAAAAATAGTCTCTGTATCTTGAGCTAAAGCCATAGCAATCCAGACGCGCTGACGCTGACCTCCAGACAAATCATCCACCTGCCAGTCCGAAAATTCGCTGACCTGAGTTGCTTCCATAGCCCAGCAGATTTTTTCCCGGTCTTCTGTACTGAGCCGCCCCAAGCCAGTTTGATGCGGAAAGCGGCCATAAGAGACCAGATCATAGACGGTGATGCCATCGGTCGCCTCCATGGTTTGGGGAAGCAAGGCAATCTTTTGCGCCACCTCCTTGGTCGGCAGTAGGGCGATGGACTGTCCATCCAGAGTTATGCTGCCAGCTTTTGTCGGCAAAATACGGGTAAAAGCCTTGAGAAGCGTGGATTTACCGCAGCCATTGCTACCGATAATAGTTGTAATCTTTCCCTCGGCGAGTTGGCAGTCCAGTCCGTCAATAATAACCTTTTGATCGTAGGCGACCTGGATACTTGCTGCAGAGATAGTGGACATAGACTTCCTTTCTGGCTGATTCTTCTATCAGAATTACATCTTTTATTATACCATAAAAATTTTTCTAAAAAAGGAGTTTTCTGACAATTTAATAAAAATAAAATAAAAAAGTTTTATAAATTTGTAAATAATAAAAATTTAAGCTTTTCGTGCTAAGATAGAAATATAAAAAAGAACCTGAAATGATGACATAAATTTACAGCTGGTGAAAGGAAAAATGATGAAATTATTGACAAACCTACGCCCCTCCAAGCCTTTGAAAGAGCTGAGATGGTTTGATATTGCAGTGATTACCCTGCTCATGTTTGGGCAGTTTATTTATCGCTCAACGGAGCTTTATCTAGCTAGCTTTGCACCAGCTGCCAGCACAGGAGCGACTGAAACGGTGACCAATACAGCCACTGAAGGAGCGGCTTTTTCTAGCAATTTCAATTTTCAGCTGCTGATGCTGGTCTTGACCATTCTTTACCTATTGTTTCGGCGCTTTGACTTTAAGCAGCTTCCTATCCGTCTGAGCTGGTCGGTTCTCCTCTGGACTCCTCTTATTTTTGTAGCAGTAGGGTTCTTTGGTGACATTGTGACGACGCTGAGCGGCGAGTATAATTACTTTGATCCAACTCTCTGGTCTTATGTAGATGTGCTAGAAATCTTCCGGAAATTTGCTGAACTGACACCTATGGCCATCCTCTACGGACTTCTCAATGGCTTCTATGAAGAATTCTTCTTTCTGGGTCTTATGACCTCTGTTAAGGATAAGTATAAGTGGTGGGCGCTGGCTTACTCTACTATCATTCGGATTTCTTTCCACACCTATCAGGGCATGCTGTGGGCCTTGGTTATCGGAGTGGTGTACGGTCTCTTTTACTATTTCCTTTACAAGTACAAGGTCAAGAACCTACTGCCTTTCTTTCTCATGCACGCCTTGGCGGATATGTTTGGCTCCAGCTTGATGTACGTTCTGATTAAATGGCGGTGATTTTTACAAAACGACAATAAAAAGGCGATATGCTCGCCTTTTTTCTTATAAATACTTTTCTGCAAGTGCATAGTCTCCTGGATAGGCTACTTTTTCTCCTTCTACGATTTGGTAAGCATCCGCTCCTTTACCGGCCAGAATGACGGCATCTCCCTCTCGGTCTGTCAGGCTGAGAGCTTTTTTGATGGCTTCCTCTCGGTCGGCTATTTTTTCCACTGGATAGGAGATGTAGGATGCGATTTCCTCCGCAATGGCTAGAGGGTCTTCATAGTTGGGGTCGTCCGCGGTTAAGATAACGGTCAGCTCAGGATGCTGATTAAGTAGGCGACCGAAGTCTTTGCGGCGGCTTTCACCCTTGTTGCCTGTAGCACCTAAGAGAAGAATAATCTTGCCCTTTTGGTGTTCCTCTACGACAGACAGCAGGTTTCTCAGGCTGACGCCATTGTGAGCATAGTCAACGAAGATCTTGGCGCCATTTTTCTGAGTCAGAACTTCCATACGGCCTGGGACTCGGGTTGCGGCAATTCCTTTTTTGATGTCTTTGAGGCTAGCACCCAGACGCAGACAGGCAAGACCAGCCGCTACTGCATTTTCCTGATTGAAGCGGCCGATGAGCTGGATATCGTAGTGGCCAGCTAATTTACCAGCAGCTTCAAAGCTGAAAGCCTGAGAATCTATGATGGTATTGCTTGAGCCTGCTCCATAGAAATCGTGTTCCATAGAAGCGACTTGCTCTTTCACGATTTGGAAATGATTCATGCCGCTATTTACGATAACTGCTCGGCTATTGTCCATCAATAGTCGCTTATTGTAGAAATAATCCTCAAAAGTAGGATGCTCAATAGGGCCGATATGGTCTGGGCTGATATTAAGAAAGACACCGACATCAAAGGTTAGGCCATAGACCCTTTTCTTGAGATAAGCCTGACTGGAAACTTCCATGATGAGATGAGTCCGATCATTAGCAAGGGCTTGGGCCATCATTTTAATAAGATCCAGACTCTCTGGTGTTGTCAGAGTTGACTTGAAGAAAGTCTCGCCATCCAAAGTAGTGTTCATAGTCGAGAGCAGGGCAGGGCGATGACTTTGGGAAAGGATTTGATAGGCAAAATAAGCTGTAGTTGTCTTACCCTTGGTGCCAGTAAAGGCAAGTAATTTGAGTTTCTTCTCCGGATGGCTGTAAAATTCCATGGCTAAGAGACTCATGGCCTGCTTGACATCGTTGACTAAGAGGACCGGAATGCCCACTTGAAAGTCTGTCTCGCTGATATAAAAGCGCAGGCCAGCTGTGACGGCTTTTTCTAGAAATTCTTTCTTAAAAGCCTCACCCTTGACAAAAAAGAGGGTAGAGGCATCTGCTTCCCTGCTGTCATAACTGATACTATCGAAAGTCAAGCCGCTATAAGAGAAGAAGTATTCTCCGTCTTTGACAATATCACGAAAATTATGGTCTTCTTTTAAAATATCTAATACGGTTTCAATTTTAATCATAAATCTATTGTAAACCTTATGGCTGGGTTTTACAAGAGGCAAGGAAAAGTTTATAATAAAAGAAGAATAAATAGAAGAGGTTTTCTATGAGCCAAGAAACAACAAGCCAGCAGCAGCAGATGCTGCGGGGAACTGCCTGGCTAACTGCCAGCAATTTTATCAGTCGTCTTCTGGGTGCCATCTATATCATTCCTTGGTATATCTGGATGGGCAAGCATGGTGCCGAGGCCAATGGCCTTTTTACTATGGGCTACAATATCTATGCCTGGTTTTTACTGATTTCGACAGCCGGCGTGCCAGTGGCAGTGGCCAAGCAGGTAGCTAAGTACAATACCATTGACAAGGAAGAGCACAGCTTTACTTTGATTCGCGAGTTTCTCAAGTTTATGCTGCTTTTAGGAGCTGTTTTTGCAGTGATTATGTACCTGCTTTCACCAGTTTTCGCTTCTATGTCTGGCGGTGGTTCAGACTTGGTGCCAGTCATGCAGAGTCTGTCTTTGGCTGTTTTGATATTCCCATCAATGAGCGTTATCCGAGGTTTTTTCCAAGGGTTTAACAATCTCAAGCCTTATGCCATCAGTCAGATTGCGGAGCAGGTCATTCGGGTTATCTGGATGCTGCTGACAGCCTTTTTCATCATGAAAATCGGTTCTGGCAACTATGTAGAAGCGGTTACCCAGTCCACCTTTGCCGCCTTTATCGGTATGCTGGCTAGCATGGCTGTCTTAGCCTTCTATCTCTGGAAGACAGGGATGCTGACTTCTATCCTTCATAAGTCTACCAATGCAGGGGAGATCAATAGCCATGCCCTCCTCTGGGATACAATCCGAGAAGCCATTCCTTTCATTATCACAGGATCTGCCATTCAGCTTTTTCAGATTATTGACCAAAATACCTTTATCCATGTCATGGGCTGGATCAGCAAGTACAGCAAGTCCGAGCTGCTGGTTCAGTTTGCCTACTTCTCAGCAAATCCTAATAAAATCACCATGATTTTAATTGCAGTGGCGACTTCTATCGGCGGTGTTGGGATTCCGCTTCTGACCGAGAACTATGTCAAAGGTGATTTTCGCTCGGCTGCCCGCTTGGTGCAGGATAATCTTAGTATGCTGATTTTCTTTATCTTGCCAGCAACCATTGGTGCTGCTTTGGTAGCGGAACCTCTGTATACTGTTTTCTATGGCAAGCCAGACGGCTTAGCACTGGGACTTTTCATCTTTGCTATGCTGCAGACCATTATCCTCAGTCTATATACGGTGTTAGCTCCGATGATTCAAGCCCTCTTCCAAAATCGAAAAGCTATTATTTACTTCCTCTATGGAGTAGGAGTCAAGCTGGTGCTGCAAGTACCCTTGATTTATATTTTCAAAGCTTATGGACCTCTTCTTGCGACGACAGTTGGCTTGATTATCCCAATCCTGCTCATGTATCAGGAAATTCGCAAGGTAACATGTCTGAATCCTAAGAACCTCTTTAAACGGAGTCTCCTGTCAGTGATTCTGACGGTTCTGATGACTATCTTTGTCTTGGTAGCAGAGCTTCTTATCGGTCTCTTCCTTCATCCTAGCGGCCGAGTTTCCAGCTTTGTCTATATAGCTCTGATTGGCGGTATCGGTCTTGCTGTCTATGGCGGTCTAGCGCTCAAAGTTCGCCTTATGGATCGCTTTATCGGTTCAAAAGCGGCTAGTCTGCGCCGACGCTTTCATATCTATTAAAAAGCCGCAGGGCTTTTTAATTTTTATCTTTATTATGTCTAAAACATCAACATTATAGTTTCAAACTATAGCTAGCTCTTGGAAAGAAAAAAGATAAATGTTTTCAAAAGATGTTACAATAGAGGGTGAAATATTAGCGAAGGATTGGAAGGTTAATATGAGTAAGGACGTAAAATTAAATACACTACTGGCTCAGGCTGGGGTTAAAAAAGATGAAACAACTGGTGCTTTAACAACACCCCTGCATTTTTCAACAACCTACCAGCACCCTGAGTTTGGCCAGTCAACAGGTTATGACTATACTCGGACCAAGAATCCAACGCGGGTTAGCTTGGAAGAGACTCTGGCTGCTATCGAAAGTGCAAATTATGCTCTAGCGACTAGCTCTGGTATGTCGGCTATTGTGCTGGCCTTTAGTGCCTTTCCATTTGGCAGCAAGGTTTTGGCTGTTCGGGATCTCTATGGTGGCTCTTTTCGCTGGTTTGCTCAGGCTGAAGCAGAAGGGGGCTTTGCTTTTACCTATGCCAATACAGAAGAAGAACTACTGAATAATCTGACAGAGGATATAGATATTGTCTATATCGAGACACCGACCAATCCTCTTATGGTAGAGTTTGACATTGCCCGCATTTCCCAAGCAGCTCATGAGCGAGGAGCAGCTGTCATTGTGGATAATACCTTCTATAGTCCCATTTATCAAAGACCGCTGGAGGATGGAGCAGATATTGTTCTGCACTCTGCAACCAAGTATCTGGGCGGGCACAATGATGTCTTGGCCGGAGCTATCATGACTAATGATGCTGCTATTTATGACAAGCTTTTCTATAATCTCAATACAACTGGGCCAGTCCTGTCTCCTTTTGACAGCTATCTGCTTTTGCGCGGTCTCAAGACACTGGCTCTACGCATGGAGCGCTCTACTCAGAATGCGCAAGAAGTAGTCGCTTTTCTGAAGCAATCTCCTGCGGTAAAAGAGGTTCTCTATCCAGGCAAGGGTGGTATGATTTCCTTTAAAGTTGTGGACGAAGGCAAGATTCCTCATCTCCTAAATAGCCTGAAAGTCTTTACCTTTGCGGAAAGTTTAGGAGGAGTGGAGAGCTTGATTACCTATCCGACGACCCAGACTCACGCAGACATTCCAGTGGAAGTGCGTCATTCTTATGGCTTAACTGATGATTTGCTACGCCTGTCAATTGGAATTGAGGATAGTCGAGATTTGGTAGACGATTTACGTGCAGCCTTGGAGAATGAATAATATGGGAAGATATAATTTTGAAAAAGCACCCTGTCGTGTAGGGCATCATACTTATAAATGGAAAGAAGCGGAGAAGGACAAAGAAGTTCTGCCAGCCTGGATTGCGGATATGGATTTTGAAGTCCTGCCTGAAATCCAGCAAGCTGTTCATGACTACGCTAATCAGTTGGTCTATGGCTATACCTATGCCAGTGAAGAGCTAATCAATGCTGTTCTAGATTGGGAGCGGGATGAGCACGACTATACCTTTGATCGGGATGCTTTGGTATTTATCGAGGGGGTTGTTCCTGCTATTTCGACGGCTATCCAAGCCTTTACCAAGGAAGGGGATGCTGTTCTAATCAACACTCCTGTTTACCCACCTTTTGCCCGCAGTGTCAAGCTCAATAATCGTCAGCTTATTACCAATTCTTTGATAGAGCAGGATGGTCTCTTTCAGATTGACTTTGAGAAGCTAGAGCGGGACATTGTAGACAATGAAGTCAAGATTTATGTTCTTTGCAATCCGCACAATCCTGGAGGTCGAGTTTGGGAACGGGAAGTGTTAGAGAAAATTGGCCGCCTCTGTCAAAAGTACGGCGTTCTCCTGGTCTCAGACGAAATTCATCAAGATTTGACGCTGTTTGGCCATGAACATCAGTCTTTTAATACTGTCTCGCCTGACTTTAAGGACTTTAGTCTGATTTTAGCAAGTGCGACTAAAACCTTTAATATTGCTGGAACTAAAAATTCCTATGCTGTGATTGAGAATCCTAGCTTGCGGCATCAGTTTAAAAAACGCCAGCTGGCCAATAACCAGCATGAAATTCCTGGTCTTGGATTTCTAGCTACAGAAGCAGCCTATCGTTACGGTTGGTCTTGGTTGATGGAGCTCAAGGAAGTTCTGGAGAAGAATGTGAATTTTGTGGTTGATTATTTTGCCAAAGAGGCACCGCGCCTGCGGATCATGAAGCCTCAAGGGACTTATCTGATTTGGCTGGACTTTTCAGATTATGGCCTGACAGATGACCAGCTCTTTCAGCTGCTACGAGAAGAGGCAAAGGTCGTCCTGAATAGAGGAAGTGATTTTGGCCAAGAAGGTAAAGGTCATGCTCGCCTAAATGTTGCTGCTCCAGAGACCATGGTTGAAGAAATCTGCTCCCGTATTGCAGAGGTATTGCCAAAATAAATCAAAAATTTTTTGAAATTTGTTTCAAGTGAGAAAAATGATTGACAATCCTCCCAAAGAGGAGTATAGTAATAGTGGAAAATCGGTAGGTGAGGCTACCATAAGGATACGGATGACTACCGCAAAGCAGTGGAGACACTACTCGTTGGTCAACAGTCCTGATCGCCAAGGTCAAGACTAAGCTCATTTCATCGCCTTATGGAGTTAAAGCTTGAACGGTGAATGCTTGCTTTATCTGTGCTTAAAACAATGAAGCGAATAACCTGACATGCAAACGACCCTGCTGAGAAATTGGCAGGGTATTCTTTTTTGTTGAAAATATTTCAAGAGAGTAAATAGTTGATTGCCTGCCTCTTAAGAAACAAGAAAGAGGAGGAATAATGAAATTTTGGTATTCTAGTACCAGTCCTTTTGCGCGTAAAGTATATGTTACAATTTTACACCATCATTTAGAGGAGCAAGTGGATATTCAGAAAGTTCAGGTGGCTTTTGATAGAAATTCACCGCACAATCAAGATAATCCTTTAGGTAGAATTCCTGCTTTTCAAGCTTCCAGTGGAGAATGGTTATATGGTAGTGATTTAATTTCTCAATATTTAGACGAACTAGGTCAGGAAGTTTCACTTTTCCCCAATGGAATGGATAAATGGCATGTTTTAAATATACTGTCCATTGCTGAAGGAATTTTGGAAAATACAATGCCGATTGTTGCGGAAAAATTTTTCCATGAAAAAGAACATTGGTGGAAAGACAGACATCAGCAAATTGAAGAGAGAAATATACGGAGTTTGTCTTTGTTAGAGAAACTGGCTACTGAGCAAGGGCTCTCTTTAAATATTGCAACAATCCAAGTAGTTGCTCTTGTAGATTGGTGGAATTTACGTGAAGAAGTTATTGGATTATCTTTAAAAGAAAATTTTCCAGAATTGCAAGATTGGACACAGAAGATGAATGCCACTTTTGAGGTCTTGCAGGCATCTTGGGACTTTTAATTGTTTTTATAAATTAAGAAAGGAGACATGCGATGCAAATTGACGATTATCCGGAACCGCACATACACAGCCAATCGCTGATTTGTGTCGTTCTGTCCTCATAAAGTGATTGGTCCCTGTGTATGAAATTTAACAATCATACATCAAGGAGAAACCAATGAAAACAGTAAAAGAAAGATTAGTTGCTGCTCTGCAGCTTCCTGTAAAAGAAACTCTGGCATTTTACAAGAGTTCCTTTCGCGGCCTGACAGAAGAGCAGGTCGAAGAAAATCGTGACCTTTATGGTGAGAATATCATCACAAAGGGTCAGGAAGACTCTATTCTAAAGAAAATTTACGAGTCTATCATTAACCCCTTTACAGTCATCCTATTGGTGATTGCCCTAGTGTCCTTAGTAACAAATGTCTGGCTGGCTAAGCCTGGTGAGGAAGATCCGACAACTTCCATCATCATTGTTGTTCTGGTGCTGATTTCTGGAGGCATTCGTTTTGTTCAGGAATTGCGGAGCGACCGCGCTGCTAGCAATCTGTCTCGGCTGATTGTCAACACGGCTACGGTTATCCGTGAAGGAGCAGAGCAGGAACTTCCGATTGATGAGCTTGTTGTAGGAGACATCATCAAACTTAGTGCTGGAGACATGATTCCTGCAGATGTACTGCTGCTGGATTCGCGTGATTTCTTTGTTCAGCAGTCCGGCCTGACAGGGGAAAGTGATGCAGTAGAAAAGGTCTGTTTGGCCAAGTCAGATGAACAAAATCTCGATAGCCTTTTAGAAACAGAGTCGCTGGCCTTTATGGGAACCAACGTTATTTCCGGAAGAGCTACAGCTCTGGTGCTGGTGGTTGGCGATGAGACCATGATGGGAGCCATTGAGCAGACGCTTAACACCTATGATGAGCCGACCTCTTTTGAGCGCGAGATGAATAGCATTTCCTGGCTCTTGATTCGTCTGATGCTTATCATGGTTCCAGTCGTGTTCTTCATAAACGGTCTGACAGACGGCGACTGGCTGGAAGCAGGTGTCTTTGCTCTCAGCGTTGGAGTTGGCTTGACTCCAGAAATGCTGCCTATGATTATCACAGCGAGCTTGGCTAAAGGTTCTATTATCATGGCTCAGGAAAAGGTCGTGATTAAGAAGCTGAATGCCATCCAAGACCTAGGAGCTATTGATATCCTTTGTACGGATAAGACAGGTACACTGACCCAAGACGAGATTGTGTTGGAATACCCGCTGGATATTCATGGTGATTTGGACCTAGCAGTGCTCCGTCGTGCCTTTCTCAATTCCTACTATCAAACTGGTCTCAAAAATCTCATGGATCGGGCTATTATTAATCGGACGGAGAAAGAAGCAGAAAAGCATGAGATTGTCCGTAATCTAGACCAAACCTTTAAGAAAATTGATGAACTGCCCTTTGATTTCGAGCGTCGTCGTATGAGTGTCATCGTCAAGGATGATGAGGATGTTATCAGCATGGTGACCAAGGGGGCCTTGGAGGAAATGCTGGCTATCTCTAGCCATGTAGAATACAAGAAACGCATTACAGTACTGACTGAGGAGATTCGTCAGGAAATCCTTTCGGAAGTGTCCCAACTCAATGAGCAAGGTCTGCGCGTGCTTGGTGTTAGCTACAAGTCAGACTTAGAAGAAGATTACAACTATGAATTGAAGGATGAGTCCGACATGATTTTGACGGGCTATCTGGCTTTCCTAGATCCTCCTAAGTCATCTGCGGCTCCAGCTATTGAAACCTTGGCTGAGTACGGAGTTGCTACTAAGATTTTGACCGGTGATAATGATAAGGTGACCCAGGCAGTTTGTGAAAAGGTTGGGTTAGATGTAGATAATATCTTACTAGGCGTAGAGGTAGATGCTTTATCAGATGAGGAATTGAGCCAAGCAGTAGAGCATACAACGGTTTTTGCCAAGCTCTCACCTGACCAAAAAGCTCGGATCATTCTCCAACTCAAGGCCAATGGTCACAAGGTTGGCTACATGGGTGATGGTATCAATGATGCACCTTCTATGAAGGTAGCAGATGTGGGTATTTCTGTTGATACAGCTGTCGATATTGCCAAGGAAACGGCAGATGTCATTCTGCTGGACAAGGACCTCATGGTTCTGGAGAAGGGGTTGGTAGAGGGACGCAAGGTCTATGCCAACATGACCAAGTACATTAAGATGACGGTCAGTTCCAATTTTGGGAATATCTTTTCTCTTCTCTTTGCTAGCATTTTTCTGCCTTTTCTACCTATGGCACCAGTTCATCTGATTGTCCTCAATCTGGTTTATGACCTGTCCTGTATCGCTCTGCCCTTTGATAATGTGGATAGTGAATTTCTCAAGAGACCTCATATCTGGTCAGCCACTTCCATTACCCGATTTATGGCTTGGATTGGACCGATTTCATCCGTTTTTGATGTTTTGACCTATCTGGTGCTCTACTTTATTATCGTGCCTATGATAACAGGAGGTAGCTATCAAGCAGGTAGTGGACAGGCAGAGACCTTTATCACTCTTTTTCAAACAGGCTGGTTCATTGAGTCTATGTGGACTCAGACCATGGTCATCTACATGCTACGCTCACCTAAGCTGCCATTTGTGCAAAGCCGTCCTGCTTTATCTGTCATTGTGACGACCATGGCAGCAGCCCTCTTTGTTACTTCCCTGCCATACAGCCTCTTTGCGTCAGTTCTGAAGACAGCTCCGCTGAATGGCACTTATTTCCTTTTCCTCCTCTTGATTATTGCGCTTTATATGGTTAGTGTGACCCTTGTTAAACACCTTTATATCAAGCGCTATAGAGAATGGCTGTAAGGTGAAGAAAATCTTTGAAAAGGCTTGCTTATGGCAAGCCTTTTCACACTTTTTTTGATATAATAAGAAGAATAAATTGAAAGAAGGAAATCCAATCATGGGAAAACTTGAAGTTATCGCTCATCCGCTTATTCAGCATAAATTGTCTATCTTGCGTCGTACAGATACCTCTACCAAGGCTTTTCGTGAATTAGTTGATGAAATCGCAATGCTCATGGGATATGAAGTTTTGCGCGATTTACCACTTGAAGATGTAGAAATTGAAACACCAATTACAAAAACAGTCCAAAAGCAGATTGCAGGGAAAAAATTAGCTATTGTTCCAATCTTGCGGGCTGGTATTGGCATGGTGGATGGACTTCTGAGCTTGGTTCCAGCAGCCAAAGTTGGGCATATTGGAATGTACCGTGATGAAGAAACTCTGAAGCCGGTTGAGTATCTGGTCAAGTTGCCAGAAGATATCGACCAACGTCAAATTTTCGTTGTAGATCCAATGCTAGCTACGGGTGGTTCTGCTATCTTGGCTGTGGATTCTCTGAAGAAACGTGGTGCTAGCCACATTACATTTGTCTGCTTGGTTTCTGCGCCTGAAGGAGTAAAAGCCTTGCAGGAAGCTCATCCAGATGTTGATATTTTCACAGCGGCTCTGGATGACCATCTCAATGACCATGGTTATATCGTACCAGGACTGGGAGATGCAGGAGATCGTCTTTTCGGAACCAAGTAAAAGTTTCTATTTGACCTTTTTTGACCAAAAGGATATAATAGTCTCGTAATTTGAAATTCTATTTCCTAGTTTGATAGAAAATTTTAAAAAGAGAAAGAGAGAAAACTATGATTCCTGTAGTTATTGAACAAACCAGCCGAGGGGAGCGCTCCTATGATATTTACTCCCGGCTATTAAAAGATCGGATTATCATGCTGACTGGTCCAGTAGAGGATAATATGGCTAATTCAGTCATTGCCCAGCTCCTTTTCTTGGACGCTCAAGACAATACTAAAGATATTTATCTCTATGTAAATACGCCGGGCGGATCTGTCTCAGCAGGTCTGGCCATTGTGGATACTATGAACTTCATCAAGTCTGATGTTCAGACCATTGTTATGGGTGTAGCTGCCAGTATGGGAACGGTCATTGCTTCCAGTGGTGCCAAAGGCAAACGCTTCATGCTGCCAAATGCGGAATATTTGATTCACCAGCCAATGGGAGGAGCTGGAAGTGGTACTCAGCAAACGGATATGGCTATTGTAGCTGAGCACTTGCTTAGAACTCGTAATACCTTGGAAAAAATCTTGGCCGAAAACTCTGGCAAGTCCGTTGAGCAAATCCATAAGGATGCGGAACGCGATTACTGGATGAGTGCTCAGGAAACCTTGGAATACGGCTTTATTGATGAAATCATGGAAAATAGCAATCTGAGCTAACAGAGGAGGAGCCAAAAGCGGCTCCTTTTTTGCTGTTTTGAATCTGACAAGCTACCAATTTCTGGTGTTTTAAGCTGACTATAAAGCTTTTGAGGGCTAGTTTTTTTGACCTATCTTTGCTATAATCATCTAAGAACTACATGGACCGGAAAGGAGTTTTATGATAGAGAGAGAAGAAAGAGTGGGCTTGATTGTCTATCTTTACTATAATCGAGATGCCAAAAAACTGGCAAACTTTGGGGATATTATTTATCATTCTAAGAAGCATCGTTATTTGCATCTCTATGTCAATCAAGAGGACGCCCAGAACTTACAGGAGAATCTGCCCAAGGAGCGCTATGTTAAGCAAGTTCGGATTTCTCACATAAAAGAACTGGATCAAAACTTTGTTGGAAGCCTGTATAGAGAGCAAGAAAACGTTATCATTTGATAAAATTTCTATAAGGGGTTGACAATTGTCAGATAATTCGATATATTCTTACTATATCATCAATCAAATCACTTAAGGAGATTTCGGAATGAAGAAAAAATTTGCACTATCCTTAGTAGCTTTTGCTAGTGCGGCTCTTCTCGCAGCTTGTGGAGAAGTATCCAATAACAACTCAACAGCAACTGGTACAGAAATTGGCGATACGATTAAATTTGGTTTTAACTTTGAAGAATCAGGTGAAGTAGCAGCCTACGGTACAGCTGAACAACATGGTGCTCAGTTGGCCGTTGATGAAATCAACGCTGCTGGCGGCGTAGATGGCAAGAAGATTGAAGTTACTGATAAGGATAACAAATCAGAAACAGCTGAAGCATCTACCATCACTACTAGCTTGGTTACCCAAAGCAAGGTAAATGCAATCATTGGCCCTGCGACTTCTGGAGCTACAGCTTCAGCTACTGCAAATGCTGCTAAAGCAGGTGTACCAATCATTACACCAAGTGCGACACAGGATGATCTGACCAACAAGCAAGATTATCTTTACCGTGCAACTTTCATTGATAGCTACCAAGGTAAAATCATTTCTAAGTATGTTACTGATAACTTGAAAGCTAAGAAAGTCGTTCTTTACTACGACCAATCTAGTGACTACGCTAAAGGAATGGCGGATGCTTTCAAGAAGGAATTCAAGGGTGAGATTGTAGCAACAGAAACCTTCCAATCCAAGGATACAGACTTCCAAGCTGCTTTGACAAAGATTAAGGGTAAAGAATTTGACGCTCTGGTTGTTCCAGGTTACTATACTGAAGCTGGTAAAATTGTCAATCAAGCGCGTGGTTTAGGTATTGACCAAACAATCGTTGGTCCTGATGGCTTTGGTGATGCTAAGTTCGTTGAGCAAGCAACTCCTGCTGCAGCTACAAATGTTTACTATGTATCTGGCTTTACAACTTCTGGTGAAATGTCAGAAAAAGCTAAGAAGTTTATTGAAGCATACAAAGCTAAGTACAAAGAAGAGCCTTCTATGTTTGCAGCTCTGGCATATGACTCTGTTTATATGGCAGCAGAAGCAGCCAAAGGTGCTAAAACTTCTGTAGATATCAAAGACAACTTGGCTAAGCTTAAAGATTTCGATGGAGTAACTGGTTCAATCACTATTGATAAAGATCACAATCCAGTGAAAACAGCTCTGATGATTGGCTTGAAAGACGGTCAAGTAGATACTGTAGAAACAGTTAAAGCGGAATAATAGTTACGAGGCTGGGGCTATCCCAGTCTTTGACTTGTTTTCTATTTCTAGTTGCTTGAGCAAGTTAGTAGATGATTTCTTTCTTTATAAATCTACGGATTTGAAAGAGTATTGTTTTATAATCTATTCTTCTTCGTTTCTCAATCAACTATTATTCGTATTTTGGGAGTGGGATGATAAAATCACGACCTAGTCTGCTGATTTTTGTCCCATTCCTTATTTTATTATAGAAAGAGTGGTGTCTAATGCTCCAACAATTAGTCAACGGTCTAATCCTGGGTAGTGTTTATGCGCTTCTGGCTTTGGGTTATACCATGGTTTATGGGATTATTAAGCTGATTAACTTTGCCCACGGTGATATCTATATGATTGGTGCCTTTATGGGTTATTACTTGATTAATATCCTGAAGTTTAATTTCTTCCTTTCTCTCATTTTAGCGATGATTGGGACAGCGATTCTCGGTGTGGTTATTGAGTTTTTAGCCTATCGTCCTCTGCGAAATTCGACTCGGATTGCGGCTTTGATTACAGCCATTGGGGTCTCTTTTCTTCTTGAGTATGGCATGATTTTCTTTGTCGGTGCCAATACCCGTTCCTTCCCGCAGGTTATTAAAACAGTACGCTTTAACTTAGGACCGATTTCTATCTCAAATATTCAGTTGCTGATTTTGGGAATTTCGATTTTCCTCATGGTGGCTTTGCAGTTCATCGTGCAGAAGACAAAGATGGGTAAGGCTATGCGCGCTGTATCTGTAGATAGTGATGCTGCCCAGCTCATGGGAATCAATGTCAATCGGACAATCAGCTTCACCTTTGCTTTGGGATCAGCTCTTGCAGGAGCTGCTGGCGTCCTAATTGCCCTTTACTATAATTCATTGGAGCCTCTGATGGGAATGACTCCAGGGATTAAATCCTTTGTAGCAGCCGTTCTCGGTGGTATTGGAATCATTCCTGGTGCCGCGCTTGGTGGCTTTGTTATCGGTCTTTTGGAAACTTTTGCGACAGCGCTTGGACTATCTGATTTCCGTGATGCCATTGTCTATGCGATTTTGATTGTCATTCTTCTGATCCGTCCAGCTGGTATCCTCGGTAAAAATGTGAAAGAGAAGGTGTAAGGTATGAAAAAGAATTTAAAGGTAAATATTTTCTGGCTTGGCCTTGTCTTAATTGGCTACTTGTTGATGACAGTATTGGTTAGTGCCGGTGTTCTCAATGCTTTTTATATTCAAATCTTAGAGCAGATCGGGATTAATATTATTCTGGCTGTGGGGCTTAATCTCATCGTCGGATTCTCAGGTCAATTTTCTCTTGGCCATGCTGGTTTTATGGCAATCGGTGCCTACGCAGTAGCAATTATTGGCTCTAAATCGCCAACTTATGGAGCTTTCTTCATTGCTATGCTGCTAGGAGCTGTCATTGCTGGTATTGTGGCTTTGGCAGTTGGTTTGCCTACGCTTCGTCTTAAAGGGGACTATCTCGCGATTGCGACTCTTGGTGTCTCAGAGATTATCCGTATTCTGATTATTAATGGGGGTACTTTGACTAATGGGGCAGCTGGTATCCTATCCATTCCGCCCTTTACCTCTTGGCAGATGGTCTATATCTTTGTTGTTATCACAACTATTTTGACCTTGAATTTCCTGCGCAGTCCTATTGGCCGCAGTACTCTGTCAGTCCGTGAGGATGAGATTGCTGCCGAGTCTGTTGGGGTTAATACTACTAGAATCAAAGTGACAGCCTTTGTCTTGGGAGCTATCACGGCTTCTATTGCTGGCTCTCTTCAAGCTGGCTTCGTTGGTTCAGTTGTTCCTAAGGACTATTCTTTTACCAACACTATCAATATCTTGATTATTGTCGTTTTTGGTGGTCTAGGATCGATGACTGGAACCATTGTGGCTGCAGTAGTATTGGGAGTTCTCAATATGCTGCTGCAGGATGTATCCAGCATTCGGATGATTGTCTATTCTTTGGCTTTGATATTGGTCATGATTTTCCGTCCAGGCGGACTCTTAGGAACTTGGGAGCTGAGCTTGTCTAAGCTCTTCAAAAAGAATAAGGAGGTCAAAGAATAATGGCACTTCTTGATGTGAAAAATCTAACTAAAAACTTTGGTGGCTTGACTGCTGTTAGCGATGTGACCTTGGAACTCAACGAGGGCGAGCTGGTTGGTCTGATTGGCCCTAATGGTGCAGGAAAAACGACTCTTTTCAACCTCCTAACCGGTGTTTATGAGCCTAGTGAAGGGACAGTGACACTAGATGGTCATTTGCTCAATGGTAAGGTACCTTACAAGATTGCTTCTTTAGGGCTAGGGCGGACCTTCCAGAACATCCGGCTCTTTAAGGACCTTAGTGTTTTGGATAATGTTCTGATCGCCTTTGGTAATCATCATAAGGCTCATGTGTTGGCTTCTTTCCTCCGCCTGCCAGCTTACTACAAAAACGAAGAAGAACTCAAAGCTAAGGCTTTGGAGTTGCTGAAAATTTTTGACTTGGACAAGGAAGCAGAAACCTTGGCTAAGAACTTAGCTTATGGTCAGCAGCGCCGCTTGGAGATTGTTCGGGCCTTGGCAACGGAGCCAAAGATCCTCTTCTTGGATGAGCCGGCTGCAGGAATGAATCCTCAGGAGACAGCAGAGCTGACTGCATTGATTCGACGGATTAAAAACGAATTTAACATTACTATCATGCTGATTGAGCATGACATGAGTCTGGTAATGGAAGTCACTGAGCGAATCTATGTGTTGGAGTACGGCCGCATGATTGCGCACGGAACACCTGATGAAATCAAGAATGACAAACGCGTTATTGAAGCTTATCTAGGAGGTGAAGCCTAATGTCCATGCTTAAAGTTGAGAATCTCTCTGTCCATTATGGCATGATTCAGGCTGTCCGTGATGTCAGCTTTGAAGTAAACGAAGGAGAAGTCGTTTCCCTGATTGGTGCCAATGGCGCTGGGAAAACGACCATTCTCCGCACGATTTCAGGCTTGGTTCGTCCAAGTGCTGGTAAAATTGAATTTGTAGGCAATGAAATTCAAAAAGTTCCTGCTCAAAAAATCGTAGCAGCTGGACTTTCGCAAGTACCAGAAGGACGTCATGTCTTTCCAGGTTTGACCGTTTTGGAAAATTTGGAAATGGGCGCCTTTCTCAAAACAAATCGAGAAGAAAATCAAGCTAATCTCAAAAAGGTCTTCTCTCGTTTCCCACGCTTGGAAGAGCGTAAAAACCAAGATGCTGCAACCCTTTCAGGTGGTGAGCAGCAGATGCTGGCTATGGGACGGGCTCTGATGTCTACACCTAAGCTTTTGCTCTTGGATGAGCCTTCTATGGGCTTGGCGCCAATCTTTATCCAGGAAATCTTCGATATTATCCAAGATATCCAGCGGCAAGGCACAACAGTTCTTTTGATTGAGCAAAATGCAAACAAGGCTCTCTCTATCGCTGACCGAGGTTATGTCCTTGAAACAGGTAAAATTGTTCTGTCTGGAACAGGCCAAGAGCTCCTCGCTTCTGACGAAGTCCGCAAAGCATATCTAGGTGGCTGAAACAATCCGGGGGATTGTTTCAGGTTGCAAATGGGAACTCGCGGCAGCGAGTTTTCTTTACAATGTCTGGGAGACATTTTTAGGTTGTTGATAGAAAGTTATGGTAGTAACTTAACATTTTGAAAAGGTCCAATGGACCTTTTTAAGTTGCAGATAAAGAAAACAAGGTTTTCGTCAAGATGCCCGGTGGACTGTTTCAGGTTGCAGATGAGAATTCGCGAGAGCGAGTTTTCTTCAAAATGTCTGGGAGACATTTTTAGGTTGTTGATAGAAAGTTACGGTAGTAACTTAACATTTAGAAAAGGTCCAATGGACCTTTTTAAGTTGCAGATAAAGAAAACAAGGTTTTCGTCAAGATGCCCGGTGGATTGTTTCAGGTTGCAAATAGGAACTCGCGGTAGCGAGTTTTCTTTAAAATGTCTGGGAGACATTTTTAGGTTGTTGATAGAAAGTTACGATAGTAACTTAACATTTTGAAAAGGTCCAATGGACCTTTTTCTTATCTTAGATGCTTAAAATAGTTTAGCTAGCCATTTTCTATCTTCAATTTTTCCAATCGCGAGATTTTTCTAAATTTTGAAAACTTAGGCAAAGGCCTTGGAAGCGTTTGAAATCAGCTTCAAAATAAAGTATAATAAGTATAAGAATTATGGATAGGAAGTAGAGGGAACTTTTATGGCAGTTAAAGATTTTATGACGCGTAAGGTGGTTTATATCAGCCCAAATACAACGATTGCTCATGCGGCAGATATGATGCGTGAGCAAAAACTCCACCGTCTGCCAGTGATTGAGAATGACCAATTAGTGGGACTGGTGACAGAAGGAACGATTGCAGAAGCTAGTCCATCTAAGGCAACGAGTCTGTCCATTTATGAGATGAACTATCTTCTCAACAAAACAAAAGTTGGTGATGTTATGATTCGTGATGTGGTCACAATTTCTCAGTTTGCTAGCTTGGAAGATGCGACCTATCTGATGCTGAAAAATAAGATTGGTATCCTGCCTGTCGTGGACAATGAGCAACTTTACGGTGTTATTACTGACCGTGACATTTTCAAGGCCTTCTTAGAAGTGTCTGGCTATGGTGAAGAGGGAGTCCGTCTGCGCTTTGTCACTGAGAATAAGGTGGGGGTTCTTGAGCAGATAATCCGTCTTCTGGTGGAAGAAAATCTCAACATCTCCAATACCGTCAATATCCCACGCAAGGATGGCAAAGTCGTCATTGAAGTACAGTTAGCTGGTAATATAGATACAGCTCTTCTCAAGAAAAAATTTGAAGAGCATGCGATTGAGCTAGCTGAGATTACACATACTTCTGCAAAAGCTTTATAAGCGATAAAAAAACCTCATCATTAGATGAGGTTTTTAACGTACAATAGGTTGTTTGTTGGCATCTAAAGTGAAGCCTTCACCCAAAATCTCATGGGCTTCGGTAATAGTAGTAAAGGCAAATGGATCGACTTGGTTAATGAGTTTCTTCATCTGCTGCATTTCATTACGGGAAACAACACAGTAGACAATCTGGAGATCCTGCTTGCTATAGAAGCCTTGGCCCTTGAGGAAGGTCACTCCACGATCTAGCTTGTTATTGATAGCTTCAGCAAGTTCTGCCGGTTTGCTGGTAACAATAAGGAATCCCTTGCCGGCAAAGCCTCCTTCTGCAATCAGGTCAATGACGCGCGAGGTGATAAAGACAAACATTAGGGTATAAGACACCATGCGTAGGTCTTTGAAAACAAGGAGAACCAAGGTAATGACTACAAAATCAACAGTCAGCATGAGTTTGCCCATGGAAATGCTCGTATATTTATTAAAGATGCGGGCTACAATATCAGTACCGCCAGTTGTTCCACCAGCATTGAAGATGATGCCCAGTCCAATCCCCAAAACAATCCCTGTTCCAAGACAAGCTAGTAAAACATCCCCGTCCAGAGCTGAGAGGAAATAGTCTTGCAGGTGTTTGGAGGCAGGTAGGATTTCAAAAATCTTGAGCCAAGCAGACACGGAGAAGGTCCCCAGAATGCTGAGATAGAGGGTTCGTGAGCCTAGTAGTTTCCAAGCAATAATAAAGAGAGGAATGTTAATAATCAGGTTGGTCGTCGAGACAGGGATTTTAAATAGATAGTAGGCAATCAAGGTCAGACCTGTCGCGCCACCTTCATATAAGTGAAAGGGAATGACCAAATAATGAATCCCAAAAGAAAAAATTCCAGCCCCAAAAATGATGGCCAGTACGTTTTTTAATTTAAACATAACATCCTCCTAAATCTATTTCCAGAAATTTATTCTGAATATATTTTACCAAAAATTTAGCCTTTGTGAAACACTTTGAAAAAATTTTTAAAGTCTTTTCTTATGATGGGCTTTTAGCTTTTTTTTTGGTAAAATAAACAATAGATAAAAAAGAGTGGGATGAAAATAATAAGTCGACGGAGTCGGCTCTTATCAGGTTGCTCAGCAATGTGGACGAACTCTGAAAAGTAGCTTATATAAAGCTTTGGAGCAATTCGCATCTGCATTTTCTTATAAAAATAAAAAAATAGAAGTTAGAGATTAAAAGTAAAGATGAAAAATGGTATTTTGATTTCGCTAGAAGGTCCAGAAGGGGCTGGAAAGTCGAGTGTGTTGGAAGCCTTGCTTCCTTTTTTGAAAAATTATGGCACTGGTCTTATTACGACGCGGGAGCCGGGCGGCGTCCAGATTGCGGAGGCCATTCGCGAAGTGATTTTGGAACCTAGCCATACGGCTATGGATGCTAAGACTGAGCTCTTGCTGTACATTGCCAGCCGCCGCCAGCACTTGGCTGAGCGGGTTTTGCCAGCATTGGCGCAAGGGAAAATCGTCTTGATGGACCGTTTTATCGATAGTTCAGTTGCCTATCAGGGCTACGGACGGGGTCTGGATGTGGCAGATATTGAATGGCTCAATCAGTTTGCGACAGATGGACTCAAGCCTGATTTGACCCTCTATTTTGATATTGATGTGGAAGAAGGGCTGGCGCGGATTGCTAGGAGCGAGAGCCGAGAGGTGAATCGGCTTGATCTGGAAGGTTTGGACTTGCATGAGCGGGTTCGGCAGGGCTATTTGGCGATTCTTGACAAGGAGCCCGAGCGCTTTGTCAAGGTGGATGCCAGTCAACCTTTGGATAAGGTAGTGGCTGATAGTTTGGCCATCATTCAGGAACGATTTGGGAATCCGTCATGAAGATAAAAGAGTTACAGCAAAGCCAGCCCAGCTTATTTGAGCAGTTTCAGCATATTCTGGAACAGGGGCGGCTAAGCCATGCCTACTTGTTTACCGGAGCTTTTGGCAGTTTTGAAATGGCCCAAATCCTGTCCCAAAGTCTCTTTTGCGAGAATAAGCAAGGCGTCTGGCCTTGTCAGTCCTGTCGTCCTTGCCGTTTGATTGCTGAAGAAGATTTTTCTGATGTAACGGTGGTGCGACCGGTTAATAACATTATCAAAACTGACCGAGTTCGGGAGCTGGTCCGAAACTTCTCTCAAAGTGGCTTGGAAGGCAGTCGGCAGGTTTTCATTATCTGCGATGCGGATCGGATGCACGTCAATGCAGCCAATTCCTTGCTCAAAGTCATTGAGGAACCGCAGAGTGAGATTTATATCTTTCTTCTGACTGCTGATGAACAGCTGATCCTGCCGACGATTCGAAGTCGGACTCAGGTTTATCATTTCTTGAAAAATACAGCTGCTCTGCAGCACAGTTTGGAACAGGATGGCTTGATTAAAAGTCGAGCAGAGCTACTAGCTGCTTATAGTCAGACTCAGTCAGAAGCGGAAAGCTTGGCTCATAATAACGCCTTTTTTGAATTAGTCAGCGAATGCGAGCGCTTTGTCAAGGATTTTCAGACTCGCTCTAGTCAGGCATTTCTGCAGGTTTCGCGTCTAGCAAAGCTGGCTGATGATAAGGAGAAGCAGGAACAGGTCTTCAAGCTCTTGGAAGTGTTATTTTATAAAGAGATAGCAACAGAAAACGGTCGACAGGCCTTGGAGCAGCTTTTGCTGGCTCGGAAGATGTGGCGGGCTAATGTATCTTTTCAAAACGCTTTAGAATATATGACTTTGAAGGGAAAGTAAAAAGAGGCAGCATAGGAGTATAAAATGGATAAAAAAGACTTATTTGACGCCTTGGATGATTTTTCACAGACGCTTTTAGTGACCCTTGCTGAGGTGGAGGCTGTCAAGAAAAATCTCAAGAGTGTGGTAGAGGAAAATATTGCTCTGCATCTAGAAAATGACAAGCTGAGGGAGCGCTTGGGAGAGGTGGAGAAGGAAGCTCCGACCAAGACCAAGAAAAACCGGGATAATTTGCGCAAGCTTTATTATGACGGCTTTCATGTCTGTACGGATTTCTATGGCCAGCGCCGAGAGAATGACGCAGAGTGCATGTTCTGCGATGAATTGTTATTTAGGGAGTAGCGATGCAGGTTCAAAAAAGTTTTAAGGGCGAAACTGCCTACGGCAAGCTTTATCTGGTCGCGACTCCTATCGGCAATCTGGATGATATGAGCATCCGTATGGTCAATACCTTGAAAGAGGTTGACAGGATTGCGGCTGAAGATACGAGAAATACGGGCCTTCTGCTCAAGCATTTTGGGATTGAGACTAAGCAGATCAGTTTTCATGAGCACAATGCCAAGGAGAAAATTCCAGTTCTCTTGGACATGCTTCAAAGTGGAAATGATATAGCTCAGGTTTCGGATGCTGGTCTGCCCAGTATTTCTGATCCTGGACATGATTTGGTTCAGGCAGCGCTAGAAGCTGGAATTACTGTAGTGCCGATTCCTGGCCCTAGTGCTGGAATAACAGCCTTGATTGCTAGCGGATTGGCTCCCCAACCGCATATTTTCTATGGCTTTCTTCCTAGAAAAGCTGGCCAGCAGAAGGAATTTTTCACTAGCAAAAAATCCTATCCTGAGACTCAGATTTTCTACGAATCCCCTCATCGAGTTCGGGCTACGTTGGAAAATATGCTGGCAGTTTATGGTGACCGACAAGTCGTTTTGGTGCGTGAGTTGACTAAGATTCACGAGGAGTATCAGCGAGGGCTGATTTCAGAGCTGTTGGCCTATACAGCAGAACATCCGCCTAAAGGAGAGTGTCTCTTGATTGCAGCTGGGGCGGAAGAAGATGCTCTTCAAGACATATCTCAAGAGCAGATCCTAGCTGAGATTGATCTTTTAGTTGAAGCTGGGAGCAAAAAAAATCAGGCCATCAAGGAAGTGGCCAAGAAATACGGCAGGAACAAGAGCGAGCTCTATGCGGTGTATCATGAAAATAAGGATTGATAGAAGCTCAGAAATTTCTCAATACAACCAGTAGTCTCTTTTAGAATTGGAAAAAGCGTAACTCAGCTTTTTAGTAAGACTATTTAATCCTGACTTAAACTCAGGATTTTTTTGTTAGCTAGATTAGACAGCAGATTTCGTTTGTCCATAAATTAATAATGTTCGGGAATTGGCTAAAAAAGTGCTAGATTTCTGAAATAAAATAGATATTTTCTAAACTTTGTGATATGATATACAAAATAAATTTTGGAGGTAGGATATGACGATTTACAATTTTTCTGCTGGACCGGCAGTATTGCCCAAGGAAGTCTTGAAAAAAGCTCAGGCTGAGTTTTTAGACTATGCCCAAAGTGGCATGAGTGTGATGGAGCTGTCCCACCGATCCAAGGAATTTGACGATATTATCAAAGAAGCTGAGAGCTTGCTGCGTGAGCTCATGGATATTCCGGACAATTACCGCGTCCTCTTTCTGCAGGGGGGAGCTTCTACCCAGTTTAGTATGATTCCCCTTAATCTAGCCCAAGGCGGCAAGGCCTACTACCTAGTGGCTGGATCTTGGGGAAAGAAAGCTTACACTGAAGCAGTCAAGCTGTCTAAGTTCATTCCATTTGAGCCTATTCTTTTGGCTTCGTCAGAGGATTTAAATTACACGGAAATTCCTTCTTTTGATGAAAAGGATATTGATCCGCAGGCGGCTTATGTGCATCTGACAACCAATAATACCATCGAAGGAACGGCTATTTATGACCTTCCTGCGACTAATGGCGTGCCGATTGTGGCGGACATGTCTTCTAATATCCTGGCTGCTCAATACCGAGTAGAGGATTTCGGTTTGATTTATGCTGGGGCTCAGAAGAATATCGGACCTGCTGGCGTGACAGTTGTCATCATCCGAGAAGACTTGCTGGATGACGAACCAGTTCTATCTAGCATGTTGGATTACCGCATTCAGGCGGACAATGGCTCTCTTTACAATACACCACCGACTTTTGCCATCTATATGGCCAAACTGGTCTTTGAGTGGGTTAAGGAGCTAGGTGGCGTAGCAGAAATGGAAAAGCGTAATCGTGAAAAATCTGGCCTTTTGTACGACTTCATTGAGCAGTCAGACTTTTACCGCAGTCCAGTCCGTTATAAGGAGCAGCGCTCAGTCGCCAATATTCCCTTTGTGTCTCCTAGCCAAGAGCTGGACGCCAAATTTAACAAAGAGGCTGCAGCAGCGGGATTCAAGAATATCAAGGGGCACCGCAGCGTAGGCGGCATGAGAGCTAGTCTCTACAATGCTTTTCCGCTCCAAGGTGTCAAGGACTTGATTGCCTTTATGCAGAAATTTGAAGAAGAAAATTCTTAAGAGAGGGAAACTATGGTCTTTAGTGTCAAAACCTTTAATAATATCAATCAAATCGGACTTAAGGAGCTGGGCAATACTTTTCAGATTGACGGAGATAAGTCTGACAATCCGGATGCTTATATCCTGCGCAGTCAAAACCTGCATGGACAGGAATTTCCAAGCAAGCTCAAAGCTATTGCGCGGGCAGGCGCAGGAACCAATAATATTCCTGTCGACCAGGCAACGGCTCAGGGAATTGTGGTCTTCAACACGCCAGGAGCTAATGCCAATGCGGTGAAAGAAGCAGTCTTGGCTTCCATTCTCCTGTCTGCGCGTGACTATATCGCAGCTAACAGTTGGGCTAACGGCCTTTCTGGAGATGATGTTCCCAAGCAAGTGGAAGCTGGTAAGAAGCAGTTTGCTGGGACAGAGATTGCAGAGAAGACTTTGGGAGTCATTGGGTTAGGAGCTATCGGCGGCCGTATTGCTAACGATGCCTATCGGCTGGGGATGAACGTCTTAGGCTATGATCCTTATGTATCCATTGAAACGGCTTGGAATATCTCTAGCCATGTCAAGCGGGTAGCAGACATTAAGGAAATCTTTGAGAAGAGTGATTATATCACTATTCATGTGCCCCTGACTGAGGATACACGAGCTACTTTTGATCAGGCTGCTTTTGGTCTCATGCAAAAAGGAACGACTCTTATCAACTTTGCCCGCGGCGAGCTGGTGGACAACGCTGCCCTCTTTGAAGCCTTGGAAGCAGGTGTTATCAAGCGCTATATCACAGACTTTGGTGTAGATGAGCTGCTCCGTCATCCGCAGATTACAGTCTTTCCGCATCTGGGCGGATCGACCGAAGAAGCTGAGCTCAACTGTGCCATTATGGCTGGGAAAACCATTCGACGCTTCATGGAAACAGGCGAGATTATCAACTCAGTGAATTTCCCTAATGTCCGTCAGGCTCTCTCAGCGCCTTATCGGATTACCCTGATTAACAAAAATGTACCGAATATTGTGGCTCGGATTTCAACAGCTGTTAGTGACTTGAATATCAATATCGACAATATCATCAATCGTTCCAAGGGTGATTATGCTTATACCTTGCTGGATCTGGATGAGTCGGATGAAAGCAAGATTCAGGACTTGGTTGATAAATTTGAGAATAGCGACAATATTGTGCGCGTGCGTTTAATCAAAAAATAGAGGTGTTTCTTCATGGAATGCGTCTGTGCCTGCCGATGAGCCTTTCGCTTGTCGGCTTTTTCTAATAAGTCTCGGCTTGACAAGAAGGAGCTAGCTGGGCTATCATAGGGACGGAGGAAAAACAATGTTACAATTTATCGAATACCCAAAATGCTCTACCTGCCGCAAGGCCAAAGCTGAGCTCAATCAATTAGGAGTGGACTTTGAAGCAGTAGATATTGTCCAAAATACACCTAGCCGAGACCAGCTCCTAGACTGGATCCAGAACTCGAGCTTTGAGCTCAAGACTTTTTTCAATACCAGCGGTCTCAAATATCGTGAACTGGGTCTCAAAGAAAAAGTTCCGCATTTGACAGCCCAGGAAGCTGCAGATTTATTATCGACAGACGGCATGCTGATTAAACGACCGCTCTTGGTTCGAGATAACCAAATCTTGCAGATTGGCTACCGGAAGGCGTATGGAGAGTTAGGTTTGTAAAGTATTAAGAACAGCTGCTTTCTCAATCAAGTTTTTTGGATGCTTCTTCCTTTCATGATATAATAAATCTATCTCAATCTTAGAAAGAAGAATCATGGTTTTATCAAAAAAACGGGCTCGTCATGTCATTGAAGAGATTATTGCTCTTTTCCCTGACGCCAAGCCCAGTCTGGATTTTCGCAATCACTTTGAGCTTTTGGTAGCGGTCATGCTGTCGGCTCAGACGACAGATGCTGCGGTCAATAAGGCAACGCAAGCTCTGTTTGAAGCCTATCCAAGTCCGCAGGACATGGCTGCGGCTGGTGAAGCAGACATTGCCAAATACATCTCTCGTCTGGGTCTCTATCGAAACAAGGCTAAATTTTTGAAGAAATGCGCCCAGCAGCTTTTAGACGACTTTGATGGCCAAGTACCACAAAAGCGGGCGGAATTGGAAAGTCTAGCTGGTGTTGGTCGCAAGACGGCCAATGTAGTCATGAGTGTGGGCTTTGGCATTCCAGCCTTTGCTGTTGATACTCATGTGGAGCGCATCTGCAAGCACCATAATATCGTTAAAAAGTCGGCAACGCCACTGGAAGTAGAAAAGCGAGTTATGGATGTCCTTCCACCGGAACGTTGGCTGCCAGCCCATCAGGCCATGATTTACTTTGGACGTGCCATCTGCCATCCTAAAAATCCCGAGTGCGATCACTATCCGCAACTCTATAACTTTAAAGACATTTAAAAAGCGAGGTCTGATGACTTCGCTTTCTTATTCACTAAATCTTAAAAAATAACCATCTGGATCCAAAATCGCAAATTCATGGGGATAAATAAAGCTATCTCCCACTCGAAATTCTCTTTTCGTCAGAGGACGATGGATGGGATAGTCAGCTTCCAGTAGTTTTTGGTGGAGCTGAGGGACATCTTCAATGCCAAAGGAAATATTGACACCGCGCCCGAAAGGATAGGTTAGTTGGGCTAATTCTTCTACGCTGCCTTCTTCTAGCATAAGTTGGCAGTCTTCAAGTGAGAGGAAGAGAAATTTCTCCTCTGGACGCTCATATTGGACAGAGAATCCCAGCAAGTCGCAGTAGAAGTGGCGCGACTTTTCGATGTTGGATACCACAAATTCGGGAATGACAGCTTGATAGTCCATTCGTTTTCTCCTTAGAGCTCAATCTCCATGACAATCGGTGTGTGGTCTTGGCGCGCACCGGAGTCAATCATATCAGACTTGGTCACCTTGTCAGCTACACGGTTGCTTGTCAGCCAGTAGTCGATTCTCCAGCCTGTGTTGTTGATTTTAGAAGTCTTGCTACGCTGCGCCCACCAAGTGTATTGGTTAGGGATATCGCCGTGTAAGTGGCGGAAGGTATCGGTGAAGCCTTTAGCCAGCAGGTTGGTGAAGCCAGCGCGCTCTTCGTCAGTAAAGCCTGGTGAACGGCGGTTGCTGGCTGGATTGGCCAAGTCAATTTCCTTGTGGGCCACATTGTAGTCGCCAGTAGCGAGGACTGGTTTTTGTTGATCTAGTGTTGCCAAGTATTCAGCGTATTTGGCATCCCAGACTTGACGGTCATCCAAGCGTTTGAGTCCATCGCCAGCATTAGGCGTATAAACTTGAGTGACAAAGAAACCGTCAAATTCCAGCGTAATGATGCGACCTTCAACATCCATGGTTGACGGAGCGCCAATTTCTGGGAAGGTTACAGTTGGTGTCAGTTCTTTTTTGTAGAGGAACATGGTTCCCGCATAGCCTTTGCGGGCCGGCTCTTGGGAGGAGCGCCAAGTATTTTCATAATCTGGGAAAAGATTTGTCAAAATCTCCAAGTGCTTTTTCGTAGGACCAGTCGCAGACAGTTTTGTTTCCTGAATGGCGATGATATCTGCATCTTCTGCTTGCAAGGTCTGAAGAACAGCTTGCGAGAGCTGAGCTCGGGCAGAATCACTGGTCAATGCAGCGTTGAGAGAGTCAATGTTCCAAGAGATGAGTTTCATAAAATTTCCTTTTCTAGTAGAAGTTTACTGAGTTTATTATAACAAAATTTAGGAATGATTTATAGCAAAGTGACTGCAAGGGGCTTGAAAAAGTAGGAAAGATTTTCTATAATAGAGCGAGTAAAAATAGGGGGAAAGCCATGAAATTCTATTCTTATGATTATGTTTTGAGTCAGATTAGCCAGCAAAACTGGGTGACAGTTGCGCTTTCTGTCTTGCTGCTGCTTGTGACAGGTTTTTTTGCTTTTAAGGCCTATCGCAATAAGCGTGATTCAAAATTTCGGGAACTAGCCATTATTTCCGTTTTGGCCTTGGTGGCTATGGTCTTGATTGGCATTAGCAATTTTCAGACTGACCAAGACTCTAACAACCAGTTTCAAACCTCTCTTCATTTTATCGAGGTCATTTCAAAAGACTTGGGCGTCGATAAGTCAGAAGTTTATGTCAATACTTCAGCTGCGACGGATGGAGCGATTTTGAAGGTCGGAAAGAACTTTTATCGGGCTATGAGCGGCAGTGAGCCAGATAAATATCTGCTTGAAAAAATTGACTTGCATAAGACGACAGATATAGAAATAGTGGAGGTTGAAAAATGACATTGAATTTTCTTGAAATCCTAATTAAACTAGCGCTGGGGCTTTTCTCACTCGTTTTTGTCATCAACGTGACGGGAAAAGGCAATCTGGCGCCCAATTCAGCGATTGACCAGATTCAAAACTATGTTCTGGGTGGCATTATCGGTGGGGTCATTTATAATAGCTCTATTAATATTCTTCAGTATGCAGTTATTCTCATCATGTGGACTATCTTGGTCTTGACCCTAAAGTGGCTCAATAACAATGTCCGTGCGGTTAAGCATTTGATTGATGGCAAGCCGACAACGTTGATTCAGCATGGAGAACTGAGTCCCGAAGCCTGCCGTTCTGTTGGTCTTTCAGCAGCAGATGTAGCTTTGAAGCTGCGCAGCCAAGGTATTTTCCAGCTCAAGCAGGTCAAACGGGCGGTTATAGAGCAAAACGGCCAGCTGATTATTGTACAGGCTGGTGAAGAGAATCCTAAATATCCCCTTATCACAGATGGTGTTGTCCAAATTGATATTCTGGAGTCTATTGATAAAACAGAAGAGTGGCTGGTGGAGAGACTAGCTAAAGATGGTTATACTGATATTTCTAACATCTTCATCGCAGAATACGAAAGCGGCAACTTGAATGTTGTGACCTATTAAACCTAGAATATTTTCTAGGTTTTTTAATTGATTTTATTGTAAATGAATGTCTTTTCGCAAACTTAACAAAATATGATATAATGAAGTGCTACTAAAAAAGGTTTCATTAGCCTTGAAAGGATTAAAAAATGACTGAAAAACAATCGTTTTATATTACAACCCCTATCTACTATCCGAGCGGTAAACTCCACATCGGGTCTGCCTATACGACCATTGCTTGTGATGTTCTGGCTCGCTACAAGCGTCTCATGGGCTACGATGTTTTCTATCTGACTGGCCTTGACGAGCATGGACAGAAGATTCAGCAAAAAGCTGAAGAAGCTGGTATCAGTCCTCAAGCTTATGTCAATGGGATGGCAGTTGGGGTCAAGGAACTCTGGAAACTGCTGGATATTTCTTATGATAAGTTTATCCGGACGACCGATGACTACCATGAAAAGGTTGTAGCCGATGTCTTTGAACGACTCTTAGCCCAAGATGATATCTACTTGGGTGAATATTCAGGCTGGTATTCTGTATCAGATGAGGAATTCTTCACAGAAAGCCAGCTGGCAGAAGTCTTCCGTGATGAAAATGGGAAAGTAACTGGCGGAATTGCGCCATCTGGACATGAAGTGGAGTGGGTATCAGAAGAGTCTTACTTCCTGCGCCTCAGCAAGTACCAAGACCGCTTGGTAGAATTTTTCAAATCTCATCCAGACTTTATCACACCAGACGGACGTCTTAATGAAATGCTGAAAAACTTCATTGAGCCAGGTCTGGAAGACCTAGCTGTATCTCGGACGACCTTTACTTGGGGCGTGCCAGTGCCATCTAATCCTAAACACGTAATTTATGTCTGGATTGATGCACTACTCAACTATGCGACAGCACTTGGCTACGGTCAGGATAATCATGCTAACTACGATAAATTCTGGAATGGAACAGTCTTCCACATGGTGGGCAAGGATATTCTGCGTTTCCACTCTATCTACTGGCCAATCCTGCTCATGATGCTGGATATTAAGCTGCCCGACCGCTTGATTGCTCACGGTTGGTTTGTCATGAAAGATGGCAAGATGTCCAAGTCTAAGGGCAATGTGGTCTATCCTGAAATACTGGTAGAACGCTATGGCTTGGATGCCCTGCGTTATTACCTCATGCGCAGCCTTCCTGTTGGTTCAGACGGAACCTTTACTCCTGAGGACTATGTAGGTCGTATCAACTACGAGCTAGCTAATGATCTAGGGAACTTGCTCAACCGTACTGTTTCCATGATTAACAAGTACTTTGACGGTCAAGTGCCAGCCTACGAAGAAAATGTAACGGACTTTGACGGACCTCTGGCTCAGGTAGCAGCTCAATCTATCGATGACTACTACAAATACATGGATGCGGTAGACTACCCACGCGCCCTAGAAGCAGTCTGGACGCTTATCTCTCGTACCAATAAATACATTGATGAAACTGCTCCTTGGGTCTTGGCTAAGGATGAGGCCCTCCGCAATCAACTTGCAAGTGTTATGAGCCACTTGGCTGCCAGTCTTCGTGTTGTGGCCCACATGATTGAGCCTTTCATGATGGAAACGAGCAAGGCTGTCCTCAGTCAACTTGGCTTGCCTCAAGCTGCTTCTCTGGAAAATCTAGCAATTGACCAACTTCCAGCAGGTCTGACAGTTGTAGAGAAAGGGACACCAATCTTCCCACGTCTGGATATGGAAGAAGAAATTACTTATATCAAGGGACAAATGGAAGGCAACAAACCTGCGGTTGAAAAAGAATGGAATCCAGAAGAAGTCGAGCTCAAACTTAACCGCAAGGAAATCAAGTTTGACGACTTCGATAAGGTGGAAATCCGTGTCGCAGAAGTCAAAGAGGTGTTTAAAGTTGAAGGCTCGGATAAACTTCTTCAGTTCCGCCTGGATGCTGGTGATGGTGAAGACCGTCAAATCCTCTCAGGAATTGCGAAATACTATCCAAACGAGCAAGAACTGGTCGGTAAAAAAGTCCAAATAGTAGCCAATCTCAAACCTCGCAAAATGATGGGCCGCATCAGCCAAGGGATGATTCTATCAGCTGAGCATGGCGACCAACTGACTCTCCTTACTGTGGATGAAAAAGTCCCAAATGGAAGTTTGATTGGCTAGCAATCTTTGATCTAATGAGAATCCCCCAGCAGAAGGCTGCTGGGGGATTTTTGAATTTGGAAATTAAAAAGGTATGGTTTGTGATTCAGAAAAAATTTGTTAGTCAAAAACATTTAAATAACTGTCAGTACATTGACAAAGTTGACAAGTTGTAGGATAATTGGCTTGTAGATTTACTTTTATCTATTAAATTATTTTAGGAGAATTATTTATGGCTTTTTGGGATGATGTTGTTAAAGGAGCTGGTGACTTAGCCAATGGGACTGTTAAAGCAGTAGGCAATGGTTTTAATGCTACTACTAAAGCTGTCGGAGATGTTGCAGGGAGCGCTGGTAAAGAGATTGATAAGGTGGTTAATGGAGCTAAGGGTAAATTTGATGCGAAGCCAGAAGAAGTGGCCATGCAAGTCTTAGAGCAAGTATCCAAGCTTCCAGTAGTTAAAGTTGATAGAAATCAATTTTTAATGGATAAATTTGGAAAAGGTTTAAGTCAAGAAGAAGTAGGGAAATTATTAGCTGATGGTCCTGTAAATATTGTTTCCAAGGATAAATTGGACAAAGCTGCAAAGGCTTGTATTATGGATAATGTCCTATTATCAAGTGGAGCTTCTGTTCTTGCTGGTTTACCAGGAGGAATTGCTATGGCTGTGACCATACCAGCAGATGTTGCTCAATATTATGCCATGGCTTTAAAATTAGCTCAAGAACTAGGTTATATCTACGGCTTCCAATATCTGTGGTCTGAAAAGGATAAATTAACAGAAGAAGCCCAAAATACATTGCTATTGTATCTGGGTGTTATGTTAGGTGTCTCTGGAACAGGTGCGTTACTGAGAGCAGGAGGCATGGCGATTGGAAAACAGGCACTCAAATCAATTCCACAAAAAGCTTTAACGAAAACCTTGTATTATCCAATTTTGAAAAAAGTATTAAAGGTTTTCGGTATCAGTCTTACAAAGGGAACATTTGCTAAAGGAGTTTCCAAGGTTCTTCCAGTTGTTTCAGGGGTTATTTCAGGAGGTATCACTTTTGCTACTATGAAACCAATGGGGGAAAACTTGCAAAAAGAACTTTCAAAAATGATTGATTACAATGAAGAACAATATGAAAAAGATGTTAAATCAATCCGTAAAGAAGCTGAAATAATTGAAGATGAGGAATAATTCAATTGTCAAAATTTATTATGAAAGTCTTTGCTCTACAAGTATGGGCTAAAGGTATGAACAAAATATCTAAAGATTTGAATAAACCTAAGGAAATGTCTGTTGGAAAGGCTCTGTTCTATTCATTTACCTTCCCAAAAATGATTGGATTGTTTAATTGGATACTAAAGACGAATGATAAGGATAATTAAAATTTAATCAAGTCTTCTCTCTTGCTTTCAATTTTAATTGGCTGCTTAGGCAATATAAACGTTCTTTCCAAAATCGGCCTTAGTAAACTGCATAGTCATTATTCAGAATAGAAATAAGCCTCAGGATGATCATCTTGAGGTTTTTCTAATATCTTATACCATATCGCAAACCCCTCAATTTTGTTTAAAACAAACAAATAATATGGAAAAAAACAGAAAAATGAGTTATAATAAACAAAACTAGAGTGTAGAGAGGGAATAGTATGGGTAAAAATCAGAGACAGGACGAAATAGTTAAACTGGTTGATCGAGCTGGGACAGTGACGGTTGCTGAGATTGTAGAGAGTATGAAGGTCTCAGATATGACGGTTCGGCGGGACTTGATTGAGCTGGAAAGTAAAGGGTTGCTGACTCGTGTTCACGGTGGGGCTAAAAGTAATCAGCACCTCAAGTACAGGGAAATACCTCATGAAGAGAAGCTTTATCAGAATATCGAGGCCAAGCGGACTGTTGCCAAGAAGGCTGTGGAGCTGATTGAAGATGGAGATACTATTTTTCTTGGACCGGGGACTTCTGTGGAAGTGCTGGCTGAGGAAATCAGCAATCATCATCTGCGCGTGATTACCAACTGCCTTCCGATCTTTCATGATCTTCTGAAGAAGAAGTCGGATACCTTCAAAGTCTTTCTCCTTGGTGGGGAGATGCGGGAAGCGACTCAAGCCTTTGTCGGCGAGATGACCAATGCCATCATGGATAAGATGTACTTTACTAAGATGTTTTTCAGTGGCAATGGTATCAAAAACGGGCAGATTATGACCTCTTCTTTTGAAGAAGCCTATACTCAGAAGCTAGCTTTGGAGCGCTCGACAGAGACTTACCTATTGATTGATTCTTCTAAGATTGGCAAGGAAGACTTCACTTCTATCTGTCCTTTGGCTGATATTACAGCTGTTATCACAGACCAGATGTCTGAAAATGCTCAAGAAGAACTGGAGGTTTATACCAAGATTATTTCTTAGTTTATTTTAAATGGATGAAAAAATTATCAGAAAGCTCTTTTTAGGGCTTTTTTTGTTTATTTTAATCATCTTTAAAAATATTTTGATTAAAATAAACAAAAATCTGTTGACAAATAACTTTTAAAGGAGTATAGTATGCTTATAGGAAACAGAAAGTGTTTTTTATAAACAATATTCTGTGCAAAAAATCAAACAAAGGAGAATGCTCATGGCAATTATTATTGGAGCAGATGCTGCTGGAAGCAAGCTGAAAGATGTGGTCAAGGATTTTCTCGTCGGAGAAAACTTTGAAGTGGTGGATGTGACGAAAGAAGGTCAAGATTTTGTTGATGTGACCCTTGCAGTTGCGGCTGAGGTGAATAAACAAGAGGAAAATCTTGGTATTGTCATTGACGCTTATGGTGCTGGTCCATTTATGGTAGCGACCAAAATCAAAGGTATGGTAGCGGCGGAAGTCTCAGATGAACGCTCTGCCTACATGACTCGCGGCCATAACAACTCTCGCATGATTACAATGGGAGCTGAAATCGTTGGTGAAGGTCTGGCTAAGAACATTGCCAAAGGCTTTGTCAATGGGAAATACGACGGTGGCCGCCACCAAATCCGGGTCGACATGCTCAACAAGATGTGCTAAGAAAAGGAGAAATCAAATGAAAATTGCAATTGGATGTGACCATATCGTTACCAATGAAAAAATGGCAGTCTCAGATTTTCTAAAATCAAAAGGCTATGAAGTTCTTGATTTTGGTACTTATGACCATACTCGTACTCACTACCCAATCTTTGGTAAAAAAGTAGGGGAAGCAGTCGTTAGTGGTCAAGCGGATTTTGGTGTTTGTATTTGCGGTACAGGAGTCGGTATCAACAACGCTGTAAATAAAGTTCCTGGTGTTCGTTCAGCTTTGGTACGTGACATGACTTCAGCTCTCTATGCTAAAGAAGAGCTCAACGCCAACGTTATCGGTTTTGGCGGAAAAATCACTGGTGAGCTCCTTATGTGTGACATCATTGAAGCTTTCATCCATGCGGAGTACAAGCCAACTGAAGAAAATAAAAAATTGATCGCAAAAATTGAGCACGTTGAGACTCACAATGCTCATCAAACAGATGCCAACTTCTTTACAGAATTTCTTGAAAAATGGGATCGTGGAGAGTACCACGACTAGTGAGGTAGCCAGATGATTCTTACAGTGACCATGAATCCTTCTATCGATATTTCCTATCCTTTAGAAGAATTGAAAATAGATACTGTTAATCGTGTTGCAGAAGTCAGTAAGACAGCGGGTGGAAAGGGTCTTAACGTAACCAGGGTCTTGGCGGAAATTGGAGACAATGTCGCTGCGACGGGCCTGATTGGTGGAACTAATGGGGAGTTCTTATTACAAAACCTCCATCCTAATGTTAGACAATGCTTTTATAACATTTCGGGAAATACGAGAAACTGTATTGCTATCTTACACGAAGGTAAGCAAACAGAAATCCTAGAAGCCGGTCCGACTATTACAGCAGATGAGGCAAGGAATTTCCAAGAGCACTTCCGGTCTTTGATGGCTGAGGCAGATGTTGTCAGTATCTCGGGCAGTCTGCCAGCGGGCCTTCCAACTGAATACTATATCCAGCTGATTGAAATGGCTAATCAAGCTGGCAATAAGGTGGTGCTGGATTGCTCTGGAGCAGCTCTGGAAGCTGTGCTAAAATCAGACATGAAACCAACTGCCATCAAGCCTAATAATGAGGAACTTTCTCAGTTACTGGGTCGCGAAGTTTCCAAAGATTTGGATGAGTTAAAAGCTGTCCTTTCAGAACCGCTCTTTGATGGAATCGAGTGGATCATCGTATCACTTGGTGCAGATGGCGCTTTTGCCAAACACTGGGATATTTTCTATAAAGTAGATATTCCTAAAATCCAAGTGGTCAATCCAGTTGGCTCTGGCGACTCAACTGTTGCAGGGGTTTCTTCGGCCTTGAGTCATCAAGCAGATGATTTCTCTCTGCTCAAAAAAGCAAATGTTCTCGGCATGCTCAATGCCCAAGAAAAAATGACTGGTCATGTCAATGTTTACAATTATGATAATTTATATAATCAAATTACAGTAAAAGAGGTATAAAGAATGGTATTAACAGAACAAAAACGCAAGTACATGGAAAAACTTTCTGATGAGAATGGCATCATTTCTGCCTTGGCATTTGACCAACGCGGTGCTTTGAAACGCCTCATGGCTCAACACCAGGAAGCAGAACCAACAGTAGCTCAAATGGAAGAACTGAAAGTTTTGGTTGCAGAAGAACTGACTCCTTACGCTTCGTCTATGCTGCTGGATCCTGAGTATGGCCTGCCTGCTACTAAAGCTCTGGACAAAAATGCTGGCCTGTTATTGGCCTATGAAAAGACAGGCTACGATACTTCTAGCACCAAGCGCTTGCCTGACTGTCTGGATGTTTGGTCTGCAAAACGCATCAAAGAACAAGGTGCAGATGCAGTGAAATTCCTTCTTTACTACGATGTAGATAGCTCTGAAGAACTTAACCAGCAAAAGCAGGCTTATATCGAGCGTGTAGGTTCAGAGTGTGTGGCAGAAGATATTCCTTTCTTCCTTGAAATCTTGGCTTACGATGAAAAGATTGCGGATGCTTCCAGCGCTGAGTACGCTAAAGTGAAACCTCACAAGGTTATCGGAGCTATGAAGGTCTTCTCAGATCCACGTTTCAACATTGATGTCTTGAAAGTGGAAGTTCCAGTCAACGTTAAATACGTTGAAGGCTTTGGCGATGGTGAAGTGGTGCATACTAAAGAACAAGCTGCAGCCTTCTTCAAGGAACAGGATGAGGCAACGAACCTGCCATACATCTACTTGAGTGCGGGTGTATCAGCGAAACTCTTCCAAGAAACACTTGTGTTCGCTCATGAGTCAGGTGCTAACTTCAACGGCGTTCTTTGTGGACGTGCGACTTGGGCTGGCAGTGTCAAAGACTATATTGAGCAAGGCGAGGAAGCAGCTCGCAAGTGGCTTCGTACAACAGGATTTGAAAATATTGATGAGCTCAACAAGGTTCTTCAAAAAACAGCTACCTCTTGGAAAGAAAGAGTCTAAAATTTGTTAAAAAATAAATAAAGTAAGGGTTTACATTCTGCGACTGATATGCTATAATGAAATCAGAAATTGAATAGGGTGAGCGTTACTAAGTTGGATTAGGCGTGACCGCAAATAAATTGAGGGAAGAACTAGCCTCGGTTTGTTTGTGGTCTTTTTGTTTTGCCAGAACCCTAGAAAATGAAGAGGAGGAGATATGTATCGAATCATACATCCTATGAACAACAATGTTGCTCTAGCCAAACATGAAAACGGTGAAGAGGTTGTTCTGATTGGCAGTGGCATAGCTTTTAATAAAAAGAAGGGTGACATCGTTCTGGAAAGTAAGATTGAGAAAATCTTTCGCCTAAGAACGGAAGAGTCTAAAGAAAACTTTGTGGCCTTGCTCAAAGATGTTCCACTAGACTTTATCACAGTAACCTATGATGTGATTGACACCCTTTCTAAGAAGTATGATTACCCTGTCCAGGAGTATATCTATGTCACGCTGACGGATCACATCTACTGTTCTTATCAGGCTCTGCAGCAGGGGCGGTACAAGGAGAGTGACCTGCCAGATGCTTCGGACAAATACCCTGTCCCTTATCAGATTGCTCAGGAAGCGGTAGCGATATACCGCGAGCGGTTGTTGGATCATTTCCCTAGCGACGAGGTCAATCGCATTGCCTATCACTTTATCAATGCTGAAGGGGAGACTAATCCCGAGGGGCAAAGTCACTTGGGCAAGCGAAAAGATATTCTGGCTGCAGTTGAAGCAGAGCTGAAGAAAAATGGCATTAAAAGAAGTGCAGAAAACAGCAACTTTTATGACCGTTTTATGATTCACCTGAACTACTTTTTAGACTATCTGGACAGAAGCCGTGATGACAATGTTTCCCTGCTGGAAATGGAAAGTCAGATCCAGATGACCTATCCTCAAGCCTATCAGGTCGGAAGTGATATTTACCACATCATTGCCCAGAAGACGGGAATTGATCTCTACCGCAGCGAACGGGTCTACCTGGTGCTGCATATTCAACGCCTTTTATAATAGAAAATAATAATAAAATTTTACACAAGAATACAAGGAGGAACTCTCATGAATAGAGAAGAAGTAACATTGCTCGGTTTTGAAATTGTGGCCTACGCTGGTGACGCTCGCTCCAAGCTCCTGGAAGCATTGAAAGCCGCAGAGGCTGGGGATTTTGCTAAGGCAGATGCCTTGGTAGAAGAAGCCAATGGTTGCATCGCTGAAGCTCACCATGCTCAGACCAGTCTCTTGACAAAAGAAGCGGCTGGTGAGGACTTGGCTTACAGTGTGACCATGATGCACGGCCAAGACCACTTAATGACTACTATCTTGCTAAAAGACATGATGCACCATTTGATTGAACTATACAAAAGAGGAGTAAAATAATGAACAAACTCATCGGACTTATTGAGAAAGGGAAGCCTTTCTTTGAGAAGATTTCTCGGAATATCTATCTCCGTGCTATTCGGGATGGTTTTATCGCTGGTATGCCAGTCATCCTCTTCTCATCTATTTTTATCTTGATTGCCTATGTGCCAAATGCTTGGGGTTTCCATTGGTCTAAGGACATTGAAACTTTCCTTATGACTCCTTATAGCTATTCGATGGGGATTCTGGCATTCTTTGTGGGTGGGACCACTGCCAAGGCGCTGACAGACTCTGTCAACCGCGACCTGCCTGCGACAAACCAGATTAACTTCTTGTCTACTATGCTGGCTTCTATGGTCGGCTTCCTCCTCATGGCGGCTGAACCTGCCAAGGAAGGTGGCTTCCTGACTGCCTTCATGGGAACCAAAGGTCTTTTGACAGCTTTCATTGCAGCCTTTGTTACGGTTAATGTCTACAAGGTTTGTGTAAAAAATAATGTCACCATTCGCATGCCAGAAGAAGTTCCACCAAATATTTCGCAAGTATTTAAAGACTTGATTCCATTCACTGTTTCAGTCGTTCTACTCTACGGTTTGGAACTGCTTGTTAAAGCAAGTCTAGGAGTAACCGTTGCTGAATCCATCGGAACACTTCTTGCTCCACTCTTCTCAGCGGCAGATGGCTATCTGGGAATCACGCTTATCTTTGGTGCTTATGCTTTCTTCTGGTTCGTGGGAATTCACGGTCCGTCTATCGTTGAGCCTGCCATTGCTGCCATTACTTATGCCAATATCGATGCCAACTTGGCTCTAGTTCAAGCTGGTCAGCATGCGGATAAGGTCATCACTTCTGGTACTCAAATGTTCATCGTTACCATGGGTGGTACTGGTGCGACCTTGATTGTTCCATTCCTCTTCATGTGGATCTGTAAGTCCGAGCGTAACCGTGCAATTGGACGGGCATCTGTTGTTCCAACTTTCTTCGGTGTCAATGAGCCAATTCTCTTTGGTGCTCCAATCGTACTGAATCCGATTTTCTTTATTCCATTTATCTTTGCTCCTATCGCAAACGTATGGATTTTCAAATTCTTTGTTGATACTTTGAACATGAACTCCTTCTCAGCCAACCTTCCTTGGGTGACACCTGGACCTCTGGGAATTGTGCTGGGTACCAACTTCCAGCTTCTGTCCTTTGTTCTTGCAGCCCTTCTTGTCGTAGTGGATGTGGTTATTTACTATCCATTTGTCAAGGTTTATGACGAACAAATCCTAGAAGAAGAACGTTCTGGCAAAGCTAACGATGCTCTTAAAGAAAAAGTAGCAGCTAACTTTAACACTGCTAAAGCGGATGCTATCCTTGAAAAAGCAGGAGTGGATGAAGAAGCTCCAGCGCAAAACAATATTAGCGAAGAAACCAATGTTCTGGTGCTCTGTGCAGGCGGTGGGACTAGCGGATTGCTGGCTAACGCTTTGAATAAAGCAGCAGCTGAATACAATGTTCCTGTTAAAGCAGCAGCGGGTGGCTACGGTGCTCACCGTGAAATGCTGCCTGAGTTTGACCTAGTTATCCTGGCTCCTCAAGTTGCCTCCAACTTTGAAGATATGAAGGCCGAAACTGATAAATTGGGTATCAAGCTGGCTAAGACTGAAGGTGCCCAATACATCAAACTAACCCGTGATGGTAAAGGAGCACTGGCCTTCGTTCAGGAGCAATTCAACAACTAATTTGTTAGTTCATTTGAGGTGAAGCAAAGTTCAATTCCCCTGTTATTCACCTATTTACTTACTTGTTTCACCTCAAAGGCTATTGAAAGGAAAATAAGATGACAAAAAGCTTACCTAAAGATTTTATTTTCGGTGGTGCAACAGCAGCCTATCAAGCTGAGGGAGCAACCCACACAGATGGAAAAGGACCTGTTGCCTGGGATAAGTACCTAGAGGATAACTACTGGTACACGGCAGAACCTGCCAGTGACTTTTACCATAAATACCCAGTGGATCTGAAATTGGCTGAGGAGTATGGCGTCAATGGGATTCGGATCTCCATTGCTTGGTCACGGATTTTCCCGACAGGCTATGGCGAGGTCAATCCAAAAGGTGTGGAATTTTACCATAATCTTTTCGCAGAATGCCACAAACGCCATGTAGAACCTTTTGTGACCCTTCACCACTTTGATACACCAGAGGCCCTTCATTCAAATGGAGATTTCCTCAATCGAGAAAATATTGAGCACTTTGTGGACTATGCGGCTTTCTGTTTTGAAGAATTTCCAGAAGTTCGCTATTGGACAACTTTCAATGAAATTGGTCCCATTGGTGATGGTCAGTACTTAGTCGGAAAATTCCCGCCGGGTATCCAGTATGACTTGGCCAAGGTTTTCCAATCCCATCACAATATGATGGTCTCTCATGCCCGTGCCGTTAAGCTATATAAGGATAAGGGCTACAAGGGTGAAATCGGTGTCGTTCATGCCCTGCCGACAAAATACCCTTACGACCCAGAAAATCCAGCAGATGTCAGAGCAGCAGAGTTGGAAGATATTATTCATAACAAGTTTATCCTAGATGCGACTTATCTGGGGCACTATTCAGATGTAACTCTGGCAGGAGTGAATCATATCCTTAAGGTCAATGGTGGTCAGCTGGATCTACGAGATGAAGACTTTGCGGCTTTAGAAGCAGCTAAAGACCTCAATGACTTCCTTGGCATCAACTACTATATGAGTGACTGGATGCGCGACTTTGACGGTGAAACAGAAATTATCCATAACGGAAAAGGCGAAAAGGGAAGCTCCAAATACCAGATTAAGGGTGTAGGGCGCAGAGAATCTCCAACCCATATACCAAAAACTGATTGGGATTGGATTATCTATCCTCAAGGTCTTTATGATCAGATCATGCGGATTAAGAAAGATTATCCCAACTACAAGAAGATCTATATCACAGAAAATGGTCTGGGTTATAAAGATGAATTTGTAGACAATACGGTTTACGACGATGCTCGTATTGACTACGTCAAGCAGCATCTGGAAGTTTTATCTGATGCGATTGCGGACGGTGCTAATGTCAAGGGCTACTTTATCTGGTCTCTGATGGATGTCTTTTCTTGGTCTAACGGTTATGAAAAACGCTACGGCTTATTCTACGTAGACTTTGAAACCCAGGAACGCTATCCGAAGAAATCCGCTCACTGGTATAAGAAACTAGCTGAAACACAAATGATTGAATAGAAAAGCAAAACTCCCGTCCTAGCTGAATGAAATCGGCTAGGCTAGGAGTTTTTTTATTCTTCATCATCTGTAAATTCTAGGATGTCTCCGGGCTGGCAATCAAGGGCTTGACAGATAGCATTGAGGGTGCTAAAGCGGATAGCCTTGGCCTTGCCCGTTTTGAGAATGGAAAGGTTGGCGTTGGTAATACCGATGATATCGGCCAGTTCACCTAGTTTCATCTTTTTCTTGGCCAGCTGGACATCAAGATTAACGATAATCATGATAGCAGCCTCCTAGATGGTAAATTCATTTTCTTCAGCTATATCAATCCCCTTTTCCAGAATTTTCATCATCAGCCAAATAATCAGAGCACCCAAGAGAGGTGTAAAGCTTATACTGGCGTTAAAAGAGAAGGGGAGGACGATGGGATCGCCTGATGTAGCAACCTTAACGGAAAGAAAGGTCAGTGCCAGAAAGACTTTCCATGCCTTATCAGCTAGTTGCGTGTTTGATGAATCAAAAATCTTTCCACCAATCAAATTTTTGATGAAATTACGAGCAAGATAGATGAGATAAATAGTCAAAGAAGCTGTGAGAAGATTTATAACAAAGGCTAAAATACTCCACCAATTTGAAAAATCAGCTGAGGACAGAAATTGAACATTGAGCTTTATTCCCAACCTGTCGGAAAGACCGATGTAAGAAATCACACTTAGGATAGTAAGAAAGACCAGAATAGCAGCATAACCCACTATGATAAGATTCAGAAGAGTAACGATATCTTTGAGCAAAGAATTATTTTTTAATTCAATCTTTTTCATGATGCTTACCTCTATCGAAAATCAGCCGGCAGTAGATTTTCTTTTCCTTTTATTTTTATTATAATCCTTTTTTATTGTATTTCAAGAAAAATATATCGAAAAACGATAAAAATAAAAATAAATTTCCTTCTATCATAAAAGTAATTCCTTATTTTTTATGCTATACTGTTTTCAAATTAATTCAAGGAGGAAAAAATGGGAATTTTTGATTTCTTTAAAAAACAGTCGGAAAATCAGGAAGTTGAGGAAGTTGTCTATGAAGAGTACGAAGAAGTAGTAGAGCATGTCGATCCGGTAGAAGATTATGTGGAAGCTCCGGGATGGGAAGCCATCTCAACAGAATTTGCTCGGATATATAATAATCAAGAGCCGGTAGACCATATTGAGGCCATTGTAAAATGGCGTTTTGGCGGGCCGGATCCGCTGGATGGTGTAGATGTCTATGATGCAGGTGACTCTTGGCATTTGGTTAGTTATGGCTTATCTGAGCTGTATGAAAAGCTCAGTGAAGATCCAAACTATAGTGGCTATGGTTTTGAATTTACCATGCGACTGAAAAAAGGAAACTACCAAGCTAATGATGAGTTTATCAATATCGTCACGATTTTTCAGGAGTTGGCGCGCCGGACCTTTGAGACCGGAGAGGTTTATCAGCCTTTTGAGTACATTTATACTGGACAGCTTCTTGGCTTTGACCGTGAACAGGAGTCTGCTTTAACAGGTTTTATCACGGTTCCGGATGTAGAAGCCCAGCCTTTGGAGACAGTCCATGGCTGGGTAGATTTTATTGAGTTGGTTGGTGTGACAGATGCAGAATTACAGCAAATCCTCAATGAAGAAGAGACTGCCCAAGACCTCTACGCTCGCTTGGGCAGCGACCTAACAGACTATGGTCGGCAGTCGCTTGTTGGATGACGAGTTTTCATCAACTTTTGACAGCTCATTAGTTTTATTCTATAATGAAATTACTTATTATTTAAGGAGATAAAAATGAAAAAGATTTTTTCAGCCAGCGTGGCTCTTTTAGCAGCAGTTACCTTAGCAGCATGTTCAAATAATCATTCATCCGTTACTTCTAAATCTTCAGAAAGCAAGGCTGCTTCTAGCTCAGTTAAAAAGTCTTCAAAATCAAGCAGTAAAGAAAGTAACTCAAGCAGCTCAAGCACTTCGTCAAGTGCCAATTTAGAAACACCTGACTTTGTTTTGGTTACAGACGAAGAAATCGCTAATGCAACAACAATTGGCGATTTGAAAACCGTGTACAATAAGCTTGCGGATAATTACATCAAATATAGTGGAGAAATTAAAGAAAAACTCTCCGAGTCTGAAAGAGCAGATTTTGACAAAGAAGCGGAAGAAGGTTTGAAAGCTTTTGAGGAATCAAAACAGACTCTTAGTGATCAATTATCTCAGTATGGTTCAGATGATTTAGAAGTTCCAGCAGAAGTACGGGATCCGTTCCTGCAGAACTTAAAAGAGAAACGTGATAAACTGGTAAGTGTTTTGAAAATGTCTTATATTTTTGTTTCAAACATGCCTAAAAAACAGTAACATCAGCTATTGAAATTGTTCCTGATTCCTTGGAGAAGATTTTTCCGAATTAGGTAGACTTCCGAAGCTGTATCATGGTTCATTTCAATTTATTACTAGACAATAAAACATCAGGGGCAACCTTATCGTTGCTCCTGATGTTTTATACTCTTTATTTAAATTTAAAGCCTTCATAGACCAGCTCTGCTTTAGGATTGGTCTTTTTAAATTCGTTGGCTAGCTTCTCCATCATCTTGACAGGTCCGCACATGAAGACGGTGGTTTGGTTGTCCAGAGGATAATTCTTGAAGTCCAAATAGCCGGAGACCTTGCTATCTACCAAATGAAGGTCAAACTGCGGATTCTTGGCTGCGTAGTCTTTGAGTAGGTCTAGGTAAACAGCGTTTTCTGCTCCGGTATAAGCATAGTAGAAGCTGACTGGACGATTCAGATTAGGATTTTCTCGGATATAGGAGATGAAGGGCGTAATGCCAATCCCACCAGCAATCCAAATCTGCTTTTCCTGCCCTTGGTCAAGTATCATGTGGCCATAAGCTCGGTCAATGGTGACCTTGGTTCCCTCTTGGATCTTGTCATAAAGTTTTTTAGTATGGTCACCAGAGTTCTTGATAGTAAAGTAAACAATGTTGTCATGACCGCCAGAGATAGAGAAAGGATGTGGCGCTTTTTCAAATCCCTCTTGGAAAATCTTGACAAAGGCAAACTGCCCATACTGGTAGTCTAGCTTTTGACTAAGCTGGATCTTCAACTCCACGGTATCGTGGTTCAGGCGTTTGACCTGAATGATTTTTCCCAGATGGCTAAAGGCCAAACTTTGATAGAGGAAGATGATATAAAAGCCAGAAGCTAAACCGATGATAGCGTAGAATCCGACTACGAAGCCTAGCAAGGTCGGTGTCAGGAGTCGACCGCCCATCAGCATATAGGCGTGGAAGAGACCAAAGATATAGGCCAGATAGACAAAGCGGTGAATCCAGCGCCAAGCCTCATACTTGATGTGCTTGCCAAGATAGGCCACCAGAACAATACTGACAAAGAGATAGATGCCGACATTTCCAAGCTGGGCTGCTAGATGAGAGCCCCAGAGACTGCCACCCATGGCAACATTGTGGAGAGCAAGCAGGACGACGGAAAAGATAGCTGTAAACTTATGATAGGCGTACATCTTTTCGATGCCATGGAACCATTTTTCCAATAGGGAGTTCCGAGTCGCAAGTAAAAAAGTTAGCGAGAGGGTAGTCAAGGCTAGACCAGGTACGATAAAGTTGGTCATCCCAGCTGAAGCCCAAGCATAGATAGTCAGGATTATGCTGACGGCGATAAGGGCGATTCCTTTGATAGATTTCATGATGGTATCCTTTCTGTTTTTATCACTACTTAGTTGTAAATGTTTTTGTTACATTTTAACAAAGAAAAAACAAGCTGTCAAGATAAGAGCCTGTTTTGTTTTTGGTATGGATAGGTCAATTCTTCCGTTAGCCAAGCTATAGAAGAGATTTGTGATTTTACTCGTGAACTTCTGTAGCAGTCTCTTCCACTTTATCAGTCTCAGACTGGCCGAAAGGTAGCTGCTTGCTCCAGCGTGATAGGTTTTCTCGGATATCTTTGCCAATTTCAGAAAGATTAGGTATGCTAATGTCATCTTTCCAGCTTTGGACACGCATATTCAGTAGAAGCTTGGACAAGCGCAGCAGCATGTCACGTTCTTGGTCTGATAGAGATTGAGCATTTTTCAGGATATCGAGAACTTTGTTAAAGTTTTCAACATTGGACAGTTCGTCGACAGACTGGATACCAGCATCTAAAATCAGTCCGAAAAAGAAGTCGAAAAAGTCTTTAAGTTCTTCATCTGAAACGGTACTTACCCAATTTTTAAACGTTTTGTCAATCTGCAGGCTCTCTGCATCTAGTGTATCCAGCAATAGGAAAGAGTCTCCCTTGGTTTTCCACGAAAAGGTATCGTGCTGGGCAAAGCCGCCGATGGCACTGCTTTTGACAATCCTTGCTTCCTTAGGTGTTTCCAACATCATGCCGACGATGGAGTTCTGAGGCAGGTAGCGTTTCATCTTTTCAACCACGGCCTGATAGCCATCGCTTTCGATGACAGAGTGATTGAGACCGGGAGAGTCATAGCTGTAGATGTCTTCAATACGGTCTTGGAGCGATGCTTCCATCTGACTGGCTGCATAAGAAGCCAGGTTTCCCCCTTTGGAATGGCCAGTTAGGATAAAGTTACCGGGCAGATTTTCTAAGGCTTTCAGCAGGTAGCGAGCAGCCATTTTCTGAGCAGGGATCTGATCCATATAGGTCATGTGGAAGTCTTCCTTCCAGCCGACGATAGAGTCGTCCGTTCCGCGAAAGACCAGGACATAGGTATCAGGCTTGATTTTGAAAATCAAGGCAGCGAATTGCTTCTGGATATCTTGGTCAACATCGTTGACATAGCCCATCAGTTTTAGATTTTTAAAGCGGGTAGAGGCTGCGGCCAAATCCAGCAGTTTCAGTCGGTTTTTGCTGACCATCATGGAGAGGTCGCGCGGTACTTGATCGGCCAAATCCAGCAGCCGGCAGTCGCAGTAGGGGGACATGTCTTCATGCACTAGTTGGTCAAAAGGCAAGTAGGTTAGCTCTGTCAGAATTAGCAGATCCAGTTCATTGAAAGGTTTATCATAAATACTGTCATGCTGGACTTCTTCAAGGTAAGTAAAAATATTGCTCATGTTATATCTCCAATTTCTACTAGTTAGTATAGCATATTTTTTAGATAGAATTTCTCTTTTCCAGAAAAATCCTACCTTAGACTGAGGATGATAAACAAGCAATCGCATTTTTTGGTATAATGTTACTAGCAAGCAATCGGGAGGGAAAGATGCATAAGATTTTACTAGTAGAAGATGATCCAGTCATCCGTCAGATGATTAAGAAAATGCTGGAACAATGGGGCTTTCAGGTAGTGGCAGTCGAGGACTTTATGGATGTGCTGACTGTCTTTGTCCGAGAGGAGCCGCATCTGGTGCTGATGGATATCGGCCTGCCCTTGTTCAACGGCTATCATTGGTGTCAGGAAATCCGCAAGATTTCAACGGTACCTATCATGTTTCTGTCTTCTCGCGATCAGTCCATGGACATTGTCATGGCTATCAATATGGGGGCAGACGACTATATTACCAAGCCTTTTGACAATAATGTCTTTCTGGCTAAGGTTCAGGGCTTGCTGCGCCGTTCCTATGAGTTTGGAAACGACCAGAGTCTCTTGGAGCATCAGGGTGTCATTCTCAATCTCAAGTCGACAGATCTGGTCTTTGATGGCAAAGTGGTGACCTTGACCAAGAACGAATTTCAGATTTTGCGGGTCCTCTTTGAGCACGCAGATGGTATCGTAGCGCGTGATGATCTGATGAAGGAACTCTGGAACAGTGACTTTTTCATCGACGACAATACCCTATCGGTCAATGTGGCTCGCCTGCGTAAGAAGCTTGAAGAGCACGGACTGAAGAATTTCATCGAAACCAAAAAAGGAATAGGATACGGTCTCATCAATGGACATACAGGATAAATTTTTCTTTCTTAAGTCTTACCTTTATTCGCGGAGATTTTTTCTAGCTCTGTTGATTTTGCTGCTAGGCTTTATTCTGCTCTTTGCCTTTGTCTTTGATGCTTACCGCAGTCTGCTGGAATACGTTGCGCTCTTGCTGGCTTTTCTGTCTTTCTTGTTTATCGGAGCAGATGCTTGGACGTCCTTTAAGGGCTATCGCAGCCAGAAGCTGCAGCTCTCTGCTCAGGCTCAGACTCCTCTAGAAAAGCTTTTGCAGGAAAGGGTGGAGGAGCTGGAGTACGAGCAGAAAAATCAGCTCTTGGTTGAGCAGGAAAAATACAATGATTTGCTGGACTACTATACTCTTTGGGTTCATCAAGTCAAGACTCCTATTGCTGCCAGTTCACTCTTGATTGGAGATTTGAAGGATAAGGAAGCCAAGTCTCAGCTAGAGCAGGAGCTCTTTAAGATTGAGTCCTACGTTCATCTGGTGCTCCAGTACCTCCGTCTGGAAAGCTTCCATGACGATCTAGTGCTGAAGCAGGAAAATCTGGCTGATTTGGTCAGGGAAGTAGTCAAGAAATACGCTCTTTTCTTTATTCAGCAAGGACTCAGCCTCAATCTTCATGACCTAAACCACACGATTGTCACTGATAAAAAGTGGTTTCTAGTGATTTTGGAGCAGGTCCTGTCCAATAGTCTTAAATACACAAAAGAAGGCAGCATAGAGATTTATTTTCATGAGGATAGACTCTACATCAAAGACACGGGTCTGGGGATTCAAAATGCTGATTTGCTGCGGGTTTTTGAGCGCGGTTTCTCAGGTTACAACGGTCGTTTGACCCAGCAGTCATCAGGTTTAGGTCTTTATCTGTCCAAGAAAATTGCTGACCAGCTGGGACACAAGATTGCGATAGACTCTCAAGTGGGTCAGGGAACGACGGTTTCCATCGCCTTTCCTGAGAAGAAATTGATCTTTGAATAGGAGGAAGAAAGTTGCTAGTAGTGGTTTATGATAGTCTGACTGGTTTGGGTAAGAAGTTTGCTAAAAGTCTGGAAATGCCTAGCCAGTCAGTCTGGAAAAAGCTAGAGGAGCCCTGTATTTTAGTCAGCAGAAATAGCGGAGCAGGGCAGATTCCGTGGACGACCAAGCGCTTCATCAGAAAGTACAGACATCTAATCAAAGGCTTTGTCATCAATGGCAATCAGAAGCGTTATCCGCGGACCTTTTGCGGGGCGACGGATAAGATAGTGGAGCAGTACGGTCTCCGCCATATTTGTAACATAGAGGGCTCTGGAACGGAAGCAGACCGACAAGCTGTCAAAGGATTTTTAGAACAGTTGCAGGCAGAAGAGAGTTCTCATAAAAGTCACTAGGTTTTGTCCTATTTTTACGAATGCTCCTGCAAGATTTCTTAAAGTGACAAAATTGTAAGAATAAAACTAGCAAATGAAAGGTTAGGTTATGGTACCAGCCTTTCTTTTTTATTATCATAGAGTCAAGAAATAAGAAGGAGATAGAAAAATGAAATCAAAAGGTATAAATGCTTTTCAGTTGAAGCTCTTCATGGCATTTCTTATGGTTTTTGACCATATCAGCCAGATACCGGGGCTGGTGCCGGATGGTTGGGATGGCATCTTGCATGCCCTAACCCGCTGTGTCGGAGTAGCATTTGCCTTCATGGCAGTGGAAGGTTTTCTCCACACTCGCAATCGTCTGGCTTACAATATGCGGCTCTTCTTTTGGGCAGCCCTGATGCAGACAGGAAACTGTATCCTGACGCTTCTCTTTCAGGAAAAGGGCATCTACCTCAGTCACAATATCTTCCTGACCTTGGCCTGCGGGGTCCTCATGCTGAGTCTTTTCTTTGGTTTTTCTGAAAATGGCGGAGCTGCTAAGGATAGGAAGCATGGTTTGCGGATAGCGGCAGGAGTATTAGTCTTGCTGGCGGGGCTTCTCTTTAGCGAAGGCGGCATGGCTCTGCTTCCTTTCATGATCTTGACCTACCTTTTTAGAAATCAAGTCTTTTTCAGAAACTTGTCCTATGTAGTTTGGGCGGGAGTTCTCTTTGCCATGAGTATTCAAATTTATCCAACTCTGCAGGACACGCTATCGATGCTGCTCTATAATTCAGACTGGCTCTTTATCAGTGTTCTTCCCCTCTTGCACTTCTATAATGGTGAGCGAGGATCCAGCAGCAAGTGGAGCAAATATTTCTTCTATATTTTCTATCCAGCCCACCTTTGGCTAATTGCCTTGATTGCCTTTTGGGTAAAATAAAGTCCATCTCATCTTACAAAAGTGTAAGATTGCACTTTAAAATGTAAGCTTAGGTTATGGCAGGGTGGTTGGTATTGAGATAAAATAGACTTATCAATTAGGAGACAGTTCATAAATACTGCTAAAAGCAGGGCTTTAATAGGAGCCTGCTGAATAGAAAGGAAGCAAGATGACATTATTAGACGTACAACACGTGAAAAAGATTTATAAAACTCGATTTCAGGGCAGCCAAGTGGAGGCCTTGAAAGACATTCACTTTACAGTAGAAAAAGGTGAATATGTCGCCATCATGGGGGAGTCAGGCTCTGGTAAATCCACCCTGCTCAACATCTTAGCTATGTTGGACAAGCCAACAGAGGGCCGCGTCTTTCTAAACGGAACTGACACGGCAACCATCAAAAACAGCCAGGCTTCCAGCTTCCGCCGGGAGAAATTAGGCTTTGTCTTTCAGGACTTCAATCTGTTGGACACCCTGTCGGTCAAGGATAATATTCTCCTGCCTCTGGTCCTCTCTCGCCGTCCCATTACCGAGATGATGCAAAAGCTGGTCACGACTTGCAATGAGCTGGGGATTAATAAACTCCAAGAGAAGTTTCCTTATGAGATTTCCGGTGGTCAGAAGCAACGGGTTGCAGTGGCTCGGGCCATCATCACAGACCCTGAGATTCTGCTGGCGGACGAACCGACGGGAGCCTTGGATTCTAAATCTTCGGCAGCCCTGCTGGATGTCTTTGACGACATCAATGCCCGTGGTCAAACTATTCTCATGGTGACCCACTCAACGGCGGCGGCTAGCCGCGCCAAGCGGGTGCTCTTTATCAAGGATGGGATTCTTTATAATCAAATCTTCCGCGGTGACAAGACCGAGCGGCAGATGTTCCAAGAGATTTCTGACACTCTGACAGTTATGGCAAGTGAGGTGGGCAATTATGTTCAAACTAACGAGTAAACTGGCTTTGTCTAATCTGGTTAAAAATCGCAGTTTGTATTATCCATTTGCTTTGGCGACGGTACTGGCAACAGCGATTTTGTATAGTTTTGTCTCACTAGCTTATAGCCCCAATATGGAGACCTCTTATGGCGGTTCGGCAGCTCGCATGACCTTGCAGTTTGGTATCCATGTCATTCAGATTGCCGTCCTTATCCTCATTACCTATGCTAATAGTTTCGTCATGAAAAACCGCTCCCGAGAGTTGGGAGTCTATAGTCTGTTGGGCATGGAGAAAAAGCATCTGCTAGTCATGACCTTCTTTGAACTCTGTGTCTTTTATCTGGTTACAGTCGGTCTGGGTATCTTGTCTGGCCTAGCTTTAGATAAGATGCTCTACGCAGTTCTTTTGAAATTGATGGGAATGCCGGCAGTTCTTGCCTCGACCTTCCAATGGCGGAACGTCTGGATGACTCTAGCTAGTCTGGGTGTCGCTTTTGCGGTGATTTTGTTGCTCAACTCTACGCGTCTTCTACGCTATAGCTCTCTTAATCTAATGAAAGAAAAGAAAGCAGGCGAGAAGAAGGGACGCTTCCTTTTTCTGCAAACCTTGCTGGGGCTCCTGCTCATGGGTGTGGCTTATTATATGGCTTTGACCGTTACCAAACCTGTCGCTGCTATCGGCAATTTCTTTATAGCTGTGGTTATGGTTATCATCGCAACCTATCTGCTTTTTAATGCAGGTTCAATTACATTATTGAAATTTCTCAAAAAGCGCAAAGGCTACTACTATAAAACGCAGAATTTCATTTCTGTTTCCAATCTTATCTCGCGGATGCGTAAAAATGCAGCAGGATTGGCAACTATCTCCATTCTATCTACCATGCTCCTGGTAACTCTGGTCGGTACAATCAATATCTATGTTGGAGGTCGGGATTATATTACTACCTTGCATCCGAAGGATTATAATGTCAGCGTCGTCTTGCCAAAATCGACCGATCAGAAGGAAGCTCTGTTGGACAAGGTCCAGCAAGTTGCTCAGGACACAGGTCTGAAGAAGCCAAGCTATACTACCTATCTCTACCAATCAGCCTTCATCACGAAACTGGCTGGTAATGATGTGACAGTTCCAATGCAAAGAGAGCTGGAGTCGGATACAAGTATCTTGACCAAGTCTGCCGGCACGATTACGGTCATCAATCGTCAGGATTATGAAAAAATGACAGGGGAAAAGATAGACTTAGCAGACGATGAAACCTTAGTTTACGGGAAAAATATTTCCTTAAATAAGGACAAGCCTCTCCGAGTGAATGGTAAAGACTGGAAGATTAAGCAGCTTTTATCGTCGAATTTCACGCATGGGGAAATCCCTAATCCAAACGATGTGACCATGGAACAGGGGCTCTATATGGTGGTCAATGATAGCAAAGAGGTCAATCTTGATGTGGATCATTACTACTACATTGGAGTTGCTTCAGAGACTAAGGGCAGTAAAAAGTTTGTCGAGCAAGTCCAACTGGGGTTGAGGGACACTTTGGATCAGGAACAAGCTCAAGATGGTAGCTTCGCAATGGCTAGTGACCGTTACAGCGCAGAAAAGAGCTATCAAGAACTTACTGGAACTTTGCTCTTCATCGGTGTCTTCCTCTCCGTTATCTTCCTTCTAGGAGCTGTTCTCGTGATTTACTACAAGCAAATCTCTGAAGGATATGAAGACCGAGATGGCTTTATCATTTTGCAAAAGGTTGGTTTAGATGAAAAGCAGACTAGAAGTACCATTCGAAAGCAAATCTTGACTGTCTTCTTCCTACCTCTCATCTTTGCTTTTCTACATGTAGCAGCGGTCTTTCATATGTTGCGCTTGATAGTTGCCCTACTAGGTGTGACCAATCTTCCTCTCTTAATCCAAACAACACTTGCAACTTGCGGAGTCTTCCTCCTGACCTATATTCTGGTCTTTCTGCTGACTTCACGCAGCTACCGCAAGATTGTCGCCCGCTAAGAGCAAATCCCTGACCTCTGGTCGGGGATTTTTTGATGTCTGGATTTTTACCTCTCATCTCCCTCATTTTACCGCTTGTCCAAAAAGTTGAGATTTTTCAAAAAAGACTTGCTATCATAGTCTCAGAAGTAAAGAAAAGGAGAAAAGATCATGTTAGTAGAAACGAAAAATCTTAGCAAGGTTTATGGCGATAAGGTGGCAGTTAATGATCTGAATATTCAGATTGAGAGAGGCAGTTTTACAGCTATTCTAGGCCCTAATGGCGCAGGCAAGTCTACGACTATCCAGATGCTGATAGGTCTCTTGCGGCCGACATCAGGGCAGATTTGCTATGCTGAAAAGCTTAAGTTGGGTGTGGTTTTCCAAAACAGTGTGTTGGACGCCCGGCTGACAGTTTTGGAAAATCTGACCATCAGAGCCAAGCAGTACAAGGAGATGCCGTCAGGTAGAATTGAGCGCTTGGTCTCTCAGCTAGGTTTATCAGCCTTTGCCAAGCAGCCTTATGGAACGCTGTCTGGTGGTCAAAAGCGTCGGGTGGACATTGCGCGAGCCCTGCTCAATAGTCCCGACCTGCTCTTTCTGGATGAGCCGACGACAGGCTTGGATATCCAGACTCGGGAGAGTATCTGGAGCCTGCTCAAGCAAATTCAGAAAGAAGAGCAGATGACCATTGTCTTGACAACCCACTATCTCAATGAAGCTGATGATGCGGATAAGATTTATATCGTAGACCATGGTCAGGTTATTGCTCAGGGCTCCGCAGACCAGATTAAGGGAAACTACGCCCGTAATGTCTTGCGGATTTTGAGTCAAGATGTAGCAAGTTTAGAGAAAAGCTTGCCAAGAGGCTGCGCTTGGGAGCAAGTCAAGGAAGGGGAATTTTTCCTCCACCCTAAAACGACTCAAGAAGCTCTGACCTTATTGGCTCAGGCTGGTCCCTATATTGAACAATTTGAATTCCAACCCGGAACCATGGACGATGCCTTTATGGCACTGACAGGAAGAGAGGTACGCTAATATGCTCGCTTTGATAAAACGTAATTTTTTACTTTATTTCCGCAACCGCAGTGGGGTAATTTTGTCCCTCTTCGGAGCCATTATTCCCTTTGTGCTTTATATCGTTTTTTTGAAAAATAATTACAAAGGCCATTCCAGCCAGCTGATGGACATGTGGCTGATTGGCGGCGTGTTGGCAGTTACAGGATTAACGACCACATTGGCAGCTTTCTCTCGGCAGGTCGAAGATCGGGAGCGGAAAGTGACAGACGACCTCTTTATCACAGACTTGGGACCATGGGGCTTGCAGCTTAGTTATCTTGTCAGCTCTGTTATTATCGGCTTTTTGATGCAGGTCATTATGTTTGCCTTTATGCTCAGCTATTTTACGTTAGCGGATAACATTTCCTTTGAGTGGGGAGTCCTTCCTTACCTGATTCTTCTGATGCTCTTAAATAGCCTCTTGGCCACACTGATAAATGCTCTGATTGTTCAATGCTTCAAATCAGTGGATAGTTTAGGGAAATTGGCAACAGTAGTCGGAGCAACTTCTGGTTTTCTAGTGGGTACCTATATCCCCATTGGAACCTTGCCGAATATGGCGCAAAACCTGATGAAGCTTACGCCTTCTAACTATATGGCATCTCTTTTCAGACAGGTTCTCATGAAAGAAAGTCTAGCAGATACTTTTGCCAATAGCAGCCAGTCACAAGCAGCTTTTGAAAAAACAATGGGAATTCGCATTGAATGGCAGGAGCTCTTGACAAGGACAGAAACTTTCTATATAGTTGGAATAGTTTTAGTTGCAATAGTGATTATTTGGATGGTGCAAAATATGATTGCTATCCGCCGGCTGAAACTACAATAGAATGTGAATAGGGAGCTTCCTCTTGCAAGCAAAATTTGAAACAGATCCAACCATTTCATCCAATGATCCGCTGGTTGTGGTCAAGGCAGACCAGCTAGGGGCAGAAGCCAAGGCCATCTTAGATTATTTAGAGCAGTACAAGGCAGGGCCAAGTGGCGTCCTGCCTATCAAGTCGGACGATAAACTGGTCATGTTGAGGACAGAAGATATTATCCTAGCAGACATCAACCAGACAACTCTGATGATTTACAGTAGAGATGGCATTTACCAGACGACAGAGACCTTGACTCGCTTTCAGCAGCGGATTAACAGCTCGAACTTTATCCAGGTTTCCCGGCATGCTGTTATCAATATTGACCATCTGGAGTCTTTGTCTGACAGCTTTTCTGGCAATATGACGGCCAAGCTGACCAATCAAATCAAAACCGAAGTCAGCCGTCGCTATGTCAAACTCTTAATGGAATATCTGGGAATCTAGGAGGTAAGTGATGAGTATAAAAAAATGTCTACACGCTATATTAATGGGCATCCAGACAGGGAGTGCAGTCTATCTGATTGTCCTTGCCCTCTCTATTCAAAAAAATCCGCCCACAACAAGTAATATCATCAGTGTCATGGCGATGAGCGGTTTGATTGGGATCATCAGTTCAATGTTAAAAACTCTTGAAGACCGATTCTCTTTTTCAGTCTCGATGTTACTGCATTTCGCCGCTGTCGCAGTCTTAGTATGCTGCTTCATGGTCTATAATAACTGGGGATTTTTAATTGCCAGCTGGCATTTCTGGTTTAATTTTATTCTGATTTATCTCTTTGTATGGCTCTTTCGTTACTTGGATACAAATCTTAAGACCAAGAAGATTAACAGCGCCTTGGCTAAGCGCAGAAAGGAAAAAGAAGGCAAGTAACTTGCCGAAAAACGTTCTGACAAGCATATCATAAAAATAAATGGAGCTGGATTGTATCCTGCTCCTGTTTTTTGTATCTAAAAAACCCAAGCTAGATTTTCTAGCTTGAGTTTTATGTGCTATTACACTCCCAATCTGATATGAGGGAAGTGGTTGTAGAGATAGTCAAAGGTTGACTGGAGTTTGGTATCTGTTGTTTTACCAATGTTCTTAATAGGCATTTGGTATTTCTTTTGATTGTTTCGAACAGCAACTAAGGTTGAGTTTCTGTTTGAAGCAACGAAGCCACGATGCATGGTGAGAATGTGGTGGTAAAGATGGACGACCTGTTTGAGATCAATCGCCTTGAAACCTCGATAGTAGCTAATGAGATGGTCTTTATAAACAGCAATTTTCAGCACATCGTCGTGGAAAGACGCTTGCTCAAGCAGGATATTGAGATTGTCCTTGGCCTCTGGATAGGCTGCATAGATTTCTTCGTAGGCAACGATATTTTTCTTGCGGCTGATAATTCCCATAACGATAAAGAAAACACTGAGTCCAATCAAAAACAGAATGTAGAACATGAATGCAAGATTGTCAGATTCAAATTCAGTAATAGAGATATAGGAGCTGCTTGACATTACTGTGATGACTTCGGGATTGTCTGCTAGGAGACCGCGAACGAGGCTGCCATAATTAGAGATATATCCCTGATTTTTCTTAGGGGAGTTAGCATTAACGTAGGAGCCAACGATTCGGACAGGATTTTTTTCCAGCTCGCCCTTTTTCTCTTTTTCCAAGAGCTGGGCAATCTGCTTGTCCCCTTTTTTAGCCTGCAGACCAACATATCCGTCTTGGTAGGCAACCAGCCAAACTTGGGTATTATCTTCTACTTCAATCAGAGCCTCTGGGAAAATATATGACACTTCAGCATAGACTGCTGAATCTGCTCCAGACTCGCTATTTCGGTCATAAGCAGTCTTGGTGTTGACTTTTTGGTATTGGATAAAGCCCATCACTGCAGCAACAACTAGAAAAATAAAAGTAATTACCAGTAGGGCGATGGTACCCTGGTTTCGTCTTTCCTTGAGCATAGCTCAACCTCCAAAATATAATCTAAAAAAATAATTTGATTAGCAAACTATCTTTTTTGTATAGTATAGCATAAAAGCTTGACAAGTGGCAAGATTGTGTTAAAATATGAATGAACATAAAAATAAATTCATTCACAAAAGAGGCGTGGAAATGGATAAAAAAAATGAGCTCCTGGCTGCGGCTAGAGAAGTCTTTGCAGAAAAAGGCTATAAGGCAGCTGGAATTTCTGATATTGCTAAGAGAAGCCATATGGCTGTCGGATCCTTTTACAAGTATTATGAATCCAAAGAAGCTATCTTCTTGGAGGTTTATGTAGCTGAAAATAGCCGTGTACGTGAGGAAATCATGCAACGCGTAGACTGGCAGGGCGAGCCCGAGGTAATCATTGAACAGCTTTTTGCAGTCACTTTTGAATTGATTTCGCCCAATAAAATTCTAGCTGAGTGGAACAAGCCGGGCATTTCTCAGATTCTGCACGATTACTATAATCAGGATTCCGGCCGAGCGTCCAATGCCTTTCATCAGTTTCTGATTCAGACTTTCAGCCAGCGCTTGCAGGAAGAGGGCTTTTCGAAGGAGAAAATAGCTGAGATTATGAAGGTTTATGACTTGATTTACTACATAGACATGCATGTCACAGAGCAGGAATTTTCAGGCTACTTCAATAGCATTGAGACTTTAGTTAAATATTTTGTTAAGGGAATTTTTTCCAAATAGAGGAAATTCCTTTACTTAGAAGTAAAAATGAATGAATTTATAAAATTATTCATTCACATATAAAGGAGGTGATGTCTTATGTAGTGCGAATAGGGATGGGAAGAAATGTGCTTGGATAAGTATAAAGTGAATTATTTTTTAGAAGGTCTTGAATGAATGCTAGGAATTGTTCATTCAAAAACAGAAAGTGAGGAAAAGAATGAATAAGCAAGGAGGATTTGCCATGAGCGGAATTGCTATTTTAGGTATCTGTCTGGTCGCGATTGGTCTTTTGACCATTGGCTACGGTGGTGTGACAGTTGGTTTCAGTTTGAGTGTGGATTTTCAGTCATTTTTAGTCGGAGGTCTCATCCTTGTCCTAATCGGAGCAGCTTTGATTCCGGGCTTGCCAGCAGTTGCTAAGCTGACGGCACTGGCTTTGACAACTTTGGCATTGCTGATGTACATTCACATGATGCCAGATTTGGAGTTCATGCTTATGCTCATCTCAGATGTCGTGGTTTTAGGCTTTGCGGCTTGGTTTGCTATCCTTTTTTTAAGAAAGTAGGTGATGAAAATGATTGTAGTTTATGATTCAAATACTGGTGTTGGAAAACGATTTGCAGAAGCATTGGGCTATCCGACCCAGACCATCAAGGAGAAACTGGAAGAGCCCTGTATTCTCATTACTCGAAATGCTGGTGCTGGGAAAATTCCTTGGTCTACCAAGCGCTTTATCAAGAAACATCCTGGGCTGATTAAAGGTTTTGTTAACAATGGTGACTCTGTTAAACACGGCCGTACCTTCTGCGGGGCGACTGCCTTGATTATCGAAAAATATGGGCTCCAGCATATCTGCGATATTGACCGAGGCGGTAGTCCAGAAGATGTCAAGACTGTGCAGGCATTTTTAGCGGAGTGCTAGTCTCATCAAGTTTTGCATAAATGGAGGACTCGTATGTCTAGGTTCAAGAACATTGGGAGCATCTGTCTGGCTCTGATTTCTGTCTTTATCCTAACGGCCTGCGGGCATGTACAGAAAGTGCCCGACACTTCAGATGAGACGGAAAGAAATTCTTCCAAACAAGAAGAAATACATCAGAATCAGGTAGATGCAACTTCCAGTGCGTCACAGAAAGATTGACTTTTTGTCAAAATAGAAGAGCTAAAGTTGTTCAATGATTTTTAGGTCATCTTTTGGCCTGTTTTGCTTACCAAAAGGAGAGAGAAGACTAACATCTTCTTTCTCCTTTTTATGTTAAAACCCTCTGAGCATTCCTATAGTTTTTTAATAGTCAATATGGTACAATGAATTAGTATTGTCTTTCCAGTGTTTGTCAAAAAGGCAGAAAAACATGAAAAGAACGTGTTCATCTGGCTGGCCAATACGCTGTACTTTTAAACAAATTTTACTTGTGAGAAAGGAAGATTGCATGAATAAAAAACTGAGAGTATGGTTTCAGCTCATCATTCTCTGTCTAGGCGTGTTCCTGCCTTTCCTAGCCGGAACCCTTAAGGCTCAGGCGGCGGAACTCAATGATGTCATCACTGAGATGCACCTCACCACTAACTCTGGTGAACAGTTGACCAACGGTGTGGATATCTGGCAGACCTTCCGTGTCTATGCTAAGTTTGCCTTGCCAGACAACCAGGCCCATGCGGGTGATACGACAGTGATTCATTTGCCGAATGAATTTACCTTTGGGAATTCTTCAGCTATTGAGCTCAAGGATGAAAACGGAGCCCTGGTGGCTAATGGAGTCCTGGATAGCGATGCCAAGACCATCACATTGACATACACAGACTATGTGGAGCAGAAGTCCAGTGTCAGAGGCGAGTTTTTCTTCTATTCGCGGATTGACCACGAGGTCGTCACAGAGGAAAGGGATATTCCAGCTACTTTCACGGTAGGAAATAATAGGATTCCGGCTGGCAGCATTCACTATAATGGGCCGCCGAAAAAGTATGAGTCTCTGCTAGAAAAGAGTGCTTTTCAGTGGGATGCTGATGCTAAGAATGAAATCCGCTACAATGTAGCCATTAACCGTAACATGGGCAACTACAAAAATGTCTCTGTGACGGACAAGCTAGGTGATACAAACGCTAAGATTGTTCAAGATTCTGTGCGAGTGTATAAGGTTTCTTGGCGCTGGAATAATGGTGATTGGGCGCGTGATTCGACTGAAGATGTAACAGCAGACTTCCAGTCTAAGATGACCTTTGGCGCTGAAGGCGATAGCTTGACAATCAACTTCGGTGATGTAGAAGGTTTCGGCTACCTAGTTGAGTACAAGACGCTGGCCGACTATGATTTGGCTGATGGAGAGGTTGTAGGAAATAAGGCTACCATGAACTACAACAATACCGAGACAGTATCTGTCACCAACGAGTACTCTTATCAGATTGCTGGCGGAAAGTCAGAAGGCTATAATTTCAAGGTTAAGGTTCACAAGACAGATGAGTCTAATGCCTCTCTGAGCGGTGCAGTCTTTGAAGTGGTGCGGAAATCGACTAATAAGGTGGTTGGCACAATCACGACAGATGCAGATGGGAATGCGGAAATTGGTAACCTTCTACGCGACACTTATATCCTGCGTGAAACGACTGCTCCAGCTGGTTACGATCGCCTGACAGAGGATATTACGATCAGTCCGACGGATTTTGGTAAGACTTTGAACGTAGGCAGTCCGGCATCTGGAGATTCTGGAGACAGCAGATTGGTGGCAGTCAATGTAGCCAATAAGCAAACTCAAGCTCCAACAGATAAACAGGTAACGTTCAGCAAGGTTAATCTAGCTGGTGAAGAAATTGCCGGTGCACAGATTCAGATTTTCAAGGGACGGGAAAGCAAGGGCAGTCCTGTCGCATCTTGGACTTCAGAAGCTGACAAATCTAAAGAAATTAACCTAGAGCCAGGTGTTTACACCTTCCATGAGGAAGCGGCTCCGACAGGTTATCTGGCTGTGACTGATATTGTCTTCCAAGTCAATGAAGATGGCACTGTAACAGTTCTAGATGCCAATAGCAATGCTGTAGAATATACAGATGGCAAGTTGTTCATTACTGACCAAGCGGCACCAGCTGAACCTGGTACCCCTGATAAAGCAGTTCAAGGCGGTATTAAGCCAAATCAATCATCTGATTCTGATAAAGCAGCAGACAGTCAAGGAAAATCTAAAAAAGTTCTTCCTGCGACTGGCTCTGCTGAAAGCCTTGGATTGGTTCTTGCTGGTCTGGTAGTCCTGGCTCTTTTAGGACTTTACCGTAAGACTCGACTGAGCAAATAAATAAAGAGAGGATAGAGCAGAATGCTTTATCTTCTTTTGTTTGCACATTTTTTGTCTAGTTTTTTTGCAGCTTACTTAGCAATTTCTTCCAGTTACTCATGCAGGGCAGCCACTTACGGAAAAACTCTTGTTTTTGCCTCAGAATCCTCTATAATAAATGGCAAATAGAAAAAGGAGACAGAAGATATGACAGATACAAAAATACAAGAGAAGCTGAAGCCAGGTTTGAAGTTGGCGGATTTTCAAAAAGATGGAGACATCTATCTGGCGCTGAATCCGGACTATGTCTCAGGGGACAATGCCAAGTATATGACCATGTACAATCGCTTGGCTCGCTGGTATGATTTTGGTGAGAAATGGATGGGGCCACTTCTCCATGGCAAGGCTATTGACAAGCTGAGAAAGGACCAGATGGCAGAAATAGAATGGAAGGATCATCTATCCGTCCTTTATGTCTCTATCGGGACGGGTCAAGACCTGCGCTACATTCCTGAAAATATTGACCTGAAAAGCCTAGACTTTGTTGGGGCAGATATTTCTATAGGCATGCTGAAAAAATGCCAGAAATCCTGCGCCAAGAAGACCAATCTGAAGCTCTTTCATGCTTGTGCAGAGGACCTGCCCTTTGCGGATAATAGCTTTGACATCGTCTATCATATCGGCGGAATTAATTTCTTTAGCGATAAGGCCAAGGCCATGCAGGAAATGCTGCGAGTGGCTAAGCCAGGAACTAAGATTATGATTTCAGACGAGACGGCAGACTATGTGGACCAGCAATATAAGAAGAACCACTTCAGCAAGGACTATTTTAAGGACGCTACTGTTGATTTAGGAGAAATTGAGGCCGCTATACCGGCCGGAGTCAAAGAGAAGGAGTTGAAACTCCTCTGGGACGGAAAATTTTATGCCCTGACGTTTAGGAAATAATCAGAAGAACCGGACTTTGTTTCCGGTTTTTCTGCGTTATTGGGGACATTGATTGTCAGACACGATTGACCTTAGCAATATTGGTCTGATTTGCAAATGAACTATGCGAATCGTCTACCTTTTCTAAATGACAAAAAGGTAAACAAATGTTAAAAAAATCTCCTTTTGTGTATAGCCATTTTTCTTATAGTATGATAAAATGAAGATGTAATGTATCTATAATGTTCGCTTTTTAGCAAGTGGGCACTGACAAGATGGGGAAGCTCAGTTAGTATACAATTACATTGTACATTTAAAACTGAATATTGTGAGAAAGGAAAATTGCATGAACAAAAGGATTAGAGCATTGCTCCACCTTATTATTCTTTGTTTAGGAGTCATTTTGCCATCAGTAGCTCCTCTTACTCAGGTGCAAGCAGCTGAGTTTGGTGGTGTTATCACTGAGATGAGCCTGAAGAATTCTTCAGGTGGTGATTTGACGCAGGGAATTGATATTTGGGAAACTTTTCGAGTTTACGCAAAGTTTGTCTTGCCGGATAACCAAGTACATCAAGGAGATACGACAAAAATCACCTTGCCTTCTGAGTATGCTTTTGGGAACTCTTCAGCTATTGAACTTAAGGACAGCTCGGATAACGTAGTGGCAAATGGATTTTTGGATTCAACCAACAAGACCATTACTTTGACCTATACAAATTATGTTGAGCAAAAGTCTGGTGTCCAAGGAGAATTCTTCTTCTATGCACGAGTTGACCATGATGTTGTGAGACAAGAAGGTGACTTGAATGGTGGATTTACCGTAGGAGGTCGGATGTTGTATCCGGGAATCGTCCATTATAATGGACCGCCCAAAAGATATGACTCAAAAATTGAGAAGAGCTCTTATCAGGCAGCGGAAGACGGTAAGAATGAAGTTCATTACAATATTGCGATTAACCGCAATATGGAGCATTATACCGGAGTAATGATAACTGATAAGATTACCTCGCCTAATTTTAAAATCATGAGAGACTCAATTCGGGTCTATAAAATTGCTTGGCGCTGGAATAATGGAGATTGGGTGCGGGATTCAACAGAAGACGTGACAGCTAATTTCCAATCAAAAATCACGGAGAATGCCGCTGGTGATGGATTCACGATTGACCTTGGCGACATGGATGGTTTCGGGTATTTGCTGGACTATAAGACAAAAGCAGATTACGATCTAGTTGATGGTGAGCGCGTTTCCAACAGTGCTACCATGACCTATAATGGTGGTCAAACAACGACATCATCTGAAAATCGTTCTTATCAGATTGCAGGCGGTGTTGGAGAAGGCTATGTTTTCACCATTAAGCTCCATAAGGTTAATGAAAATGGTGAGAACCTGCAAGGTGCAGAATTTGAAGTTGTTCGTGATCGGAGCGGAGCAGTTGTCGGAAAATTAACCACAGATTCTAACGGGAATGCCAACTTGGGTGACTTGTTGCGCGATGATTATACCATCCGTGAAGTGACTCCTCCTACAGGATATGATAAATTAACTGAGGAAATTAAGATTGGTTCCCAGGATTTTGGAACAGACAAATCTGTATCACGCGAGATCGTCAATAAGAAGACTGTAACCGAGCAGGATGTAACTTTCAAAAAAGTAGATCCAAACGGGAAAGAGATTCCTGGTGCGCAACTGAAAATCTATAAAGGTGATCATGTTGATCAGGAAGAAGCTCCCGTTGCAGACTGGACTTCTGAGGCTGACACTTCTAAAGTCATAAAATTGTCTCCAGGAACCTATACACTGACTGAAGCTAACGCTCCTGCTGGTTATCAATATGTAGAAGATATCACATTTACAGTAGGTGCTAATGGTACTGTTGCTCTTGTGAAAAAAGGAGCAGAAGATACTGTTCAAGCAGCAGGTTCAATTCTGACGATTACCGACAAGGAGGACAATAGTCCTAAAGCCATTACCTTTAGTAAGGTCAACCTAGGTGGTACTGAAATTGCTGGCGCTCAAATAAAGATTTTCAAGGGCAACAAAGCGCAGGGTCAAGCTGTTGAAAGCTGGACTTCTGAAGCTAATCAGTCTAAAGAAATCAATTTGGAGCCTGGTATTTACACCTTCCATGAGGAAGCAGCTCCAACTGGTTACCTGAAAGTAACCGACATCACTTTCCAAGTCAAACATGACGGCACAGTGGAAGTGACCAATGTCGGCGAGAAAGACTCCAAAGGAGAAAACAATAAGGTTGTGACTGACGGAGCAATCTTGAAGGTAACAGACAAGGATGACGACTCAGAACGAGATGTGACGATCAAGAAAGTAGATCCAAACGGGAAGGAAATTCCTGGTGCGAAATTGAAACTCTACAAAGGCAGTCAGATTCGTCCTGAAGCTAAGCCTCTTGCAGAGTGGACATCCGAAGCCAACGCATCTAAGGTAGTAAAATTAGCTCCAGGAACTTATTCTCTGAAAGAGAGCCTTGCTCCTGCTGGATTTATAGCTGTAGAAGATATTAAATTCACAGTTCATTCTGATGGCACCATTACAGTTGATGCTAAAGGAGCAACAGATTCTGTTGAAGCAAATGGCTTGGTTCTTACTGTAACCGATAAAGAGGACAATAGTCTTAAAGCCATTACTTTCAGTAAGGTCAATCTCGGCGGTACTGAGATTGCTGGTGCAGAGATTAAGATCTACAAGGGAGACAAAGCTGAAGGCCAAGCAGTAGAAAGCTGGACATCCGAAGCTAATCAGTCTAAGGACATCAACTTGGCACCAGGTACTTATACCTTCCATGAGGAAGCAGCTCCAACGGGTTACCTTAAAGTTACTGATATCACCTTCCAAGTCAAAACAGATGGCACAGTGGAAGTGACTAATGTTGGCGAGAAAGACGCTAAGGGTGAATCTAACACCGTTGCAACTAATGGTTCAACTGTTACGGTGACTGACAAAGATGATGACCTACCGCGTAAGATTACCTTTAGTAAGGTTAACCTAGGTGGTACTGAAATTGCAGGTGCTGAAATCAAGATCTACAAGGGCGAAAAAGCTGAAGGCCAAGCAGTAGAAAGCTGGACTTCTGAAGCTGGTAAGTCTAAAGAATTAAACTTGACTCCAGGTACTTATACTTTCCATGAGGAAGCCGCTCCAACAGGCTACCTCAAAGTGACCGACATCACCTTCCAAGTCAAGCATGATGGTACAGTGGAAGTGACCAATGTTGGCGAGAAAGACTCTAAGGGCGAAACTAACACCGTTGCGACAAATGGTTCGACTGTTACAGTAACCGATAAGGATGATGATCTCCCGCGTAAGGTGACTTTCAGTAAAGTAAACCTAGGCGGTACTGAGATTGCCGGTGCTCAAATCAAGATTTACAAGGGCGAAAAAGCTGAAGGCCAAGCAGTAGAAAGCTGGACATCCGAAGCTGGTAAGTCTAAGGACATCAACTTAGCACCCGGTACTTATACCTTCCATGAGGAAGCCGCTCCAACGGGCTACCTCAAAGTAACGGATATCACCTTCCAAGTCAAACATGACGGCACAGTGGAAGTGACCAATGTTGGTGAGAAGGACGCTAAGGGCCAAGCTAACACCGTAGCGACAAACGGTTCAACTGTTGCAGTGACTGACAAGGACGATGATCTCCCACGTAAGGTGACCTTCAGTAAGGTCAACCTTGGCGGTACTGAAATTGCCGGTGCTGAGATCAAGATTTACAAGGGCGAGAAAGCTGAAGGCGATGCAGTTGAAAGCTGGACATCCGAAGCTGGTAAGTCTAAAGACATCAACTTAGCACCTGGTACTTATACCTTCCATGAGGAAGCCGCTCCAACAGGCTACCTCAAAGTGACCGACATCACTTTCAAAGTGAAAACTGACGGAACAGTAGAAGTGACCAATGTCGGAGAGAAAGACTCTAAGGGCGAAGACAACCGTGTTGTAGCGAATGGTGCAACTCTAACTGTAACCGATAAAGACGATGACAGTCCCAAAGCGATTACTTTCAGTAAAGTAAACCTTGGTGGTACAGAAATCGCAGGAGCTCAAATCAAGATCTACAAGGGCAACAAGGCTGAAGGCACAGCAGTCGAAAGCTGGACTTCTGAAGCTGGTAAGTCTAAGGATATAAATTTAGTACCTGGCACTTACACCTTCCATGAGGAGGCAGCCCCAACCGGTTACCTTAAGGTTACCGACATCACATTCCAAGTCAAGTATGACGGTACAGTGGAAGTGATTAGCGTAGGAGAAAAAGACGCTAAGGGCGAAGCTAACACCGTTGCAACCAATGGTTCAACAGTAACTATTACCGACAAGGACGATGATCTCCCACGTAAGGTGACATTCAGCAAAGTCAACCTCGGTGGTGCTGAAATCGCCGGTGCTGAGATCAAGGTTTACAAGGGCGAGAAAGCTGAAGGAAACGCAGTCGAAAGCTGGACATCCGAAGCAGGTAAGTCTAAGGACATCAACTTGGCACCTGGCACTTATACCTTCCATGAGGAAGCGGCTCCAACGGGTTACCTCAAAGTAACGGACATCACATTCCAAGTCAAACATGATGGAACGGTGGAAGTGACCAATGTCGGAGAGAAAGACTCCAAGGGTGAAGAGAACAAGGTCGTAACCAACGGCTCAACTGTTACAGTAACGGATAAAGACGATGATAGTCCCAAAGCGATTACTTTCAGTAAAGTAAACCTTGGTGGTACAGAAATCGCAGGAGCTCAAATCAAGATCTACAAGGGCAACAAGGCAGAAGGCCAAGCAGTAGAAAGCTGGACATCTGAAGCTGGTAAGTCTAAAGAATTGAACTTGACTCCAGGTACTTACACCTTCCATGAGGAAGCGGCACCAACCGGCTACCTCAAAGTGACAGACATTACTTTCCAAGTAAAAACTGACGGAACAGTAGAAGTAACCAATGTCGGCGAGAAAGACTCTAAGGGTGAAGAGAACAAGGTCGTAACCAACGGCTCAACTGTTACAGTAACGGATAAGGACGATAATCTTCCACGTAAGGTAACCTTCAGTAAGGTCAACCTCGGCGGTACAGAAATTGCTGGTGCAGAGATTCAAATTTTCCAAGGCAAAGAGGCAACTGGCAATCCTGTAGCAAAATGGACTTCAGAAGCAAATACATCGTATGAGCTTGGATTAGCTCCTGGAGTATATACCTTCCATGAAGCTGCAGCCCCAACCGGTTACCTAGCTGTTACCGACATTGTGTTCCAAGTGAATCTCGATGGCACAGTAACGGTTGTAAATGCTGATGGAAATACAGTAGAATACAAGGATGGGACGTTAGTCGTAACTGACCAAACGAAACCGACTGGCCCAGACAAGGATCCGTCTAAAAAAACAGATGAACCAGATCCGAAAAAATCAAATCAAGATAAACCAATAGAAAAAGACCAAGATAAACCTGGAGATAAGGGGAAGACGAAGAAAATTCTGCCTTTCACAGGTACAGAAATCAGCTTTACGCTACTTGCTTTCGGTCTGATTCTGATAGTTGGTTGTGGGGTTTATTTCGGAATCCGTTTCAAAAAATAAAACAGAAAGCAAGTGTCAATGAAAATTGACGCTTGTTTTTTTATGCAACTGACCATCGTTTTTTTACCAGATACCTGATGGTTAATACCACTTACTGAAAAGCCCTTGTTTTTGTCTCTGAATCTTCTATAATAGTTGTCAAAAAAGAAAGGAGATTTTTACTATGTCTAAACAAATTGTAGACCCGATTCAATTGCGCCACGGAGGCAAATTAACCAACCGTTTGGTGCTGTCCCCTATGTATACTTTCAGTGGCTTAGAAGGAGGATTTGTGTCTGATGATACTTTGCGATACTACGGAGCACGCTCTCAGGCAGCCAGTCTTTTGATTACTGAATTTCATTATGTCAGTCCATCAGGAGGGCCTTGTTACCAGACTGGCTATCCAGTTCAATTAGGTATTTACTCTGATGACCACATCGAAGGGGAGAGAAAATTAGCTACTGCCCTTCAAAAAGATGGCAATAAAGCGATTTTGCAGCTTCATCATGGTGGGATAGCAGCTTCCGGCCGTGCTTTGAAGGGTGAGGAAGTATTTGCTCCCAGTGCCTTAGATTTTTCTTTCCTGCCATATCCGGTGAGAGAATTGACCGATGAAGAAATCCTTGAAATTATCAAGGATTTTGGTCGGGCAGTCAAACGTGCAGTTCAAGCTGGTTTTTCCGGAGTGGAAATCCATGGTGCCAATCACTATCTGCTGCAGCAATTCTTTTCTAGCACTTCCAATGTTCGTCAGGACAGATGGGGTGGAACTTTGGAAAAACGTATGGCTTTTCCTTTGGCAGTAGTCGAGGAAGTGAAGCGTGCTACAGCCAAGTATGCGCCAGAAGATTTTATTATTGGCTATCGGATTAGCCCAGATGAAATCCATGAAGGTCAAGTGGGCTATACTTATGAAGAAGCCAAACTTTTGGTCAAGGAGCTGGTCAAGCACGAATTAGACTACATCCATTTGTCGCTTTTGGCTGGCTATGCTTCAAAACCTGCAGGATCAGACACGACCTATGCAGATCATTTTAAGGAAGTGATGGATGAGCAAACTAAACTGATTACAATCGGTGGTGTCTTTAGTCAGGAAGATGCAGAAGCTGCTATTGAGGATACGGCTGCGGATTTAGTTGCAATCGGCCGTGGGACCTTGATTGACCCGCTGTTTGGCTATAAAGTACAGACGGGACGAGGAGCAGAAATTGTCCATGAGATTAGCCCTGAGCAGTTGAAAAACTCTCAATTGACACCGGGCTTGCTTGAAGTGTTCAGCCGTAAGGACTCTGGTGGGTTGCCTCCTCTCCCTGGTCATGACACTATTACCCACCTTCATACTGGTAAATTTGGGGATGAAGGGCAGTAAGAATAGCCTATTCAAGATAGTATTGACAGAAGCCTGAACCTCCTCTGGAAAGAAAACTACTATATCTTTAAATTGAGGAAATATATTATGAAAACCGGAAACAAATTCCGGTTTTTATTCTTGACGAAAGAAGCCAATAGGGAACGTTGAATTTAGGCCTATTGACGCAGTTTAAGGGCAATCGAAAACTATTTTTTCTAAGTGACAAAAATGTAAGTTTAAAGGCTAAAATGAAAGGTTATCTTATGGCAGCTAGCCTGGGAATTCGGTATCCTATAAGTGTAAAGAAAAAGAAGATAAACGTCTTCCAAACTAATAATCAGATTTCAAGAAGGAGGCTTGCTATGAAAATCAATCTTTTTAACCATCGCCAAAGTAAACCTAAAGCTCAAAAGATTTCCAAGGAAGAAATCGAGAAGACTCGCCTAGGCTGTGCTTCCAGTCAATATTATTTCTGGCTGCAGTACAGTCACTGAGAGTTTCCGGTATTCAAGGATAAGAGAAAGGTCAGTTGACTTTTCTCTTTATCTGACTTGGAGCACAAGATGACAAAAATGTAAGATTGGCAGGCAAAATGAAAGATTAGGTTATGGAAACTTGTCTGTCTTTCCGGTATGATAGTAGTATCAAGTTAAATAAAGAAGAGGTTCGAGTATGACATTATTAGACGTACAACATGTGAAAAAAATTTATAAAACCCGCTTTCAGGGCAGCCAAGTAGAGGCCTTGAAAGACATTCACTTTACGGTAGAAAAAGGCGAATATGTCGCCATCATGGGTGAGTCAGGCTCTGGGAAATCCACCCTGCTCAACATCCTAGCCATGCTGGACAAGCCAACTGAGGGCCGCGTCTTTCTCAATGGAACAGACACAGCAACCATCAAAAACAGCCAGGCTTCCAGCTTCCGCCGGGAGAAATTAGGTTTTGTCTTTCAGGATTTCAATCTGCTGGATACCCTGTCGGTCAAGGATAATATTCTCCTGCCACTGGTCCTCTCTCGCCGTCCCATTACCGAGATGATGCAAAAGCTGGTTACGACCTGCAATGAGCTGGGGATTAACAAGCTTCAAGAGAAGTTTCCTTATGAGATTTCCGGTGGCCAGAAGCAACGGGTAGCAGTGGCTCGAGCCATTATCACAGATCCTGAGATTCTGCTGGCGGACGAGCCGACGGGAGCCTTGGATTCCAAATCTTCGGCAGCCCTATTAGATGTCTTTGATGATATTAATGCCCGCGGTCAAACCATTCTCATGGTGACCCACTCAACAGCAGCGGCTAGTCGCGCCAAGCGGGTACTCTTTATCAAGGATGGGATTCTCTACAACCAAATCTTCCGCGGTGACAAGACCGAGCGGCAGATGTTCCAAGAGATTTCTGACACTCTGACAGTTATGGCAAGTGAGGTGAAGGACTAGTGTTTCGATTAGCAGCAAAATTGGCGGTATCCAATCTGATTAAGAACCGTCGTCTCTATTATCCTTTTGCACTGGCTACCTGTGTGGCTGTAGCCATTTCTTATATTTTCAACTCCTTGGCTTTTAATCCCAATCTATCCAAAATGACAGGTGCCAGCTCTGTTATCCTCGTTTTGGTCCTAGGGGTTGTTATTGTAAACATCACAGCTGGAATTATTGTCTTTTATGCCAATCAATTTGTTATGAAGAATCGCTCCAAGGAGCTAGGGCTTTATGGTATGCTAGGTCTTAATAAGAGTCATCTCTTTGTTATGACCTTTATTGAGCTACTAATCTTCGGGCTAGTGGCTGTAAGCTTGGGGCTGACTATTGGTGTTCTCTTTGACCAGCTAATTTATGCCTTTCTGCTCAAGCTCATGGGTACCAAGGTGGTTCTAGTTTCGACATTTCAACCTTTTGTATTGGTATTGATTATCATTTTCTATGCTTTTGTATTTTTCTGTTTGCTAATTAAAAACGGCTTTTACTTAAGAAAGTTTGATGCTCTGCAATTAGTCAAAGAAAAAAATAGCGGGGAGAAAAAGAGTCGCTTTTTACTCTTGCAAACTATTATTGGTATGTCTTCTCTCGCTTTTGGCTATTATCTTGCTTTAGGTGTATCTAATCCGATGGCAGCCATTATCATTTTCTTCGTAGCTGTACTTTTTGTTATTCTAGGGACTTATCTACTTTTCAATGCAGGAACGACTGTTTTCTTACAATTTTTGAAAAAGAAGAAGACATTTTATTATCAGCCTGATAACATGATTTCGGTATCTAATCTAATTTTTCGAATGAAGAAAAATGCAATCGGTTTAGCGACGATTTCTATTTTGTCGACAATGGTTTTGGTTACCTTATCTGGTGGAGCTAACATTTATGCTGGCGGTGATTATATGCAGAATGCCATGTTCCCGCATGATTTCAGTATCCAAGGAAAAGAAATAACAGGTGAGGTGCTGGACCAAGCTTTGACAGAGTTTGTTCAAGAGCAGCAGCTACAGATTAGTAAAAAAGTTATTTACCAGTATTATACGATAGGAGTTAGCGGTCGAACTGGTAATCAGCTAGATATTTATTCTAAGGGACAGAAATCATTCACTCCAAATCTTTATATTTTGGCCATTTCTGAGAGTGATTATCAAGGAATGACGGGTCAAAATCTTCAGCTTAAAGATGATGAAGTAGCCATATTTGAGCAAGGACTGGAACTAGACAGCAAAAAAGATTTACAGCTAGCTGATAAAAATTTAAAAATCAAGAGAAAATTAAAAGAAGATTTCGTTTTCGGTAATATACCCGATCCGATGAATATGATAGTGCCTGAAAAAATCTATATGGTAGCTAAAAATCCGAGTCAAATCTTTTCTTCATTTATGAACGATTACGCTGTCAATGTTAACTATTATGGAGGATTAAATCTCAAGCTTCCAAAAGAAGAACAGAGAAAACTAAAAGAAGCATACCAAGAAAAGTTAAGCAGTTTTAATACCACCTTACCTGAAAATCAAGGTATTTATGGTTCGGTGACAGCCTTCGATAAGCAAGAAATAAAAGGAATGCTAGGTGGTATGTTCTTTATTGGAATTTTCCTATCAATCGTTTTTATGCTTGGAACTGTTCTTATCATCTACTACAAGCAGATTTCTGAAGGCTATGAAGATCGAGAAGGCTTTGTTATTTTACAAAAGGTTGGATTGGACGAAAAACAAATTAAGAAAACGATTCGTAGGCAAATTCTGATAGTCTTTTTCCTACCACTAATCTTTGCTTTTCTTCATTTGGCATTTGCCTATCACATGCTGAGCTTGATTTTATCTGCTTTAGGGGTGCTGAATGCCACACTTATGTTAGTAGTGACTCTCGGTGTTTGCGCTCTATTTATTGCAGTATATGTTGGTGTCTTTCTCATTACTTCTCGCAGCTATCGCAAAATTGTGGCTATGTGAGAGCAGAGACAGGCTTTATATATCTTTCATCTATGTTAAAAACCTAGGCTGAGATTTTTCTCAGCCTTTCTTTTCGGTATTTTTCTGAGAAGGATTCCTAAAAGGGAGGAAATATGATAAAATAGGGCGTTAATGCAATTAGGAGAATAAAAATAGATGAATATATTTAGAAAAAAAGATGCTAGCAAGGATAGAACGGGCATGCGCCGTCACTTGAAAATTCCTGATCTGATTTTGCTTGGTATTGGAGCCATGGTAGGAACTGGGATTTTCACCATCACAGGGACTGGAGCGGCCAAATATGCTGGGCCTGCTCTGACCATCTCGATTGTCATTTCAGCCCTTTGTGTGAGTATTTCGGCCCTTTTTTACGCTGAGTTTGCCTCACGGATTCCGGCCAATGGCGGAGCCTATAGTTATATTTATGCGGTTCTGGGAGAATTTCCCGCTTGGCTGGCTGGCTGGTTGACCATCATGGAGTTCATGACTGCTATTTCAGGTGTTGCCTCTGGTTGGGGATCTTATCTGAAGGGCTTGCTGAGTGGCTTTGGTATCCAGCTACCGGCAGCCCTGAATGGTACCTTCAATCCCAAAGCAGGTACTTATGTGGATTTACTGCCCATTCTGGTCTTGGCCTTTGTTACGGGAGTTGTCCTTTTGAACTCCAAGGCAGCCCTGCGCTTCAACTCAGCCTTGGTAGTCTTGAAATTCTCAGCCTTGGCACTCTTTATCATTGCAGGATTTTTCTTCATCAAACCAGAAAATTGGTCTAACTTTGCACCTTTTGGTTTTGGAGAAATTTATGGCGGTAAGGTCGGCGTCATGGCTGGGGCTTCACTTATGTTCTTTGCCTTTCTAGGCTTTGAGTCCATTTCCATGGCGGTCGATGAAATCAAGGAGCCCCAAAAGAATGTTCCGCGCGGGATTGTTTTGTCCTTGAGCATTGTGACCATTCTCTATATTTTGGTGACCTTGGTCTTGACTGGGATTGTCCACTATAGCAAGCTGGATGTCTCAGATGCGGTGGCCTTTGCCTTGCGCAGCGTCGGACTTGGCTGGGCGGCCAACTATATCTCTGTCGTCGCTATTTTGACTCTGATTACGGTCTGCATCTCCATGACCTACGCCCTGTCGCGGATGATTTACAGTATTGCACGTGATGGTCTCTTGCCTCGCTCTTTTAAAAAATTGACAGATACCAGTCGGGTGCCAAAGAATGCAACGATTTTAGTAGGGATTGCCTCAGCTGTCTGTGCCGGTATCTTCCCCTTGGCTAGCATCGCCTCTTTCCTCAATATCTGTACCTTGGCCTATCTGATTTTATTGGCACTTGCTGTCTTGAAATTGCGGAAAGATCAAGGAATGCCCAAAGCGGGAGAATTCAAAACGCCTCTAGTACCTCTGACACCGATTTTATCCATTATCATCTGCCTGTCCTTCATGACCCAGTATACCAAGGAAACCTGGCAGGCCTTTGGAATTGCCCTAGCGCTGGGAAGTCTCATCTATGCCTTCTATGGCTATCGAAACTCAGAAATCGCTGTAAAAGAGAAGTAGCGAAGAGATTAGTTGAGAAGATGTAATGTAGAAACTTGGTAACTATAAACAAAGCAGAAAGAGTTTTATGAAGAAAAATTGTATAAAAGGACGATGCTATAATATCTCTTTGAATGGTAAGAAAGCTTTTCTCGGATGGTTCTTAATAATTTCTGATAATGGACAAGAATATCTCGTGGAGAGAAATGGAACAATGTCCTGTGGCTGTTTTAGAAAGGTTTATCAAACAGACTATTCTTTCATACCGCATACTGAATTTTTAAACAAATCAAATAATCTACCTGCTATTGCAGGAACTTCCATAGGTCTTATCTTGGCTAGAATGCTGAGAAAAATAATTCCGCTAAATTTTTTCTTTGGGCCAATAAATCGACCAATGAATATCGGAACTGGTCTTGTAAATATTGGTGTGGCAATAGGATCGATGGTTCTTGCTATGTTTCTTGTAAAATATTATAGAAAGAAACGACTTGAATCTTTTCTAAATAAAAAAGGTTGCAAACTTAGCTTGATTGGAAAAGTAAGAACAAAAGAGCCTATTAAAAAATTGGCCAATGGAATAGAGGTGTGGTAAATGAAACGGTTTAGCATTCGCCAATTATTGGTAATAGGCATTTTGTCAAGTGTAGTATTATTTGTTATGTTTTTTACTCAGCCCAGATTCTTTCTCTTAATACCTATTTTTATTGGAATAGTCTTGTTTTTCAGAGGTATAGAAGTTAGTGGAGATAAAGAGATAGAATTTGAACTAATAGAAGGAGAAAAGAATGAAAAAACTTAACCTAAGCCAAAAGAAGAAAATCTGGCTCTTTGTCCTTGCTTTTATCGCCCTGATCTTACTGGCGATTGTGATCAATATCCAACTGAACCAGCCTGAAGATATGCATGCTGATTATGTTCGGCTTTGGAAGACAACTTGGCATGAGGAAAATAAAGACTGGCTCTATCCACTGAAAAATATCTGTCTTGTTATTCTGGCAGTTCTGGCTGGGTCTGGTTTAATGATTGCATTCTCCAAGAGTGAGAAATGGAAATAAACTTCTGTAGATGTAAATAAAATCATCTTACAAACATGTAAGATTGACGATGATAAATGTAAGGTAGAGACATGGAAAACGTGTCTCTATTTTGCTATAATCAGCTCAGGAATCCTCACAAGAAAGGTTGTGCGATTGTGAAAAAAGTTCTTTTAGGTTGCTTGGGAACAGTACTGGTTTTGCTTGCTCTTTTAATAGGTTTTCTGGCCTACTTTGGTCCAGACTACGGCATTTTTCTTTTTCCGCCTAGTCCGCAAGACTACGCTCGCTCGGTTGTGAAAAAGCTTGATTTTGGTCTTTATACGGACAAAGATTGGGAAAATGAGAAGAAGAAATCCTTGGAGAAGCTTGAATCAGCCAAGACTTATCAAGATACCTATCCTGTCTTGGAAGAATTAACCAAAGAGGCTGGCGGAAAGCATTCCTATTTTTTAAGCCCACAGGATAACCCCGAAAATAGTCCGGAAAGTAAAAATCAGCCTGAAGTGCAGAATCGGGAGGGTATTCTCTATTTAAAAGTTCCTGCTTTTACCGGTGATGCACAAGCGGCGAAGACTTATGCTAACAAACTTTCGGCAGCTCTTAAAAAGGATACCTATCAGTCGGTTCTTGTGGATCTGAGAGATAATACCGGCGGGAATATGTATCCGATGCTTGCTGGACTGTCCTCTCTTTTGCCTGATGAAGATCTCTTCCAATTCGTTGAAAAAAATGGAAGCAAGAGCGCGGTTTCTCGATCAGATGTTCTTCAGCAGCTTGGTCTGGATCAGACTGATGAGAAAGCAAAGAAAGTGCCAATAGCTGTCCTTACCAATGAACGTACAGGAAGCTCAGGAGAAATGACTGTTTTAGCTTTTAAGGGACTGGAAAACGTTAAAATATTTGGTCAGCCAACGGCAAGCTATACTACGGGAAATAATTATTATCAACTGTATGATGGAGCGGTTTTGCTCTTGACTACCTCGAGTATCCTAGATCGCACGGGCAAGCTTTATGAGAATGAGGCAATTCAGCCCGATGTCCTAACAGACCAGCCTTTAGAAGAGGCGGAGTCTTGGTTGAAGGGACAGATAGGAGAATAGTTCATTGAAAGCAGTCAAAGAGACTGCTTTTCTGCTATAATAAAGAGAAGAACGAGGTGACAAATGATTCGTAAAGTAAAACTAAGAGATGCTGCAGCCATTCAGCGGCTCAATGCTGAGTGTCTGGGCTATGACTTCGATAGGGAAGCGACGGAGGCTCAACTAAAGAGGCTGCTAGAGAATGACCAGCATTTGATTTTGGTAGCTGAAGAAGACGGTCAGGTCATAGGCTACGCTCATGCTGCTAGCTACGACTGTCTCTATTTCCCGTCCTTGCTCAATCTCTTGGCTTTGGCCGTCGCTCAGGATTTTCAAGGGCAGGGACATGGCAGAGCGCTGATGCAAGCTTTGCGTGAAGAGGCAAAAGCGGTAGGATACACAGGAATTCGGATTAATTCAGGCATTTCCCGCTCCGCAGCCCATGCATTTTACCGCAGCCTCGGCTGCAACGAAAAAGCAGACCAGAAACGATTTTATTGGGGATTTTAGAGAATTTAAGGAGAAAAAAATAGACGGTCATGAAAAAAAAGAAGATAGTGTATGTTTTATTGAGTATTCTTTTGTTGGGAGCTTTAGGTCTGCTCATTTTATGGGTTATTGGAATAAATACTAAAGTTTATATCAATAGACAAGAAACAAAATTCAAAAGCATTCAGCTTTTCGATAATAATAAGTTTGTATTGGTTGCTGTAGGTGAGAAAGATAATTATGGTCATATTTACTATGGACAAAATTATGTTTCAACTATTGCTGTTCATTCTTGGCGAATTGGAGAAGTTAAAAACTCTCCACCAATTGGGAAAGAAGAATACTATAAGATAATCAGCTACGATTTAAATAGCCCTAATCTATCAAAGAAAGAACTAGACCTGTATGAATTACCTAGAATTCAGACACAAAAATTTAGACTCAATGAAGTCTTAAGCAGTTATTATGGTAATGGGAAAGACTATATGGCACGAGACAATCTTTACCAATATGTTAATGGAGAATACTTTGAGCAAAGTTTTTTACTGGATATTGATAATGAGGAGTTCTTTTTCAAAGATGTTGCTCAAAGAAGAAATGAGATGGATACAAATAGCTCTTATAATCAAAATATTAGTTTCGGACCTGGAAATCTTTTTGATAGCTTTCGATTTAAGTTGGAGGAGCTACATTTAAGTGAAAGTGATGGGAAACTTAGGCCAGATCCTGATTATCGCAATAAAATTGATATTTCCAATACCAACTTTGCTCAGCTATATCCAGAAGTAGCTAAGAATATGAAAGATATAGATCGACTTTATTTCCGACCTGAACAGTATAACCAAAAAGAATGGTTTGATAACCTCTTGCATTGGTTTGCACCTAAGGGACAGGATGTGATGGAAGTTTATGCGACAGATTCTGCAACAGGTGAGAAAACACAAATCAAGTCATTTGATGACTATTTAGCATGGCGAGAAGCCCACCCTGAGGAGGTGAAAAAATATGAGCAATAAAATTGAACCACTAACTCAGCAGCATGCTTTAGAAATTGCCAATGATTGGCATTATGAGGCGCCTTATGATTTTTATGATATGAAAAATGACTTGGAGGATTATGAAGAAATGATTTCCCCAATAGCGCGTGAGGACCGTTATTATCAAGTTATGCGAGAAGAGAAACTCTATGGATTTTTCTGCTTAGAGCAGAAAGGAGAGCGAACTTTGGAGCTTGGTTTGGGGATGAAGCCGGAGCATTGCGGAAAAGGTCAGGGCGCTGGATTTCTGCAGGAAATTCTGGACTTTATTATGGAAAATTTTGCGCCCCAAGTCATAAGTCTATCCGTGGCTGATTTCAATCACCGAGCCCAACAGCTTTATCTCAACATGGGCTTTGAAGTGGTGAGGCGCATCCCGCAGGAAAGCAATGGCGATATTCATCTCTTTGTGGAGATGGAGAAGAAGGTCTAATTTTAGACTTTATTGCAAAGCAGCAGATAAAATTGTTGACAGTCAAGAAAAAGTCGTTCAATATACTTATGACTACTGGCGGCTAGCAGGGAATTTGTCAATGATTACCAATAAACAAAAGGAGAAAACCATGACATTAGATAGATTTTACAGTTCTTAAAAGAGAGAATGCCGTTATAAGAATATTGTTAGGAATTCATTATTTACGCTTAACTAAAGCAATTACAAATAGGAGTATATAAAAATGAAAAAGAAAAACATTGTCATCATTAGTGTTATTTTAGTAGTGCTATCGTTAGCAGCAGGATACTATTTCTTAGTTTTTGTCCCTCATCAAAAAGCTGTTTCAAATTTTAATAAAGCAGCAGAAACACTAAAAATTAACAATAAAAACGTAGAGGAGCAGGTAGATTCTGCAACAAAGTTGATAAAAGATAAGGCTGAGCCTCTAGAAGCTGTCACTTTAGAAGAATTAAAAACAAGTATATCAAATACTAAAAAAGAAATTCGTAAAGTTCCAAAAATGAAGAATAGTACCTCAGATATTGAAAAACAAGCCAAAGATATTGCTGCGCCTGTAGACTACTCAGAAAGTCAGAAAAATTTATCTGAAAAAATGGCTAACTACCAGAAAAGTGTTAAACAGTTGAAACAGATTACGAACCCAGGAGGTTCATTTGTAGAGGAAAGACTGAGAGAAATAGATACAGTGACGGAGGTCCAATCTGCTACAGAAAATCATGATCCGAATGATCATTTGAATAAACAGGGTGGCTACACTGCATCAGTCTATTTTTCTGATAATCAGGTGACAGAATCGGTAGAGGGTGTTGACATTGTTGATAAAGGAACTGATGTAGGAGGAAATATAGAAGTTTATAAGACTAAGGAGGAAGCAGAGAAGCGGAATACCTATCTATCTGCCTTTGATGGAAATGGGATTCTAAACCCAGGTTCTCACTATGTTTATGGTACGATTGTTATTAGGACCTCTCGTCACTTAACAGCCAGTCAGCAAACAGGATTAACGGAAAAAATATATCAAAAGCTAATTGAAATAAAATAATTCGCTATACAATGAAAAGTCCATCGGCTGATAATGTATTGTTTCAGAGCAATCAAGAACCTAATATCAGTATTTTCAAAAGGTGAAGCATTTAATTTTAAGTGAGTCGAAAAGATTAATTTTATAACCCAAAGGCTTGAAGTTGATAATATTTGTCCATATGAAGCGCGTGATTTCTCAATCTTAAGCAAGTCACCCGCATCTCTAAATATCAAATACATTAAAGATTGAAAGGAAACAAAATGACCTATAAACAAGATTATCTGGATGATATTCTGATCCGTATTGCCTACCATTCTAGCGGAATTGAGGGCAACACTATATCTCTTCCTGAAACTGTCAGTATCATCTTGGAAAGTACCCTACCTGGGAAGCATAAGAGTATCAGAGAGTTCTATGAGATAGAGAACCACAAACGGGCCTTTTCTTTCTTGCTGGATAGCTTGGCTAATAACGCTCCCGTGACTGTGGGGCTGGTGCAAGATTTCCATGCGCTATTGACAGACCGCCTGCAGCACGATAGAGGGCAGTTTAAAACTGTTCAGAATGCCATCATAGGAGCTGAGTTTAAGACGGCTTCACCAGAGGAAACGCCTTTTCTAATGGCTCAATGGGCAGACAATACAGCTTATAGACTAGATGCGGCAAAGAGTGAGCGTGAGATAGTAGAGATATTGGCTGATACTCATATCCAGTTTGAGCGTATTCACCCTTTTAGCGATGGGAATGGACGTACTGGCCGCTTGGTTCTTATGTACTTAGCTATGAAATACCTAGGTGCTCCTGTCATTATCAGCAAGGATGACAGGGCGGAGTATATGGAGCTTTTAGCCAATCAAAATATCCAAGGGCTGGCCAACTTATTGCAGCAGTCGCTAGATGACGAAAAGGAGAGAATGAGCCAGTTTTAGCAATGGACTACTTTTGCTATAAAAATAAATTAAAACAACCACCGACGAAGTCATGATACAAGCTGATTATCTGACATTAGCTGGTGGAGTTTAAAATAAAAAAACAATGCTCGCAAAGTTTGGCTACTCTGAGCGTGAGAAAATCATTTAAGATAGTGACAACATCTGTACAATCAGAGATGTAGAAGGATAAAGGAAAAGAGGCTGTTTCGTACTACAAAAAAAGCCATAAATAGCCTATGAGTCCACAAAAAGGTGAACAAATTTAAAAACCACCTCATTTCAGAGGTTTACAAACCTTATCAAACCAAGGTTTATAAAGGATAAAGGAGAAAACCATGACATTTGAAGAAATTTTACCAGGCCTTAAGGCCAAGAAAAAATATGTACGTACAGGCTGGGGTGGGGCAGAGAACTACGTCCAGCTCTTTGATACGATTGAGCAGAATGGGGTGGCTCTCGAAGTGACACCTTATTTCCTCATCAATGTTTCAGGCGAAGGGGAGGGCTTCTCCATGTGGAGTCCGACTCCTTGTGATGTGCTCGCTACAGATTGGGTGGAAGTAGATGACTAAGACGGTACTAGTTACGGGAGCTAGCTCTGGCATCGGCCGAGCTCAGGCTCTGACCTTTTTGGAAAATGGCTACCGCGTCTACGGGGTGGACAAGGATGAAAATCCTGGCTTTCTCAATGAGCTTCGTTTTGTCAAGATGGATTTGACAGGGGATTTGACACCGCTCATTACTAGCTTACCCGAGGTGGACATTCTCTGCAATACAGCAGGTATCTTGGACGATTATCGTCCCCTGCACGAGACCAGCGACGAGGACTGGGACCATATTTTTGCGCTCAATCTGACAGCGACTATGAAAATCACTCGCTTTTATCTGCAGAAAATGCTGGAGAAAAAGTCTGGTATCATCATTAATATGTGCTCGATTGCTAGCTTTCTGGCTGGCGGCGGCGGTGCTGCCTATACAGCCTCTAAGCATGCTCTGGCTGGCCTGACCAAGCAGATAGCCTTAGACTATGCGGATAAAAATATCCAAGTCTTTGGCTTGGCGCCAGGCGCTGTCAAGACAGCTATGACTGCCGCCGACTTTGAGCCAGACGGACTGGCAGACTGGGTTGCTGAGGAAACGCCGATCAAGCGCTGGTTAGACCCTCAGGAAATAGCTAATGTTAGCCTCTTTCTAGCCAGTGGCAAGGCAGCTGCTATGCAGGGTGAGATTATCAAAATCGACGGTGGTTGGAGTTTGAAGTAAGGAAATAAAATGTTTAAATGGGAAAAACACAAGAAGATTTATCTGTTTTGTTTAGCCCTGCTATTTCTTATCTGGTTAAACAATACAAGCCTCTTTTCTAATAAAGATGGGAAGGAATATAAAATCCTAGCCCATCGAGGACTTGCACAGACCTTTGATGAATCTAAAGCGGACTGGGACAGCAATACGGCAGCCATGATTGACCCGCCTATGCATCCCTATCTTGAGAACACTATTTCTTCAATGCAGGCGGCCTTTGACCTAGGAGCGGATGCAGTGGAGTTTGATGTGAAATTGTCCAAAGACAAGCAACTGGCAGTTTTTCATGATGCAACTCTGGAATTCAAAACTGGCATTAAGGGTGAAATCCAGGACTACACGATGGCTGAGCTCAAAAAGATGGATATCGGTTACGGTTATACGGCTGATGGTGGAAAAACCTATCCTTTTAGAGGAAAAGGAGTCGGCCAGATGCCCACAATAGATGAGGTTTTTGAGTCCTTTCCAGACAAGGATTTTGTGATTGAGGTCAAAGACGGGAAATTAGAAACCTATAAAGTCTTGTGGGAAAAGCTAAAAACGTTCTCGCCTGAAAGGCTAGATAAACTCAGTGTTTGTGGGGCAAGCGAGGAAGGCGTTCATTGGTTGCGTAGTCAGAGCAGCAGTCTCAAGCTCTTGTCCAAAAAGCGCATGCTTAATGCTCTTATCCAATATGAATTATTGGGCTTTACGGGCTATATCCCTGAGGAAATGAAAAATGCAGAGCTGCGCATTCCTTTGAAATATGCCAAATTCTTATGGGGTTGGCCAAATAAATTTATGGAAAGAATGGAAGCGGTCAATACACGGGTTGAGCTAACAGCTGGTGGCAGCGACTTATCAGAAGGTTTCGATCATATCCATAGTCTAAAAGATATCCCAGAGGGCTTTGAAGGCTATATCTGGACCAATAAAATCAATGAACTGCATCTGAAAGAAGATAAAGAATGAAGGCAAAGAATACTTTTTTCCAATCCTGGACCAAAAATATGGTACTTTACGGTTTGAAGGCTGGCTTAGGGCAGTTCTTTATGAACGATTCTGAGATATCTTGCCTTTACCAACTAGGAAATTTCATCTTTCCGGCCGGTCAGGTGGATTGGGATTTTTGGCAGGATTATAGTAGCCAGTATGGTCTGGCTGATAAGATTATCATCTCTGAGGATTTCAGCTGGCGAGAATTTTTAGATAGTCAGAGTGAGTTGCAGCAGTTTACTCGCTACGCTTTTTCGGACAGGGCTGATTTTGATACAGAGGCTTTGGAGAAATGGAAGAGCAGGCTACCAGAAAATTACTACCTTAGTCCGATTGATAAGGAGAGTTATGAGTGTTTGGCTAGGGAAGCCTGGTCTCAGGATTTGCAGGGTGATTTTTCTGATTTTGATCATTTTCAAGCGGAGGGTGGCTTTGGCTTTTTGCTCTATTCAGGAGAGGAAATCATCGCTGCTGTATCAACAGGTTTGGTCTATCATGGAGCCCTTGAGATTGAAATTGCTACCAAGCTATCCTACCAAAGGCAGGGCTTGGCCAAAATCTTGGGTGCCCAGATGATTTTAGAAGCCCAAAACCGCTCACTCTTTCCTCTCTGGGATGCGCATAATGAAGCTTCCAAGAAGGTTGCAGAAAGCTTGGGCTATCAGAGTCTAGGAGTTTATCCGGCCTATGAATGGAAAGGGACTTTTGACCAATGAAGAAAAACCAAACTTATGACTTAAAAGACATCATGGAGGCTGTAAAATCGGAAGAGCTAGATGATGATTTCTGTTTGTATGCTAAGGAAAATGGAGAACTGAATTTTCAGGACAGCTACTTGCTTCCTTGTTGGTAAAGTTTTTGTCCTTTAGGGCAAAAATCATGGCTATTGTTATCATTAAAGCAAACCAAAAGGCGGGAATGAGAATAGGAGAAAGCATTTCGCGAAGGTCTGGTGCAATAGCGCTGAGTAGCCGACTAAGGAGAATTCCTGTTAAGGGAGTTGTTAGGGCAAACCAGCGCGGGTAAGCCGTTTTCTTACTCAAAACGAGGATAACAATAAATAGGAGAAGTACAGCCATAAGTACGAAATAAATAAGCAGAAAGTTATTTTTCACTATTGAAAAGCTTTCTAGTAATTTTGCAATATCGGCAGAGGGATTATGGGCATACAGCCGCGAAGTGGCGGCAAAATAGAAATAGCTGGTGTGGAGGAAAACACAGACAGTCATGAGAATCCAAGCTCCTACTATTCCTAGCCATTTTTGTCTCAGCCCGATAGAGAGGATATAGACGCCCATTCCTAAAAGCGGGAAAAGAAGTAAGGCATAGCCTGCAAAATCAACTTTCCAAGCTGCTAAATCAGGCATGTGCTGCCAAAATCCCTTTCCAAAACCGTCAGAGATAGCAATCAATATATCTGCAACATAAATCAGCCAGCTTCCTAAAATAGACCAGGGAGCCCAGCGACGGATCGTTTTTTGAGTCATAAGCGCCTCCTTTAGACTTGTGTTACTAACATTTTACTAAAGGTTTGTTACGGAAGCAAGTCTCGAAATGCCTAGAGGCTATAAAATGGTGTCTGCTTTCTATGTAAGGGGATGAAATGATTTCAGAAAGTGTGGGAAATGTTTGATTTTTGGGCTCTTTGTCAACTGTAGTGGGTTGATGAGAAGTTATAATCTGGAGAGGACTAAATCAGTCCTCTCCTTTTTGATGTTCAAAGCGATGAGGATTCTAGTTTTAAAATTGTCAAAGTTCCGAAATCCGAAAGCGTTTCGCTTGATGACTTTGATGAGGTTGTTAGTAGCTTCTAGTTTTGTGTTTGAGTAGGGCAGTTCCAGTGCGTTCAGGATCTTATCCTTGTTTTTCAAGAAGGTCTTAAAAACAGTTTGAAAAATAGGATTTACATAAGAAATGGTATCTTCAATGAGTCCAAAGACAAGTAAAGGAGCAAGATCTGGAGCTGATTTATTACGGTGAAGATTTTGCGGATGTTCTCTTGTCAGTCATGGAGCAGAAAGCAGAAGTGACTGATCAAGAGTGTTTACAGGCTCTGATTTACTATTATGAGCATGATGACTTTATGGATTTTGATAAAGATACAGTTTTGTAGGAAGATTTTTTATAAACAATAATTATCATTTTAGAAAGACAGGAGAAGTGATGACCCCAAAAGAAATGTGGCAGGCATACAAGAAAATCAATCCAAAGATTGGCGACGATATTGACGCCTGGGCCTTCGGTGACTTGGCAGATGAGCTTGCTGACTTAGTGCTGCGTGGTGAAAAGACAGCGACGGCTTCTGCCTATGAGCTCTATAAGCTTGAAAATGAGCCCTTGCCGCAGGCAGGAAGCTTTGATGTCATTTTAGACAGTCAGGACAAGGCAGTCTGTATCATTGAAATCACCAAAGTCTCTGTGGTACCTTTTAATGAGGTTTCAGCCGAACACGCCTTTAAGGAAGGAGAAGGAGACAAATCCTTGGCCTACTGGCAACAAGTCCATCAGGAATTTTTTACGGAGTGTCTGGCGGAAGCCGGTTTGGAATTTTCGCAAGAAACGGGTGTCGTCCTAGAAGAATTTCGCAAGGCCTATCCGCTGGATCAAGCTTAAGTCTATTTTTGAATAGGCTTTTTGTTTGCCCTTGATAAATCGAAATAAAAGTGTTGCTATTAGGTATATAAAAATCGTGATTTGGAGGAGAAATGGATAAATTAATTTTAGGCTTACTCATGATAAAGCGTTTTACAGTTTATGAAATTCGTCAGGTGATGCGGCAAAATTTCAGCTCTATGTGCAGTGACAGTCTAGGTAGTATCCAAGCAGCCTTAAAAAAACTGTCCCAGCAAGGAGCAGTGACTTATTCGGAGTATGTAGAAAAAGGAAAAATGAAGAAGGAATATGCCATTACTGCTTCGGGACGAATCTTGTTTTTGGGGTGGCTTAAAACGCCTATCGACATGAGCAAGAATAAGAATATGGACTTGGGGAAATTCCTCTTTATGGGTTATCTTCCTAAGAAAGAGCAGCTTCAGATGCTGGATTTGACCATTGAGGGACTGGAAGTTGAAGTCCAAGAGTTTGAAGCTGTCAAAGACGCGATTCGTTTTACGGAGGAACAAGAAAAGGTAAAGGCCTATCTAGAGCAGAACAGCCATCTGGCTACAGAGCTGATAGAGACCAGTCAGGCGGCTGATTTAGCTGAAAGTATTTCCCAGATTGGTTATTTTGAAATAAAGACGCTCGAATTTGGGCTGGATTCGGCCCGCTTTCAGTTGGAATGGTTTAGCAAGCTTCGCCAGCAGTTGGCTAAAAATGAGAAAGAGGGCTGAGATACTAAGTATTCAAAAAGCAGCGGCTACTTGACTTGTAGATACATTTGGCAATGGCTTTGAGAGTTTGAAAAACAAATTAGCCTTTCTTCCGCTACAGTCTTCAAAGACCGTTCCTGAAAAAAGATTGAAAATAGCTCTAAAAAAGCTTATAATATAAGCTATAAAATGACAGAAGGCTTCTAGGAGGATTGATTTTGAAGAAGGTTCATTTTTTTATCATTTACGGCTGTGTCTGCTTTGTACTGATTGGCGGAACCTTTCTTTATACCTACTTTAAACCTGGAGGCATAGCGGAAGCAATCGAGTCCCGCTTTAAGCTGTCTGCTGTAGTGAATGCATCCTTGAAAAAATTCGATCATGATAGTTTCTACATGGATCGGCTGTCTGAGTCGACCTATCTAGAAGGCTACAAAAAAAGAAAAGCCAAGACGGTTAAACAGCTGACTGTTTCAGATTCACCTTATTTAGCTAAGCTTTACGAAACCTATGATGATCAAGAACTGACCCATTATTTCAGCGAAGATCGGATGTACTTGGAAGAGAAGGATGGATTTGAGACCATTGATGACACGGAGTCACGGAAACATATTGATGGCTATTCGGGCATGTCCTCCTTTAAGGCTTTGCTACAGGTCATGGTAGATAATGAGTCAGAACTGACTAAGAAAAAAGTGGACGGGGGCTATGAGTTTTCGGTGACAGCAGAAGGTGATTTGGCCTATGACCTTATCGATGCCTTCTATTATGCTTATAATGATGAGCATTATGATACGACCATCGACATTGAGAAGTGTAAGGTTGCCTTTGTGGTTGACCCTAAGACTCGGACCATCCGCTCTATTGATATGACTATGGATTTGGACGAAGATACAGCTTTAGATGGAGAATTAATTTACTTCAAGCAGCGGGCAGTCTTCAAGGACTATGGCAAGGCGAAAGTCCATCTTCCAAAGAAAATCAAAGAAAAAGAAGCAAAATCAGCTGTTTAAAGGCTGATTTTTTTGTGCAAAAGTATTTTTGTTGCAGATTTTTATGGGGTTGGCTTGATTTTAAATTTTTAAAAATTACCTTTTAGTGATATAATAAAGGTGATATCCTACAGAAAAGAGATAATTGATGACAAATTACGCGATTATTTTGGCTGCGGGTAAGGGTACTCGCATGAAGTCAGATTTACCAAAAGTGCTGCATAAGGTTGCAGGAATTTCCATGTTGGAACATGTATTCCGCAGTGTCAATGCCATTAATCCAGAGAAGACCGTGACAGTTGTTGGGCACAAGGCAGAGCTAGTTGAGCAAGTCTTAGCAGGTCAGACAGACTTTGTCCGTCAGACTGAGCAGCTAGGAACGGGTCATGCCGTTATGATGGCAGAGCCTGTTTTGGAAAATCTGACAGGTCAGACGCTGGTCATTGCTGGCGACACTCCTCTGATTACAGGAGAAAGCCTGAAAAATCTGATTGACTTTCATATCAACCACAAAAATGTTGCGACTATCCTGACAGCAGAAGCAGATAATCCTTTCGGCTACGGCCGTATCGTTCGCAATCAGCACGACGAAGTTTTGAAAATTGTTGAGCAGAAGGATGCTTCTGACTTTGAGCAGCAGATCAAGGAAATCAATACGGGAACTTACGTCTTTGACAATGCCCGTCTCTTTGAAGCCCTCAAAAATATCAATACTAATAATGCTCAAGGCGAATACTATATCACAGATGTGATTGGTATTTTCCGCGAAAATGGTGAAAAAGTCGGCGCTTATACGCTCAAAGACTTTGATGAAAGCTTGGGTGTTAATGACCGCGTGGCTTTAGCTACAGCTGAGGGTGTCATGCGCCGTCGGATTAACCAGCAGCATATGGTCAACGGTGTCAGCTTTGTCAATCCTCATGCTACCTATATTGATGTGGATGTGGAAATTGCGCCTGAAGTTCAAGTTGAAGCAAATGTGACCCTGAAAGGTCAGACCAAGATTGGGGCAGAGACTATCCTGACTAATGGTACCTACATCGTGGACTCTGTCATTGGAGAACGTACCGTTATCACCAACTCCATGATTGAAGAATCAAGTGTTGCAGATGGAGTGACGGTCGGGCCTTACGCTCATATCCGTCCAGGTTCTAGTCTGGCTAAGGATGTCCATGTCGGCAACTTTGTTGAAGTTAAAGGATCGTCAATCGGAGAAAATACCAAGGCTGGTCATTTGACCTATATTGGAAATTCTGAAGTCGGTGCTAATGTCAACTTTGGTGCGGGTACGATTACGGTCAATTATGATGGTCAGAAGAAGTACAAGACTATCATTGGTGACAATGTCTTTGTTGGTTCTAACTCGACCATTATTGCCCCAGTTGAGCTGGGTGACAACTCACTGGTCGGTGCGGGTTCTACCATCACGAAGGATGTACCAGCAGATGCCATTGCTCTGGGACGTGGCCGTCAGATTAACAAGGAAGATTATGCTAAGCGTCTTCCTCATCACCCTCAAAATAAGTAGGTTTAATCATGGAATTTGAAGAAAAAACCGTCCAACGGACGGAGATTTATCAGGGACCGATTTTTAAAGTGGTTCAGGACCAGGTAGAGCTGCCAGAGGGCAAGGGTCAAGCCCAAAGGGATTTGATTTTTCATAATGGGGCGGTGGCTGTGATTGCTATCACTTCGGAAAATAAGATGATTTTAGTCAAGCAGTACCGCAAGGCAATTGAAGCGACTTCTTACGAGATTCCAGCTGGGAAACTTGAGGTAGGAGAGAATGCAGATCCCCAAGCGGCTGCCCTCCGAGAATTAGAAGAAGAGACCGGCTACACAGGACAGCTGGAGTTGATCTATGATTTCTACTCTGCAATCGGTTTTTGCAATGAGAAAATTAAGCTCTACAGCGCCAGTCATTTGACAAAGGTCGAAAACCCTCGTCCCCAAGACGAGGATGAAACATTGGAACTTTTTGAAGTCAGTCTGGAGGAGGCACATCAGTTGCTGCAAAACGGTGACATCTGCGATGCCAAGACCATCATGGCCCTTCAGTACTGGCAACAAAAAAATCTGAATAAATAGGAACGTAGATCAATGGGAAAAGCTTTATTAACAGATGAAATCATTGAGCGGGCCAACCGCGGTGAGGATATTTCGGGGCCGCCTTTCATGGATGACGAGGAAACCAAGATTCTTTCAACAGGCAGAAGCTCCTTTAGCTCGCAGCAGTCTAGCCGACAGGATACTCAGTTTGGCTATCAAAGCCCTCAAAACCGCTTTGGTTATGAAGAAACTCGGTCTCAGCAGAATCAGAGTCGTTTTAGCTATCAGACTGCTCAAAACCAAGAGGAGTTTACGGATGAGACTCTGCACATTGAGGTTGATCCGACCGTGACTAAGAGCCGTCGGATTGAAAACCAAAAGCGGAGCCTCTTTCAAGCCAAACTCAATAAGATTCTCCTTTGGGTAGTTATCCTGCTGATTGGTTTGATTGCTGCTATTATTTGGTGGCCTTAAAAACCTGCTCTATTGCACTTAAAAGGAAGCCTAGCCTGTCTAAGCTTCTTTTTCATCAGATGATTTGAGGTATTATATGAAAATTGGAATTATCGCAGCCATGCCTGAGGAGTTGAAGATTCTGCTGGAGCATTTAGAAAACCCGCAGAAGCACCTGCGTTTGGGGCATGTCTATCATACGGGCTCCATCGGCTACCATGAAGTGGTGTTGGTCGAAAGCGGGATTGGCAAGGTTATGTCCGCTATGAGTGTGGCTGTTCTGGTCAATGATTTCAAGGTTACAGCTGTGATTAATACAGGCTCAGCTGGAGCAGTGGCAGAAGGTTTGGCTATCGGTGATGTGGTGGTCGCAGATCGTCTGGTCTACCATGATGTGGACGTAACGGCCTTTGGCTATGACTACGGTCAGATGGCACGGCAGCCGCTCTATTTTGAAGCAAGCCGCTATCTGGTTGCTGAAATGAAGAAAATTTTGGATAAGACCAATCAAAAGGCAAAGGTAGGTTTGATTGCGACAGGTGATAGCTTTGTTGCAGGTCAAGACAAGATTGATCGCATCAAGGAGCATTTTCCAGATGTCTTGGCTGTCGAGATGGAAGGCGCAGCTATTGCTCAAGCTACACATTCGATTGGTCTGCCTTTTATGGTTATTCGGGCAATGAGCGACACAGCTCGCCATGATGCCAATGTCACTTTTGATGAATTCATTCTTGAAGCTGGTAAACGCTCTGCAGAAACCCTGATTCAATTTCTGAAAGAGTTGGTTTAAAGGGGGAGATAGTATGTACAACGAGTCTTATTTTGATGGTGGTCTCTTTTCTTACATCGGTCATGTGATTTTAGCTACCTTGATTACAGTATTTACGCTAGGAATTTGTGCACCTTGGGGCATGTGTATTCTGTATAATTGGAAGGTGAAACATACAGTTATTGACGGGCACCGTCTTTATTTTGATGGTACTGCCATGCAGCTTTTTGGGAATTGGATTAAGTGGTGGCTCCTGACCATTGTTACCTGTGGTATTTATGGCTTTTGGCTGAAAATCAAACTGACCCAGTGGATTACCAAGCATACACATCATGCGAATTGAGAATAAGCAAGCGAGACCTAAGTGGCTCGCTTTTCCTTTTCTTCTGTCTTGCAAAAAAATCCCTTTTGATGGTATAATCAAGGAACTGCAATCAATGATAGAGGAGAAAAAATGAGTATCTTAGAAGTAAAAAATCTCAGCCACGGTTTCGGAGACCGGGCTATTTTTGAGGATGTATCCTTCCGTCTGCTTAAGGGTGAGCATATCGGCCTGGTCGGTGCCAATGGTGAGGGAAAGTCAACCTTTATGAGCATTGTGACGGGTAAAATGCTGCCAGACGAAGGTAAGGTCGAGTGGTCCAAATATGTGACGGCTGGCTATCTGGATCAGCATGCTGTGCTGGAGCAAGGCCAATCTGTCCGCGATGTCTTGCGCACGGCCTTTGACGAACTTTTCAAGACCGAGGCCCGCATCAATGAAATCTATATGAACATGGCTGAGGATGGAGCGGATGTTGATGCCCTGATGGAAGAAGTGGGCGAGCTGCAGGACCGCTTGGAGAGCCGAGATTTTTATACTTTAGATGCCAAGATTGACGAGGTTGCACGGGCTCTGGGCGTCATGGACTACGGTATGGAGAGTGATGTGACGGAGCTATCTGGTGGGCAGCGGACCAAGGTTCTCTTGGCTAAGCTGCTTCTTGAAAAACCAGATATCCTGCTCTTGGACGAGCCAACCAACTATTTAGATGCTGAGCACATTGACTGGCTCAAGCGTTATCTACAGAACTATGAAAATGCCTTTGTTCTGATCTCGCATGATATTCCTTTCCTGAATGATGTGATCAATATCGTCTACCATGTGGAAAATCAGCACTTGACTCGTTATTCTGGCGACTACTATCAGTTTCAGGAAGTCTATGAGATGAAAAAATCTCAGCTGGAAGCAGCATATGAGCGCCAGCAGAAGGAAATTGCGGACCTCAAGGACTTTGTGGCTCGCAACAAAGCCCGCGTGGCGACCCGTAATATGGCTATGTCACGTCAGAAAAAGCTGGATAAGATGGACATTATTGAGCTGCAGAGTGAGAAGCCAAAGTCTACCTTTGACTTTAAGCCTGCCCGAACACCTGGCCGCTTTATCTTCCAAGCCAAGGATTTACAGATTGGTTACGACCGACCGCTAACCCAGCCTCTTAATCTGACCTTTGAGCGCAATCAGAAGGTAGCTATCATCGGGGCAAATGGGATTGGAAAAACAACCCTGCTCAAGAGTTTGTTGGGGATTATCCCGCCTATCACAGGTCAAGTCGAGCGTGGGGACTATCTGGAGCTTGGCTATTTCGAGCAGGAAGTAGAGGGCGGCAATCGTCAGACACCGCTGGAAGCAGTCTGGAATGCCTTTCCGGCCCTTAATCAAGCAGAAGTCCGAGCAGCTCTGGCCAGATGTGGTCTGACTTCCAAGCACATTGAGAGCCAGATCCAGGTCCTTTCAGGTGGAGAGCAGGCCAAGGTTCGTCTTTGCCTCCTCATGAACCGAGAAAATAATGTTCTGGTGCTGGACGAGCCGACCAACCATCTGGATGTAGATGCCAAGGAGGAGCTTAAGCGAGCTCTTAAAGAATACAAGGGCAGCATTCTCATGGTCTGCCACGAGCCTGATTTCTATGAAGGATGGATGGACCAGATTTGGGATTTTAACCAGTTGACTTAAGAGCATTGTTTTTAATCAAATTGAAAGTTGACAATCAAGAGAAATTTCAAGTCTAAAAGGTGCTCAATTTTATTTAGACACCTTGACAAATATGTAAAGAACTGCTAGTATATCCATAAGCAGTTCTTTTTTGAAGACTAAATGGAAATTATTATGAAATACCTTATGAAAAAATATGTTAAGTCATTTCTTTTTGGGTTGACTTTTATTTTTGTGCTCTTTTCTTCAGCAGTCTATGCTGTTACTGAGCTTACTGAAAGCACGAATCTATCAACGCTTGATATTTATCAGTTTACCTTGACTCAGGATAATATGGAGGTCCTAAGTCAAGGCGCCTCGGTCGAAAGGGATTTTATCCCAGCTAATGGGAATTGGAAAGAAAGTACGGTCTTCTCGCTAAGAGTAGATAAAAACCAAACTCAGCAAACCTTTAATAGCCCTATTCAATTGCGGTTTAACAATGCAGGTATTGTTAATGGCAAGGCTGTTGATGTTTATGTGACCTTCCATAGTATAGATACTCATCTGGTTCAGAGAAATGCAGACTACCAGGATCCAAATAAGACGCTTGTCCCCTTTCTGACAGTGGATGAAAACTGGGGAAGCAAATCCATCCAGATTATGGACTATATTTGGCCACCGCATCCAACTCTTACTCATGATATGCATGGAGGCTTTGCTCTGGATACGGATGTCACTGCAGAATTGAGATATCAGGACGGAACGCCCACAGATCTAAAGATGGTCATGTTGCCGTCTGATATTGATGTGGTCTATAATGCACTCGGTCGAGAAGAAAATTTTTCAATATATGATAAAGATATAGCATTAAATAAAATCGTAAAAAACACTTCCTATGCCCTTAATGAAACTCTAGTAGACAATAAAACGACATGGCACCCTACAAGGAGTACGCAGGGAGATAGTGATGAACACAATGTTTCAGGATTTGCGGTTCGTTCTGAAACTAACGCCGTTCGATTTGAATTTACAACGACGGCAGGTAGTGGCGGTTTGTTTGGCTTTTATACAGAGGCTCCAAAGGCACCAGTGAAGCAGGCTTCAAAGGATAAGCTTCCTGCCCTTGCTGGAGAATCTCTCAATTATACAGCCAAATTTACTATGCCAACCCCTGGTAAGGACGTCATTGGTTCTCTATCTTCAATGCAGATGGTTGAAACTTTGGACAATCGTTTGGATTTTCAGAGCTTGACCCTTCAATTGGACGGTCGGACGTTGACCCAAGGTGCTGACTATACACTGGCCAGAGATGGACAAAAGGTAACGGTGGCAATCAATGCCAAGCACCTGACCAGTAGCAATGCTGGGAAAGAATTTACTATTATATACAAGACAAAAACAAACGATAACATTTTACAAAATAGAGCGCCTATTGAAAATAGGGTCACACAAGAAATTGATAATATCCCTGTTTCATCAGAAATCGTTACAACTAATGTGCACTACAAGAAAAGTTACCAATTTGAAAGTGGAACTCAGGATAAATCTCTTCCTCAAGAAGTTTTGAATCTGCTACCGCAAGATCAACATGACCTAGAAAATGGTTCGACGGTTACACCGGATTCCCCCAAAGGGAATAAAAGACTAGTCAGTATTTCAGAAGGAAATTGGGTTTTCCAAAACTATGATAAAGAATCTGACACGATTCAAAATCAAGATGTACTTTTCACTGGAATATGGAATTTTCAAGAATACGAAAAGCCAAAAAAAGAAGTCTTCAATAAAAATAATGAAAATATTGATAATCAAGAAGTCAAGGCCAATGATGTTCTAACTTATAAAATCACCTACAAAAATACCAGTGATAGGGAGTTGGATGTCACCATTACCGATGAACTACCTGAACATACGGACTATGTCAATGGTTCAACCGTATATGATGACTTTTCTAATAGAAGATTAACTTGGAGAAGAAGGGTGGCACCAGAGGAGACAGTAGAAGTGTCCTTTAAAGTCCGAGTGGATCAGGATGTAGATGGGCACATTCTTCAAAGCTCAGCTCAAGTATCGACAGATCTGTTTACATTAGAAACAAATAGAACGAGCAATCCGACAGCTATAAAAAAATATGTCCTTCCAGAAACAGGTGGGAATGGAACCCTTTTATACCTCTGGGGTGGTTCTGTCATCACATTGGGTTCAGCGATTTGGCTGATTGTCCGAAATAAACTATATAGGAAATTTCAATAAAGAAAAAGATAGGAAATCGCGAAAGTTTTGAAGAGGAATGGGATATCTCGAAGATCAAGCTTGAGTGAAGAAAAAATTAGGAGATTATAATGAAAAAGATAAAACAGCTGGTCATGGCGGTCTTGGTCTTTGTCTTGGCTTTTTCCAGCCTTCCGGTCGTATCAGCAGACACGACCTATACCATTCAGCTGACTGGGACATCAACAGGCCATACTTACGAAGCTCATCCGATTTTTCTTGGAGACCTCGATCCAGCAACGAATACTCTTACCAATATTAGATGGGCTCCGGGAATTTGGGATTCAGGTAAAAGAAGATTTGGAGACGCGGCCGATAAAGCAGCCTCTTTAAGTGCTAAAGGGGATGATTCGCAAGAAGCAAGAGAATTTGCTCAGGAAATTTCAAAATACTTATCCGGCGGTGGACGAAAAACAGTATCAGGCCAAAATGGGACAACGACTATTTCTGGCTTGGCTCCAGGCTACTATTTGATTAAGGAAGTAAATAATACCTTATACAAAAAAAATGAGACATACACTCGTTTTATGCTGCAGGTGGCAAGAGATACGACAGTAGCAATTAAGTCTGATGTTCCTAGTCTTACTAAGGTCACCAAGTCAAGTACGACGGGAGAGGAAACGACTATAACAGATTATTCCATCGGTGACATGGTTCCATTTCAACTGACAGCGACACTTCCAAGGAACTTGGATGATTATTCTGAGTATGAGCTATCTTTTAATGATAGTTTAATGCCTGGTTTGACTTATAATAATGATGTGCAAGTTTATCTAAAACGCGGTGATGAAGAAAGCTTGATAACTGACCATTTTAATATTTCTGTAGAATCGTCTCGTAATTTAACCATAGCAACTAGTAATTTGAGGCAGGTGCCAAATGTAGATGCTTCAAGTAAGATTGTGGTTCGCTACACTGCTCAACTGAATCAATACGCAACAACACATGCCAGTGCTAATACTAACATGAACGTGGCTAGTCTAAGCTTTTCTAATAACCCCAATACGGCTTTGGCAAAATCAATCGGGACAACGCCCCAAAGCAAAGTTCAGATTCATACCTACCAACTTAATGTCTATAAGGTGGATGAAAGGGGAGGAGCTCTTCCAGGAGCAGAGTTTACTCTTTATAAAAAAGTAAACGATCAGTATGTAAAGGTTGGATCTACACAAGAATACAAAAGAAGTAATTTCTCAGGATTTAAAGGACTGGGATCTGGAGATTATAAACTAGTAGAAACAATCACTCCAAAAGGCTACAACACCATGAAGGATATTGAGTTTAGGCTACGAGTAACCTACGATCCGACATTGCCAATTACTCGAACTGCTATTCAAGCAACTTCGGACAGAGCAACTTTTACTTATGAATTGACAAATGGAATTTTTACTACGAAAATTGTCAATAAAAAAGGAGCTCTTCTGCCAAACACAGGTGGAATTGGAACGACTATCCTTTACCTGAGTGGTACAGGGCTTGTGCTAGGTGCAGGAATCTTATGGATGTTAAAGAAAAGAGTGAATAAAAAATAGGATAAAATCAGAAGAACTGAACGGGAAATCAGTCTCTTCCTTAAAAGGAGATTATAATGAAAAAATTAAAACAACTATTGATGACCATCCTGGTCTTTTTCCTGACCTTTGCCGGTCTGCCGGCCGCATCAGCTGATACAACGACCTACACTATCCAACTGACTGGAACTTCTTCAGGACATGTCTATGAACTATACCACATTTTTTCTGGTGATTTAGATGCTAATAATGTCCTGACTAATATCGAGTGGGGGGCAGGAGTTGCAATTGGAGATAGAGCAAAATTTGGAGATGCATCTGAAAAAGCAGCTTCCTTAAGTGGTAAGCAGAATGACTCCTCTGAAGTTAAAGCGTTTGCTCAAGAATTGTCGAATAGTCTATCTGCTGCTGGGCGAACAAGAGTTCGATCTGAGCAAGGAACGACAACCATTTTTGGACTAAAGCCCGGTTACTACTTGATTAAAGATAGTAATGGGTCTTTAGATAATGTAAAAGGTCAAGCCTATACTAGCATTATGCTACAAGTTGCTAAGGATACAACAATAGCTATAAAATCAGATGTTCCTACTCTTACAAAACAAGTAAAAGCTAGCAACTCTGAAAACTACATATCAGCAACTGACTATGCAATTTGGGATACCGTTCCTTTCCAAATTACTGTGACTCTTCCAAGTAACTACGGAGACTTTTCCAAGTATCACTTTTCTGTCAAAGACAGTATGACTTCGGGAATGATCAATAATGGTGATATTCAAGTTTATCTACAACAAGGTGGTTCAGAAGTAGCAATTACAGACTCCTTTTCCATCACTACGAACAATGGATTGACGGTCAGCATTGCGGATCTAAAAACTCTGCCAAACGTAAATGAAAATAGTAAAATCGTGATTCGTTACACCGCCAGGTTGAAAGATAGTGCTACCTTAGGAACGACCGGGAATTCAAATACGGCTAGTCTAAAATATTCAAACAATCCAAATAATAATGCCAGTACAACTGCCCAAACTCTCGATAGTAGGGCAACAGTCTATACTTATCGCTTAAGATTGACCAAGGTTAACGAAAGACAAGAGCGTGTAGCTGGTGCAGGCTTTACTCTTTACAAAAAGATTAATAACCAATATAGCGAAGTGAGAAAGATTGAAGCGAGCTCAAGTAGTACCTTTGATTTTTATGGTATTAACGCAGGTGACTATAAGCTAGTCGAAAGCACGACACCAGCTGGTTATAATACTATGAAAGATATTGAATTTACCATTACATCAACTATTGATTCGACTGGAGCTTTAACAGATATGACATCTACATCCGCAACAGCAACCTTTGAAACAGATGTAAATAGAGGATACATTAATCTGAAAGTGGTCAATAAGCAAGGAGCCCTTCTGCCAAACACAGGTGGAATCGGAACAACCATTCTCTACCTAGTCGGCACAAGTCTTGTGTTTGGAGCAGGCGTGCTCTTTGTAGTCAAAAAACGTGTTTCAACAAAATAAAAGGAGAACTAGAGGAAGTGATGAACGTTTCATTCATCTCCCTCCTCAAAGGAGATTAAAATGAAAAAATTAAAACAACTATTGATGACCGTCTTGGTCTTTATCCTGACTTTTGCAGGGCTACCGGTCGTATCGGCTGATACAACGACCTACACCATCCAACTGACCGGAACAACAACTGGTCACACTTATGAAGTCTATCATATTTTTTCAGGGACTTTAGATGCTAGCAACACCTTGACCAATATTGAGTGGGGACCTGGGGTTACTGGAGCAGGTAGAACTCATTTTGGAGATGCATCTGAAAAAGCAGCTTCTTTAAACGGTAAGCAAAACGACTCTGCGGAGGCTAAAGCCTTTGCCCAAGAATTGAATCAATATTTATCAGGTTCAGGTGTAACAACCGTTAAATCCCAGCAAGGTACGACAACCATTTCAGGACTAAAACCTGGTTACTATCTTATTAAGGATAGTCGGGGATCATTGGATAATAGAAGTGGTCAAGCCTATACTAGATTTATGCTGCAAGTGGCCAAGGATACAACTGTAGCCGTGAAAGCAGATGTTCCAACTCTTACAAAACAAGTTCAAGCTAATGGCTCTCAAAATTATACTGCAGCGACGGAATATAGAATTGGACAAAATATTCCTTTCCAAATTACCGCAACTCTTCCAAGCAACTATGCTGAATTTCCGCAATATGTATTTACAATCAAGGATACGATTCCTGCTGGAATGACCTATAATAATGATGCTCGAGTTTATCTAAAAGAAGGTGGAACTGAAAAAGACATTTCAACATTTTTCCCAATTTCCTATACAGGCAATGTCATTACGATAACTGCTGGTGATCTTAAAGGCAATCAAGAAGTTACAGCATCTAGTAAGATTGTCGTTCGCTACACTGCAAGTTTAAACAATTATCCTATAATGGGTGGGGTAGGAAATCCTAATATAGCTAGCCTGACCTATTCAAATGATCCAAATGGAAATAATTCTTCAACTACTGAAACTCCTGAAACCAAGGCAAATGTCTATACCTACCAGCTGACAGTGAATAAGGTCAAAGAAAACCAAGCAGCTCTTGCTGGTGCAGGATTTACTCTTTATAAGAAGATCAATAACCAATACACTGAGATTAAAAAGTTTGAAGCTGGATCAAACAGCAGATTTGATTTTATGGGGCTGGATTCGGGTGACTACAAGCTTGTGGAAAGTACAGTTCCAGTGGGCTACAATGCTATGAAAGATGTCGAGTTTACCATTTCAGGTACAATCGACTCCACAGGAGCTTTGACAAATCTGACAGCAACTTCAGCGACCGCGACATTTGATTCTAATGTCAATACTGGTGTAATCACCCTGAAAGTGGTCAATAAGCGAGGTGCTCTTCTGCCAAACACAGGTGGAATTGGAACAACCATTCTTTACCTAATCGGAACAAGCCTAGTTCTTGGTGCTGGAGTTCTATTTATTATCAAGAAACGCGCTGACTCTAGGTAATCTTAGGGAGAAAGGAAGAGGTAGATGAAGTATACTATCTCTTTTCCTTTCTTATGCGACTGAATAAATATTATGAAAAAACATCTTATTAATTTTTTGCTAATTTTATTTTTAGTTAGTGGGATAGGATTGTTACTCTACCCTACTGTAAGTGAACTTTGGAACTCTTATCATCAGTCGCAAGCTATTTCAAATTATGAAAATAAAGTAGAAAAGCTAGACACGAGTAAAGCAGATGAGATGAGAGAGGCTGCAAAGTTCTATAACCAAACCCTCGAAAAAGGAGTTGTTCCTAACTATCGTCTTTCAGAGGAAGAAAAAAACAACTACAATAGCCTATTAGATGTTACAGGGACTGGCATTATGGCTTATGTGGAAATTCCTAAGCTAGGAACCAACCTGCCCATTTACCATGGGACAGATGATGCTATTTTGCAAGTAGCAATTGGGCATATTCCAGGAAGTTCACTGCCAGTTGGCGGTCAAGGGACCCACTCAGTCATATCAGGTCACCGAGGTTTGCCTTCAGCTAAGCTGTTTACAGATATTGACAAATTAAAAAATGGAGATCGGTTTATGATCCATGTCTTGGGAAAGACTATCACTTATCAAGTGGATCAGACCTTGACGGTTGAGCCTGAGGATATTTCTTCTTTGGCCATTGACCCAGATCAGGATTATTGCACACTGGTTACCTGTACCCCTTATGGGATAAATAGTCACCGCTTGTTGGTTAGAGGTCACCGAGTTCCAAATGAGAAGAACATTTCTAAATCAAGTAAGAAGAGGACAGATGTGATTCCTTGGATTTGTATAGCTATTATTCTTCTTGTGCTGATCTTTATTTTGCTTCTCCTTTATATCAGAAGAAAGAAAAAAAGAGCTGAGCTACGTCGTAAAACAGGTTTGCGCTCAGCCGTTTATCGCAAACAGTGCAAAAAGGGGCGTCATGCTAAATGATTTATGGAAATAGGAACAGTTATGTGAGAATTAATGAAGAAGACATTTCCTTTTTTATAAAGGCGACAGTGCTTTATTCTTAAAAATCCTCACACGATAAGATAACTAGCCTTCATAGTTTACTCTTACAAAAAACGACTGATACAAGATTTGTCTCAGTCGCTTTTTAATACTAATAATTCAAAAACTGCTCGATTTCCTGCTTTTCAATCTGTTTGCCGTGCAGGCAGACTGGGCAGGTGAGGTAATGTTTTCTACCATAAGGAAAGGTAGGAATCCAATAGAGTGTAAACTTCCTGCCGGTTTCAATAATGTCCCAAGGTGCGACGTTGTGGCAGTTGGCACACTCGATATTGCTTTGGGTCTGTCCTAAGTTTTTCTGATAACCTTTATATCCCCAGATAATCATATTGATTTCCCTCCTTTATTGGTTGGACAGCAAGCTTATTTGCTGAAGTCATAGTCCTTGATAATCTCGATTTTTTCAATCTTGATATCTTTTTTAGGCTTGTCATTGTCGTCTGTTTCTGCGGCAGCGATTTTGTCCACCACATCCATCCCTTCCAGCACTTGGCCAAATACGGTATAAGCACCGCCATCTAAAGTAGGATTTCCACCGTTTTTATAGGCTTCGATGATTTTAGCTGGGAAGGAATCCGTAGACATTTGGCTAGACAAGTCTTTCTTGCTTTGATTGATGAAGAACTGACTGCCATTGGTACCAGGGCCTGCATTAGCCATGGATAGGGCACCACGAATATTATAGAGATATGGAGAATATTCATTTTTAAACCCGTTTCCAGAGTCTTTAGACTTGTCTTTGCCCTTCCAGATAGACTCGCCTCCAGTGCCGTTGCCTTTAGGGTCTCCGGTCTGAATCATAAATTCATTGATGACACGGTGGAATAAAACGCCATCATAGTAGCCTTCCTTGGCATGAGTTAGGAAGTTTTCAACGGCCAGTGGGGCTTGTTTTGGAAAGAGCTTGATGCGGATATCGCCTTCAGTCGTTACCAACTTGACTTCCGCTTCATCCTCTGCAACTTCTGTAGATAGCTGCGGGAAGTTGGCATTTTCGTTGGTCATGGCATCCTTGAATTGCTCACGGAGTTTGCTGGTTTCCTCTGGGTCAGAGCTAGAGCTCACTAGCGAAGAACTGCTGGATGAGTTGGAGGAGCTAGTAGTCTCCTCTTTCTTACCTTTACCAGAGCAGCCAGCCAAGACAAGTCCTGATAAGAGGCTGATAAGAAGAATTTTTTTCATATAAAACCTTTCTCACATTAGATTGTAAACTACTGATATTTTACTACAATTAGGCTAGTTTTTCAAACCCTCCTGTGTCAGACAATCCAGGAGCAGATTTTTAAGTCCTTCTGGCTGTATGTTTAGGTTGCGAATTGCTTCTATGTCTAGCCATTCAGGTTGATAGATATTCTGGGCATGACTGCGAAGGGCTTCCTCGCCCTGAATCATTGGGGCTGATGTAAGGCTGATAGTGACACGAAAATAGATTTCTAAGCGTTGGCCATTTCTGAAAGTAAAGGCTGGCTGCAGTTGCTTTTCAGACAAGCTCCAACCTAGCTCTTCCTGAATTTCTCGCTGAGCTGCTTGGACTGCAGTCTCACCTGAATCGGCTTCGCCGCCAGGTATCACAAAATACTCTTCTCCATTTTCCCATCGGTGGATGAGCAGTAATTGCTTGGTTTGGGGATTGTGAAGAATGACTCCGGCTCGCATTATCTTCCTCCTCATGTATTTTTACTGTGAGCTAATTAAAATGTCCCTCTATTCTACCACAAGAACAAGAGTTTTGCTGAGACTTGTTAAAAGTATGGTAGAGTGAACAAATTCATCTTGATGTAATTAAATTTTATCTGAAGAGAGGGTTTAATAGCAGGCGAACTTGTGTATAGAGAAATGTTATGGTAAAATAAACAGTGTAAAAATAATAAGGAGTGTTTTCCATGGAGAAAAGACTGACAAGAGATGTCAACAACAAGAAAATCGCTGGTGTATGTGCTGGTATCGCAAACTACTTTGATTTAGATCCAACCTTGGTCCGTATTCTTTGTATTGTTTTTTGCTGTGCAGCAGGTACAGGTGTCTTGGCTTACTTGATTGCCTGGGCGGTTATGCCAGAGGCTTAATAAGAATTTTGTGATAGTGAAATGAGAACTGGCTAGCCCAGTTCTTTTTGCGTGGATAAATAAGTTTTTTTGTTGCTAATCTAGATAAAAGATTTCTCATCTAAGGCTCAAATATGGTATAATAAGGGTTATGGCAACTAAGAAAAACACGAAAAAAGGCCGGACAACTCGTCGGCCGACAAAAGCAGAATTAGAAAGACAAAAAGCAATAAAGAGAATGATTGCCACCTTTGTGCTGGCTCTTATTCTTTTGTTTGCAGCTATAAAGCTGGGCGCCTTTGGGGTCACCATTTATAATATGATTCGCCTCTTGGTGGGAAGCTTGGCTTATCTGGCTATTCTGGCCAGCTTTGGCTATCTCTTTTTTTTCAAGTGGCTGCACAAGCACGAGGGGACAGTTTCAGGATTTATCAGCCTCTTTTTGGGATTGGAGTTAATTTTTCAAGCTTATTTTGTCAGTGTGTTGAAGCTAGAGGGAGCAGCTGTCTTATCCACAACTCTAGGCAGGGTCTTGACTGATCTGACAGCCTTTAAGGTTAGCTCCTTCGCGGGAGGCGGCCTGCTGGGCTCTCTCTTATACGCGCCTATCTCTTTCCTTTTTTCAAATATCGGCTCCTATTTCTTCGGCCTGCTGCTCATTCTTTTGGGCGGTCTGCTTATGAGCCCTTGGTCTATCTATGATATTTCAGAAAAGACTATGGCTGCTTTTCAAAATTGGAGAGAGAAGCAGGAAGAAAAGCGGCAGCTTCGTTTCTTGGAGCAGGAAGAGAAAGCTGCACAGGCAGCTATGCAAGCCATTGAAGTAGAGCAAGAGGAAGCTGAAGTCGATTCTGAAACAGGAGAGATTTTAGATGACGAGGACTTGTCAAATACAGCTGTGGACTTTGACGAGGCAGACTATGAGGAAGTGGGAGAGTATGATCCTCATGAGCCTCTGGACTTTGGTCGCGAAGAAGAGACGGAGGAGGCAGATGTAGACGTTGAAGTGGACTTTACTGCCAAGGAAAGTCTGGACTACAAGCTGCCGACCATCAACCTCTTTGCGCCCGACAAGCCTAAGAATCAGTCTAAAGAAAAGCGCATTGTCCGCGACAATATTAAGATTTTGGAAGAGACCTTTGCTAGTTTTGGGATCAAGGCTGCTGTTGAGCGGGCTGAAATCGGACCTTCCGTCACTAAGTACGAGGTCAAGCCAGCTGTTGGTGTTCGGGTCAATCGGATTTCCAATCTGGCTGATGACTTGGCTCTAGCCTTGGCTGCCAAGGATGTACGGATTGAAGCGCCGATTCCTGGGAAATCTCTTGTCGGAATTGAAGTGCCCAATTCTGAAGTTGCGACCGTGACTTTCCGAGAACTCTGGGAGCAGTCTAAGACGGATGCCAGCAAGCTTCTAGAAATCCCACTTGGTAAGGCAGTCAACGGCTCTGTTCGCTCCTTTGACTTGGCTAAGATGCCCCATCTCTTGGTAGCGGGCTCCACTGGCTCTGGTAAATCTGTGGCCGTCAACGGTATTATTGCCAGCATTCTTATGAAAGCCAGACCGGATGAAGTCAAGTTTATGATGGTGGATCCTAAGATGGTGGAGCTGTCCGTTTATAATGACATTCCTCACTTGCTTATTCCAGTCGTAACCAATCCTCGCAAGGCCAGCCGCGCCCTGCAGAAGGTTGTGGACGAGATGGAAAATCGCTATGAACTCTTCTCCAAGGTCGGTGCCCGTAACATTGCTGGCTATAATGCTAAAGTAGCCGAGTACAATGCCCAATCAGAGTACAAGCAAGTTCCCCTGCCTTTAATCGTCGTCATCGTGGACGAGCTGGCTGACCTTATGATGGTGGCCAGCAAGGAAGTGGAAGACGCCATTATTCGTCTGGGACAGAAAGCGCGTGCGGCTGGGATTCACATGATTCTGGCTACCCAGCGTCCATCTGTAGATGTTATCTCCGGTCTGATTAAGGCCAATGTACCCTCTCGGATTGCCTTTGCTGTATCCAGCGGGACAGACAGCCGGACCATTCTGGATGAAAATGGAGCAGAAAAGCTCTTGGGTCGTGGGGATATGCTCTTTAAGCCTATTGATGAAAACCACCCGGTTCGTCTGCAGGGCTCCTTTATCTCGGATGAAGATGTGGAGCGAATCGTAGCCTTCGTCAAGAATCAAGCTGAAGCTGATTATGACGATAGTTTTGATCCTGGTGAAGTATCTGAAAGTGATTTGGATACTGGTGGGGGCGATGATGAAGGCGATCCTCTCTTTGAAGAAGCCAAGGCCTTGGTTATCGAGACTCAGAAAGCCAGCGCATCTATGATTCAGCGGCGACTCTCGGTCGGCTTTAATCGAGCCACTCGTCTTATGGAAGAACTTGAAGCGGCAGGCGTTATCGGACCAGCCGAAGGCACCAAGCCTCGAAAGGTTTTGCAGACAAATTAATTCTAATTTCACTAGTCTGCTAGCAAGATAATCATTTGATAAAAACAAATCTGCCAGCAGTCAGCCGGCAGATTTTCTCTACTTACACATTGCCAAGGAAAGGAAAAAAGTATGAAACTAGACACCATTCACCATATAGCCATCATTGGTCATGATTATGCCAAGACCAGGGAGTTTTATGTGGATAAGCTAGGCTTTGAGCAGCTGGATGAACACCATCGGCCAGACAAGCAGGATATTCTCTTTAATGTCCGCAAGGGAAATCTGACTCTGGAAATTTTTATCAAGGAAGAAGCTCCCAAGCGGCCAGCCCTGCCGCATCCTGAGCATACAGGTCTACGGCATCTGGCCTTCCGAGTGAAAGATGTCGAAGAAACGCTAGAGGAATTTGACTGTTTGGAGATTCCTCATACCGAGCTGCGCTATGACGACTTTGACGGTCGTAAGATGGCTTTCTTCTTTGATCCGGATGGCCTGCCTCTGGAGATTCACGAATAAGACTAGGAGCATCGTAAGATTCTTCTTTCACGGCAAAAGAAGGACTTGTAAGTCCCGCATATGAAAACCCCATCGGCTAACTCGTGACCGATGGGGTTTATTTTACATTATTACAAAAAGAGACCGATGACCATGGCTAGGTACATGAAGAAGGTCAGAAGAAATCCAGCCCGCCAGAAGAACTTGAAAAACTTGGGATAGTAGAAGCTCCTTTTTTTCTTGAGAAAATAGATGGTGATGGCGATAGCGAGAACTGAGAGAGCTAGAGTCAGCTGGGGCAGCAAGCTGTGGTAGTAGGCCTTATCTGAAATGATATAAAATTCCACAACAAAAAGCGGAAAAGCTAAGTCCGCAAAGTTTAAACCGTATTTCCTTAATTGAAAAACTCGCACTGTAATAGTGGTTAAAATCAATGTTAAAAAGATAAATAAAATCGAAGCAATCTTTAATAGTGTCATAAGATTATTTTACCACAAAAAATTCAAAAAAGAAGATAAAATTCCTTGCATTTAACAAAGTTTAGTGTATAATAGAAAGGTATGCGAAAAGCATACTTGTGGGAGGTAAAAATCTTTATTTACCGCCAAAACCACAAAGGAGGATTTAAAAATGGCTAAAAAAGTCGAAAAACTTGTAAAATTGCAAATCCCTGCTGGTAAAGCTACTCCAGCTCCACCAGTTGGTCCTGCGCTTGGTCAAGCCGGTATCAATATCATGGGATTCACTAAGGAGTTCAACGCTCGTACAGCTGATCAAGCTGGTATGATTATTCCAGTTGTTATCTCAGTTTACGAAGACAAATCATTCACTTTCGTGACCAAGACTCCGCCAGCTGCTGTTCTTTTGAAGAAAGCTGCAGGTGTTGAAAAAGGTTCTGGTGAGCCAAACAAAACGAAAGTTGCTACAGTTACTCGTGCGCAAGTACAAGAAATTGCTGAAACTAAGATGCCAGATTTGAACGCTGCAAACATCGAGTCTGCAATGCGTATGATTGAAGGTACTGCTCGTTCTATGGGATTCACTGTTGTTGACTAATCAATAACGTTCATCCCATTTGCCCGCACTACACTTGATCAGATTGACGAGTGACGTGGGAGATGAAAATCGATTGAACCACTTACAAGGAGAAAGATAAAATGGCTAAAAAAAGCAAACAACTTCGTGCTGCTCTTGAAAAGATCGACAGCACAAAAGCATACAGCGTAGAAGAAGCTGTAGCACTTGCAAAAGAAACTAACTTTGCAAAATTCGATGCAACTGTAGAAGTTGCTTACAACTTGAACATCGACGTTAAAAAAGCTGATCAACAAATCCGTGGCGCAATGGTATTGCCAAACGGAACTGGTAAAACTTCACGCGTTCTTGTTTTCGCACGTGGTGCTAAAGCAGAAGAAGCGAAAGCTGCTGGTGCAGACTTCGTTGGTGAAGATGATCTCGTTGCAAAAATCAACGACGGTTGGTTGGACTTTGATGTAGTAATCGCTACACCTGACATGATGGCACTTGTAGGTCGCCTTGGACGTGTCCTTGGACCTCGTAACTTAATGCCAAACCCTAAGACTGGTACTGTAACAATGGACGTTGCAAAAGCAGTTGAAGAGTCTAAAGGTGGTAAGATTACTTACCGTGCAGACCGTGCAGGTAACGTACAAGCTATCATTGGTAAAGTTTCATTTGAAGCTGACAAGTTGGTTGAAAATTTCAAAGCTTTCAACGACACAATCCAAAAAGCGAAACCAGCTACTGCTAAAGGTACTTACGTAACCAACCTGACTATCACTACTACACAAGGTGTTGGTATCAAGGTTGACGTAAACTCACTTTAAGAATTAATTGAACTGCCTTCGGGTAGTTCTTTTTTTGAAATAAAATTGATGATAGCGATTACAAACTCATAGAAACATGTTATAATAATATCGAATCAATTTATTTTATAACAAAAGGAGACGGTGTCATGAAAAAAGATCAGAACCAGCTAACCTGGCTGATGGTATCTCTGATTGCTTTTAATATGGTCTGGGGTCTGGGAAATGTGGTTAATAACTATTCCCAGCAGGGTATTTCGGTAATTGTTTCTTGGATTCTTATCCTAGCTATTTACTTCATTCCTTATGCCCTCATCGTGGGGCAACTAGGCTCGACTTTTAAGGAGAGCGGAGGCGGTGTCAGCGACTGGGTGGAGAAAACCTCTACCAAGCGGCTGGCTTATTTTGCGGCCTGGACTTACTGGGTGGTGCATATTCCCTATCTGGCTCAGAAGCCGCAGGGAGTTTTGATTCCGCTGGGCTGGGTTCTTCAGGGAAATGGAGACTTTTTGAGCAGTCTTGACATTCACTGGATTGTTATTCTTAGCTTGCTGATTTTCGGTGCCTTTCTCTACTTGTCTACCAAGGGGCTATCCACGCTCAAGGTGATTGGGGGCTTGGCAGGAAGTGCCATGCTGATTATGTCTTTCCTCTTCGTCCTCTTAGCGGTCGGTGCTCCTTTTATCAAACCTGATATGCAGTTTGCGACGGCCAATATGGATAAGCTCAGCACTTACATTCCCAACTTTGACTTCTCTTATTTCACGACCATCTCCCTCTTAGTCTTTGCGGTTGGCGGAGCTGAGAAAATCTCGCCTTACGTTAATCAAACACGCAATCCAGCCAAGGAATTTCCAAAGGGAATGATTGTCATGGCTGTTATGGTTGGTGCATCTGCTATCCTAGGCTCTCTGGCTATGGGCATGCTTTTTGACGGCAGCAATATTCCTGAGGATCTGATGCGAAACGGCGCTTACCAAGCTTTTCAAATGCTGGGCAATTACTGGGGAGTGGGCAATGTACTAGTAGTCATCTATGCCCTGACCAATATGGTTGGACAGATTGCTGCACTGGCTTTCTCTATTGACGCGCCTCTGCAAATCATGCTCAATAATGCAGATGAAGAGTTTGTTCCAAGCTGGTTGCGCAAGAGAACATCAAAAGGAGTCCTCATTAACGGTTACATCTTGACAGGGATTTTGGTTAGCTTACTAATTATTCTGCCTATCTTTGGAATCAAAGAAATTGACGGCCTGGTCAAATGGATGACCAATCTCAACTCTATCGTTATGCCCATGCGGTATCTCTGGGTATTCCTGGCCTATATGATGTTGAACAAGGCCTGGAAGAAGTACAAGGATGCTGAGTACAAATTTACCAAAAATCCAAAAGTTGGCTTTGCTATCGGAGCTTGGTGCTTCCTCTTTACAGCCTTTGCCTGCATTTTAGGGATGGTTCCGAAAGTGGACTTTGCCAAAGACCCAGCAGGCTGGCAATTCTCTCTCTTGACAAATATCCTGACACCAATCGTCTTGATCAGTCTGGGTGTTATCCTGCCGCTCTTAGCTAAGCGGGAAAGGAAACAGTCGCTCAAGCAGTGAGTGGATCTTGTAAAAGATGATTGAAGTATGCATTCCCAGTCCTATCTGATGATGGGGCTGGTTTTTCTGTGAAATGAGCTTGCCTGCTCTGCTATTTTACTAAAAGGAAAAAAGAAAAATTTCAGTGATTTAACTATATAAAAATCACAAAATGTGGTAAAATAGTACAGATAAAATAAGGAGTAAAAAAATGGTAGAACCTAAGTATAAGCGTATTTTGATTAAGTTGTCAGGTGAAGCTCTTGCCGGTGAAAAAGGCGTTGGTATTGATATTCAAACCGTTCAGAAGATGGCGGAAGAAATCAAAGAAGTTCACGATTTGGGAGTTCAGATTGCTCTGGTTATCGGAGGTGGAAACCTTTGGCGGGGTGAGCCGGCAGCAGAAGCGGGTATGGATCGTGTGCAGGCCGATTATACTGGTATGTTGGGCACTGTCATGAATGCGCTGGTAATGGCGGATTCACTACAGCAGGTAGGTGTAGATACGCGCGTGCAGACTGCGATTGCTATGCAGCAGGTAGCTGAACCTTATATCCGAGGTCGGGCTCTTCGTCATCTGGAAAAAGGCCGTATCGTCATTTTCGGTGCAGGTATTGGTTCTCCTTATTTTTCAACTGATACAACCGCTGCCTTGCGCTCAGCAGAGATTGAAGCAGATGCGATTCTTATGGCCAAAAATGGCGTGGACGGTGTCTATAATGCCGATCCTAAGAAAGACAAGACCGCCGTTAAGTTTGATGAACTGACCCACCGGGATGTCATCAGTAAGGGACTGCGAATTATGGACTCAACGGCTTCGACCTTGTCTATGGACAATGACATTGACTTGGTTGTCTTTAACATGAATGAGCCGGGCAATATCAAACGCGTTGTTATCGGTGAGCAAATCGGAACAACAGTATCAAATAATTTATAAGAACGGAGATTAGAAACTCATGGCAAATGCAATTGTAGAAAAAGCAAAAGAAAGAATGACCCACTCGCACCAAAGTTTGGCTCGTGAATTTGGCAGCATCCGTGCAGGCCGCGCCAATGCCAGCCTTTTGGACCGCATCCATGTGGAGTACTATGGAGTAGAAACTCCGCTCAACCAAATCGCTTCGATTACGATTCCGGAAGCGCGTGTTCTTTTGGTGACACCTTTTGACAAGTCTTCTATCAAGGACATTGAGCGTGCGCTTAATGCTTCTGACCTTGGAATTACGCCAGCCAGTGATGGCTCTGTGATTCGTCTGGTCATTCCAGCTCTGACAGAGGAAACTCGCCGGGACTTGGCTAAAGAAGTGAAAAAGGTCGGTGAAAATGCTAAAGTTGCTATCCGCAACATCCGTCGCGATGCTATGGATGAAGCTAAGAAGCAGGAAAAAGCCAAAGAAATCACTGAAGACGAATTGAAGACCCTGGAAAAGGATATTCAAAAAGTAACGGACGATGCTGTCAAACATATCGATGAAATGACAGCAAACAAAGAAAAAGAACTTTTAGAAGTTTAACATTTTTATCAGAATCAAAACTCAGTTGGCTTTGGCTGACTGAGTTGTTTTAACATCAAAAATCCTTGCCTGGTTTGAAGAAGCAAGGTAGAAAATAGGTCTATATGAATACAAATCTTGCCAGCTTCATCGTGGGTATCATCACGGATGAAAATGATCGCTTTTACTTTGTTCAAAAGGGCGGTCAGGTTTACGCTCTTTCTAAGGAAGAGGGAGCGCATGAGCTGGGGCAGTCTGTCAAAGGCTTTGCCTATAGCGATATGAAGCAGAAGCTTCGCCTGACAACTCTTGAAGTTACAGCTACTCAAGAGCAGTTTGGCTGGGGAACAGTAACGGAGGTCCGCAAGGATCTAGGTGTCTTTGTCGATACGGGTCTGCCGGATAAGCAAATTGTCGTGTCACTAGACATCTTGCCAGAAATCAAGGAACTCTGGCCTAAGAAAGGCGACCGCCTTTATATCCGTCTAGATGTGGACAAGAAAGACCGCATCTGGGGCCAACTGGCTTATCAAGAGGATTTCCAGCGTCTGGCTCGTCCTGCCTACAATAACATGCAGAACCAAAACTGGCCAGCCATCGTTTATCGGCTCAAGCTTTCTGGTACCTTTGTTTACCTGCCGGAGAATAAAATGCTGGGCTTCATTCATCCGAGTGAGCGCTATGCAGAGCCACGTTTGGGGCAGGTCTTAGATGCACGGGTGATTGGCTTCCGTGAAGTAGACCGCACCCTTAACCTCTCTCTTAAGCCTCGCTCCTTTGAAATGCTGGAAAACGATGCCCAGATGATTCTGACCTATCTGGAGAGCAATGGCGGCTTTATGACCTTGAACGACAAATCTTCACCAGACGACATCAAGGCTACTTTTGGCATTTCCAAAGGCCAGTTTAAAAAAGCTCTAGGTGGGCTGATGAAAGCTGGTAAAATCAAGCAAGATCCGACCGGAACGGAGTTGGTGTGAGGATAAAGAATCACGTATCTAGAGCTGATGCTTGGAAGGATACTGTCTTAAAGAAATGAAAGGAACCTATGAGAAAATCTTTTTACAGCTGGCTGATGACAGAGCGAAATCCTAAGAGCAAGGAGCCCAAGGCTATTTTGGCGGATTTGGCTTTTCAGGATACAGCCTTTCCCAAGCATACGGATGATTTTGATGAGGTCAGTCGTTTTCTGGAGGAGCATGCAAATTTTTCCTTTAACCTTGGCGAGTTCGATGCTATTTGGGAGGAATATCAAGCGCATTAAGTGGATAGTGGCTAGGGATAGTCATTTTCTGCTTGCTTTGATATAATAAAGATAATTCATTCAAAAAAATAAAATAGAGAGGTTCTTTGTTTGCAGGAACATTCAGTAGAATTGAAACTGGGCCATCCAGATGATGCCTTTCATCTTTTTGGTTCTAATGAACGCCATCTGCGCCTGATGGAGCAGGAATTGAAGGTGACTATTCATGCCCGAACCGAGATTGTGCAGATTTTAGGTACGAAGGCTGCCTGTGAAGAGACCAGACAGGTCATTCAGGCTCTGTTGGTCTTGGTCAATCGTGGCATGACCATTGGTACTCCCGATGTTGTGACAGCCATTACCATGGTCAAAAATGATGAAATTGATAAGTTTGTAGCTCTTTACGAAGAAGAGATTATCAAGGACAGCTATGGCAAGCCAATTCGGGTCAAGACACTTGGTCAGAAAATCTATGAGGACAGTGTTAAAAATCATGATATTGTCTTTGGTATCGGGCCAGCCGGAACAGGGAAGACCTTTCTAGCGGTGACCTTGGCCGTGACAGCTCTCAAGCGTGGGCAGGTCAAGCGAATTATCCTGACAAGGCCAGCGGTAGAAGCTGGTGAGAGTCTGGGCTTTCTGCCTGGTGATCTTAAGGAAAAGGTGGATCCATATCTGCGACCGGTCTATGATGCCTTGTATCAGATTTTGGGCAAGGATCAGACAACGCGCCTCATGGAGCGAGAAATCATTGAGATTGCACCCCTAGCCTATATGCGGGGGCGGACGCTGGATGATGCCTTTGTGATTCTGGACGAGGCACAAAATACCACCATCATGCAGATGAAGATGTTTCTGACGCGTCTAGGCTTTCAGTCCAAGATGATTGTTAATGGAGACATCAGCCAGATTGACCTACCTCGCAATGTTAAGTCCGGCCTCATTGACGCTCAAGAGAAATTGAAGAATATCTCCCAGATTGATTTTGTTCATTTCTCAGCTAAGGATGTCGTTCGTCATCCAGTGGTGGCGGAGATTATCCGAGCTTATGAACCAACTCCTGTTAGAGAGGCTGCAACTGAGCCAGAAGAAATGGAATAACATACGAAAAGAGCAGATTTATTTCTGCTCTTTTTTGTGAGATTGATTTTAAAGTCGAAATTTTCAACTAAACGAGTTCGTCAATAGATGTGTAGTTCTTGTTGAGGCCTTCTGCAACTGGCTGGCTAGTGATGTGACCTTGGTAAGTTGTGACACCTTGGCGCAGTCCTTGGTCATCTGCAATAGCTTGTTTGAAGCCTTTTTCTGCCAAAGCCTCTACATAAGGAAGGGTAACATTGGTCAGGGCAATGGTAGAAGTGCGGGCTACAGCGCCAGGGATATTTGCAACTGCATAGTGGAGAACACCATGTTTTTCGTAAACAGGCTCAGTGTGAGTCGTTACGCGGTCAGCTGTTTCAATGACACCTCCTTGGTCAACAGCTACGTCTACAATGACAGAGCCTGGACGCATTTGCTTAACCATATCGTCTGTTACCAGTTTCGGAGCCTTTGCACCTGGAATGAGGACAGCGCCAATCACGACATCTGCTTCTCGAACGCTAGCTTCGATATTGAAAGGATTCGACATGAGGGTCTGGATTTGATGACCGAAGACATCTTCTAGGACAGACAGACGCTTAGCGCTGATATCCAGAATAGTCACTTGAGCACCCAGTCCTAGAGCGATACGAGCGGCATGAGTACCTACGACACCGCCACCGATAATGGTGACTTTCCCTTTCGGAACACCCGGTACGCCACCGAGAAGTACGCCGGATCCACCTTCGCGCTTAGTCAGGAAGTGGGCTCCGATTTGGACCGCCATCCGACCAGCCACCTCACTCATAGGTACCAAGAGTGGCAGTTGTCCATCTTGATCGCGGACAGTTTCGTAGGCCAGACCAGTCGTCTTGGCACTTGTCATAGCATCTGCTAGCTCAGGAGCGGCAGCCATGTGCAGGTAGGTAAAGAGTAAGAGGTCATCGCGGAGGAAGCTATATTCGGCTGCTAGAGGTTCTTTGACCTTGACCACTAGCTCAGCTGCCCACGCTTCTGCAGCAGTAGGGACGATTTTTGCACCTTGCTTTTCATAGTCTGCATCTGTAAAACCAGATCCCAGCCCTGCATTTGTCTCAATCAGCACTTCATGTCCTTTACCAACGAGGCTGTGAACACCAGCTGGTGTCAGAGCGACACGATTTTCATTGTTTTTGATTTCTTTTGGAATACCGATTAACATAAAAAATATGCTCCTTTTTTAAGATGTTTTTATTGTATATGAAAACGCTTCAAAAATCAAGGGGAAATCAGAGCGGTTTGCTTTCATCAGTGAATTGTGCTATTCTGTTAAGAAAAAATAGGAGGCTATGATGGAAAATATTTATGTCAAACTGGCTCATCATACCAGACTGGAAACTGAGCGGTTGATTCTGCGTCCGGTGACCTTGGAAGATGCCCCGGCAATGTTTGAGTACGCTTCAGATGAGGAAAATACTCGCTATACGTTTGAGACAAACAAAAGCCTGGAAGAAACACGCAATAATATCGCTCTCTTTTATCTGGCCAATCCTTTGGGGCGCTGGGGAATAGAAGTGAAAGATAGCGGCAAATTCATCGGGACTATTGACCTGCATAAGATTAGGCTGGACTTGAAAACAGCGGCTATCGGCTATGTAATCAATAAAAAATACTGGAATCAGGGTTATACGACAGAGGCCAATCGCGCAGTCATCAAGCTGGCTTTTGAGGAAATTGAAATGAACAAACTTGTGGCGCTGCACGATGTTGACAATCCAGCTTCTGGCCGAGTTATGGTCAAGTCTGGTATGAAATATTCCCATGAAGAGCCTTACGCATCACTAGATAAGCATGAGAAAGGCCGCATTGTGACGCGAATGCATTACTATCTGACTAGGGAAGATTATTTTGCAAAAAAATGAGAAAGGATATTGACAAGCACCTATCTACATGATATATTAGATAGGTACGCTGATTTAGCTCAGTTGGCAGAGCGCATCCATGGTAAGGATGAGGTCGCCGGTTCGATCCCGGCAATTAGCATCTTGTAATACAAGGTTGGGTTTTCCCAGCCTTTTCTTTTTGTCAACGATAGCTGGTCGTGGAATGCAAAGTTTTGAGAAGGGACAAAATAAAAAAGAACAGCTTTTGTCTTTGCGGTGAGAGATTTACGAATCTGCTCTGCTATTTTCCAAAACCCTGCCCTTGGCTCCCTAAAGTGAGTCAAAATATGATATAATAAGGTAATACTAGCAAAGCGGGTAAGGTATGTATATCGAAATGGTAGATGAAACGGGTCAGGTTTCGGAAGAGATTCTTAAACAGACTCAGGAAATTTTGGAGTTTGCTGCCCAGAAAACGGGCAAGGAAAAGAAGGAAATGGCTGTGACTTTTGTCAGCAATGAGCGCAGTCATGAACTCAACTTGGAATATAGAGATACGGATCGGCCGACGGATGTGATCAGCTTGGAGTATAAGCCTGAGTTGGACATCGCTGTTGACGAGGAGGATTTGCTGGACCATCCTGAGTTAGCTGAGATGCTGGACGATTTTGACGCCTATATCGGCGAGCTGTTCATTTCAGTGGACAAGGCGCGTGAGCAGGCAGAGGAATACGGCCACAGCTTTGAGCGGGAGATGGGCTTTTTGGCAGTGCATGGTTTTCTGCATATCAACGGCTATGATCACTATACGCCGGAAGAAGAAGCAGAAATGTTTGGTTTACAGGAAGAAATTTTAACTGCTTATGGACTCACAAGGAAATAACAAACGCAAATGGAAAAATCGAGATGTGGTCTCGAGTTTGGAATTTGCTTTAACTGGTATTTTTACAGCCTTTAAAGAGGAGCGCAATCTGCGCAAGCATGTACTTTCGGCTCTGGCGGTGATAGTTGCGGGACTGATTTTTGACTTGTCCGCGATAGAATGGCTCTTTCTCTTTTTGAGCATTTTTCTGGTCATTGCCTTTGAGATTGTCAATTCTGCCATTGAAAATGTCGTGGATCTGGCCAGTGATTACCACTTTTCTATGCGGGCAAAGAATGCCAAGGATATGGCAGCGGGAGCTGTTCTGGTCGTGTCTGGCTTTGCTGTTGTGACAGGACTGATTATTTTTGTTCCCAAGATTTGGGATTGGATTTTTTAAAGATTTGAAAATCGGGGGAGACTGCCGATTTTCTGCTGTTTTAATGGAAATAATAGAGGTGAAAGAATGACTTTTAAATCAGGTTTTGTAGCTATTTTAGGACGTCCTAATGTTGGGAAATCAACCTTTTTGAATCATGTTATGGGGCAAAAGATTGCCATCATGAGCGATAAGGCTCAGACCACTCGCAATAAAATTATGGGAATTTACACGACGGATAAGGAGCAGATTGTCTTTATCGACACGCCGGGAATCCATAAGCCTAAGACGGCTCTAGGCGATTTTATGGTGGAAGCAGCTTACAGCACCCTGCGTGAGGTGGATACCGTCCTCTTCATGGTGCCAGCTGATGAGCCGCGTGGCAAGGGTGATGATATGATTATCGAGCGCCTGAAAGCGGCTAAGGTGCCAGTTATTTTGGTGGTTAATAAGATCGATAAAGTACATCCGGATCAGCTCTTAGCGCAAATTGATGATTTCCGTCAGCAGATGGATTTCAAAGAAATCGTGCCGATTTCAGCCCTGCAGGGTAATAATGTGTCCCATCTGATTGACATCCTCAGTGAGAATCTGGAGGAAGGCTTCCAGTATTTCCCAGAAGACCAGATTACCGACCATCCAGAGCGCTTTCTGGTGTCTGAAATGATTCGGGAGAAGGTGTTGATGCTGACGCGGGAGGAAATTCCCCACTCAGTCGCGGTGGTTGTTGACAGTATGAAGCGAGATAAGGAGACGGACAAGGTCCATATCCGAGCGACCATCATGGTGGAGCGCGATAGCCAAAAAGGTATTATCATTGGCAAAGGTGGATCCATGCTGAAGAAAATCGGATCCATGGCTCGGCGCGACATTGAGCTCATGCTGGGGGACAAGGTCTTCCTAGAAACTTGGGTCAAGGTCAAGAAAAACTGGCGGGACAAGAAGCTGGACTTGGCGGACTTTGGCTATAATAAGAAGGAGTATTGAATCCCTAAGGAAGCTAGGAAAAATTATTTTTAAAATAGCAGTGAAAGAGAGCATAACAATTTGTTATCTCTTTTTACTACAAACGAGAGATGGTCTACATTTTTTTCACCAGAAAGATACTAAAATAAGAATTGGAAATAGAGTATATATATGTCAAAATTAAAATCACAACTTCCTCTTTTTCAGAAAAATGATGTTAATATTTCTAGCGATGTCAACACAGTTTGGTCTATTGCGAATACACTTCGAGGAGCTTATCGCGCAGATAAATATCGTGATGTGATTATTCCCATGTTTGTATTAGCTAGATTGGAAGCAGCTCTACTGCCAACCAAGGATCAAGTGATTGCAGCCTACAAGAAAGACAAAAAAACACCGGAACAGATTCTTGAAGATATATCAGGATATAAATACTATAATACAAGCCCTTTTACTCTTAAAAATTTGCAAAATGATCCTGATGCAATCGAAGAAAACTTTCTCGCTTATTTAGATGGTTATTCCAAACGAGTAAAGGACATTATTGAAAACCTTAAGTTTAAGGAGCAGGTCCATACCTTGGCACAGACAGGACGCCTATTCACTGTCATTAAGAAATTCTCCAAAATTGATCTATCCCCGAGTACAGTGGATTCTATGCGAATGGGCTATATGTTTGAAGATATCATTCGCCGTTTCTCCGAAAATGAGGAAGCAGGATCTCACTATACACCTCGGGAGGTCATTGCTTTGATGGTCAACTTACTGCTCGTTGAAGCAGATGAGGAACTGTTTGTAGATAAGAGAATAGTAAAAATTCTAGACATGGCTGCTGGTACGGGAGGCATGCTGGCTACAGCCAAAAGTTATATTCGTCGTTTGAATTCTGAAGTGAATGTTCTTCTCTTTGGTCAGGAATATCTCTCAGAAACTTATGGTATCGGAAGGGCAGATATGCTGATTCGGCAGGAAAATTCTGACTACTTTGTGAAGACAGATACTCTTAAAGATGGTGATCCCTTTGCGGACAAAAAGATGAATTTTGTCATTGCCAATCCTCCCTTTGGCCAGTCTTGGGGAGGAAAGGACGCGGATGATGGTGTAGAACAGGCTGTCAAAAAAGATCAAGAACTCTTTGAGGCAACCGATGGCAGACAAGGTCGGTTTGTCAATACTCCGGCAACAGGTGATGCTCAGCTACTTTTCCACTTGCATGGCTTGGCTAAACTAGAAAAGAATGGACGTGCAGCTATTATTTCTAACGGGTCTCCGCTTTTTTCAGGTGGAACAACATCTGGAGAAAGTCAGATTAGGCGTTATATCTTAGAGAATGACTTGCTAGAAGCTATCATCGCACTCCCTGGTCAGTTTTTCTACAATACAGGAATTGGCATCTATATTTGGATCTACAATAAAAATAAAGCTCCTAAGCGTCAGAATAAGGTACAGTTTATCGATGCGACCGAAGAGTTTGTACCATTGAGAAAGTCTCTGGGACAAAAGCGTCGTGAACTTTCTGAGGACAATATCCGGCAGATTATCCAGTGGTACCATAACTTTGAAGAAAACGACCATGTGAAAATATTTGATAACAAAGAATTTCTTTATAAAGAGTATATCGTTATGCAGCCTCTGCAACGTCGAGGCAGAATTACTGAAGATACCATCGAAAAGGTTAAAAGTGTCCCATTTGTAGCAAAGCTTTATGATGAATACCAATATCAGGAACTGCTTGAAATGGAGCCTCGCACAGCCAATGATGAGAAGAAATTACAAGACTTAGCAGCTGGAAAAGCCAAGCAGGAGCAGTTATTAAATGCTCTCCGGCTTGGAATCACTGATGACAGCTACCCTAATTTTGAGGAATTTAGTCAGGCAATCAGAGAGCTATTATCTGAGGTGAAGGTGACACCAGCTAATGTCAATGCTATTGCGCTTACTATGAGCGAGATGGATAAGACAGCAGAAATTGTCACAACGACCAAGAAGGACAAGTTTGGCGAGATAGCAGATGGTATTGTCTATGATAAGACCACCAAGGATAGTGAAATCGTCAAACTGACAGAGGATGTTGAAGACTACTTTGCGCGTGAAGTCTATCCACATGTACCAGACGCCCACTATTGGTTTGATGAGGAAAAGGGCTATGGAGCTGAAATTCCTTTTACTAGGTATTTCTACCAGTACCAAGCCCCAGAAAGTGCAGATAAGCTCTTGGCAGAGTTCTACGAGCTTGAAGAAGAACTACAAAACCTCTTGGAGGAGCTCAAACATGACTAGGATGAAAGAGAGTGGCATCGACTGGATTGGACAGATACCAGAAGAGTGGGAAGTTGCTAAAGTCAATCATATTTTTGAGGAACATAAACAAAAAAATAGAGGTAATAAAGAAAAAAATCTATTATCTCTAAGTTACGGTCGTATTATCCGGAAATCCATAGATAGTTCTTTTGGACTTTTACCAGAATCATTTGATACGTATAATATTATTCAAAGAGGAGATATTGTTTTACGTCTGACTGATTTACAAAATGATAAAAGAAGTCTTCGTGTTGGACTTGCAAGAGAAAATGGTATTATTACTTCGGCATACTTAACATTGCGTTTAAAAAATTTAGAGAGTAACGACAGTTATATGTACTATCTTTTGCATACATATGATATTTGTAAAGTTTTTTATAACTTTGGTGGTGGAGTTAGACAAGGTGGGACTTGGTCAGATATTTATAAAATGGAGTTATTAATTCCTCCTTGTAATGAACAACAAAAAATTGCTGATTATCTAGACAAGAAAATAGCTCAGTTAGATAGGGCAAAAAGATTACTTGAAAAGCAAATTCAAAAACTCAAAGACTACCGCGCTAGCTTGATTTATGAGACTGTCACAAAAGGATTGGATAAAACAGTTCCTATGAAGGATTCAGGAATCGACTGGATTGGACAGGTTCCTGAGGGGTGGAAGATAGGACGAGTAAAAGATGCTTTTAAATTGAGAAGTGAAAAAAATTTTCGTCCTATTGAAGAAGTTCAACTACTTTCTCTATATACGGAATTTGGAGTATTCCCTCATGGTGATAGAGAGGAAAAAGGTAACAAAGCTGTTTCAACAGAAGGGTATAAGATTGTATATAAAAAAGATATTGTAGTGAATATTATTTTGGCTTGGATGGGCTCTATTGGAATATCAGAGTACGATGGAGTGACTAGTCCTGCATATGATATTTATGAACCTCTAGAAGGTGTTTGTTCTAAATTTTTCCATTATCTTTTTAGAACAGAAGCATTTGCTGGTCAGTGTTATAAATACGGAAAAGGTATTATGAAAATGAGATGGCGAACCTATTCAGATGACTTTAAGACTATTGAGATACTAATTCCTGATTATAACAGCCAAGTGAATATAGTTAAGTTTTTAGATAATAAACTCAAAATAATAAATCAGTTGATTGATATTAAACAAGAACAAATTGAAAATATTAATAAACAACGACAAACTCTTATTTATGATTATGTGACAGGGAAGAGGAGAGTGTAAATGGTTGTAGAACGTGAATTCAAGTGTCTTTTTTATAAAGCTATTTCTAAAACAAATGCTGTTTCAAAGATTAATGCATTTTTTGCTGGAATTGTTCCTAATGTGCCACTTGCTACAGAATCTATTGGTAATTTATCGTATTATTTACGAAATGATATTCGTAAAACAGATACGTATATAGTATTTACTATTGCAAAGGTTAATTTGGAGCAAGATATTCAAATTGATGATATTCAGACTCAAAATAGAGATATTGTGGAAAAATTAGATACCGAAGGAATAGCTAATGATGCTCAATTTTTGTATGATTTTAAAAATAGCATTTTGCTTCAGAAAAGAGGGAAATCGCAAACTACAATAGAAGAATTAAGAAAATTTATTGCTTTAAAGGTCGGAATTGATTATAAAGAACTTGAATTTGTTATTATAAAGGATAAGGATGCTATTGAAAATCTAGATAAGATGCGGCATATTCATGATGTTGTTTTTTCAATCGCTATTCCAGAAAATTTATCATTATTCTCAGATCAAGTAAAAGATATTAATAGTGGTGTTGAATTTGCTAAGGAAATGTCAGCCGAAAGTATGGAAATGAGAATAAAGGGAGCTAGTTTAAATAAAAATAGAATTAAACGCGCTATAGACGAATTGTGTTCGTATAAAGATAACCAGAATATGAAGATCCGAACTATGTCTGTTTATGGTGACTCAGAGATAATTGATTTAGTAACTCATAAGTTAAACTATTATGAAAAATATTATCTGGATGAAGTTGATAACAATGTCTTTTATGATAAACTTGAAAGAGCTTATAAAGTAAGGGAAGAGTATTTGAATGATTACTAAAATTAGAAAACATGAGAAAAAAATATTTTTTTTCCTTTCTTTGTTAGTAGCTTTGTATTTTTTGATATGTCCAATCAAATTGTCCGTTTTTCAGAATTATGCAGATTTTCTATCATCTATTCAAAATGTCCTTATTTTTACATCAGGTGTACTTATAGCTTCATTTAGTATTACTTCATTTTTACCGGACAATCCATTTATCAAAAAACTAAAAACTCTGAATTTAGACTTGCTAATAATGAAACAACTTTTTGATCTGTCGATTTTATCAGTACTATTATTAATTTTTCCTTCTATTTTTATATCTCTTGAACAAAATAACTCAGCAAATATTGTACATGTGGGTATGAGCATCTTTATCGGAAGTTTATTGTATTTCATTTTATCGCTATGTAGTTTAGTATTAACTTTTAGAAAGATTCTATGTTTAAGTTTAGATAGTGAAAAGGAAAAAAGAAAGACTAATTAGATATTTGTAAGTAATGGGGACATAATTGGGAATAGTGAGTTTTATAAGACTAATGTGTATGGCCTACATATTATTTCCGTTTATTATCCTTCCGTTAATCCGCAAATATTGTTCCGTTATTCCTCATATTGTTCCGAACTATGGTATAATAGAGGGAGAAAGTGAGGAGTGCTCATGTATATGACAGTGAGGCAGGCAGCTGATCTCTGGGGGATTTCTGATCGTCGAGTTCGGTCTCTGTGCAGTCAGGGAAAGATTCCGGGTGCTGTCCAAGAAGGGCGTTTGTGGAGAATTCCCTCAGATGCCAGAAAACCAGCGGATGGTCGCTATAAAAAAGCAGAGAGCCTCTTGCCTTTGATTGATGAAAAGATGATGAAGTTATCAAAACTTCGCCCTTTGACGGATGGAGAGCTGGAGCGGCTGAATGAAGAGTTCACAGTCGAATATACTTATAATTCAAATGCCATTGAGGGCAATACTCTGACCTTGCGTGAGACAGATTTGGTCCTGCGTGGATTGACTATTGACCAAAAGCCTTTAAAAGATCATATGGAGGCAATCGGTCATCAGGAGGCTTTTCAGTATGTTCAAAGGCTTGTTGAGGAGAACCAGCCTTTGTCAGATCAGATGATAAAGGATATTCATTATCTAGTATTAGCGGATAAAAAAAATGACCGAGGCATTTATCGGAGAGTCCCGGTGCGCATCATGGGAGCAGCCAATGAACCGGCTCAGCCGTATATGATTGCTCCATTGATGGAGAAGATCCTAATGGACTATGCTGCAAGTCAGGAAAATATGGTGACCAAACTAGCTCAGTTTCATATTGCCTTTGAGAGTATCCATCCGTTTATTGACGGCAATGGCCGAACAGGTAGGCTCTTGGTGAATTTGGAGTTGATGAAGGCAGGCTATCCACCAATTGATATAAAATTTATGGACAGATTAGCTTATTACCAAGCATTTGATGACTTTCATTCAAAAGGAAGTTTATCGGCAATGGAGGATTTATTTGCCAAATATATCAATGAAAGATTGGATATGTATTTGGAGATTTTATCTCTTGCTGATGAAGGATAAGGAGAGCAGATGGCAAATTTAGATATTACTGAGCGTTATGATTTTCAGCAATGGATTTTAAAAGATCTCATTCAGTATAATGGCTATATTCAGCGTGCTCAGTCTGCTTATAATCAAAGGTTGGCTATGGATATAGATATTTTATGGGAATTTCTGATGTCAACCCAAGAAGCAACTGTCGAAAAACTCTTGAAGCGTTTTGATAGAGAAACTATTCTCAATTTGATTAATCAAGAAATTATCAAAGGTGGTCTTCTATTTGCCTTAAAAGATGGAGTGTATATTGAGAATAAAAAACTTCGTCTTATGTACCGCAGACCAGCAACAGACTTTAATGAAAAGGCTAGCCATCAGTATAATTTAAATCGCTTGACAGTAATGGAAGAAGTGGTCTATAAGGACCAAGAACGTATTGACTTAGTCATCTTTCTTAATGGCTTAGCCTTGTTTGCTATTGAGTTGAAACTAAATTCAAGTGGCCAGTCTGTCCAAGATGCTATTAAGCAGTTAAAAGGACGTGATGTTAAAAATCGTCTTTTCCGATTTAATGCAGGAGTATTAGTTAGTTTTGCGGTTGACTGGATGGAAGTCTATATGACAACTCAGCTTAAGGGATCAGATACCTACTTCTTGCCTTTTAATAAAGGAAAGGGTGAAGGGATTGACCAAGGAGCAGGGAATCCCCAGAATAATCAGGGGCCAGAAACAGAATATCTATGGCGAGATTTGCTGAAGAAAGAAAGTATCCTACAGTTGATTGAACGTTTTATCTTTTTAACGCCTGATAAAAAGGATATCATTTTTCCGCGTTATCAGCAGAGACGAGCAGTTAATCGTATTTTAGAAGATATGCGAGTCAACCATACTGACAGAAACTATCTGATTCAGCATTCTGCGGGGTCGGGTAAAACAAATACGATTGCTTGGTTGGCACACAGCTTAGTTAGTCTTCATGATGAAGAAAATCAAAATATCGTTGATACAGTTTTGGTTGTTACTGACCGTATCGTTGTTGACCGTCAACTTCAAGATGCTATTCGTTCTATTGAGCATCAGCCTGGTGTGATTAAGGTTATGGATGATAAGGCTACTTCTAGCGACTTAGCAGATGCACTTGCTGGGAATACAAAAATTGTTGCGACCACTATCCATAAGTTTGCACAAATAAATAAATCAAACTGGATGTCTGCGGGTGTAACAGCAGAAAAGAAATTTGCCATTTTGATTGATGAGGCGCATAGTTCTACGACTGGCTCCTATATGAGTGCAGTCAGTCAGGTATTGACTGAAACGGATATAGAGAACGGCACAATGGATGAGCCACAAGAAGTGTCTGTCGGCGATGCTATTGAACAGGAAATTGCCCGTACAGGGAAACAAGACAATATTTCTATTATTGCATTTACAGCGACACCTAAAGCTACTACATTGCAGTTGTTTGGCTCTACTAGACCAGATGGTTCAAAGGTTCCTTTTGACTTGTACAGTATGAAGCAGGCTATTGAGGAAGGTTTTATTTTAGATGTTCTCAATAACTACACCACTTATAAAACATACTACAAGCTAAATAAGGCGGTCGAAGAGGATCCTGAACTCAAAACGACAGTGGCAAAGCGGAAAATTGCTAAATTTGTGGAGCTATCTGATGAAAATATTCATCAAAAGGTCGAAATTATCATGGACCATTTTATTACTCATGACATCATGGCTGATTTAGGTGGACATGGAAAGGCAATGATTGTAACTTCAGGACGTGAGGCAGCTGTCAAATACCAACAAGCTTTTAAGAAATATTTAAAAGAGCATCATATTACTAGTATCGGAGCGGCCGTCGCTTTTTCAGGAAGGTTGAGCCTTGATGGAGCTGAATTTAGCGAATCTTCTATGAATGGCTTTAGTGAAGATAAGCTCAAAAGTAAGTTTGATACTGATGATTATCAAGTGCTAATCGTTGCAAATAAATATCAAACGGGCTTTGACCAGCCTAAATTATTGGCTATGTATGTAGATAAAAAGTTGCGTGATGTAGCAGCAGTACAGACTTTATCTCGTTTGAATCGTATTGTAAAAGGCTATCACAAAAAGACTTTTATTCTTGATTTTAAAAATACCTATGAGGATATTAATAGAGCTTTTGCTCCCTACTACCGAGAAACAATTTTGACTGAAACGATTACTCCGAGCGATGTATTTGATTTAGATGCTAAAATTGAAAGTTATGGAATAGTAGATAATGATGATGTCCATGCCTATAATCAATTCTTATATCAAGAGAAACGTTCCAGCCGCGATAAACAAAAGATGCTCGCTCTACTGTCAAACGGGTATGCACGAGTGCAGCGTTTTGATGAAAAAGAACAAGTAAATATCCGTAAAGTTATTCGTGGATTTTTACGGATGTATACCTTCTTGATTCAGGCTACAGCTTATCAAAATGAATTGCTTCATGAACGATACAATTATCTGCAAGGTCTTGTGAAAATGATTGATGTCCGATTGGGAGGGAATGATTTCACTATTGCTGATAAGATTGTTGTAGATTATATGAAACACAAACAAACCGGTTTTTACACTGTGGCAGAGTTAGAGGGAAATTATTCGGTGACACTAAATAAGCCGAATTTATCAAATGTTTCTGAAGAACAAGAGAAAAAATTGTCTGAAATCATTGAAGAAATTAATGAGCAGCTTGATTTAGATATTGATGATCAAATTGCTGTTAGCGGGGCAGTCTCAATTAGGGAATTGATGAAGAAGAATCCTAAATTGAAGCAATCAGCTTTAGTAAACTCTCGCGAAGATTTCGAATTTTCATTTGAGGATGAAATTGATAAAGCTTTAACTGATGGTTACACCCAAAATCAAGATTTCTTTGGAGTGCTATTGAGTAATGAAGATTTCAAAAAGCGTATTGCAAAGATTTTTATTGATGATGTTTACCAAAGTTTTAAAAAGAGTGGTGATTAAAAATTCTATTAGGAATAACAAAAATTACACAAGCAAATTTGTCTATTCTAAAAACAGGTAAGGCTAAAGGTATTCGCTTTGCGACCTTACTGGCTATCTGTGAAACGCTGGATTGTCAGCCTGCTGATATTTTAGAGTATATTTCTGGCTAATAAATAGAAGATAGAAAGGAACTTTATGCCTGAATTACCTGAAGTGGAGACGGTTCGGCGCGGTTTGGAGCGTCTGGTTGTTGGCAAGACGATTGGACAGGTGCGGGTCCGCTATGCTAAGATGATCGGTACAGGAGTGGATAGCTTTGTCCATGACTTGCCAAGTCAGACCATTGAAAGGATTGGCCGTCGGGGCAAGTATTTGCTCTTTTACCTGACAGGCGGAGTGCTGGTTTCCCATCTGCGAATGGAAGGCAAGTATCTTTTTTATCCTGATGCGGTGCCTGAGCGCACGCATGCCCATGTCTTTTTCGAGATGACAGATGGTGGAACGCTTGTTTATGAGGATGTTCGTAAGTTTGGGACCATGGAGCTATTGAGAAAGGATCAGCTGGAGACTTATTTTACTGCCAGAAAGCTTGGTCCTGAGCCGACAGAGGCGGACTTTCTTTTGGCGCCTTTTGCAGCAGCTTTGGGTCGTTCCAAGAAGCCTATAAAACCCTATTTGCTGGAGCAGACTTTGGTCGTTGGACTGGGCAATATCTATGTAGACGAGGCCCTTTGGCGGGCGCGGATTCATCCGGCCAGGCCTGCAGCTAGTCTAAAGCCTGCTGAGGCCAAGCGGCTGCGTGAGCAGATTATAGAAGTTTTGCAGCTCGGGATTGAAAAGAGAGGATCGACCATTCGGACCTATCGTAATGCTTTGGGTGAAGATGGCACTATGCAGGATTTTCTGCAAGTTTATGGAAAGACTGGTCAACCTTGTGCTAGATGCGGCAGCCCGATTGAAAAAATTAAGCTGGGTGGACGCGGTACTCATCTCTGTCCTCATTGTCAGAAAGCGAGGTAGCTGTCATGGCAAGAATTATCGGTATCACTGGCGGCATTGCCTCGGGTAAGTCAACTGTGACAGAGTTTTTAAGGCAGCAGGGCTACCAAGTCATTGATGCGGATCAGGTGGTTCATGAGTTACAGGAGCCGGGGGGACGGCTTTATCAAGCTCTTTTATCCGCTTTTGGTCCAGCTATCTTACAGGAAGATGGGCGCTTGGATCGGCCCAAGCTGGGAGCTATGATTTTTGGGAATCCCGAACTCATGGCGCGGTCCAGTCAAATACAAAACCGTATTATTCGCGAGGAACTGGCTGGCAGACGAGGTTTGCTAGCAGAGAAGGAAGATATCTTTTTTATGGATCTTCCCTTGCTGTTTGAGTTACAATATGAGGACTGGTTTGACCAAATCTGGCTGGTGGATGTGACGGAGGAAACTCAGCTCAGTCGTCTTATGTCTCGAAATGCTCTCAGTCAGGAAGAGGCAGAAAAACGCATAGCAGCTCAGCTATCTCTTCTAGAAAAACGAAAGAGGGCAGACGTGCTGATTGATAATAATGGATCGCTTGAGGAAACTCGACAGCAGATTCGCGATGCTTTGAAGAAATTAGAAAGAAGATGATTTTATTACAAATCAAGTAAATTGGAAACATAACCTGAAAGTCGCTTGGTTTGGGAACTTCCTAACAGGTGCCAGCATTTCTCTGGTGACGCCTTTTATGCCACTTTTCGTGGAGCAGCTGGGTGCCAGAGGTCATGAGGTGGAGTATTACGCTGGACTAGGGATTTCACTCTCTGCAATCTCAGCGGCGCTGCTCTCTCCTGTTTGGGGAAGCCTGGCCGATCGGTATGGTCGTAAGCCTATGATGATACGTGCAGCTACTGCCATGGTTTTCACGATGGGCGGCATTGCTTTTGTACCCAATATTTTCTGGCTCTTGCTTCTACGCTTTCTAAATGGTGTTTTCGCTGGTTATGTTCCCAACAGCACAGCTCTGATTGCCAGTCAGGCTCCCAAGGAAAAAACAGGTTATGCTCTGGGAACTCTCTCGACCGGTGTCGTTGCGGGTAATCTTATGGGGCCATTTATTGGAGGGCTGATTGCGGAGATGTTCGGTATTCGCAATGTCTTTCTTTTGATTGGCGGCTTCTTTCTAGTGGCAGCCTTGATGACCTTTTATTTGATTCGGGAGGATTTTGTGCCAGTGACCCGACAAGAAGAGGTAGGCTTTAGGGAATTGCTGCGCCAACTCAGGTATCCTAAGATGCTGATGAATCTCTTTCTGACCAGCTTTGTTATCCAGTTTGCAGCTCAATCTATCAGCCCTATCCTTTCCCTCTATGTCAGAGAGCTGGGGCAAAAGGACAATCTGATCTTTGTTTCGGGTCTCATCGTTTCTAGCATGGGACTTTCCAGCATGATGAGCTCCAGTATTTTAGGGCGGTTAGGAGACCGTATCGGCAATCACCGGCTTCTGGTGCTGGCTCAGTTCTATTCAATCCTGATTTATCTGCTCTGTGCCAATGCTGGCTCCCCTATGCAGCTAGGCTTTTATCGCTTTTTATTTGGTCTAGGAACAGGGGCGCTGATACCAGGTGTCAATGCTTTGCTAAGTAAGATAACACCCAAATTTGGAATCTCTAGGATTTTCAGCTATAATCAGATTTTCTTTTATCTGGGTGGAGTGATCGGCCCTATGTCTGGATCGGTCATTGCGGCAGCCTATGGCTATCATTCAGTCTTTTATGTAACAGCAGGGCTAGTTGCTGTCAGTATGCTGGCCAATCTCTTTAGTTTTCGAAATTTATTTAAAAAGAAGGATATCTAGTGCGCGTTAAAATAAATTTAAAATGTTCCAGCTGCGGCAGTCATAACTATCTGACCAGCAAAAATACTAAAACGCATCCGGAAAAAATTGAGGTCTTAAAGTATTGTCCTAAGGAAAGAAAAGTTACTTTACATCTTGAATCCAAGTAGATTTTATGATAAAATAGATAGGATTTTAAGGAGTTTTTATTTATGTACAACCTATTATTAACCATTTTAGTCATTTTATCAGCTATTATTGTCATTGCAATTTTCATGCAGCCAACTAAAAATCAGTCCAGCAACGTCTTTGATGCCAGTGCCAACGACTTGTTTGAACGTCCTAAGGCACGCGGTTTTGAAGCTGTGATGCAGCGTATGACGGGAATCATGATTTTCTTCTGGCTACTGATTGCATTGGTATTAGCAGTATTATCTAGTAAATAAAATGGGCTCTGACTTCGTCTTGGCCTATTTTTTAAGTTTTAAAGAGATTTAGAAAGGATGAAGAAAGAGCTCGTTAAGAGAAGAGGAATATGAAATCAGAAATCATTGAATATTTAAAAGACAGGCAGCAGGCCAGCGTGGATGAGCTGGCGGCTGCTTTGGGGAAAGACTCTTCCAAGGCCTTTAGTAGCTTGGTCAAGACCATCTCCCAGATGGAAAGAAAGCATCAGATTCGCTTTGATGACAAGGGGCGGATTGAGCTTTATGAGAAGAAAAAGCAGGAGCGTCTGACGCTCAAGGGTGTTTTTCATGCCCACAAGAATGGCTTTGGCTTTGTCACTCTGAATGAGGAAGAGGATGACCTCTTTGTCGGCCGTAATGATGTCAATCATGCCATTGATGGCGATACGGTGGAAGTAGTCATTACCAAGGTGGCAGACCGGATCAAGGGAACATCAGCTGAGGCTAAGATTATCGATATTTTGGAGCACAGCCTGACGGCAGCAGTAGGCCAGCTGGTTCTGGATGAGGAAAAGCCCAAGTATGCGGGCTATATCCGCTCGAAAAATCAGAAAATCCGCCAGCCTATTTATGTTAAAAAACCAGCCATGGTTTTAGATGGCACAGAGGTGCTCAAGGTCGCTATTGACAAATATCCGACCAAGAAGCACGATTTCTTCGTGGCTAGTCTGGTCGATGTGGTCGGCCATGTCAATGATCCAGGCATTGATGTACTGGAAGTGCTGGAGTCGATGGACATTGTCTCTGAGTTTCCAGAAAAGGTCTTGGAAGAGGCCGAGCGAGTTCCAGAGGCACCGACAGAGAGTGATTTGGCAGGGCGTTTGGACCTGCGTGAAGAGATAACCTTCACCATCGATGGAGCGGATGCCAAAGACTTGGACGATGCTGTCCATATCAAGCGCCTGAAAAATGGCAACTTTGAGCTAGGCGTCCATATCGCAGATGTGTCCTACTATGTCAAAGAAGGCTCTGAGCTGGACAAAGAAGCCCTCAATCGAGCGACCTCTGTTTATGTGACCGATCGCGTGGTACCTATGCTGCCAGAGCGCTTGTCAAACGGAATCTGCTCTCTCAATCCCAATGTGGACCGGCTGACCCAGTCGGCTATCATGGAGATAGATGCCAAGGGGTGCGTGGTCAAGCATACCATCACCCAAACTGTCATCAAGACGACCTTCCGCATGACCTACAGCGATGTCAACGACATCATTGCTGGAAATCAGGAAAAAGCTGAGCAGTTCAAGGAAATTGTGCCTAGTATTGACAGCATGGTCCAGCTGCATGAGATTCTGGAAAGCATGCGTTTTAAACGCGGTGCTCTTAACTTTGACACCAATGAAGCCAAAATCATGGTCAACAAAGAAGGCCGCCCGGTGGATATTGTCCTGCGTCAGCGTGGGATTGCCGAGCGCATGATTGAGTCCTTTATGCTAGTGGCGAATGAGACGGTGGCTGAGCATTTTGCTAAGTTAAATCTGCCCTTCATCTATCGGATCCACGAGGAGCCTAAGGCGGAGAAGGTGCAGAAGTTCATTGACTACGCCTCTAGCTTTGGGATTCGGATATACGGGACGGCTAGCTCTATGAGTCAGCAGGCTCTGCAGGATATTATGGAATCGGTCAAAGACCAGCCTTATGAGGAAGTCCTGTCCATGATGCTTCTGCGCTCCATGCAGCAGGCTCGCTACTCTGAGCACAATCACGGCCACTATGGTTTGGCAGCGGAGTTTTATACGCATTTCACCAGTCCGATTCGCCGCTATCCGGACCTTCTGGTTCACCGGATGGTGCGGGATTATGGCAAGTCTAAGGAAATAGCAGAGCATTTTGAGCAAGTGATTCCAGAGATTGCCAGTCAGTCCTCCAGCCGAGAGCGTCGGGCTATCGAGGCCGAGCGTGAAGTTGAAGCCATGAAAAAGGCTGAGTACATGGAAGAATTTGTTGGAGAAGAATTTGACGGCGTGGTTTCAAGCGTGGTTAAGTTTGGACTCTTCGTAGAGCTGCCTAATACGGTCGAGGGCTTGATTCATGTTACCAACCTGCCAGAGTTTTACAGCTACAATGAGCGGACGATGACCCTGCAAGGAGAAAAGTCTGGCGTGGTCTTCAAGGTCGGTCAGCAGATTCGCATCAAGCTGGTTCGAGCGGATAAGGCTACGGGCGAGATTGACTTTGAATACCTGCCTAGTGAATTTGACCTGGTAGAAAAGACTAGCAAGAGTGGCAGAGCCAGGTCAGGCAGAAAGAGACGCCGTGAAGATGACAAGCGCAGCCATTCTTCCAAAGAAAAAGGCTACAGAGATAAGAAAGATAAGAAGTCCAAGAAAGGCAAGAGCCAGAAGGCATTTTACAAGGAACTAGTCAAGAAAGGAGCCAAGCATGGCAAAGGGAGAAGGAAAGGTCGTCGCGCAAAATAAAAAGGCCAGACACGACTACACCATCGTGGATACCATCGAGGCCGGCATGGTGCTGACCGGTACGGAAATCAAGAGTGTTCGCGCTGCTCGTATCAATCTCAAAGACGGCTTTGCCCAGATCAAGAACGGTGAGGCTTGGCTCAGCAATGTCCATATCGCTCCTTATGAAGAGGGCAATATCTGGAACCAAGAGCCTGAGCGCCGCAGAAAGCTGCTGCTGCATAAGAAGCAGATCCAAAAGCTGGAGCAGGAGACCAAGGGAACTGGTATGACGCTTGTGCCGCTCAAGGTCTATCTCAAGGACGGCTATGCCAAGCTGCTCCTGGGCCTGGCCAAAGGGAAGCACGACTACGACAAGCGCGAGTCCATCAAACGCCGCGAGCAAAACCGCGACATCGCAAGACAAATGAAGAACTTTAATACAAGATGAAAGACTGGGGGGACCGGTCTTTTTTAGCATTCAACTCTGATTTTGATTTATGCTATAATGGAAAGGATGAGGAATGTAATTCGGAAGCTATCTTACAGACAGATAGAATATATAAATATGCGATGAATTCTTCAGTAAATTACTTGAGGTTAAGAAATGAAAGGTATAAAATCGAAAAAAAGTATCTTTTTAATTATTCTTCTTACGGCTTTACTTGGAGCTCTATTTCTCCATCACCAATCGCCAGTAGAAGAGGAGCGTTTCAGGAGTGAATATACACTTTATGTTGATGATCTTAGATTTGAGCAATTGGAAGATGGAAAGCTTGTGTTTGTGACAAGTAAGACACCTGAACAGGGCTTTAATGCATTAAAAGTTGGGCAAAATAATTTTTATTTGGATGATTGGAGCTTCGATTATAGTGAGGAAAATCGAGCTGATAGTCATCAGAATGAAGGAGAGTATTACTTTATTAATGTCTATGATCTAAAGACGAAGAAGTTTAAGAAAAGATTGGACATTTTTGAAATTGTTCGACATTATGATCCTTCGTTCGGGGTTGACTTATCTGGCGATATTCTAAACATTCAAGGGCAAGATTATATTTACATTAGGCTAATAAAAGAAAATAGTTCACCGAGAATTAAAGAAATCCTCTTTAATGTGGATACTGAGGAGATAATTGATTATTCAAAAGAATTTGTTGAATCTAAATTACAATTCGATGAAGTATCCATCACTTCTGGCTTGTGGGATCACCTTACTGACTCATACAATCTTGCTTCGAGCTTTCAAGGTATAGGTCCTGGTTCAGTCAAAGGAAGTAAAATACCTGATGATTTAAATATCTCGAAACGATACCCTGAGATTGTAAAAAAAATGAATTCTGGTGAAGGAAAGATTTACACTCGTCGAGGCAATAGTAGCCCAGAGGAATGGTATGATACACTAATGCACTGGTTTGCTCCAGTAGGGCAAGATAAGCTTTCTCTTTCTATAACTGATAAGGAAACTAGTGAAGTAACACCTATTAATTCTTATGAAGATTTTTTAAAGTGGAAAGAGTCTCATCAAAATGATTGAGCTGGGCAAAGAAGTGAATAGTAGCCACAGGGGAAGATGTCTAATGACATTAAAAGACTGGGCGACCAGTCTTTTTTAGCATTCAACTCTGACTTTTGATTTATGCTATAATGGAAAGGATGAGGTTTGAGGATGACCACTTTTGGTGAATGATTGATAAAAAAAGTGGAATGACTCCGAGGACTATCAAAATAAATGGCTAGATGAATTAAAAAGTGGTGGTAAGCAAATGAAACTCAATAAAAAATTTTTCATATTTCTTGGAGGACTTCTTCTGGCTTCAGTAGTTTTCTTTACTTTTTTTCTAGGTGGGAAGAAGAAAGAATATGCTAAGAGTGAATATTGTGTTGAAGGAATACAGCTATTTAATAAAGATAAATATGTTTTGGTTGGCAGTAAAGAAAATGATTCTTTTCGCTATAGTCAAAATTATATAACGGATTTTAAATACAACAGTTTGGATGAATATGACAGTGTAAGTTCATCTAAAGTAAATAAAGAGGAATATTTCAAAATCAAGATTTATGATTTGCACGATTCCACCAAAATAACTAGCAAAGAAGTCGATATCTATAGTTTGTTAGGACGAGAGAATACATATAGGCTTAAGCAGATTCAGGAGCAGTTCTCAAAGGATGGAAAAGAGTATTTATCTTTTAGCATGTATTCGAACGAAGGCGGTAAGATAGAAAAAACTATATACGTAATTCTGTCGTTGGATACGGGAAAAATCGAAAAGAAGATGTCAGAAAATGAGTTCAATGAATTTTTAAGTAAAGAGGATATCACAATTTTTCCTGTGGAGGCTTCTTCGCCTATGGCTACCAATTGGAAAAAAGGAGGTATAGAGAGTCAGATTAGTTCTTCAACATCAAATTATCACTTAGGATATGGACCAGGTTACTTAGTAGCTTCTTATGATAAAGGTAATTTAGATCTTTCAGGCACTAATTTTGCAAAACTCTATCCAGAAATTTCAACAAATATAAAAGAAATGAATAAAATCTATTTCCGTCCAGAGCAATACAATGAGGAGGAGTGGTTTAATGATTTAATTCATTGGTTTGCGCCCGAAGGTCAGGATGTAATGGAACTTTATGCCACAGATGAAACAACTGGAGAGAAAACACAGATTCGATCTTTTAATGATTTCAAGCATTGGGTTGAAACCCATCCACAAAAAGAAAACTAGAGTCTACAAGGAAAACGATAAAACTACTGACAAATAACTCTTGCGACAAGCGCGAGTCCATCAAACGCCGCGAGCAAAACCTCGACATTGCAAGACAGATGAAGAACTTTAATACAAGATGAAAGACTGGGCGACCGGTCTTTTTTAGTATTTAACTTTGACTTTTGATTTATGCTATAATGGGAGGGAACAAGTTTAAGGATGATTTCTTTTTGTGAATGATTGATGAAAAAGCGGAATGACTCCAAGGACTATCAAAATAAATGACTAGATGAATTAAAAACTGGTGGTAAGCAAATGAAACTCAATAAAAAATTTTTCATATTTCTTGGAGGACTTCTTCTGACTTTAGTAGTTCTTTTCGCTTTTTTAGTAAGTGGGAGAAAAAAAGAGTATGATAAAGAAGACTATAATGTTGATCAAATAGAGTTGTTCAGTCAAAACAAATATGTATTGGTTACTAGCAGAAATGATGGTTCTTTCAATTATGGACAGAATTATATAACAGATTTCAAGTATAATATTCTTACTGAAGAGGATGGCTTAACGTCGTCTAAAGTTAGTAAAGAGGAATATTTCAAAATCAAGATTTATAATTTGCAGGATCCATCTAAAATAACTAGTAAAGAAGTCAATGTCTACGATTTGTTAGGACAAGAGAATACTTATAGGCTTAAGCAAATTCGTGCACAATTTACAAGGAACGGAAAAGAATTTCTAACTTTTAGTATGCACTCGTATGAAAAAGGGAAACCGGAGAAAATCAAATATTTTATTCTAGCATTGGAGTCAGGAAAAATTGAAAAAGAGATGTCAGAAAAAGAGATTAATCTACTTTTAGATCAGAAGGATACTAGAACTTATATGAGAGGAACAATATATAAGACTATGGATCTTGTAAGAGGTGGAATAGGGGATCAGATTAATAACGCACTATTAAAGTATGGTATGGAGTATGTTTCTGGCTACATAATACCATCGTATAAAATAGGTGATTATGTGGAAGTTTCAGGTACTAATTTTGCTAAGATTTATCCTGAAATTGCGAAAAAAATGAGAGACATGAATAAAATCTATTTCCGTCCAGACCAATACAATGAGGAGGAGTGGTTTAATGATTTAATTCATTGGTTTGCGCCCGAAGGTCAGGATGTAATGGAACTTTATGCCACAGATGAAGCAACTGGAGAGAAAACACAGATTCGATCTTTTAATGATTTCAAGAATTGGGTTGAAACCCATCCACAAAAAGAAAAATAGAAACGATAAGAAGAAAGGTAAAAAATGATAAGAAAATTATTGTTAAGTATTCTTGCTTTAGCAGTCTTGGGACTTGCCATATTTGCTTGGCAGTGTCATTTAAAACAAGATCAGCTTCAAAAAGCTAAGGAAGAAAGAGAAACTTATGAATCCTTAATTTATTATACAGGGACTTTTACAATTGATGATTATTCTTTTCTTGAAAATGGTACAGGGGTAGTGGTTCATTGGAAATCAGAAAATCCAGAGGAAGATGCCTTAGTTCGCAAGTATGCTACTCTGAAAAACGCAGATGAACCAGTGCAAGTGACACGTGGTGCGCGTAATGCCAACTATATTGTTCGAGAGAACATGAAGCTTCCTTCAGGACCGAATTATCTCGATAAAAAAAATGAAGGTAACTATTATACCTTATCCATTTACCACGTTAAGAATCAACAGTTAGAAGGTTATAAAGAAGATTTGTATAAATTAGTTTCAGACTATAATTCTCGATATTTACCTAGAGGAATAGAGGAAACATTAACTGTCATTGATGGAAGTAATTATTTGTCTATTCTTGCCTCTGAGTCTGGGGAACATGATAAGTTTCAAACTCTTTGGTACAATCTTGATACTCGAAAAATTGAATGGGAAGATAACAAGACAGCACAATTTCAAAGCCCAACCTTTAATTTTAAACTAAATAGGCAACAGTTTGATGAAAAGTTGGGGAATTTCAGATTTCCTATTTTATATCCTTTAGATGAAGCTGTGGATACAAGTTGGATTCGAAATATCTTGATGGCGCAAACAGACCCAAAGGCAGCGGCATTATTGGAAAAAACGAACTCTCAACTTTATATACTTGATAAGAGCGTTAAAGACTATCTAGAGTTTTATAGTCTGTTAGTTCCTTCGAATACAGACTTATATGAAGGTGTGATTCCAGCAAGTATCAGTAAAGATGGATTGGAACATCCTTTTAACTCTAAAGAGGAATTCAACCAGTTTTATGATGAGAGTAAGGATAAGGAATTAATGAAACAAAAACAGAATAAATCAATTTTACAAGAAAGGGTATACTGATGAGTCGTAAAGAGATAGATGCTGAAAAGTAAACTTCCTATGTGAGAAAGAACTGGCTGATTGACCAGTTCTTTCTTTTTGCTAGAGACAGTTCAACTTGGCACTTGTAAAGTCTGTGCTTTTCGAGTATGATAAAGACAGTTAGATTACTCGTAGTTTGCTTTTAGAGAAAGGATTATTTATGACAGAAGAATTGCTAGCTTATAAACGCATGCCGCTGTGGACGGCTGAGACAATGCCAGAGACAGTAAAGAGAAAGCACAATACCAAAGAGGGAACTTGGGGCAAAATCAATGTTCTCAAGGGACGCCTTAAGTTTGTCGAGATGTCAGAGGAAGGTGAGGAGCTGGCTGAGCACATCTTTGAGGCTGGTCAGGACAATCCTTTTGCCCAGCCCCAAGCTTGGCATCGGGTCGAAGCCTTGACGGATGACCTAGAGTGGTATTTGGAGTTTTACTGTCGGCCTGAGGATTATTTCCCTAAGAAATACGGCAGTAATCCAGTGCACTCAGAGGTTTTGGAAGCCATGCAAACAGTCCGGCCTGGACGGGCTTTAGATCTGGGCTGTGGTCAAGGTCGCAATGCTCTCTTTCTAGCTAAGCAGGGCTTTGAAGTGACAGCTGTAGATCAGAATGAGCTGGCACTGGAGATCTTACGTAGCATTGTGGAGCAGGAGGATTTAGATCTGCCAGTGGGTAGTTACGATATCAACTCAGCTAGTCTAACCCAGACTTATGATTTGATCGTTTCCACCGTTGTCCTTATGTTTCTGCAGGCGGAGCGAATTCCGGATATTATCCGAAATATGCAAGAGCACACAGCGCTTGGTGGCTATAATCTCATTGTCTGTGCTATGGATACAGAAGACTTCCCATGCTCTGTTCCCTTTCCTTTTACGTTTAAGGAAGGCGAGCTTGCCGAGTATTACAAGGACTGGGAGCTGGTTAAGTACAATGAAAATCCTGGTCACCTCCATCGCCGTGATGAAAACGGCAATCGAATTCAGCTGCGCTTTGCGACTATGCTGGCTAAAAAGGTTCAGTAGAAGATGCTAGGACAGAACTAAATTTTTGAAAATTTAGCTTGGCCCACTTATTTTGAGGCTTAGGTTTAAAAGGTCTGGGAGACAATTTAAATTGTCTCAGATTCAATATTTTTTGAACATAATAAAGCTAGACTGAGATATTTTTGTCTCAGTCTTTTTATTTTAGTAAAAAACTTTAGAAATATTTTAGAATTTCTTGAGAAATATCTGAAGTTTGGACGCTATACTAGAAAGTGCAAGGGGCGAGAGAAAAGAGCTGGAAGCAACAGGACAGCTGATAGAAACTTTAGTTTTTCTTTAAGTGTGAGTCTAGAGCAGATCACTTTTAAAAGCAGACTGAACGACCTAATTCTCTCTTCTTGCGGCAAATTTTTCCAGACCTTCAGTTTTCTGTTGACGAGGAAAAAAGAATATGTTAAAGTAAATGAGTAAAATAAAAAAGTCAATTATATTTTACTTAATATACAAGGAGGAACTCATGAAGAAAAGAACCAAAATCATTCTAACTTCTACGTTGACTGTGACCGGCCTAATCTTGGCTGCCGGTGGCTATTGGGCTTATAAGACCTTTGTCCCTCAGGAGACACCGATCGATAAGAATGCCACAGTGAGGACCAATTACTATCAGGCCATCAATAAAAAATGGCTGGAAAAGGCAGAGATTCCTAGCGATCAGCCGTCTAACGGTGTGTTTTATGAACTGAACGAGCAGGTCAAGGATAAGATGAAGGCGGATGTCAAAAATCTAGTCTCTGGTAAAGAAGAGTCAACGATTGAAGGCATGCCTGAGTTTATCAAATACTATCAGCAAGCGACTGACTTCAAGCAGCGGGAAAAGGATGGCCTAGCCCCTCTCAAGCCCTATCTCAAGGAAATTGAAGACTTGTCCGATTTGAAGGACCTAGCCAGTAAGGCTGTTGACTGGGAAAAGCGTGGTCTAGCACTGCCGTTTACCCTTGAAATTAGTTCTAACCTAGAAAATACCAATCAGAAACAAGTGAATCTGTCCAGTCCAAGTCTTATGCTGCCGGATAAGAGCTACTATGAAGATGAAGGTGCTAAGAAAAGGATGATGGATCCGCTGGAAAAAGCATTCAAAGAAGCCATGCAAAAGCTGGGCTACAGTGAAAAAGAGAGCGAAAAGATTGTCAAAGAAGCCTTAGAATTTGATGGAGAACTGGCCAAGTATGCCCAAAGTAATGAAGAAACTTCGGAAATTAAAAATCTTCACCATCCTAAGACGGCTGAAGACATCAATGCCTACTCTGATACCTTTAAGTTTCACGATATTATCAATGACTATCTAGGCCAGGAAGCTGGTGATGTCAATGTACCTAACCCTAAGTATTATGAAAATTTTGCCAAGGTAGTCAACGACAAGAACTTTGCCAAGCTCAAATCTTGGATACTTGTGAAGCAAGCCGCATCAGCATCTAGTTTTCTAACCGATGACTATCGGCTGATTTTTGCAGAGTACCAAAAATCCTTGCAAGGTACTAAGGAAGCAACTTCAAAAGAAGATGCAGCCTACAATCTGACAACAGGAACTTTTTCAGATGTCTTCAGTCTTTACTATGGACGTAAATATTTCGGTGAGGAAGCCAAGCAAGAAGTAACCCAAATGGTCAAGGATATCAAGGAAGTCTATCGGGAACGTATGCTGAAAAACGAATGGCTATCAGAAGAAACCAAGCAGAAGGCAGTCAAGAAGCTGGATACTATGAAACTCTATATCGGCTATCCTGAAAAAGTTCGCGAAGCGACTAAGGCCTTGAAAGTAGACGATAAAAAATCCTTCTTTGAGAATGCAATTGCTTTGAGTCAAGCAAAACATCAATATGATGTTGAGCACTTCTCTGAGCCAGTAGACAAGGACGAGTGGGTCATGCCTTCCTATGATATCAACGCTTACTACTCACAGGAAAATAACAGTATCAACTTCCCAGCTGCAATCCTGCAGAATCCATTCTTTGATGTTAAGCAAGAGATGGAAAAGAACTACGGCGGTATTGGTATGGTTATTGGTCATGAGATTACTCACGCCTTCGACTCAAACGGTGCAAACTTTGATGAAGAGGGGAATTTGAACAATTGGTGGACAGAAGCAGATAAGAAAGCTTTTGACAAGAAAATTGAAGCTGTTACCAAGCAGTGGGATGGTATTGAAATCTACGGCGGCAAGGTCAACGGCAAGCTTACAGTAACAGAAAATGTAGCCGATGCCGGTGGACTTTCAGCCACTCTCGAAGTTGTGAAAAAGAAATATCCAGATGCAGACTTGAAGAATTACTTTGAAAACTATGCCAATATCTGGAGAAGCAAGGCTAGTCTGCAATTTAACCAACTTCTCTTGAAGGTAGATGTTCATGCTCCTTCCGAGCTTCGGGTCAACCAACAACTCAAAAATGTAGAGGCCTTCTATGAAACCTATCCAGAAATTAAAGAAGGTGATGCCATGTATCTGGCTCCAGATAAGCGGGTCAGCGTATGGTAAGATGGCTTGTCTAGAGAAGACGGTAAAATAATCTAAGCTATGAAGCACAACCAGTTTGGTAATAGGAGAGAAGTTTGTTCTTTTTCCCCTATCCATTCTTTCCTGCGACACTTGCGCGGCTGCGGGTTGTGCCTCCGCAGCCACGTGTCTTTAAAGTCAGATTTTATCTGGCTTTTTTCTATTTTGAAATGAATTATTTATCTAGTAAATCTTATACGTCAAAAAAATGAAATCGCTTGCAAATACTGGTATAAAAGGCTATACTGAATATAGTATTTCATTTTGTAATTTTTTACAAAAAAACAAAGGAGATATTTTTATGAAAAAAATATTGTTTCGTTCCTTGTTAGCTCTTTCGACCATTTTTCTCTTTCCTTTCCAAGTGGTCGAAGCCTGCACAGGATTTATCGTCGGGAAAGACCTGACAGCAGACGGCACAACGTTTTACGGTCGGACAGAGGACTTGGAGCCCAATCACAATAAGGTCTTTCTGGTTCATCCGAGAAAGACCAATGCGAGTGGTGCCAAGCTGGTCGATGAAACCAACGGCTTTGAATGGACCCTACCGGCAGAAAGTTACAAGTATACTTCGGTCTCAGATGTGACCCCATCCCAAGGCATTTTTGACGAGGTTGGCTTCAATGAGTACGGAGTCTCTATTTCTGCGACTGTTTCTGCCAAGTCTAATGATGCCATCCAAAAAGTGGATCCTTATGTAGCAAATGGCTTGGCAGAGTCTATCCTGACAACTGTCGTTCTGCCTCATGTTCAGACTGCCCGTCAGGGTGTGGAGCTGATGGCACAGATCGTCAGAGAGCAGGGAGCAGCAGAGGGGAATATTATCACCATTGCTGACAAGACTGGTGTCTGGTATATGGAAATCCTATCTGGCCACCAATATGTTGCTATTAAATTCCCAGATGACAAGTATGCAGTCTTTCCTAATACTTTCTTCTTAGGCAGTGTTGATTTTGATGATACGGAAAATGTCATTGCCTCAAAAGGTGTTCAGGATGTTGCCAAGCAAGCTAACTCTTATAAAGAAATTGACGGCAAATTCCACATTTCTCAGTCCTACAATCCACCGATGGCAGAGGCAGATCGTTCGCGTGCCTGGGCAGGTATCACCAGTCTAGATCCAAATGCGGCCGTATCTTATAACGACTCTTACTTTGATCTCATGCACTCCACAGACAGAAAGATCAGTGTAGCAGATGTCATGGCTATGCAGCGCAATCGCTTTGAGGGTACTCAGTTCAAACCGCTGGACCAAATGGAGCTAGATGGTAAGGGGCTGCCACAACGTGGTACGACAGACCCTGTTTACAAATATCCGCTGGGGAACCCAAATGTCATGGAAGCTCATATCTTCCAGCTCAAAGACGGTGTTCCAGCCAATATGGGCGGAGGCACTATGTGGCTGGCGGTAGGCAGTCCGCGCTTCTCACCTTACCTGCCTTATAATGGGAATATCAAGGATACTTACGATGCTTATAAGGTCAACACAACTAGCTACAGTCCAGACTCTTGGTACTGGGTAGCATCTCATATCTACGATATGGCAGCCAAGCATCAGGACCTCTTTGGTACTTCTGTCCAAGACAAGTGGAAGGCCTTGGAAGCCCGATTTATTGAGGAGCAAAATGCTCTAGATGCAGCCAATGCAGCTCTGCCAGACTCTTCAGCCAAAGTTACTGAGGAAACACAGGCTCGAGCAGCCCAAGTCTTTAAGGAAATGAAAGATCTAGAAGCAGAAATGGAAGCTAAAATCAAGGAAGCAACAAAAAACACTCCATCTAGCTCCAGCAAAGATTCTAGCAGCTCTTCATCAACTCAAAACTCGTCAAGTTCTTCCTCTTCAGCAACTTCTAGCAGTTCGGATACACGGACGGAAGTCAATGTAGAAGATGACAGCTTGGTAGATGTCGCAACTGGCATTCGCTTGAAAAATGCTGACTTGGTCAAGGCTGGTCTTCAGCTGTCAGTGAAAAAAATGGAAAGCAAGATTCAGCCGACAGATACTTATGACATTAGCTTGACCAATCCAAATGGTCAGCCGGTGCATCAGGTTAGTCCAACCCTTGTGACGATTCCAGTACACAAAGACCTGCCAGTGGATGCCGTCTATGCTCTGGATGAAAATGGCAAGCAGGTTGAGAAGTTTGATGTAACAGTTAATCAAAACCAGACCATTAGCTTCACGACCAATCATTTCTCTGTTTATCAAGTGCAGTATCGAAATGAGCAGTCCGTCAAGGCTAAGAAGAAAGACCTACCATCAACAGGTGAGCAAGTCACCATCATGGGCCTTGCAGGCTTGATTATCCTAGCAGGAGTCTTCTTCCTTTTGAAGAAAACAAAGAAAAACTAATCTAAAATAAAAAGAAGGCCGAGCAATATGTTCGGCCTTTCTTAGTGGAAAAAATGACTTTTGTCTAGGCTAGCCTTCAAGCTAGAGCCCTTATCTCAAATAATCATAGTTATAAGTAGTTAAAATCATGTCCGTGATTTCTTCGGGTTCCTCTTGAGCACCACCGGCTATCCAAAGAGAAATAATTCCCTCAACGCTGGATAGGAAGATTTCCAGTGCATATTTCTGAGGGATGTGAAAGTTTTCCTCTAAAAAATGCTGGGTAGCAGCTTCTTGATTGTCACTCAGAATGATGCTGGTTATGTACTCCCGAATAGCTTCGCGAAAGTCAATATAATGGCTTCTGGTCAGGGCATTGATAAGACGTTCATTAGCTCGCAGTATATGAAATTTTGCTATCATTAACTTTTTGGGATATTCGTTCTCCGCTTCAAACATGCTATAACTAGAAAGTTGGGAAATAATGTCGTTTTTGAGACTATCAACCATCTGATACTTATCTTGGTAGTGGAGGTAGAAGGTGCCGCGATTAATCCCTGCCCGTTTGCAGAGTTTGCTGATGGAGATATTATCAAACCTTTCCTCTGATAGTAGTTGAATCAAGGCTTCCTTGATGTCTTCCTTAGTGCTAGTTTTTCGTTTCTGGACCATTTTTTCTTCCTTTTTACTTAAATCAACACTTTGTTGATTTTTGATTATTGCTTTTTATCTAAGCTCATTATATAATATCTGTGATTTAGAATCAACATATTGTTGATTTAAGGAAAAGAGCTTTGAAAAGGAGAGATGATGACATGGCTTATATTGAAATGAAACATAGTTTTAAACGTTATCAGGTAGGTGACACGGAGATTGTCGCCAATCATGATATTTCTTTTGAGATTGAAAAGGGGGAACTGGTCATTATCCTGGGTGCTTCTGGTGCTGGTAAGTCAACAGTGCTTAATATTCTTGGAGGTATGGATACCAATGATGAGGGAGATATCCTGATAGACGGCCAGAATATTGCTGACTACAATTCCCACCAGCTGACGGACTATCGCCGCAATGACGTGGGCTTTGTCTTTCAGTTTTACAATTTGGTGCCCAACCTGACGGCCAAGGAAAATGTCGAATTGGCTTCTGAAATCGTCAAAGATGCTCAAGATCCAGTGGCCGTTCTAACCGCAGTTGGTATGGAAAATCGCCTCAATAATTTTCCAGCGCAGCTGTCAGGTGGGGAGCAGCAGCGGGTGTCTATCGCTAGGGCTGTGGCAAAAAATCCCAAGATATTGCTCTGCGATGAGCCGACAGGGGCTCTGGACTACAATACCGGCAAGCAAGTACTGCAGATTTTACAGGACATGTCCCACAATCAAGGGGCGACGGTGATTATCGTGACCCACAATGCTGCCTTGGCTCCCATTGCTGACAGGGTTATCCGCATGCACGATGCGAGAGTCAAGAGTGTTACAGTCAATGAAGAGCCTCAGGATATAAGTACATTGGAGTATTGATATGAAGAGAAAGATTTATTGGAAAGATATTCTGCGCTCCTTCACTAGCTCTAAAGGACGTTTCCTATCTATTTTAATCCTCATGATGCTGGGCTCTTTAGCTCTCGTGGGGCTTAAGGTCGCTCCACCCAATATGCGCAGAACAGCAACAGATTATTTGAAAGAGCAACGAACCATGGACTTGGCTGTTATGGCGGACTATGGTTTGGATAAGGCGGATCAGAAAGAGCTGGAATCTATTAAGGGAGCTGATGTCGAGTTTGGCTATCTGACAGATGTCACCGTAGACGAGGAGGCCCTGCGAGTATTCTCGGATACTAAGGATATTTCAAACTTTCAAGTGACCTCCGGTCGTCTTCCCAAGAATGCGCAAGAAATTGCCCTGGCTAGCTTTTGGTCTAAAAAATACAAGCTTGGTCAGGAGATTGATCTGACTGAGAAAGCAGGCAGTCGGTCAGTTCTGAAAAACAAGACTTATAAGATTGTGGGTTTTGTCAACTCGGCAGAGCTCTGGTCTGATAGAAATCTGGGCAATGCGACTAGTGGCAGCGGGGCTTTATCAGCCTATGCTGTAGTCAGCCCCAAGGTCTTTGATACAGATGTTTACAGTATTGCCCGTCTGCGCTATCATGATTTAGAAAAGCAGGCTCCCTTCTCTGCAAGTTATCAGGAGCGTTTGGAGCAGCACCAGGCTGCTTTGGACAAGAGCCTTGAAGATAATGGAGCGACCCGGTTTAAGCGATTAGAGACGGATGCCAAAAGCACCATTCAGAAGGGTGAAGACAAGATTGCTCAGGCTGAGAGTGAGCTGACCCAAGGTAAAAAACAGTTAGAGCAAGCTCAGAGTCAGCTGGACCAGCAAAAAAACCAGCTAGCGGCAGCTCAATCCGCTTCTATCCTAGCTCCCAATCAGCTCAGTCAGAGCCGGCAGCAGATTCAGGAGGCTGAGTCCCAGCTCAATCAGAAAAAAGCAGACTTCGCACAGGCAGAGAAAGACCTATCTGCTAACAAGGACAAGCTAGCTGAGGCTAAGTCAGACCTGAGTCGTTTGAAAGAGCCTGCCTATCATAGCTATGACCGCAAGTCTCTGCCAGGTGGTAATGGCTATCATATGTATAAAAACTCCATGAATAGTATTGCGTCGATTGGTAATATCTTCCCGGTGGTGCTCTATCTGGTGGCAGCTATGGTGACCTTTACCACCATGACTCGCTTTGTCGATGAAGAGCGAACAAATGCAGGTGTCTTTAAGGCTCTAGGCTATCATAGCCGAGATATCATTCGTAAGTTTGCCCTTTACGGTTTGGTGGCGGGGAGTCTAGGTACCCTCATAGGGATTCTGCTGGGACATTATTTCTTGTCTGGAGTGATTTCTTCTATTATTACCAGAGGGATGGTGCTTTCTGCCCCGCATGCATATTTTTATGTTTCCTATAGTTTACTGGCCCTTGGGCTTTCCCTTCTTTCCAGCGTTCTCCCTGCCTATTTGGTGGCGAGGCGGGAGCTGACAGAAGAAGCAGCTCACTTGCTTTTGCCCAAGCCACCGGTTAAAGGCTCCAAGATTTTCTTGGAAAGACTGTCTTTTATCTGGCGGCGCCTTAGCTTTACTCAGAAGGTCACAGCTCGCAATATCTTTCGCTATAAGCAGCGGATGTTTATGACCATCTTTGGTGTGGCGGGTTCTGTTGCCCTGCTCTTTGCCGGCCTAGGACTCCAGTCTTCTATTGGTGGTATTCCCAAACGTCAGTTTGAGGAGATTCTGCGCTACGACTTGATTGTCGCTGTCAATCCTGGGGAGAATCAAGCTGAGCAAGACAAGCTGAAAAAGATGTTGGCAGATGACTCGATTGCTGATTATCAGGAGATCTACAGTGAAACCTTGACAGAGAAATACAAAGGAAAAAAAGAGACAGAGTCAGTCACTTTAATGGTTACGGACAAGGAAAATTTTGAACCTTTTATTTCTATGGAAAGTCCTGACAACCAGCAAAAGCTGACTCTCAAGGACGGTGTAGTTGTTTCGGATAAATTGGCCCGCATAGCTGGAGTTAGCCCCGGTGGCCGTATAGAGCTGGGTGGCAAGCCTGTCAAGCTCGCAGCAGTCAATGAGAATCATTTTGGCCATTTTGCCTTTATGAAGGCAACTGACTACCAGAAGATTTACGGCAAAAAGCCCGAGAAAAATGCTTATCTAGTGCGGCTCAAGGACTCTTCTAGCAAAAATATTGTGGATAAGGCCAATGAATTTATGAGCCTCAAATCTGTCAAGAGTGTCTCCCAAAATGCTAGCATGGTGAAGCAGTTCAACGTTCTAGCTGATTCTCTTAATAATACGATGCTAATTTTGGTCCTGATTTCCATTCTTTTAGCAGTCGTCATTCTCTACAATTTGACAAATATCAATGTGGCCGAGCGGATTCGCGAGCTGTCCACCATCAAGGTTTTGGGCTTCCATAATAAGGAAGTGACCCTCTATATCTATCGAGAGACCATTATTCTTTCAGTGATTGGGATGGCAGTTGGGCTTCTAGGCGGCTTCTTCCTGCATCGTTTTTTGATTGAGAAGGTTGCGCCTAGCATTATCAGCTTAACCCCTCAAGTAAGTCCCTCAGTCTATCTGTTTCCTCTAACAGCAGTGACTCTTATTCTGACCTTGCTTGGCTTCTTTGTCAATTACCGCCTCAGACGGGTGGATATGCTGGAAGCGCTCAAGTCTGTTGATTAATTTATAAAAACATTTCAAAACTTTCACTCACTTGATGGGTGGAAGTTTTTTTGAACTTTGATATAATATTCCTTGTAAAGAAAGAGAAAGACATACGATGACACGAAAAATTGCCTTATTATCCGATGTGCATGGGAATAGCACAGCCTTGGAAGCAGTACTGGCGGATGCGGAAAGCCAGCAGGTGACAGATTATTGGTTTTTGGGGGATTTGCTCCTGCCAGGCACCGGTCGCAGAAATATTTTAGATAGGATGGAACAGCTGTCTATTAGCCTCCAGGTCAGGGGGAATTGGGAGGACAGTCTCTGGCATGCTCTGCACCAAAAGTTAGACTTGACACGTCCCAGCCATCTCTACCTGACCCGGCTCTGCCATTTTGTCCTAGAGGAAATCAGTCCAGAAGAGATTGACCGCATGCAGGAACTCCCTCTTCAGCTCCTGACAGAAGTAAAAGGCTTGAAGATTGCGGTCAGCCACCATCTGCCAGATAAGAATTGGGGGCGGGAGCTGATTCATATTGGCGCGCAGAACGATTTCGATCAACTTTTTGAGGGGAATGACTGTGCTGTCGCTGTTTATGGTCATATTCACCAGCAGTTTCTCCGCTACGGGACTAAGGGCCAGCTGATTATCAATCCCGGCTCTATTGGTCAGCCATTCTTTCTAGATTCGGCTTTGCGTCAGGACTTGCGAGCCCAGTATGCCATTTTAGAGATTGATGAGACGGGTCTGGCTGATGTCGACCTTCGGCGCGTGGCCTACGATGTGGAACAGGAGCTACGATTGGCTCGGGAGCTCCACTTGCCTTACTATGAGATTTATCGGGAGAGCTTGGTCAATGGTATCCACCATACCCACAACCACGACCTGCTTCGGGAAATCAGTGAGCGGGAAGGATATGCGGATGAGATCGCAGCTTTCTTAAAGTCCAGTCGTAACTCTTGAAGTTACACCATTTTTGAGATATAATAGTGAGAGAAGATGATGAGGGAGGAGAAAAAATGCAGATTTCTAGCCGTTTTACCATTGCCACTCATATGCTGATTGTCCTGGCTTTGGAGGGAAAAAAACAAAAACTGACAAGTGATATCCTTGCTGGCAGTGTCGGCGTCAATCCAGTTATTATTCGCAAGACCCTGTCCCAGCTCAAGAATGCCGGGATGATTACCGTTGCTCGTGGGACTGGAGGAGCAGAGATTGCCAAAGATTTGAAAGACATTAGCCTGTTGGATGTCTATAGTGCGGTTGAATGTCTGGGCAAGAGCGGCCAGCTCTTTAGCTTTCATGACAAGCCCAATCCAGACTGTCCTATCGGCAAGAACATTCACAATGTCTTAGACGATCGCTTGGCAGCTATTCAAGCAGCCATGGAAGCTGAATTGGCTCAGACCAGCCTTGACGAAGTCGTCGCAGCAACCGAAAAAGAAATTAAAGAACAATCTGTTTCCCAGTGAGCAGATTGTTTTTTGGTGAATAATATTCTGAGATGTAATTGTTGACATTACATTAAGATGTGCTATACTAATAGATGTAACAAAAATGATTACAATTTAAATAAGACTTCGGAGCAAATGGAAAGGCAGGCAACCACATCAAGAAACGTATTTCTGTTTTGGGAAAATAAAAAAAGATTTGGCAGGAGCACTGCTGAAATTTTAAATTTAAGAGAGGAGAAAAACATGACTTTTGAATATCAAAGCAAGATTTATCTAGGAGAGGTGGCACTTTATGTGGCCGATTTAGCAAGACAAAAGGATTTTTATCAGCGCGTTTTAGGGCTGGAACTTTTGGAAGAGCAGGACGGACAGGTGGCTTTGGGCAGGGATGGACAAGTGCTGGTGAGGCTTTTAGCAACCAGTGACCGGCAGTCCGTTAAGTCGTCTTACGGTCTTTATCATCTGGCACTCTTGCTTCCAAGCCGTCAAGCTTTGGCAGATATCCTTAAGCATTTATCAGAAAATAAAGTTCCTATGGTTGGAGGAGCCGACCACGGCTATAGTGAAGCCATTTATCTGGAGGATCCAGAAGGCAATGGCATTGAGCTTTATCGGGACAAGCCTCAGGCTGATTGGGATATTCGAGAAGATGGCCGCATTATCGGAGTGACGGAAGTGCTAGCGGCTCAAGAAATCTATGAACTAGGTCAGGAAATCCAACCTTTTAGTATTGCCGAAGGAACTCGTATGGGCCATGTCCACCTGTCTGTGAAAAATAGCAGAGCAGCCAGTCATTTTTACCAAAAGCTTCTAGGCTTGGCGGATAAATTTTCTGTACCTTCTGCTAGCTGGCTGGCATCCGGAAACTACCATCATCATTTAGCAGTCAATGAATGGGGAGGTTCTCACTTGAATCATCGCCAACCTAAGCAACTAGGACTAGCCTATTTTGAGGCGCAAGTAGAAGGAAAAGAAGATCTAGTAGCTATTTATGAAAATGCTCTGGATTTGCAGGCGCCAGTCCGATGGATTAGCTCCCAAGAGCTAGAAGTCACAGACCCAGATGGGATTGTGGCAAAAGTTAAGACAAGAGTGGTATAATAAGGCATATCAAGAAGCTAAAAGAAAGAAAAAATATGTACAAGACTTATTATACATCGCTGATTGGCCAGATTCTCATCTTGACAGACGCAAATGCCTTGTTGGGACTTTGGCTTAAGGGTCAGAAATATTTTGGGGCAGGCTATGATCTGGAGCAAGCGCAGCAGGAGGAGACAGAAATCAGCCGACGCGTCTCTGCTTGGCTGGATGCTTATTTTAAGGGAGAAAATCCTGCGACAGATGAGATTCCATTGGCACCCCAAGTGACTGAGTTCAGAAGCAAGGTTCTGACAGTGCTGCAGAAGATTCCCTATGGGCAAACGGCTACCTATTCAGATATTTTGCGGGAGTTGCAGGCTGAGTATGGAAAAATTGGCTCGGCCAGAGCAGTCGGTGGTGCCATCGGCCACAATCCCATTTCCCTTCTGATTCCCTGTCATCGGATTGTCGGAAGCAACGGCAAGCTGACCGGCTATGCCGGCGGTCTTGATAAAAAAGCTTTCTTGTTGAAACTAGAGGCGGGAGAGAAAACGGAATAAATCTTTCCACTCAAGACTTTTACCATTTTACTGGTAAGAGTCTTTTGCTTGCATTAATAAACTAAAAACCCCTTTGTCAGCTGCTGTGAGTGACAAAGGGGTTTTTCGTTAGTCGATATGCCATTGTGTGGCCAGCCAATCGGCAAAGCCACCATAGCGCTCTTCGATGGCTTCATGATGCCCATAAGGATCAAAGACGGAGTATGTGGCAAGGATTTCTTTCTGAATCAAGCGATGAATTTCTGCAGCATAAAAAGGAGCTTTGGAAAGTCGGTTCGAGTGATTCGCGCCTTCAGTCTTTCCATTCTGCAAATAGACTAGACAGTCCTTGTTTTTCAAGTCCTGAGTTCGGCAATGGTCGGTGAAACCTGGGTACCAAAAGGAACCGCAGATAGAAAAGACACAGGGAACTTCGCAGCCGCTATAGAGACTGTAAACAGCCGCTAGTCCACCGAGTGAGTAGCCACCATAGGCAATTCTCTTGTCATCCAGTCGGTAGTGCTGTCTGATTTCTGCTAATATATCGTTGAATAGTTTCTGGTGGTAGCTATCTGCTCTGCCGCCAAAATCGGGATTGTCAGGCTTTAGAGCATTGGCTTTCCAGGGTGTATAATCGTCCAGCCTGTTGTTCGATATCAGTCCGATCAAGATTACTGATGAAGAAAGCCTGCTCAAGTAGTTTATCTGGCCATCATTTAGCAAGATTGCTGGATAAGGTCTCGAACCGTCATAATCTTGGGGCAGGGCAATGTTGACAGTGATACCCTCCCAGACAAAAGTCTTATTTATTGACAAAGTCATTGATTTTCTCGAGTGAGTCGATTACAGAAGGACCGTAATCCATGAACTCATCATAGGAGATGGTCATGATTTTCTGATTTTTGACCGCTGGAACATCTTCCAGAACTGGATTAGCTTTCATTAGATCAACTGCTTGTTCATCAATGGACTTGTTGCGGTCGCTGGTTACATAGATGATGACTTCTGGATCCATAGAGACCAGATTTTCCAAGGTTAGGTCAGAGATTCCAGTCGCTACATTGGTATAGCCGAGCTGGTTGAGCAAGCTCTCCTGCAGGGCAGATTTATAAGCACCGAAAGTCTCATCGTTGTAGGCACACATGATGAGCGCTTTTTTCTTTTCACCTTGGCTAGCCTTATTAGCTTTCTTGACAGTGTCAATTCTTGTCTGCAGCTGGTCAGCATACTGAGTGGCCTTGTCTTGGACATTAAAGATGGTTCCTATATTCTTGACATCTTCAACGATATTTCCTAGGTCTTGCTTGGTATTGGACAGGGAAGCCTTCTGTGTATAGACAGGGATTTTGTTTTCATTCCAGGCACTGACTGTCCCCAGAGATTTCTCGGAAAACATCATGTTTCGGCCAAGAAGAGCATCTGGCTCATAGGATAGCACAGTTTCCTGTGATACGGTTTTCTTGTCGCCGACTTGCGGAATGGTGGCAATATCAGCCTTGTATTTATCTGTGACATTGTTGTCTGGATTGAGCATACCGGCGATCTTGTCTTTCAATCCTAGTTCAATCATGATTTCGGTCGTTGAAAGGTTGTTGGTGATGACCTTTTCCGGTGCCTTTTCAAAGACCTGATCAATCTCCTTGCCTTCGGCATCGTAAGTTTTGATTGTTACTGGATATTTTGTCTCTGCTGTGCTCTTTTTCGCGCTCTCTGTTTTGGAGGAAGATTGTGAAGTTGAGCTTTCTTTCGTACTTTCCTTAGATGAAGAATTGCAGGCTGCCATTGTCAGTGCAGCAGTTGCGACGAGTAAGATACTGAGTGTTTTTTTCATATTGCCTTCCTTTCTTGGGCTTGGAGCTTGTATAGATAAAGCTGAAAACAGGCTCTTATAGATACTGAATCATGGCCTGTCGATCCTTGGTCCAGATCACTTTACTCTGAATACCGTAAACGGCTTGCAGTGAATCATGAGTGATGGCCTCCTTTGGAGCGCCTTGGTATGCAATCTCACCTCCCTTCATGAGGTACAAATAGTCTGAATACCGACAAGCCAGTTGGATATCGTGTAACACAGCCAAAACATTGATGTTCAGGTCTTTGACGATACGCAGCATATCCAGCTGGTATTTGATATCCAGATGATTGGTTGGCTCGTCTAGGAGCAGTAGGCTTGGCTGCTGGGCTAAAGCGCGTGCCAGCAGGACTCTTTGCTTCTCACCACCAGACAAGGATAGATAGGTTCGCTCTCCCTTGTCTAGCATGTCCACCTGCCTCAAGGCATGACGGACGAGGGCATAGTCTTTTTCGCTCTCTTTTTGAAAAAAAGAGAGATGCGGCGTCCTGCCCAGCATGACGATTTCTTGGACAGTGCAGTCAAACTGAAGATGGTTAAACTGAGTTACAACGGCTATTTTCTGGGCTGCTTTTTTTATGCTGACCTGTTCAAGCGGCCTTCCGTCTAGATAAATGTTCCCGCTGTCAGGTTTGATTTGGCGGTAGATGGTTTTGAGCAGACTAGTTTTGCCGCTTCCATTGGGTCCTAAAATGGTGTGAAACTGATTTTCCTCAACCTTGAGCGAAATTCCTTTTAAGATCTCTTTTTGGCCGACAGAATAGTGGATATTTTGGCAAGTTAGATCCATATCAGCTGCTTACCTCCTTTCGGCTTTTGGCTACAATGTAGATAAAGAAGGGGGCGCCGACCAAAGCGGTGAAGATCCCAATCGGCAGTTCGGCATTTTTGACCAAAATTCGAGCCAAAACATCTGCCCAGACAAGAAAGAGTGAGCCGAGCAGGGTAGCGATAGGAAAGAGCCTTTTGTAGTTGGTACCAACTAATCTGCGAGCAATGTGCGGAGTGATTAGTCCGACAAAGCCGATAATGCCGCAGCAGGCAACCAGCACCGCAGTCATTATTGCGACAACTGTGATATAGAGGAACCAGTAAAAACGCAGAGGTACCCCCAGTGTCAAAGCTGCTTCGTCCCCCATCATCATAGTATTAAAAATACGATACTGGAAACAGAAAAACAAAAAGGAAAGATCAACAACAAGAGCCGGCAAGGCAAGGTCTGACCAAGAAGTTCCAGCCAGTGAGCCCATAGTCCAGAACTTGATGGTCATAAGGCTGTCAGCATTGGCACCGACAGAAATGATAAAGTTGGAAAAGGCGATAAAGAGGGCATTTACAACTGTTCCTGATAAAATCAGACTGCTTGTCGTCATTTTTCCCTGCATGGATGCGATAAAAAGGACCACAGCCGATGCCAGAATGGCTCCTATAAAGGCGCCTGCGCCAGTAATGGATTTGAGGCCTAAGATAATGCTTAGTGTGGCTCCGAAGGTTGCACCGGCTGAAATTCCTAGGATATAAGGCTCTGCGATAGGATTATTGACAGTAGATTGCATGACGCTGCCACAGACAGACAGGCCAGCGCCGGCCAGGATTCCCAAGAGCACTCTTGGAACCCGCATGTTCCAAACAATCGCGATTGTGGACGGAGATAGTTTGCTTGTGCCAAGGGGAAAACCAAGCTTGCTGAAAATAATCTGGTAAGTGTCTTGTATGTCAATAGTGACCGATCCCAAGGAGACAGCTAAAAAGAGAGAACAAGCCAGAAAAATGACGAGAAGCAAGAGCAGGCAGACATAGCGAGAAAATCCGTGATTTTCTGACTTTTTAAATAGCATCCAGACCTCCTTAACAGCAAAGATTAGAATTTTTAGACAATTTTTTCATAAAAAATTATAACATTTTTAAATCAGAAGGGCAAGATGGGATAAAAACCTCTGATATGACAAGGTTTAATGACGCTTTATCTTTTCAGTGATGAATCATCTTTCTGGTGTAAGAACTGGTTAGAGCTGAGTAATTGAGTTCTTTGGAACGTCTCGAGAGACGACTTCATTAGAGAAAAAGCAGGTAAATCTAAATGACTTAGTATAATTACTAGGAAACAAGAAAAAACGACAGAAACTTTTCTATCGTTTTTTTGAAATTATAAATGCGTAAGAACTGAGGGAGCTATAACGATGTCCAATAATGATAGCTCAAATAACCAGAAGGTCTTTACCAAGCCAATAATCATTCAAGACATAATATAAGCTGATAAAATTCTATTCAAAATACAGCAAGTCCTTGCTAGTCTCGGTGAAGAGTTCAAAACCATTCTTAGTGACATGGCCGCAGTCTTCGATACGGACACCGACCTTGCCAGGGATATAGATGCCAGGCTCAACAGAGAAGCACATGCCTTCCTCAATGACCATGTCGTTGCCCTCCATGATGGATGGGAATTCGTGAACATCCATACCGATACCGTGGCCGAGGCGGTGATTGAAATACTCACCATAGCCCGCTTTTTCGATGACTTGCCGAGCGGCGCGGTCTACTTCATGAGCTGTGACGCCTGGCTTGATAAAGTCAAGAGCAGCTTGCTGGGCTTCCAATGTCAGATGGTAGATATCTTTTTTGAACTGATCCGGCTGGCCGACAGCAACGGTCCGTGTCATATCGCTGGCATAGCCATTGACCATGCAGCCAAGGTCAAAAAGGAGGAGGGCGTTATTTTCAACTTTATTGGCACCGGGAATGCCGTGCGGATTAGCTGCATTATTTCCCGTCAGCACCATAGTTTCAAAGCTCATCTCATAACCTTCGCGCTTGATGGCAAAGTCAATCTGAGCGATGATATCTGTTTCGGTATTTTCCAGTGAAATATTGTCAAAACCGATATTGACAGCCTTGTCAGCATATTGGCCAGCTACCAGCATTTTCTGGATTTCATCGGCAGACTTAATCAGGCGCAAGCGGTTGACGTAAGGTGTCAGGTTGGCAAATTCTGCAGTTTCAAAGACAGTTTTCAATCCATGATATTTGGTCAAAATCAAGTTATCAAACTCAAGAGCAACAGTCTTGAAGGAGTGAGCCGGAAGGGCTGCTTTAATCTTCTGCCAAGGATTTTCCGAGTCCATATAGCCAAGGACTGAAAAGGGAACAGAACCTGAAGCACGCTCAACCTCTAGAGCAGGCACGAAGAGCAGGGGTTCATGGTCAGGATAGACAAACAAAAACATCTGCCGCTCATGCGGGTCGCTGTAAAAACCAGTCAGATAATTGATAGTGACTGGATCAGACAGGACAGCAGCATCTAGCTTCTCATTATCGAGATAGTGGGTGATTTGTTGAATTTTTGTCATGGTCACAACCTTCTTTCTATGCCTCTATTTTGGCAAAAAATGTCAAAAAAAGCAAGACTTTTCAAAAACTTATCAAAATACTTGAAAGTGTTTACAAGAAGTGATAAAATGGTGAATGTAGGAAAGTGAAAACGATATTTTCAATAGAAGAAAGGAAACTATATGAACACAGACGACACAGTAACGATTTATGATGTCGCCCGTGAAGCGGGAGTTTCGATGGCGACAGTCAGTCGAGTAGTGAATGGAAACAAGAACGTCAAAGAAAACACACGTAAAAAAGTTTTAGAGGTCATTGATCGTCTTGACTATCGTCCAAATGCAGTGGCACGTGGACTAGCCAGCAAGAAGACTACAACAGTCGGCGTTGTTATTCCAAATATTACCAATAGCTATTTCTCAACCTTGGCAAAAGGGATTGACGATATTGCTGAAATGTATAAATACAATATTGTCTTGGCTAACAGTGATGAGGACGACGATAAGGAAGTATCCGTTGTCAATACGCTCTTCTCTAAGCAGGTGGATGGCATTATTTTCATGGGCTATCATCTGACGGAGAAAATTCGCTCAGAGTTTTCACGTTCACGCACACCGGTCGTTTTGGCGGGTACTGTCGATGTGGAGCATCAGCTTCCGAGCGTCAATATTGACTACAAGCAAGCAACAGTTGATGCTGTAGAATTACTGGCTAAGCGCAATAAGAAAATTGCCTTTGTCAGCGGACCGCTTGTAGATGATATCAACGGGAAAATCCGTCTATCAGGCTATAAAGATGGCTTGAAGAACAAGAAACTTTCATACAGCGAAGGCTTGGTTTTTGAATCTAAATATTCTTATGATGATGGCTACCATTTGGCAGAGCGTGTCATTGCTTCCAAAGCAACAGCTGCTTTTGTCACAGGAGATGAATTGGCAGCAGGCCTCTTAAATGGTCTGTCTGATCAAGGCATCAAGGTTCCAGAAGATTTTGAAATCATTACCAGTGATGATTCGCAAGTAGCTCGTTTCACTCGTCCTAACCTTTCCACAATCGGTCAGCCCCTCTATGACATCGGCGCTATCAGTATGCGCATGCTGACTAAGATTATGCATAAGGAAGAATTGGAAGAACGCGAAGTTCTCCTGGCTCACAGTATTAGCGAGCGTAAATCAACTCGGAAATAAGCGGTGAGCCGCAAGTCTGATTAGGAACTTCTCTGAACTCGAAAAGTGAGTGAAGAGACTAAGTCAATGACTGCTTTAAGAAATTTTCACTATTATTGAGTGAGGCTGAGGCGTAGTACCTCAGCCTTTTTTTGTTTCCATTCAGTTAGAGCAGTTTTCTATATGCTATCAGGCTTTGGATGGATTTTTTACCTCATTTGCCCTTGTGGTTTTCCTTTTTATTTGATTTTCGGTATAATAGGAAGTATGAAAGTATTACTGTATCTTGAAGGAAAGTCCGTTTTGGAGAAATCAGGAATCGGCCGAGCCCTACAGCATCAGATGCATGCCTTGGATTTGGCTGGGATTCCTTATACGACGGACGTTTTAGGAGATTATGATGTGGTCCACATCAATACCTATGGCCCCCGTAGCTTGCTTCTCCTTCATGCTGCCAAGAGGGGCAATAAAAAAGTGATTATGCATGGGCATTCAACTAAGGAGGACTTTGAAAATTCCTTTATTGGTTCCAATCTTTTTGCTCCGCTCTTTGGTAAATATCTGACGCATATGTATAAAAAGGCGGATTTCATTATCACGCCATCGGAGTATTCCAAGCAGCTTATCCAGTCTTATGGGGTCACTACGCCTATGGTGGCTGTGTCAAACGGTATTGACCTGCCTAAGTATAAGAAAGATGCTCGCAAGGAAGAAGTTTTTAAAAAGTATTTTAAGATTGAAGAAGGGCAGAAGGTGGTCGTCTGTGCTGGACTTTATTTCCGCCGCAAGGGGATTGAGGATTTTGTAGAGGTTGCCCGCAGGATGCCTGATGTGCGCTTTATCTGGCTGGGCTCTATCAATCTCTGGTTGATTCCGCGCAAGATTCGCCGGCTGGTTCTTTTTGACCATCCTGATAATGTTGAATTTCCCGGCTATTTTAAGGGAGCGGTATTTCAGGGAGCCATGTCTGGAGCAGATGCCTTCTTTTTCCCGTCCTATGAGGAAACTGAAGGAATTGTTGTCCTGGAAGCCTTGGCCAGTGAGCAGAATGTTGTTCTGCGTGATATCCCGGTTTATCATGGCTGGGTGGATGAGCGTTCAGCCGAGCTCTGTCATAATGTAGATGAGTTTGTCCGGTCTCTGAGAAATGTCTTAGATAAAAAGGTGGACAAGCGCGAAGCAGGCTATCAGGTGGCTAAAAGCCGGTCTATTGACGATGTTGCAGATCAGTTAGTCAAGGCTTATCAAACAGTTTTGGAGATGTAAGATGCGTATTGGTCTTTTTACAGATACCTATTTTCCTCAGGTTTCTGGGGTTGCTACCAGCATTCGGACTTTGAAGACGGAGCTGGAAAAATTAGGTCACACGGTATTTATTTTTACGACGACGGACAAGGATGTCAATCGTTATGAGGATTGGCAAATTATTCGGATTCCCAGCGTACCTTTCTTTGCCTTTAAGGATCGAAGAGTGGCTTATCGAGGATTTTCTCATGCCTTAGAAATTGCCCGTCAGTACCAGCTGGACATTATCCATACCCAGACTGAGTTTTCACTAGGGCTGCTGGGGATTTGGATTGCCAAAGAGCTGCGGATTCCGGTAGTACATACCTACCATACCCAGTATGAAGATTATGTGCACTATATTGCCAAGGGGATGGTCATCCGTCCTAGCATGGTCAAATATATCGTCCGTGGTTTTATGAGTGACTTGGATGGGGTTATCTGCCCTAGCGAGATTGTTTATGACCTTTTGGTTGATTATAAAATCGAAGCAGAAAAACGGGTGATTCCGACAGGGATTGAGTTGGCGAAGTTTGAGCGGCCGGAAATTTCGCGTGAGGATATCAAGAAACTCCGTTTCAAGCTAGGACTGGCTGAAGATGAGATTATGCTGCTCAGTCTGTCCCGTATTTCTTATGAAAAGAATATCCAGGCTATCGTTGAGGCGATGCCTGCTGTCCTTGAAGAAAATGACAAAGTCAAGCTAGTCATTGTCGGCGATGGTCCCTATGCGGAAGACTTGAAAGAACTGGTTGCCAAGCTTCAGATTGAAGAAGCTGTCATTTTTACGGGGATGATTGCTCCTAGTGATACGGCCCTTTACTATAAAGCTGCGGATTTCTTTATCTCTGCCTCAACCAGTGAGACTCAAGGTCTGACTTATCTGGAAAGCTTAGCCAGCGGTACGCCGATTATTGCTCATGGCAATCCTTATCTGGATAATGTTATCAGTGACAAAATTTTTGGAACCCTTTATTACCAAGAGCGTGATTTATCAGGCGCTATTTTAGAGGCAATTATTGCGACACCTGATATGGATGAACAGAAGTTAGCAGACAAGCTCTACGAAATTTCAGCGGAGAATTTTGGTCGCAGAGTCTATGAGTTTTATCTGGATTTAACTATTTCCAAGGACTTCCACAACGAGCTTAGCCCAGAGGAAAGTGCTGCCAAGCGTCTGGCCAAGACAGTGGCCTATCTGCCTGGCAAGGTCATCTCTCTACCCATCAATGGCTCTGTTCGTATCCTCAAAGCTTCGAGTAAGCAAGTGAAAAAAATCAGGAATATTACTAAATTATTAGAATAGAAACATGCCTTGCATCATTGCGGCAATAGCTATTTATGCAAGGTTTTATTTAGAAATAGAGGAGAAATCTTATGAAAAAATATCTCAAACAGCTGCCTTTGTTGCTTTTGTTCTATGGCATTGTCGTTGGTTCGGGCTTGATTTGGGAACAAATTTGGCAATATTTTATAAATAATACAGAAAGTATGGGAAGCGATTTGAACTGGCTTTCTAATCTTAATTTATTTTATTATGCTGTGCTGCTTCCTTTGATTGGTGCAGTGATTGTTTATATAAATACTCGGATGCAAGGTTTTTCACTGCCCTTTCTTCTTTTGATTCCAGGGGTTCAGTATTATTATCTATTCAAAAACTTTTTTGACGGACTTTTTTACTCAGGAGACAAGATTTATAATCCAATCACTTCCACGCTTTATAATGCTAGGGATATTCATGTCTTGTTATTCCTTTCTTTGGGAGGAATGCTGTTGGCAGAGCAATACCGTAAAAAACGTCAAGCTGCCACTTTGAGTCAAGAGGCTCTAAATCGTTTTTCTGGTTTTGATGTTCAATAGCTCTTGCAAATTTCTCCAATCGTGTTATAATGTTTTCTAGAGACAAATCACCTGCAGGAAATCTTATAGAGAGCGCGTGGAGCTGGAAATCGCGTAGAGGATGCAGTTGGGACTACTCTATCAGCTTTTATGCAAACATAAAACGGTGGCTACGTTAGAGCCGATTCGAGGTGTAAGTCTTTTGGCTTGCATAAATGAAGGTGGAACCACGTTGCGACGTCCTTTCGAGGATGTCGTTTTTCTTTTGTCAGAAGGAGGGAGAATGGTGCTTTATATGATTGGCGGATCACCTTGTAGTGGGAAGTCAACAATTGCTTCACTTCTTGCTAGACAGTATCAGCTGCTTCATATCAAACTGGATGATTTGGTAGACGAGATGATGAGTCAAGCAAGTGCAGACTCACAGCCGATTTGCCTTCTTAGACAGGACAGAAATCCGGAACAAATCTGGATGAGAAATCCAGAAGAGATGGCAGATGAAGAATGGCGCTTTTATGAAGAGATTTTTCCTTATGTAAAATCTTACTTGATAAAAAATCAAGATAGACCTCTCTTGGTGGAGGGGGCAGGACTTTTGCCTCACTTGGTAAAGGAGCTTGAATGGCCATCGTCTTCCTATCTATGCTTGACTCCGACAGCTGATTTTCAGAAAAAGCATTATAGACAGAGAGAATGGGTTCCTTATGTCTTAGAGGGAACAACCAATCCTGAGCAAGCTTTTGAAAACTGGATGCAGCGAGACATTCTTTTTGCTCAAATGGTCCGTAAGGAAGCGATGAAATTAGGTTATTCTAGTCTCATGACAGATGGTCGTCAATCAGAAAAGCAGACTGCGGAAGAGATTGCTCGAATCTTTAAATTGTCCAATATAAATAGAATAGATATTAAAGGAGAATACTCATGATTAAGATTACTTTCCCAGATGGCGCTGTGTGTGAATTCGAATCTGGCGTTACAACTTTTGAAATTGCTCAATCTATCAGCAATTCCCTAGCTAAAAAAGCCTTGGCTGGTAAATTCAACGGCAAATTGATTGATACGACTCGTGCCATCACTGAAGATGGTGCCATTGAAATCGTGACACCTGACCACGAAGATGCTTTAGATATCTTGCGTCACTCAGCAGCCCACCTGTTTGCGCAGGCAGCTCGCCGTCTTTTCCCAGATATTCACTTGGGCGTTGGTCCCGCCATTCAGGATGGTTTCTACTACGATACAGATAATGAAGCAGGGCAAATTTCGAACGAAGATCTGCCTCGTATCGAAGAGGAAATGAAGAAAATCGTCAAAGAAAACTTCCCATCCATCCGTGAGGAAGTGACCAAGGATGAGGCGCGTGAAATTTTCAAAAACGATCCTTACAAGTTGGAATTGATTGAAGAGCATTCAGAAGATGAGGGTGGTTTGACCATCTACCGTCAGGGTGAATATGTGGATCTCTGCCGTGGGCCTCACGTTCCATCTACAGGTCGAATCCAGATCTTCCACCTCTTGAACGTGGCCGGTGCATACTGGCGCGGGAACAGCGACAATGCTATGATGCAGCGGGTTTATGGTACTGCTTGGTTTGACAAGAAAGACCTGAAGAAATATCTGCAAATGCGGGAAGAAGCTAAAGAACGCGACCACCGTAAGTTAGGTAAAGAGCTGGATCTCTTCATGATTTCTCAAGAAGTGGGTCAAGGTTTGCCATTCTGGCTACCAAACGGTGCGACGGTTCGTCGCGAGTTGGAGCGCTACATCGTTGACAAAGAGTTGGCTTCCGGCTACCAACACGTCTACACTCCGCCTTTGGCTTCTGTGGAGCTTTATAAGACTTCTGGCCACTGGGAGCACTACCAAGAGGATATGTTCCCAACCATGGATATGGGTGATGGAGAAGAGTTTGTTCTGCGTCCCATGAACTGCCCTCACCACATCCAAGTCTACAAACACCATGTTCACTCTTACCGCGAGTTGCCAATCCGTATCGCTGAGATTGGCATGATGCATCGTTATGAGAAATCTGGTGCCCTGACTGGTTTGCAGCGGGTGCGTGAAATGTCCTTGAACGATGGCCACTTGTTTGTAACGCCAGAACAGATTCAGGAAGAATTCCAGCGTGCGCTGCAGTTGATTATCGACGTTTACGCTGACTTCAACTTGACAGAATATCGTTTCCGTCTGTCTCTTCGTGATCCTCAGGATACGCATAAGTATTTTGATAACGATGAGATGTGGGAAAATGCCCAAACCATGCTGCGAGCAGCCTTGGACGAAATGGGTGTGGACTACTTTGAAGCAGAAGGAGAAGCAGCCTTTTACGGCCCTAAACTCGATATCCAGGTTAAAACAGCCCTTGGAAATGAGGAAACTCTGTCAACTATCCAGCTGGACTTCCTCTTGCCAGAGCGTTTTGACCTCAAATATGTCGGAGCTGACGGTGAAGAGCATCGCCCAGTTATGATTCACCGTGGAGTTATCTCAACCATGGAGCGCTTCACAGCCATCTTGATTGAAAATTACAAGGGTGCCTTCCCGACCTGGCTGGCTCCGCATCAAGTGACCTTAATTCCTGTTTCTAACGAAGCCCATATTGACTATGCTTGGCAAGTGGCTAAGAAGCTGCGTGACAAGGGTGTCCGTGCTGATGTGGATGAGCGTAATGAAAAAATGCAATACAAGATTCGTGCCTCACAAACTAGCAAGATTCCTTATCAGCTCATCGTTGGTGACAAGGAAGTCGAAGACGGGACTGTCAATGTCCGCCGCTACGGTCAAAAAGAAACACATACAATACCAGTAGACGAATTTGTAGAGCAGATCTTAGCAGACATTGCCAACAAATCACGCGTTGAAAAGTAGAACTCATTAGAAAACAATTAAACCCGAGCAATTAGCCCGGGTTTCGTTTATAGATTATTTAGGAAGATTCCTGATTTCTGCTTGATACCATTCAATTTTATTATCTAATTTTTTTAGTGACATTTGCCAATTTTTAATTTGTTCTTGAACAAAACTGCGATGCTTCTGCAGCATTTCTAAACGTTCTTTTAGGCTGCCATCACCCCGGTAGCGCAAGTCAGCATATCTCTGAATATCTTGCAAATGCATACCCGTATCTTTTAAACGCTGAATAAACTGAACCCAAGCAAGATCGTTCTCGTCATAGAAACGCTGACCGCTTTGATCTCTACCAACTTTAATCAATCCTCGTTTCTCATAATATCGGAGTGTATGTGTTGATAAATTCACTTTTTGGGCAAATAGACCGATTTTCATAAAAAACCTCCTGTGATTTCTTGACTTAGAGTATGGTCTAAGATTTATAATGACATTGTAATCATTTAAGGAGGTAAATGCAAATGAAAAACAAACGATTTGAACGTGGATTGGAAAGGCTCAATCAGATTGATGGTGAGGGCGGTGAGAAGGTCATTTCCTCTCTGAAAGAAATAGCTCCCGATTTAGGAGACTATATTGTAGAATTTGCTTTTGGCGATATCTATAGTCGTGAGGGACTGAATCTACAGGAACGAGAAATCGTCACTCTTTCTAGCCTTTTGACACAGGGAGGTTGTGAAGCACAGCTGGAAGTACATATTCAAGCGGCTTTAAATGTTGGCTTAAACCCCGAAAAGATTATAGAATGCTTTTTGCAGTGCATCCCTTACGTTGGATTTCCTAGGGTACTAAATGCCGTTTTTCTAGCTGACAAACTATTTAAAAAAGAATAATAAAAAGGCCGCTGACTACATCAGTGGTCTTTCTAGTTTTAATTCAAGTATTTATCCACATAATCATCAAAATCAGGATATTCATTTCGGTTCATGGCATAGAGCATTTCCCCATAGAGAGGGTCACTTGAAGGGTCATCAGGTTCTAGAAGAGTAGCTATTTTCATATCATCATCTGGGAAAAGGATGGTGTAGTGATAGGTATCGCTGACAGTGATACTGTAATATTTGGTATTATCTTGATAGCCTGACTTATCTATCTTATAGTGAAATTCTTTATCGCCTAGTTTGCCTGTTTTGTCATTGAAGACAATGTCAATGTCCTCTCCGTTTGCTTTCTGAGCCTTCCATTTTCCCTGGAAGCTAGTGTGCTGACTGCAGGCGCTGAGAAAGATTGCTGTTAAGAAAGTGATGAAAAGCCATGTTAGTTTTTTCATATTGTTCTCCTTGTCTATCCTTTGATATTATTCTAACACAAATATTAAAAATAAAAAAGCTGAGTTAGTAAACTCAACTTTTGCACAGTAGATCTTTATTTGAGCTATCTATTCTGCAGCTTGAGCCCAGCGTTGGGATAGCTTGCGCGAGAAGCTGGAAATGGCGAAGTTAATCAGGAAATAGATGGCTGCTACTAGTAGGTAGAGCGCGAAGACCTGTTCAGCTTCAAAATAGCGTCCCATTAGAATTTGAGCAGAACCAAAGAGTTCTTGGAGCGCAATAACAGAATAGAGCAGGCTGGTATCCTTAATCACTGTTACAAACTGAGAAATGATGGCTGGCAGCATTTTCCGAATAGCCTGAGGTAGGATGATATAACGCAAAATCTGAAACTGAGTAAATCCTTGAGATAAGCCAGCTTCAGTCTGACCTGGGTCAATGGCATTGAGACCGCCCCGGATAATTTCTGCCAAAGCAGCAGAAGTAAAGACAGTGAAGCTGATGATACCGGCTGGCGTTGACTTAATCTGAAAGACTAAAAAGATGGTGAAAATCCAGAGCAGATTGGGTACATTACGGACAAATTCGATATAAATGCTGGCAATTAGCTTGAGCAGTTTATTTTTTCCGTTTCTCATTACTGCTAGAATAGTTCCAAAAATCGTGGATAGGACAATGGAAATGAAAGAAATTTGGAGTGTCAGCCAGAGCCCCTTAAGGATAAAGAGGAGGTTGTTTGCGGTTAAGACTTTTAAAATATTTTCCATAGATACCTCCTTAGATGCTATAAGCTTGTTTATTGGCTTCCTCTACCTTACGTCCCCAGCTAGCGATTGGGAAGCAAAGGAGGAAGTAGAGCAGAGCAGCTCCGGCAAAGGCTGGGATGTAGTTGGAGTTCAGAGCAGACCAGGACTTGGTCACGAACATCAGATCCATACCAGAGATAATAGCGACGGTAGATGTATTTTTTATCAGATTGACGACCTGATTGATTAGCGGTGGCAGGATAATCCGAAAAGCTTGAGGCAGGATGATGTATCGCATGGTTTCGACATAGGTAAAGCCCTGAGATAGTGCAGCTTCTGTCTGCCCGCGAGGAATGGACTGGATACCTGATCGGATAACTTCGGCGATATAAGCACCGTGGTACAGTCCCACACAGAGAACCGCAGTCCAATAGATTGAGGGCATGATGGTGTAATTGCTGACTAGCGGAAGACCGTAAAAGACAATTACAAATTGCACTAAGAGTGGTGTGTTCTGATAAAACTCAACAAAAACACGAGCTAGACCACGTAGAACTTTATGCTTACCTGTGCTGATAGCTCCAAAGAAAATCCCTAGTAGAAGAGCCAAGGTCAGGGCACCGATAGAAATAGCTAAGGTAAAGAGGAATCCTTGGAAAAACTTGCCAAAGTCCGCAAAGTAGGCCTGCCAAGAAGAAATACTAAAACTCATAGGGTCTCCTTTCTAATCATCTGTTGAAGCAGATGGTTTTAAATTATATTTGTCATAAAGTTTCTGCAGACTGCCGTCTTCCTTCCATTTAGAAATTAGGCTATCTACATAGTCATTCAATTGAGTATTGGATTTTTTTGTTACTACACCATAATCGGCTTTTTTGAAGCTGTAATCCAGAATGTTTGACTTGGAGCTTACATAGCCAGTCAGGATAGACTTGTCAACAGAAATGGCATCAATACGGTGAGCTCGCAAGGAAACAGCAAGTTCAGGGTAAGAGCCTAACTCCACATATTTGAAGTTGAGTTTTTTCTCTTGGGCGATTTCTTCCAGTAAGGTTTGAGTAATAGAGCCCTGGACGACGCCGATAGTCTTATTATTCAAGTCCTTAACGTCTGTAATTTTGCTGGATTTATTAACTAGAAAACCAGAAGCATCAGTGTAGTAAGGGGTTGTGAAATTATAGATTTCCTTACGCTCATCTGTGATGGTAAAGGTCGCAATGACCATGTCAACTTGTCCGTTGTCCAGAAGTGGTCCGCGGGTTTGTGCAGTAACTGGGACGTAGTTGATTTTGACGCCTAGTTCCTTAGCAATCTTCTTTGCAATATCGATTTCTAAGCCGCTGTAAGTATTGCTATCAGGATTGAGGTAACCAAAGTTAGGTACATCCTGCTTGACACCGACATTGAGGACTCCGCGTTTCTGGATGGCCTTGACCTGTTGGCTGGTACTGGAATCGGCTTGTGCGGGAGCGGCATTGATTAAGCCAAGAGTCAGAAGGAGTAAGAGTAGGATAATGAGTATTTTTTGTAGTTTCATAGGTCTTCTCCTTTTTAAGAAAGCACATTATCACTCTCATGGTTGATAATTTTACTGAGAAACTGCTTAGCACGAGGTTCGGTAGGATTGTCAAAGAAAGCATCAACATCAGTAGTATCTACTAGCACCTCGCCGTCTGCCATGAAGATAATGCGGTCAGCTACCTCACGGGCAAATCCCATCTCGTGTGTGACCACAATCATATTCATGCCGTCTTTGGCTAGTTTTTGCATAACAGCCAGAACATCCCCGATTGTCTCAGGGTCAAGGGCAGAAGTCGGTTCATCAAAGAGCAGGAGCTCAGGATGCATGGCTAAACCGCGGGCAATGGCAATCCTTTGCTTTTGTCCACCGGATAACATGCCTGGGTAAGAGTCTTTCTTGTCCCACATGTTGACAAATTCTAGATATTTTTGAGCGATTTTGTTAGCTTCTTGTTTATCCATTCCTAGAACTTTAATAGGCGCCAAGGTAACATTTTCTAACACCGTTTTGTGGGGGTAAAGATTAAAATGTTGAAAGACCATTCCGACTTCTTTGCGTAAGTTGACCAAATCTTTGGCAGCAGTGTTCGTGACCTCGTGGCCATTGACAATTAAGCTTCCCTGGTCAATGTCTTCTAAAGCGTTGATTGTACGGATAAGAGTAGATTTTCCTGAGCCGGATGGTCCCAGCAGTACAACTACTTGCCCTTTTTCAAAACTGAGATTGATATTGCGCAGAGCATGGTAGTCTCCGTAATACTTTTCGACATTTTTAAATTCAACTAAAGCCATATCTTTCTCCTTTGTGTTAGATAATATGACATAGATTTTACCATAGAATAAATAAACTGTCAAATTGAATAAAAATGAGTATTTCCATTTAGGAAAAAAATTTTTTAGATGAGAATTGTCCATTTTCTACAAATGTGGAATAAAAATGGCTTGAATTAGTGTTTTTTAAGAAAACTTTGGTATAATAAGACTAGATAAATAAATAAAATTGGATTGGGAGTCTAGCTAGGCAAACTAGATTGCCTTTTGCACGTGTTGATGCAGGACGACTTAGCTGACTATGTCACAACTTTTCTATCATGGAGTTGATTCAATCCCAATCTTATGTTAAGGTGAACATATGAAGAAAATATTAGTTGTAGATGATGAGAAGCCAATCTCAGATATTATTAAGTTTAATATGGCCAAGGAAGGCTATGAGGTTTTGACTGCTTTTGATGGTAAGGAAGCCTTGGAAATGTTTGAAGCAGAACAGCCAGATATCTTGATTTTGGACTTGATGCTGCCAGAAGTGGATGGATTGGAAGTGGCTCGGACTATTCGTAAGACCAGCAATGTTCCGATTATTGTATTGTCTGCTAAGGACAGTGAGTTTGACAAGGTTATCGGCCTTGAAATCGGTGCAGATGACTATGTGACTAAGCCTTTCTCAAATCGTGAGCTGCAGGCGCGTGTCAAGGCACTTCTTCGTCGGGCAGACCTTGTTGTGGAAAACCAAGTAGAAGAAAGTGGCCCGAACGAGCTGACCATTGGGGAACTGCAGATTTTGCCAGATGCTTTTGTTGCTAAGAAGCATGGCAAGGAGCTGGAGTTGACTCACCGCGAGTTTGAACTTCTTCACCATTTGGCGACACATATCGGTCAGGTGATGACACGTGAGCACTTGCTGGAAACAGTATGGGGCTATGACTATTTTGGCGATGTCCGTACAGTGGATGTGACCATTCGCCGCCTGCGTGAAAAGATTGAAGATACGCCAAGCCGACCTGAGTATATCTTGACTCGCCGCGGAGTTGGCTATTATATGAGAAATAATGATTGAAGCAATTAAACAATTTGTGATTTCTGCGGATTTTGTCTTTGCAATCATTATTATCGGCTTCATTGTAGTTGTTGCCTTGCTTTTATTGGAAAATCGCCGGGATAATCAAAAGCTTGTACAGCTTAATCAAAAGGTTAAAGATTTGATTGCAGGTGACTATTCTGAAGTGCTGGACATGCAAGGGAGTCCAGAAATCACAGATATGACCAACAGTATCAATGATCTTTCAGAGGTCATTCGACTGACACATGAAAACCTTGAGCAAGAAACAAAACGCCTTTCCAGTATCCTGTCCTATATGACAGATGGCGTGCTTGCGACTAACCGCCGGGGGCAGATTATCACTATCAACGATATGGCAACCAAGCAGTTGGGAGTTAAGAGAGATGAGGTCCAAAATATGAGTATTTTGGATCTGCTTTCGATTTCAGACGAGTATGATTTGCGGGACCTGATTACCAATGTTCCTGAGCTGACGATTGATTCTCAGGATGAAAATGGTGAGTACTTGAGTTTGCGGGTTCGCTTTGCCTTGGTAAGGCGGGAGTCGGGCTTTATTTCTGGTTTGGTAGCTGTCTTGCATGATACGACAGAGCAGGATAAGGAAGAGCGGGAGCGTCGCCTCTTTGTCTCCAACGTCAGCCATGAGTTGCGGACTCCGCTGACCAGTGTTAAGTCCTATCTGGAAGCCCTGGATGAGGGAGCTTTGTCTGAGCCAGTAGCACCGGACTTTGTCAAGGTATCGCTCAATGAAACCAACCGCATGATGCGGATGGTGACGGACTTGCTTAGTCTGTCCCGTATTGATAATGAGACCAGCCATCTGGAAGTGGAGTTGACGAACTTCACGGCCTTTATTACCTTTATCCTCAATCGCTTTGACAAGATAAAAAATCAAGACGAAACTAAGAAATATGAGATTATCCGTGATTATCCTATAACACCGATCTGGGTAGAGATTGATACAGATAAGCTGACCCAGGTCATTGATAATATCATGAACAATGCCATCAAGTATTCGCCGGATGGTGGAACCATTACTGTTTCCATCAAGACAACGGATGAGCAGTTGATTCTCTCTATTGCAGACGAGGGACTAGGAATTCCCAAGCAGGACTTGCCTAAGATTTTTGATCGCTTTTATCGAGTGGACAAGGCACGCAGCCGCGCACAGGGCGGAACGGGTCTGGGGCTGGCTATTGCCAAGGAAATTATCAAGCAGCATCAGGGCTTTATCTGGGCTAAGAGTGAGTATGGTGTGGGCTCGACCTTTACCATTGTCTTGCCTTATGAGAATGATGGCGTCCGGGATGACGACTGGGATAATGAAGATATATAGAAAGTAAACATGACTAAAGGATTTCAATACAGTATTCTGGCGTCAGGATCAAGCGGTAATTGTTTCTATCTGGAAACAGACCAAAAGCGGATTCTGGTTGACGCTGGCTTATCAGGCAAGAAAATTACGAGCTTGCTGGGCGAAATTGGCCGCAAGCCTGAGGATTTGGATGCTATTTTAGTGACTCATGAGCACAAGGACCACATTCATGGCGTTGGAGTGTTGGCCCGCAAGTATCATCTGGATATTTATGCTAATGAGGCTACTTGGAAGGCTATGGAAAAGGACTTGGGCAAGCTGGATGTTAGTCAAAAGCATATCTTTGAATTGGGCAAGACCAAGACCTTTGGAGACTTGGATGTGGAGAGCTTTGGTGTCAGTCATGACGCAGTCTGTCCACAGTTTTACCGCTTCATGAAAGATGACAAAAGCTTTGTCATGCTGACGGATACGGGCTATGTCAGTGACCGGATGGCTGGGATTATCGAAAATGCCGACGGCTATCTGATTGAGAGCAACCATGATATTGAAATTCTTCGCAGTGGTGCCTATCCTTGGAGTCTTAAGCAGCGGATTCTGTCGGATATGGGCCACTTGTCCAACGAGGACGGAGCAGAGACCATGATTCGGACTCTGGGCAATCGCACCAAGCGAATATATCTGGGACATCTCAGTAAAGAAAATAATATCAAGGAATTGGCTCACATGACCATGGTCAATCAACTGGCTCAAGCTGATATGGCAGTCGGTCACGACTTCCAAGTCTATGATACCTCGCCTGATACCGCAACGCCTTTGACGAGTATTTAAACGCCAGACCGAAAGGTTTGGTTTTCTTGCTCTAGTGCGGTATCCATTATATATTTAAAAAGTAACGGTTTTATTTTGCAAAGGAGCTTGTATGCGACCAATTTACTTTGTGGTAGGTCTCTTATCTTTAGGGTTAGGAGTTTTGGGGATTTTTCTGCCTCTCCTGCCTACGACACCATTTCTTCTATTGTCCATTGCCTGCTTTTCGCGCAGTTCAAAGCGTTTTGAGAATTGGCTCTATCATACAAAGATGTATCAGACCTATGTGGCAGATTTTCGAGAGACAGGAACGATTGCCAAGGAGCGTAAGAAAAAGATCATCGTTTCCATCTATATCTTGATGGGCATTTCCATTTTTCTAGCGCCTATTATTTGGGTCAAGATTGGTCTGTTGGGTCTGACCATTTTTATCACCTATTATTTGTTTAAAGTAATTCCGGATAAGGAATAGAAATCACTGTCAGCAGGTGCGTTTGCGCCTGTTTTTTGTTATAATAGAGACTGTATATCTTTGGAAAGGAAAAGGTATCATGCTGCTTATCTGACTGAAGTCAGCATGATGTAAAATAGTAATGGAAAATTTGAAAAAAGCATTGCTGGAGCAGTTTGACTTGGTTTTCTCTGATGAGACCTTGTTGGAAACAGCTTTTACCCATACGAGCTATGCCAATGAGCACCGCCTCTTAAAAATTTCACACAATGAACGCTTGGAATTTTTAGGAGACGCTGTTCTGCAACTGATTATTTCGGAGTATCTTTATACCAAGTATCCTAAGAGACCAGAGGGCGACTTGTCCAAGCTGCGCTCCATGATTGTTCGGGAGGAGAGCCTGGCAGGCTTTGCCCGTGATTGTCAGTTTGATCAATTTATCAAGCTGGGACGCGGAGAGGAGAAGTCTGGCGGCCGGAATCGTGATACGATTTTAGGAGATTTGTTTGAGGCCTTTTTAGGTGCCTTGCTCTTAGATAAGGGTGTGGAAGCAGTCAAAAGCTTTCTCTATCAAGTCATGATTCCTAAGGTGGAAGCGGGAGATTTTGAGCGGGTGACGGACTATAAGACCAAGCTGCAGGAGTTGCTGCAGATTAATGGTGATGTGGAAATTACCTATCAGGTCGTCTCCGAGACAGGGCCGGCTCATGCCAAAAATTTCGAGGTGGCTGTTCTTATCAATGGCCGCAAGTCCGGTCAAGGCCAGGGGCGTTCTAAAAAGCTGGCCGAGCAGGAAGCTGCTAAAAACGCATTTGAAAAGGAAAGTTCTTCATGTTTTTAAAGGAAATTGAAATTCAGGGCTTCAAGTCATTTGCTGATAAGACTAAAGTTGTCTTTGATCAGGGAGTGACTGCGGTTGTTGGGCCAAACGGTTCCGGCAAGTCCAATATTACGGAGAGCCTGCGCTGGGCCTTGGGAGAGTCCAGTGTGAAAAGTCTGCGGGGCGGCAAGATGCCCGATGTGATTTTTGCGGGAACAGAAACCCGCAAGCCCCTTAATTACGCATCAGTGGTAGTGGTTCTGGACAACAGCGACCAATTTATCAAGGATGCTGCCAATGAGATTCGGGTGGAGCGTCACATTTACCGCAGCGGTGACAGTGAGTATAAGATTGACGGCAAAAAAGTCCGTCTGCGCGATGTCCATGATCTCTTCATGGATACTGGACTGGGACGAGATTCCTTCTCCATCATTTCCCAAGGGAAGGTTGAGGAAATCTTCAACAGCAAGCCAGAGGAACGTCGGGCAATCTTTGAAGAAGCTGCTGGAGTGCTTAAGTATAAGACACGTCGTAAGGAAACGGAAAGCAAGCTTAGTCAAACTCAGGATAATCTGGATCGACTGGAAGACATTATCTACGAGCTGGAGAGCCAGGTTAAGCCCTTGGAGAAGCAGGCTGAAACTGCTAAGCGCTTCTTGAGTCTGGATGGCCAGCGCCGAGAGCTTTACTTGGATGTTTTGGTCGCTCAGCTGACAGCTAACAAGGAAAAGTTGACTCAGGCTGAAGAAGATTTAAGGAATATCCAGCAGGAGCTGGCAGCCTACTACAGCAAGCGCGATGAGCTGGAAGTTGAAAACCAAACCTTGAAGGCCAAGCGCCATGAGCTCAATCAAACTTTGTCTGATGATCAAGCTAGTTTGCTGGAATTGACCCGCTTAATCAGTGATTTGGAGCGGCAGATTGACCTTTCTAAGTTGGAGTCCAGCCAGGCAGCGACGAGCCGCCGGGAAAATGAAGAGCGTTTGGCCACTTTGTCAGAAAAACTGGCTCAGATAGAAAGCAACATAGAGGACAAGCAGGCTGAATTGAGCCAAATAGCTGCCAAACTGAGTGACAATGAGCAGTCTATCTCTGCTTTGGAAGCAGAATTAGCAGACTTCTCAGATGATCCAGACCAGCTGATTGAACATCTGCGTGAGCAGTATGTCAAGCTCATGCAGGAAGAGGCAAATCTTTCTAATGACTTGACTTCTCTGGAGAGCCAGCTGGCTAGCGAGCTTAAACTAGCTGAGAGCAAGAAGGCAGACTATGCTAAGCTGCAGGCTGATTTGAAGGCTAGTCAGGCGCAGGAGCAAGCTGGTTTGGAGGAGTTGGAAATTGCTCGCCAAGCCCTCAAGAATCTACTAGTAGACTACCAAAGTCAGATCCAGTTAGTAGAGAAGCTAGAGGCTGATTATAAGCATCAGCAGACTAAGATGTTTGAGCTTTTGGACGACCTCAAAAACAAGCAAGCACGTTCCAATAGCTTGGAGGCCATTCTTAAAAATCACAGCAATTTCTATGCTGGGGTTAAGAGTGTGCTGCAGGAGGCTGGCCGTCTAGGTGGCATTGTTGGAGCTGTTAGCGAAAAGCTTAGCTTCGATCCCCACTATCAGACAGCGCTGGAAATTGCGCTGGGAGCCAGCAGTCAGAATATCATCGTGGAAGATGAGGCGGCAGCGACTCGGGCTATCGAATTTCTGAAGAAAAATCGGGCTGGCCGAGCAACATTCCTACCTTTAACAACCATCAAGCCGCGTCAGCTGCCTGACCATAACCGTGCTACGATTGAAAAAAGTGCTGGTTTTCTGGGACTAGCCTCTTCTCTAGTCAGTTATGACCCATCGTTAGACAGTATTTTTCAAAATCTGCTGGGAACGACCGCTATTTTTGATACAGTGGAGCATGCCCGAGCAGCGGCTCATCAAGTGCGCTATCAGGTTCGTATGGTGACTTTGGATGGAACAGAGCTTCGGACTGGCGGTTCCTATGCCGGTGGTGCCAACCGCAATAACAATACTATCTTTATCAAGCCGGAGCTAGATGCTTTGCTTGAGGAGATTAAGCAGAAAAATGTCAGCTTGAAAGAGCAGGAAGAAGCAGTGCAAATTCTGCAAAACCAGCTAAGTCAGGCTAAGCAGGTATTGGAACAAATCAAGACAGACGGTGAGCAGGCTCGCTTGGCTGAGCAAAAGGCTAATCTAGCCTATGAACAGTTAGCCAAGCGCGTAGAAGAGCTCACAAGTCTGAAAAATCTACAAGAACAGGAGTTGGCTGATCAATCTGCTTTGGATATTTCAGAAGAGAAAGACCGACTGCAGACCCGCTTGACCGAGGTTGAGCAAGAAAAAACGGACATCACTGCAGAAATAGAGCAGGTTAAGTCAAACAAAGATGCTGTTCAGGCTCGTTTCGACAAGCTTTCCTCTCGCCTAGCAGAACTCAAGCTCCAGCGGACAGAACTGACCTCCAACCAACGCTTTGAAAAGAATGACTTGGAACGTCTGTCCGAGGAAAAAGCCAGCCTTGCAAAAGAGCAGTCGACCTTGGAACTTTTGATGGAGCAAAAGGAGCAGTCCAGCTTGCAAAAGGTGGATATTACGATTCTGGAAGGTCAATTAGAGACCGCCAAGCAAGAAAAGAGTGAGCTGGATCAAAGACTGATTCGTCTGAAATTTGAGCTTGAAGATTTAGAAGGTCAGTCTGACGATATTGCCAGTCGTTTGGAGCAAGCCCGCCATCAAAATGAAGAATTGATTCGCCGGCAAGCCAAGGCAGAGGCAGAAAAGGATAAGCTCATGGATGTCATGCGCCGTCTGGCAAGCAATCTGACAGATGACTATCAGATGAGCTTCGAAGAAGCGAGCAGCCAGGCTCGTCCGTTAGAAAGTTTGCCAGCTGCTGAAAGCCAGGTTAAGGATTTGGAAAAAGCCATTCGAGCTTTAGGTCCGGTCAATCTGGAAGCAGTTGAGCAGTTTGAAGAAGTCAGCAACCGTTTGAACTTCCTCAACGAGCAACGAGACGACGTCCTATCAGCTAAAAATCTGCTCTTAGAGACGATTGAAGAGATGAATGACGAAGTTAAGGAACGCTTTAAATCAACCTTTGAAGCCATTCGTGAAAGCTTTAAGGTGACTTTCCGTCAGATGTTTGGCGGTGGTTCTGCAGACCTGATATTGACGGAGGGAGACTTGCTGACGGCAGGTGTAGAAATCTCCGTACAGCCACCGGGCAAGAAGATCCAGTCGCTCAATCTGATGAGCGGTGGCGAGAAGGCCTTGTCAGCTTTGGCTCTGCTTTTCTCTATCATCCGTGTTAAGACCATTCCTTTTGTCATCTTGGATGAGGTAGAAGCAGCGCTGGACGAGGCTAATGTTAAACGCTTTGGGGATTATCTCAATCGATTTGACAAGGACAGCCAGTTCATCGTGGTCACTCACCGTAAGGGAACCATGTCAGCTGCAGACTCTATTTACGGAGTTACCATGCAGGAGTCTGGGGTTTCCAAGATTGTCTCGGTCAAGTTAAAAGATTTAGAAAGTATGTAACATGAGTATAAAATTAGTAGCAACGGATATGGATGGCACCTTTTTAGACAGTAAAGGTCAGTTTGATATGGACCGCCTCAAGCAAGTTTTGGCTCGCTTTAAAGAAAAAGGCATGTATTTTGCCGTAGCCAGCGGGCGCGGCCTCTTGTCGCTGGAAAAGCTGTTTGAGGAAGTGCGCAATGAGATTATTTTTATTGCTGAAAACGGCAGTTTGGTGGAATTTCACGGCGAGGATCTCTATGAAGCAACCATGCCTCGGGACTTTTACCTCAAGGTTTTTGATAAGCTGCAGGAATCTCCCTATGTCAATGTCAACGAGCTGCTTCTAACGGGCAAACGTGCCTGCTATGTCTTGGAGACTGTGGATCCGACCTATCTTTCTTTCAGTGCTCATTATAATGAAAACATTCAAAAAGTAGCTAGCCTGGCTGATATCGACGATGATATTTTCAAGTTTACGACCAATTTTGCTGAGGACCAAGTCGCAGCTGGTGAAGCTTGGGTCAATGAGAATATCGATGGAGTCAAGGCCATGACAACTGGCTACAAGTCCATTGACATCGTTCTGGACCATGTGGATAAGGGGGTTGCCATTGTCGAGCTGGCCAAGAAGCTAGACATAGATCTTTCTCAAGTCATGGTTTTTGGTGATAATCTCAATGATTTGCACATGATGCAGGTGGCTGGCTATCCGATTGCGACTGAAAATGCTCGCCCTGAGATTTTAGAAGTGGCCAAGGAAGTCATCGGCCACCATGATGCTCAGTCGGTTATCACTTACATGGAGGGATTATAATGTCAGATATAAAACTGATTGCTCTGGACTTAGATGGAACTCTCCTGACTTCAGACAAGAAGATTTCTGAGCGTAATTTAGCGGCTTTAAAAGCAGCTCAGGCCAAGGGAGTTAAGGTAGTTCTGACTACTGGACGCCCTCTTAAGGCCATGGACTTTTTCCTGCATGAGCTGGGAACAGACGGTCGAGAGGATGAGTACACCATTACTTTTAATGGTGGTCTTGTTCAGCGCAACACTGGAGAAATCCTCGATAAAACAGTCTTTTCTTATGATGATGTAGCCCGGATTTATGAGGAGGCGGACAAGCTCCATATCCCGCTTGATGCTATCTGCGAAGGACTTGTCTATCAGATTCAATCCGATCAAGATTCGCTTTATGCTCAGTTCAATCCTGCTCTGACCTTTGAGCCTGTTGATTTCAGCGACTTATCCAGCCAGCAGACTTACAATAAATGTGTCACTGCTTATGCTCAAGAACCACTGGATGCGGCTATTGAGCAAATTTCACCGGAATTATTTGAGCGCTATGAGATTTTTAAATCTAGAGAAATGCTGCTGGAATGGTCCCCTAAAAATGTCTATAAGGCTAATGGTTTGGAGAAACTGATTGCCCATTTAGGCATTGAGAGAAGTCAGGTCATGGCCTGTGGTGATGAAGCCAACGATTTGTCTATGATTGAGTGGGCTGGTTTGGGAGTGGCCATGCAGAATGCAGTAACCATCGTCAAAGAAGCAGCCAATGTGGTGACACCTATGACCAATGATGAGGATGCAGTGGCTTGGGCTATTGAAGAATATGTACTAAAGGAGGATTAGCCGATGGGATTATTTGACCGCCTTTTCGGCCGAAAAAAGCAAGAACCGCCGATTGAAGAAGTTGTCAAGGAAGCATTGGAAAACATTGATGACCTTGGAGAAGAAACAGCACCTGCTCCAGAAGCAGGAGAAAATCTTGAAGCGGAAGCTGTTCAGTCCTATCAGGACAAGCAGCAACTTGATGACCAAATTTCGGATACAAAAGATAGTTTGGCTGATGTTGAAGAGCCAGCATCTCAAGCCATCCAAGAAGAAAGCAAGGAGCCAGAGCATGAAAGAGAAATTATTGCAGAAAATCAAGAAATGGCTCAAGGAGCAAGTCAGACTGAAGAAACTCTAGAAGAGCATCATGCTGAGAGCAGTGACGAAACGGTAGAAGAAGTTGTTGAACAAGCAAAGCTGTCGGATGAAGCATCTTCTTATGACGAGGTGGCAACCGATTCAAATAATGAGTTCGAGCCAGAAACAGCTGAGGAGTCACTAACAGAATCAGAACAGGTCGTTCAAGCAGCTGATGTTGCTGAAGAATCAGAAGCAGCCGCTACAGAAGACCATGCTGAACTTCCTCAAGAGGAATCCACTCAGGAAAAATATGACCGCAGCCTAAAGAAGACTCGGACAGGATTTGGAGCACGGCTCAATGCCTTCTTTGCTAATTTCCGCTCAGTAGATGAAGAGTTCTTCGAAGACTTGGAAGAGCTGCTCATCACTAGTGATGTAGGGGTGCAGGTAGCTTCCAGTCTGACTGAGGAACTACGCTATGAAGCCCGTCTGGAAAATGCTAAAAAACCAGCTGCTCTACGCCAGCTGATTATTGAAAAATTGGTGGACATTTATGAGAAAGATGGCCGCTTTAATGAAAAAATCAATTTCCAAAACGGTTTGACTGTCATGCTCTTTGTTGGGGTCAACGGAGTTGGTAAGACCACCTCTATCGGTAAACTAGCCTATAAGTACAAACAACAAGGCAAGAAAGTCATGTTGGTAGCAGCAGATACATTCCGAGCTGGAGCGGTGGCTCAGTTGGCTGAATGGGGCCGGCGCGTGGATGTTCCAGTAGTAACGGGACCTGAGAAGAGCGATCCTGCCAGCGTGGTTTATGATGGTATGGAGCGTGCTCAGGCAGAGCAGGTTGATGTTCTTATGATTGACACGGCTGGTCGCCTGCAAAATAAGGACAACCTCATGGCGGAGCTGGAAAAAATTGGCCGCATTATTAAGCGGGTGGATCCAAAAGCACCGCATGAAACTTTCCTAGCTCTCGATGCTTCAACCGGTCAGAATGCTCTGGTTCAGGCCAAGGAATTTTCTAAAATCACTCCAGTCACAGGAATTGTACTGACGAAGATCGATGGGACTGCTCGAGGCGGGGTTGTGTTAGCCATTCGTCAGGAATTGGATATTCCGGTGAAGCTGATTGGCTTTGGAGAAAAGATTGATGATATCGGTGAGTTTAACTCAGAGAACTTTATGAAAGGCCTGCTTGAAGGCTTAGTATAAAACAAAAAACCAGTACGAGTACTGGTTTTTTATATTAAAAATTTTAAAATCTTACTTATTTGGAGACCATTGCCAGTCAGCTCCAAATTCTCTAAGGAGTTCAAAGGAAGCATCTGGTCCCATAGAACCGACAGGATACTCATGAAGAGGCACTTCGTTGCTACGCCATAGCTCTTCAATCTGATCAATCAGCTCCCAGCTGGAACGCACTTCATCCCAGTGGCTGAAGTTGGTTGAGTCATTGTTAAGGACGTCAAAGATTAATTTTTCGTAAGGATCAGGGGAAGCACCGCTAGCTGTTGCGTCTGTTCGATAGTCCAGAGAGAGAGGAGCTAAGCTGAAGCGTTCACCGACCTCCTTGCCATTCATGCTGAGTGAGAAGCCCTCAGTCGGCTGGATATGAATGGTCAGAACATTTGGCGCTAATTCCTCACCAAAGATGGACTCCATCTGCTTAAAGACGATATTGACAAGAGTGCCTTTTTCAGTGAGACGTTTACCAGTCCGGAAGAAAAATGGAACATCACGGAAACGCTCGCTATTTACAAAGAAAGCCCCTGAAGCAAAAGTCTCGGTCATGGAGTCAGGATTAACATTAGGCTCGCTTCGGTAGGAGATGTATTTCTTACCTTTGACCGTGCCTGACTTATACTGACCGCGGATAAAGAAGCGTTTTAAGTCATCTTTGTCGGGCTGTACCAAGCGTTCAAAAACTTTGACTTTCTCTGCCCGAATGTCCTCTTTGCTGAAGCTTTTCGGCTTGTCCATAGCTAAGAGTGATAGGAGTTGCAAGGTATGATTCTGCACCATATCCCGTAGAGCACCGGACTGGTCATAGTAACCGCCGCGTTCTTCGACACCAAGCTTTTCTGCAAAGGTAATCTGGACATTGTCAATGTAGTCACGATTCCAGATGTTTTCAAAGAGAAGATTGGCAAAGCGGATAGCGAAGATGCTCTGAATCATTTCCTTGCCTAGGTAATGGTCAATACGGAAAATCTGTTCTTCATCAAAGGCTGCTAAGAGTTCTTCGTTAAGTTGGCTGGCAGTTGCCAAGTCTGTCCCGAAAGGTTTTTCGACAATCAAACGTTCAAAGCCTTTGCCGTCTACGATATTTTCAGACTTGAGGTGTTTGGCAATGGTACCGAAAAATTGCGGAGCCATGGACAGGAAGAAGAGTTTATTGTGCTCGGCTTGGTACTGCTCATTGAGTCGGCTTTGAAGCTTGCGCAGCTCAATGTAGTGCTCGGTATCCTGCACATCATGGCTTTGATAGTAGAAGTGGCTGGCAAACTCTTGGGCTTGCTCTGGACTGTCAGCTAAATCAGCGATTGCTTCGACAACGACAGACTCAAAATACTCCTTGCTCCAAGGCCGGCGGGCTGTTCCAATGACTGCAAAATGCTTGGAAAGATTGCCAGACTTATAGAGCCTGAAGAGGGATGGATAGAGTTTTCTTTTAGCCAAGTCACCGCTGGCTCCGAAAATTGTTACAATAACTTTTGAAGACATCCTGATACCTATTTTCTAAATGATGTCTCTATTTTATCACAATTTTTCTAAAGATTGTATTCAGAAATTCGGTTTCTGAAAAGGGAGACAAATAGAAAGAAATTGACCGCTGCTTGAAACATATTCAAATACAAAAAATGAGGCTTAGACACGATTGTGCCAGCCTCGTTTTCTTTATTCAAATACCCGATAAACGTAAGGATTGTCCGGTTTTTCTACCTTATCAAAGCTTTCAACTTCTAGAGTTGGCAGGCTTTGCCCCAAACTTTTATGGTAGTGCATGGTAATTTTTCCCTTGGCATGAATCCAGGTATTATTCTCGAAATGCTGGGTATTTCCAGTCGTCAAGAGGCCATAGACACCTGAGTCGGCGATACAATGGATAATACCGAAGCGAAAAAGAAATTGGCTCTTCTGGTCGCTGGGGTCATTGTAGACAAAGCCGGTGAACTCCAGCGTTTTGCCTACAAACTCGTCGGGATAATCATAGATGACCTCCATGATTTCCATGTAGTTCTCAGTTGTGACCTGAATGGTATCTTGCTTGACATATTTCTTGGCGGCTGCCCGCATTTCTTTTTCGTAAGCCCCTTTGGTAAAGTAGGTGCTGGTATCCGGCTTTAGGTATTGGCTGGTTGTGCCTTCGTCCTGCTGAATAGCAGTTGAAGTTCCCTCAGCCAGCGGGAAATGAAATCCTTTAGCCGAAACTGTTGTCGAATCCAAGGTAACAGTTGGAAAGAAAATTCCCACAAAAAGTGGAATGACAAGGAGCAGCACGCTACCTAACTTGGCCCAGCGAGTGTTTAAATGACTGTGGACCTCCATCCTCTTCATCCAGATGATAAGCTGCACAACTGCTAAGACAAAGGACAGAATCATAGATAGATAGGCCAGATAGGAGTAGTGGAGATTGATATATTGGTTGAGCTTGCCTGTCAGCTGCAGATACATGGTAATCTCAAAGTAGCCGACTAAGATTAAAAATCGAATCATAGCACTACCCCCACAAGCCAAGAGTAAAGAAAGACGACGACGGTAACCAGGCTGATAAATTGCCAGATAAAGCGCGTCTTAAAGTAGTTTTTCATCATCAGCAGATTCTTGACATCTAGCATAGGCCCAATGACCAAGAAAGCTAAGACTGGCGATAAGCCGAAACTAGCAATCAAGGAGCTTCCAATGAAAGCATCAGCTTCACTGCAAAGTGAGAGCAGGAAGGACAGCAGCATGAGCAGAAGAATAGCAACAGCTGGTGTTGAGCTGATGGAGGTCAGGATTCTGGTTGGCACATAGACCTGGACTAGGCTGGCAAAGAGACAGCCAAAAACCAGATAACGACCTGTATCGAAAAATTCGTCAATGGCCTGCACAAAGACCTGAAAAAGCTTTTGTCCCTTACTGAGATGTGAAAAGTCATGTTCATGGACTGCTTTGCGATTTTCTTTTTGAATATTGCTATCCGCAAAGAAGCCCAGAAAAATCCCTAAAAGAATAGCCACGACCATAGAACCTAAAGCACGAAGCAGAGCCATTCGGAGGGAATTTCCAAAGGCTGAGTAGGTCGCAAAGAGCACGATGGGGTTGATGACTGGAGCCGTTACCAGAAAGGGCACAGCCGTGTAACTGGGAACTTTCTTTTCTAGAAACCGATTTATAATGGGGACGATCCCGCACTCGCAAGAGGGGAAGACAAAACCAACCAAGCTTCCAAAGAAAATCCGAGTCCATTTGTTCTTGGGCAGGAAACGATAAACCTTGTCTGGCGTGACATACACCTCGATAAAGCCAGAAATGATACTTCCGATTAAGACAAAAGGCAGGGCCTCAATGATAATGGAGAGAAAAATGGCACCAGCTTGCAGGACACTGGCCGGTAGCTGAGAGAAGAAGTTCATTCTTTCTTATCCTTCTCATTTTTAGATTTTTTCTTGTCTTCCTCAGGGAACTCTACCTTTTCCATCTTGGGCAGGGTCGCAAATTCCTCGAACATTTTGTCCAAATCATCTGATCTAGTAAATTTAACAGCCATAAAGGCACCTCATTTCTAAAATAATAATTCTATTATACTACCAATTATCAAAAAATGAAATTTTGAGACATAAGAGACCCTTTGTCGTTAATTTACCCTAAATTTTTTTGTACAAATAGTACTAAATAGTTCTAAAATAGCCTATCTTTCAAAGCACTTGTGATATAATAGGATTGTTATGGAAAATATAAATATTGAAAAAATTGCCCAGAAATTGGGCCTTAAAGAAAGCCAAGTATCACAGGTTCTAGATCTGACCGCTGAGGGAAATACAATTCCTTTTATTGCTCGTTACCGTAAGGAAATGACAGGAAATCTGGATGAGGTCGAAATTAAGGCAATCATTGACTTAGATAAGAGCATGACTGCCTTGGCAGAGCGTAAAGCGACGGTCTTAGCTAAGATTGAGGAGCAGGGCAAACTAACGAATGCTCTTTGCTCTGAGATTGAGGCTGCTGAGAAGCTGGCTGATGTGGAAGAACTTTATCTGCCTTATAAGGAGAAGCGCCGTACCAAGGCTACTATTGCTCGTGAAGCAGGTCTCTTTCCTTTGGCCCGCTTCATCCTACAGGATGCGGCTAACTTGCAGGAAGAGGCAGAGAAACTTACTAGTGAAGCCTTTCCAACAGCAGAAGCTGCTCTAGCTGGAGCAGTGGATATTCTGACTGAAGCAATTTCCGAAGATACTAAGCTGCGGGCTTGGACCTACCATGAGATGCAGACCAATTCTTCTATCGTATCCAGTCTCAAAGACGGTGATTTGGATGAAAAGCAGATCTTCCAAATTTATTATGATTTTTCTGAAAAAGTAGCGACTATGCAAGGCTACAGGACTCTGGCTCTTAATCGTGGTGAGAAGCTAGGTATTCTCAAGGTTGGTTTTGAGCACAATCTCGAGAAGATCCTGCGCTTCTTTGAAGTACGCTTCAAGGTGAAAAATGTCTATATTATCGAAGCTGTCCAGCAAGCAGTTAAAAAGAAAATCATTCCAGCCATGGAGCGTCGTATTCGGACCGAGCTGACTGAGACCGCTGAAGATGGTGCGATTCAGCTCTTCTCAGATAATCTCCGTCACCTCCTCCTGATTGCTCCTCTCAAAGGTCGCGTAGTACTGGGCTTTGATCCAGCCTTTCGGACAGGAGCCAAGCTGGCTGTTGTTGATGCGACAGGAAAAATGCTGACGACCCATGTCATCTATCCAGTAGCGCCAGCAAAGCCAGCTCAGATTGAAGCATCTAAGAAAGAGTTATCGGAGCTGATTGAGCAGTTTGGCGTGGAAATCATTGCCATTGGAAACGGAACTGCCAGCCGAGAAAGCGAAGCCTTTGTAGCAGAAGTCTTGAAATCTCATCCAACTGTCAGCTATGTCATCGTCAATGAGAGCGGGGCGTCTGTCTACTCTGCTAGTGAACTGGCTCGTCATGAGTTTCCAGAGTTGACCGTTGAAAAGCGCTCAGCTATTTCCATAGCTCGCCGTCTGCAAGATCCTTTGGCAGAGCTGGTTAAGATTGATCCTAAGTCTATCGGGGTTGGTCAGTACCAGCATGATGTCAGCCAGAAAAAGCTGTCTGAAAGTCTGGACTTTGTCGTTGATACCGTGGTTAACCAGGTCGGGGTCAATATCAACACCGCAAGTCCTGCCCTGCTGGCCCACGTAGCTGGTCTCAATAAGACTATCTCAGAAAATATTGTTAAATATCGGGAAACAGAAGGCTTGATTCGGTCTCGCGAGGCCATCAAGAAAGTGCCGCGTCTGGGTGCAAAGGCTTTTGAACAAGCAGCCGGCTTCCTGCGTATTCCCGAAAGTGATAACTTGCTGGATAATACAGGCGTCCACCCAGAGTCTTATAAGGCAGTGGAGGAGCTCTTTAAGCGTCTGGAAATCAGCAGTTTGGATGAAGCTGCCCAAGCTAAGTTAAAAGCTGTGCAGACTGCTAGTTTAGCTGCAGAGCTAGGCTTAGGAGAAGAAACCCTCAAAGATATTATTGCTGATTTGCTCAAGCCTGGCCGGGATTTGCGTGATTCCTTCGACGCGCCAGTTCTGCGGCAGGATGTCTTGGATATCAAGGATCTGCGCATCGGTCAAAAGCTAGAAGGAGTCGTCCGGAATGTCGTTGATTTCGGAGTCTTTGTGGATATCGGTATCCACGAAGACGGTCTTATTCATATCTCCAAGCTGAGCACAGACTATATCAAGCATCCTAGTCAGGTCCTATCTGTTGGTGATTTGGTCACTGTCTGGGTGGATAAGCTAGATGTGGAGCGGGAGAAGGTTAACCTCTCTCTGATAGCACCAAATGAATCTAACTAACTATGTCAAGCAGGTTTCGCTTGAGGATTTTGGCTGGGAATTCCGCCACCAAGCTTATTGGAACAAGCGCCTCCGCACTACAGGAGGACGCTTCTTTCCAAAAGATGGTCATCTAGATTTCAACCCAAAAATCTATGAAACTTTTGGGCTGGAGATCTTTCGAAAAATTGTCCGCCATGAGCTGGCTCACTATCACCTCTATTATCAGGGTAAAGGATACCGCCATGGGGATAGAGATTTTAAAGAACTGCTCAAGAAAGTTGATGGTCTGCGCTACGCTCCCGCGTTGTCCAACTCGCAATCTTTTCTCGTCTATGAATGCCTGAACTGCGGAGCACTTATCCGTCGTAGACGTATAGTCAATCTTCAAAAATACCGTTGCGGACGCTGTATGGGCAAGCTCCGTTTGTCAGAGAAAGCTTGATAGATTAGCAAGAGAGTTCCTTGAAGAACTCTCTTTTTTAAAGAATGAACTTTCTAAGGCATAATCAGCCTTTGGCCCGATTGTTTTCTCATGAAATATGGTAGAATAAAGTAAATATGATCATTGAGGTCTCTATCATGAACGTGAAATTCTATAAGTTGAAAAAGAATCGACTGATTTCCGGTGTCTTGTCCGGTCTATGTGATAAATTTGATTTTGATCTGAGCTTGGTGCGCTTCCTCTTTATTATCTTTACTGTGGTCAATTTCGGCTTGGGAATTCTCATCTATATCCTGCTGGCCATGGTTATGCCCTATAAAGAAGACATAGAAGAAGAAATGTATGGAACCGGCCCGCGCAAACGAAAAGAAGCAGAAGCTATCGAAGACGATAAAGACGGCTGGTTTTGGTAATTCTTAATAAAATAGAAAATTTCGGGATGCACTCCCGATTTTTTACTTGAAGTAGGGAATGTTTTAGTAAGACATTTCTATACCGTGATTTATTTTCTGCTTGCTTCTTTTAGATAAAATCTAAAAAAGAAGCAGGATAGAAAACCAGGTAAATTGACACTTAAAAACTTCACCAAAATATTAGCAATTTATCTAAGGAGGAAATATGACAGAAGTTTGGAATGCCTATGACTTAAATCGAAATCAACTCCCTCATCTCCTGGTTCGAGGAGAAAAAATTCCTGAAGGACAGTTTCATCTCTGTGTTAATGTCTTGGTTCGCCATCAGGATGGTGATATTCTCTTTATGCGACGGTCAGCCAATAAAAGCCTTTATCCTGGCTATTATGAGTTCGGAGCAGGCGGCAGTGTGCTGGCTGGAGAGGATAGTCTGACAGCCGCCTTACGTGAATTAGAAGAAGAAACAGGCTTGGTTCCTGACAGCATCAGACTTTTGGAGCAGGTGTGCTCTGTCAATGATCAGTGCCATTTCGACTACTATGAGGTGGTTGTGTCTGGCGATAAGAGTCAAGTCCGCTATCAGGAAGGCGAAACAGATGCTCATGTCTGGTTGCCTCTGAAAGAGGTCCCAGATTTTGTAGAAAACCATCCTTGTTTTAAGAACCAAAAGAAGATTCTTAACAGCCTGCTTGACTAAGACCATGGCTGTTTTTCTATTTTTACTAAAAAGTTGATTTAAATCAAAATATTTTTTCGTTCTAAAATCAATCTTAAAGATTCTTTTGAGGTAAAAATTTGCTATAATAGAAGCAGACAAATTTGAAGGGAGAAGACAATGTCAGTAAAGGTCAAAGACCTCTTAAAAATGTCTCGTCTGTCTCAGGAGTACGGTGATAAAGTATTACTGGAAAAAGAAATTAAAACTTCAGATATTTCTCGGCCTGGACTTGAAATGACTGGATATTTTGATTTTTATACACCCGAGCGGATACAGCTGATTGGGATGAAAGAGTGGTCTTATCTGATGAAGATGAGCTCTCATAATCGCCATCAAGTACTGTTGAAAATGTTCCAGCCTGAGACGCCGGTGGTTATCATTGCTCGAAATTTAGAGATTCCTAAAGAAATGATTGATGCGGCTGATGAGAAGCAGGTTGCTATTCTTAGAAGCAAAGCCTCTACTAGCCGCTTGTCTGGAGAAATTTCCAGTTATCTTGATTCTCGGCTGGCTGAGAGAACCAGTGTTCATGGGGTCCTGATGGATATCTATGGCATGGGTGTTCTCATCCAAGGGGACAGTGGAATTGGTAAAAGTGAGACAGGACTTGAATTGGTTAAGCGTGGCCATCGTTTGGTTGCGGATGACCGAGTGGATATCTATGCCAAGGATGAAGTGACCCTTTGGGGAGAGCCGGCTGAAATACTGCGCCACCTATTGGAAATTCGTGGTGTTGGTATCATTGATGTCATGAGCTTATACGGAGCCAGTGCAGTCAAAGATTCTTCTCAAGTTCAGATAGCTGTCTATTTGGAGAATTACGATACTCAAAAGACTTTTGACCGTCTAGGTAATGATACAGAGGAGCTGGAGGTTGCCGGTGTCAGAATTCCACGTATTCGGATTCCTGTAAAGACTGGCCGCAATATCTCAGTCGTGATTGAGGCTGCAGCGATGAACTATCGAGCTAAGCAAATGGGCTATGATGCTACTAAGATCTTTGAAGAGCGCCTCACCGATTTAATTAGCCGGAATGAGGTGAAACATGATTGATCCAGTAGCTATCCAACTTGGTCCTATCAGTATTCGCTGGTATGCCATCTGTATTGTCACAGGCTTAGTATTAGCCGTTTATCTTGCCATGAAAGAGGCTCCGCGTCGGAAGATTATTCCTGATGATATTTTGGATTTTATCCTAGTAGCTTTTCCTGTAGCCATCGTTGGTGCCCGACTTTATTACGTGGCTTTTGAATGGGATTATTACGGTAAGAATCTGATAAAAATCATTGATTTTTGGAATGGCGGAATAGCAGGTATTGCCATTTACGGTGGGCTGATAGCTGGTGCTATCGTTCTCTACTTTTTCTGTCGGAGAAGGTTGATTCATCCAGTTGATTTTCTAGATATTGCAGCACCAAGTGTGATGATTGCCCAGAGTATTGGTCGCTGGGGAAATTTTGCCAACCATGAGGCCTATGGTGCGGCAGTTAAGAGTTTGGACTATCTGCCTAGCTTTATTCGGGAAAATATGTATATCGAGGGTAGCTATAGACAGCCAACCTTCCTCTATGAATCTGTATGGAATCTGATTGGTTTTATCTTGATTATTGTTCTCCGCCGTCGGCCTAAGTTGCTGAGACAGGGAGAAATCGCCGCCTTCTATCTAATTTGGTATGGATTTGGTCGGATGATCATTGAGGGTATGCGGACAGACAGTCTCATGTTTGCTGGTCTGCGTGTTTCCCAATGGCTATCTCTGATTCTTATTTTTGTCGGAATCGGCATCATCATATACCAAAGAAAAAAGCAAGCCCCTTATTATCAAGAATAAGAAATTCTTAGAGCCGCTGACTCTTGTAAGAGATGTCTGCAATGAAAGGAGAGAAATATGATAATTGAAATTGCTTATGCATTACTAGCGGTAGCGCTCATTATCTTCGTGATTTACTTGACGATTACTGTCAAAAATCTGGGCGAGAAAGCTGGTAAAATGCTAGATGAAACAGAAAATACCATCAAGGTCTTGACTTCTGATGTCAATGTGACCCTTCACCAAACCAATGATTTACTGGCCAAGGTCAATGTCTTAACTGACGACATCAATCAAAAAGTCGCAACCATTGATCCTTTGTTTACAGCTGTTGCGGACCTGTCTGAGTCCGTTTCAGATTTGAACGTTCAGGCGCGTACGCTGAGTAAAAAAGCGGTGTCTGCTGGTAAGGGAACAGTCAAAACTACAGCTGGTTTATCTGCTTTGCGTTTTGCTTCAAAATTGTTTAAAAAATAAGAAAGAAGGTCTATTATGGGAAAATTTTCATCACTGTTATTGGGCGCTGTTACTGGTGCAGCTGCTGCCTATTTTCTGACCAGTAAGAAAGGAAAGGAAACGACAGATAAGGTTCGAGACTTTGTTAAGGAATACCAAGAAAATCCTGATGATATTCACGAAGCTGTCGTTCAGTCTGCTAAAGACTTTTCAAATCAAGCTGTCAGCGCAATTCAACAAACCAAGGAAAAAGTTGAGAAAGGCGAGATTACAACTGAAACAGTCATCGAATCTGTCAAAGAAACGACAAAATCAGTCGTTGACTACTCACAAGATAAGTTTAACGAAATCAAGGAAAAATTTGATAAGGAAGAAAGCAGTTTAGCTGAGGAAGAACCGGTGTTCTTCGAAAAAGAAGAGGAACCTTCAGAAGAAATCATCATTGACTTCGGAGCAGAAGCGACAGAAGGTCAAGAAGAAAAGACTGCTGAAACTGATAATCAAGAAGAAAAATAAAACAAAGAAGATTAGCAAAATTGCTAGTCTTCTTTGTTTGCAAGAACGAAAAAAGAACCGAGGACATAAGGCGTCTTCGATTTCTTCTTATATTTTTATTTTAAAATCGTAGAATCACAGGGTCGGTTTATTTGCTAGTTTGGCGTTTCTTTGCGAACAGACGATAAGATTGAATGCTAATCAGGCTGGAAGCAATGGCCAAAGTGAAGGACATAAATGTATTCATTTTCAAGCTCAAAAATACAAAGCTAAACAAAACTGTCAAGACACAGAAAACAGCAATATTTAAGAAGAAAAAGAGTTCGCTTAATCTTGGTGATGTTTCTGCTTCAGGTAGGTATTCTTGATAGAGCGGTGTTTGTTCAGATTCAATTTCTTGATAGTAGTAGTCAGTTGGGTCATCATATTGTTGGTATTTTCTTACGTGCATAATTCTCTCTCCTTACAGTACCCTCTAATTCTACCATTTTTTTGCAGTTCAAAATATTACAAAAAAGTTACAAAACGAATAAATTCGAATGAAAAACCACTCCTTTATATTTTTTTGCTATAATGGTTTTATGAAAAAGATAATTATTACAGCAACAGCTGAAAGTATAGAGCAAGTTGAGGAACTTTTGGAGGCAAATGTCGATCGAATTTATGTCGGAGAGAAAAATTATGGCCTTCGTTTACCTCATAATTTTAGTTTAGACGAATTAACTCGAATTTCTGACTTGGTTCACCAAGCAGGGAAAGAATTGACAGTTGCAGTAAACGCTCTCATGCATCAGGAAATGATGGATAAGATTAAGCCCTATCTTGATTTTCTGCAGGAGATTGGGGCAGATTATATTACCGTTGGAGATGCTGGTGTTTTCTATGTGCTGCAGCGCGACGGTTATAAATTAAAGACCATTTACGATGCCTCGACCATGGTTACCAGTAGCCGCCAGATTAACTTTTGGGCAAAGAACGCAGGAGTTTCAGAAGCTGTCTTGGCGCGTGAGATTCCTTCGGCAGAGCTTTTTAAGATGCCTGAGATTCTGGAAATTCCTGCTGAAGTCTTGGTCTATGGGGCTAGTGTCATCCATCACTCCAAGCGTCCTCTTTTGCAGAATTACTATAATTTTACTCATATCGATGATGAGAAGACGAGAGAACGGGACCTCTTTCTGGCAGAACCTAGTGACCCGCAGAGCCATTACTCGATTTTTGAGGACAATCATGGTACTCATATTTTTGCCAATAATGACTTGGATTTGATGACCAAGCTGATAGAGTTGGTTGACCATGGATTCTGCCACTGGAAGTTGGAAGGTCTCTACACACCTGGTCACAACTTTGTCGAGATTGCTAAGATTTTTGTAGAGGCGAGAGATCTGATTGAAGCAGGCAAGTTTAGCTCAGACCAAGCATTTGTACTGGATGAGGCGATTCATAAACTGCATCCGAAAAATCGTTTTCTCGATACAGGATTTTATGACTATGATCCCGATATGGTAAAATAAATTTAGAAACGAGAATTCTTTTTAAGAGTTCTTTTTTGAATTAATTCGAAAAATCTAAAAATTAGAATTGTGAAAATAATTCAAAGAACCTTGCTTTTAGGGATGAATTACTATAAAATAATATGGATTAGACATCGACACTTTTATATTGCAAATAGGAGAAAATGATGGCAAGAAAGTTGAAACGACCAGAGGTGTTATCGCCTGCTGGTACTTTGGAAAAGCTAAAAGTAGCTGTTCGATATGGAGCAGATGCTGTTTTTATTGGCGGACAGGCCTATGGTCTGCGCAGTCGGGCTGGGAACTTTACCTTTGAACAGATGGAAGAAGGTGTTCAGTTTGCGGCTCGTTATGGGGCTAAGGTCTATGTCGCGGCCAATATGGTCATGCACGAGGGGAATGAAGAGGGAGCTGGTGAGTGGTTCCGCCGTTTGCGGGATATCGGGATTGCAGCTGTCATTGTTTCAGATCCGGCTTTGATTGCTATCGCAGCATCAGAAGCACCTGGTCTGGAAATCCACTTGTCTACTCAGGCCAGTGCGACCAACTATGAAACGCTGGAATTCTGGAAAAATCTAGGACTGACTCGTGTTGTCCTAGCTCGCGAAGTTTCTATGGCTGAGCTGGCTGAAATTCGCCGACGGACTGACGTTGAAATTGAAGCCTTTGTTCATGGAGCCATGTGTATCTCCTACTCAGGCCGCTGTACACTGTCCAACCACATGAGTATGCGCGATGCCAATCGTGGTGGCTGCTCCCAATCCTGCCGTTGGAAATACGACCTCTATGATATGCCTTTTGGACAAGAACGTAAGAGCTTGAAGGGGGAAGTTCCAGAAGAATTTTCTATGTCCGCAGTTGATATGTCCATGATTGACCGCATACCAGACATGATTGAAAATGAAGTGGATAGCTTGAAGATTGAGGGACGGATGAAGTCCATTCATTACGTTTCTACTGTGACTAACTGCTATAAAGCAGCTGTGAATGCCTACTTAGAAAGTCCTGAAAAGTTTGAAGCTATCAAGCAGGACTTGGTCGATGAGATGTGGAAGGTTGCTCAACGAGAATTGGCCACAGGATTCTACTATCATACTCCAACTGAGAATGAGCAGCTGTTCGGAGCGCGACGCAAGATTCCAGAATACAAATTTGTAGCTGAAGTAGTAGCTTATGACGCAGACAGTCAGACAGCGACTATTCGTCAGCGAAATGTTATCCATGAAGGCGATCAGGTTGAATTTTACGGACCGGGTTTCCGTCATTTTGAAACCTTTGTCACAGACCTTCGTGATGCTGATGGTAACAAAATTGATCGAGCTCCTAATCCGATGGAGCTTCTGACCATTCACTTGGAGCAGCCTGTAGAGGCTGGCGATATGGTGCGGGCTCGAAAGGAAGGCTTGATTAATCTATACAAGGAAGATGGCACTAGCGTGACCGTCCGAGCTTAATCTTATATTCATAGGTGGCTTTTTAATCTAAAAGCCATCTTTATGAATTGAGGTTATCAGAGAGGAAATAGCATGATTCAGGTTTACGGAGATACTCTTGATGAGGAGACTCGCTGCCAGCATTATCATAGTGAGAGAGATGTCATAGCTCTTAAGTGCTTTGCTTGTCAGAAATACTATCCTTGTTTTCTCTGTCATGACCGCTACGAAGACCATGCTTTTCTAGCCTATCCTGTGAGTCGCTCAGAAGATCGAGTAGTTCTTTGTGGTCATTGCAGGACCGAGTTGACTATTTCACAGTATCTTGGCTGTGAGGATGCTTGTCCTATCTGTACTCATCCTTTTAATCCAGGATGCAAGAAGCATCGATCAATTTATTTTCAGACAAACAAATAACTCTTCCATCCAGCTGGATAGAAGAGTTATCTTTTGAAACGACGGTTGGTGATGCGAATGTCTTTCTTTTGGGCTTCACGGATATTATTGGGTACGAGACTGATTCGCTTGATGTCCTGCACGCGGATAATAGTAGTCATACTTTTCTTAAAATTTTTGATAATCAGTTGCAGGCGCTCGCGATCGTATTTGACAATATCGCCAGTGAAGCTTTTATCCAGAAAGATAACGTGGACACCAGATTGTTTACGCAGAGCTAGCTCGATGGTACGCAGAATGCGGCCGCTGTCCTCTGGTCCTTGTTCATTCTTTTTGCCACTGATAAATTCGTTGGCTCTTTGTAAAATCATTTCGAGATATTTTTTCATAGCTAAAATCTCCATAACTTGTTACAATATATTATATAACAAAATTCCCTAAATTGTAAATTCTTTTACGAATTATTAGTTGGAAAATAAAACAAGAGGTGAAATATGGCAGAATTTACATTCGAAATCGAAGAAAAACTTCTGGTCCTATCTGAAAATGACAAGGGCTGGACCAAGGAGCTTAATCGCGTTAGCTTTAATGGAGCACCAGCTAAGTATGATATTCGGACTTGGAGCCCAGACCACAGCAAGATGGGCAAGGGAATTACACTTTCTAATGAAGAATTCCAAGTTCTCGTGGATGCATTTAAAAACTGATAGAGAAAGCTCTATCAGTTTTTTCTATTTCTCTGAAAAGTAGGGATGGAATTTCAGACTCTTAAAAATAGGAATGCTGATAATGGTGATGGCAACCATTTTTAGCAAGTCAGGCAGAATAAAAGGAGTTAGGCCAACCGCGACCGACTTAGAGAAATCAAATCCTCCTAAGAAATGGAGGCCTAGGATACCACCGACAAAGACGAGAACATCACCCAATACATTGGCTATAAAAATCATATAGAAAGGACTGTCCTTGTGGCTCAGACTGGATGTCACAAGGGCAAAGAGTAAGTAGAACCAGAGATATCCGGCGCTTGGGCCAAAGAGAGCCTGAAAACCACCGCTTCCTCCAGCAAAGACCGGCAGGCCAATAGCTCCCAGCAGCAGATAAATAAAGACTGACAAAACCGCTTCGCGAGGTTTGAAAATCGTCGCAATCAAACCGACAGCAAAAGTCTGCAGCGTGATGGGAACGGGGCCAATGGAAATAGTTAATTGGGATAGGACAGCTAGGAAAGCAGCTCCTATAGCTGGGAGGGCAAGAAGAAATGCTTTGTTTTTGTTCATAAATAGTAAACCTCTTTTTATTTTTATGGTAACTATTTTAAAAGCTAAATAAAAAAAAGTCAAGTCCTTCTTAATCGGACGAGACAATTATACAGACAGATTTTCATTTCCGTTTCTTGCTTCTGATAAGCAAGACAAAGAAGGCGATGAGGCCAAAAATATTAAAGAAAAGGATGCCCAAGGCTGCAAGAAGCTTTTTCGTTTTACTCATCTATTTTCCTCGTTTCTGGATTGCTTTGTTCTATCATATCAAAATTTTCAATGTTTGAATAGATTTCATTAGAAAAATTAGCTATAGCTTCAAACTATATTCTTATCAATAAAAAAGGATTATCTAAAAGAGCTATAAAGAATTGCAGCAGCACACTTTGATTGATATAATAATGCAAAAGTAAATAAGAGTTTTTGCTAGAGGTGTGGGTGCGTAATCAACATCTTCCCAAGCAAGACTGACTAGATTGGAGAAGCATATGACAGATTTATTAAAAATTTATCAGGAACTACAGGAGAAAAAATGGGTCAACTTGTCCCATCAGATCAAGGAAGATAGTCCGCATTTTCCAGCTCTGCCTGCCTTGGAGAAGAAGGACATTTTCACTTTGAAAGATGGTTTTCATGTTCAGCAGTTTTCTGTAGTTGGCCAGTACGGGACTCATATTGATGCTCCGATTCATTTTGTGGAGGGTGGTCGCTGGTTGGAAGAGATTGAGCTAAAAGATCTTTTCCTGCCTTTGGTGGTTATTGATAAGTCTAAGGAAGTAGCAGAGAATCCAGACTTTATTCTGGGCAAGCAGGATATTTTAGATTTTGAAGCGGAGCACGGGAAGATTGAGGCAGGAACATTTGTTGCCTTTCGCTCAGACTGGTCCAAGCGTTGGCCAAGTCAATCAGCTATGCGCAATCTGGATGATCAGGAGATTCAGCATACTCCTGGGTGGGGTCGAGATGCTCTAGAGTTTCTTATCCATGAGCGTGGTGTCAAGGCGGTAGGTCACGAAACTTTTGATACAGATGCGGGTATCCCCACAGCGGAGCATGGACTGCTCAATGAATACTATCTTTTGGAGCAGGACATTTATCAGCTAGAAGTTATGACCAATCTGGATCAGCTGCCGGCTAAGGGTGCTCTCATCTCGATTAGCTTTCCCAACTGGCATCAAGCCAGCGGTTCACCAGTGAGGGCTGTAGCTATTTTACCATAAAGAAAAAGGAGTCTGAGGTTTCATTTCAGGCTCCTTGTCTCATATAATAACTAATAAATAGATTGCTTTTTATAATCTTTGGAATTTCTTGATGTATATTTGACAATTTAACCTTTAAAATAGTGATGCAGTAGTCTATGGTCTGAAAAAATTCTGAATTTCTTCTATTAGACTGATATTTGAAAGGAATGTCAAATGAACCTCAAATAGCTTAAATCGCAATCTTACAAAAATGTAAGATTCGTCTGTAAAATGAAAGATTAGGTTATGGAACGGTCAACATCTTTATTATAAAATGGTAGCAGAAGTCAAAAAGAGGCTGGAATACCAAACCTCTTCTGATTTTGAATTTTTTATCGCATGGTAACGAATTCTTCGGAACCGGTCGGGTGAATAGCAACTGTAGCATCAAAGTCAGCCTTGGTAGCGCCCATCTTGATAGCAACTGCGAAACCTTGAATCATCTCATCTACTCCGTAGCCAATACCGTGAAGGCCAACGACTTTTTCATCCTCACCGGCAGTGATGAGCTTGAACTTGGCCTGTTGGCGGTGCTGGGTGACAGCTGAGTACATGGATGTGAAGCTAGATGTGTAAACGTGGATATTTTCTGCTCCGTAAGTCTTGATAGCCTCTACCTCAGTCAGGCCGACTGTCCCAATAGCAGGATGGGAGAAGACAACAGTTGGAATAGTTGAGTAGTCCATTTTAGCATTTGTTTTACCATTGAAAAGACGCTCAGACAGGGTTCGTCCAGCCTTGATAGCAACAGGAGTTAATTCTTTTTCACCTGTTACATCGCCTAGAGCATAGATGCCTGGTACAACAGTGTTTTGGTACTCATCTACAGAGATGAAGCCACGTTCATTGAGAGTGACGCCAGCTGCTTCCAGATTGAGGTCTTGGACGTTTGGTTTACGACCAATTGCCCAAATAACATGCTGGGCTGTGTGGCTGCTGCCATCTTCAAAGTAGAGCTTGAGCTGACCATCAGGCAGTTTTTCCAGCTTTTGCGGAATCTTATGGGTATGAAGCTGGAGTCCAGAGTTCTCCATTTCTTGGAGCAGGCCGTCAATCAGATAACTGTCAAAGTTGCGCAGTGGTCGATCCTTACGAACAAAAAGATCTGTTTTAACTCCTAGAGCATGGAGCACGCCAGCTAGCTCAACTGCTATATATCCTGCTCCGACAATGGCTACAGATTCAGGTAACTCTTCCCAAGCAAAGACATCGTCGGAATTCTCGCCGTAGCCTGCGCCAGGGATATTTGGAATAGCAGCATGAGCACCCGTCGCGATAACGATATGCTTGGCGCGAATAAGCTCGCCGTTGACTTGGACAGTGTTTGCATCCACAAAACGGGCACGTCCTTCGATTAGCTCAACCCCATTCCGCTTGAAGCTACCGTCGTAAGATGAACGTGCTCGGTCAATGTATGCTTCGCGATTTTTCCGAAGAGTAGCAAAATCAAAAACATGATTATCAGAGGTAAATCCGTAGTCTGGTCCATAATGATGGATAGCTTCAGCTATTTGAGCTCCGTACCACATAATCTTCTTTGGGACACAGCCGACATTGACACAGGTGCCACCTAGTTTCTTTTCTTCAATAACGGCAACCTTAGCACCGTATTCGCCGGCCCGATTCATGGTAGCAATCCCCCCGCTGCCACCGCCAATAGCAATCATATCAAATTCTTTCATCTTGTTAGAATCTCCTTCTATTATATGAGGTAATTGTACCTTTTTTAGCAGGTGAATGCAAAAATCTGCTACGGATTTTAGCGGAGTGACTATTTGAGATAAAATAGCAACCATTTGTGAAAAACTGTAAATTTTTTTAGAAGAATTATGATAGCCTTGTGATATAATATAACAAAAGAAAATCGTTTTCATCAAGAGGAGGAAAAAAGATGAAAAAGTTAAAGAAATGGCAATTATTTAGCATTATTGGAGCTACGATTGCAGTTGTTGCAGGAGCAATTCTCTTCATGTTTTTAAACGGAGGGAATCCTTCTGAGATGCCTGTCGATACGACTCCGCTGGTTCAGAAGGCCAAGGAAGGCTCAGTAGCTTCTTCAGTCTTGCTGACAGGAAATGTCACAGCCAGCAATGAGCAGTACATCTACTATGACAGCACCAAGGGTGACTTGGAAAATGTACTGGTCAATGTAGGCGACCAGGTGACTGCCGGTCAAGCATTGGTTACTTATAAAAGTGCAGAGGCTCAGGCTGCTTATGATGCGGCTGCTCGGGCGGTTAGCAAAGCTGATCGTCAATTGCATGACTTGCAAACCAATGGTGTGACTGTAAATACGACTGGCGACGAAGAAGCAGATGGTGCGTCTGAAGCTCAGGCTCAGCGTTCTGTGGAGTCTCAGGCAGCTGACCTGCGCGATGCTCGAGCTGATGCAGTGGATAATATGAACAAAGCACAAGCTACTCTCAATGCCTTGACAGTGACCAGCACAGCAGATGGTACAGTCGTAGAAGTCAACCGCGATGTTTCAAAATCAACAACAGGTGCTACTCAAACCTTAGTTCACATCGTCAGCAATGGAAATCTGCAGATTAAGGGTGAATTATCCGAATACAATCTGGCTAACTTGTCTGTAGGTCAAGAAGTGACCATTACATCAAAAGTTTACCCAGACAAGAAATGGACTGGTAAAATCAGCTACATTTCCAACTATCCAAAAGACGGCCAGCAAGCAGCAGCTCAGCCATCTGGAACAGGTGGCAGCGGAACAGCTTCAGGCTCTAAATATCCATTTACAATTGACATTACCAGCGAGATTGGTGAGCTCAAGCAAGGTTTCTCTGTCAACATTGAAGTTAAAAACAATACTCAGGGACTCATTGTGCCAGTCAGCAGTGTGGTAATGGACGGAGACAAGAACTATGTTTGGGTTCTGGAAAAAGGAATTGCTAAGAAGACAGAAGTAACGCTCGGAAATGCTGATGCTGAAAATCAAGAAATCTCATCTGGTTTGACAAAGGATAGTAAAGTTATCATCAATCCGACAGATAGCTTGAAAGACGGTCAAGAGGTGAAATCTTATGAAGAAGCTAATTGAGTTAAAAAATATTAATAAGAGCTATCGCAATGGAGACCAGGAACTGCAGGTATTAAAAGACATCAGTCTGGAGGTTGAAGAGGGCGAGTTTGTTGCCATCATGGGACCGTCTGGATCTGGTAAGTCTACTTTGATGAATATCATTGGGATGCTGGATCGTCCGACCACTGGTGAATATCATCTAGGAAGCGAAGAAGTCGCTAAGCTAGGTGATAAGAAGCTGGCCAAGGTTCGAAATAAGCAAATCGGCTTTGTCTTTCAGCAGTTCTTTCTCTTGTCTAAGCTTAATGCCTTGCAAAATGTGGAACTGCCCTTAATCTATGCAGGTGTCGGTCTATCTAAACGTAAGTCCTTGGCCGAGCAGTTTCTGACCAAGGTGGAGCTGGACACGCGGATGCATCACCTGCCTTCAGAGCTTTCCGGAGGACAGAAGCAGCGGGTAGCTATTGCGCGTGCTTTGGTCAATAATCCTTCTTTGATTCTGGCTGACGAACCAACAGGAGCCTTGGATACTAAGACTGGTGAGCAGATTATGGAGCTCTTGACTGAGCTCAATCGAGAAGGGAAAACCATTATCATGGTAACCCACGAGCCTGAGATTGCTGCCTATGCCAAACGGCAAATTGTCATTCGTGACGGCGTCATCTCATCTGATAGCGCTAAGGAAGGAGGACTAGCCTAATGCAAAACTGGAAATTTGCCATTAGCTCCATTCTTGGACACAAGATGCGGTCTTTCCTGACCATGATTGGGATTATTATCGGAGTGGCTTCGGTTGTGGTTATCATGGCTTTAGGAGATTCCATTACCCGGCGGGTCAATGAGAGTTTTACCAAAAGTCAGAAAAACATGCGCCTCGTTTTTTCTCCTAAAAAGAGCAAGGACGGCTCCTACACACAAACAGCTGATCTCTATTCAGTAAATGTGGAAGATGAAAGCGAAGAAGTGGTGGAGCCCCCCAAGGCCCAGGAAGCATGGGTTAAGGAATTGACCCATATCAAGGGAGTGGATGGCTACTATGTGACCAACTCTGCTATGGAAACCTTTAGCTACGAAAATAAGCAGGCTGAGCGCGTCAACTTTGTCGGCGCAAACATGACCTATATCCAGGTAAAAAAATACAAAATCATTGCTGGTCGTGCTTTGAGGCAGCAAGACTATCAAGGCTTTGCAAGTGTTGTGCTGCTGGACGAAGATCTGGCTGCGAACCTCTTTTCTTCCGCTGAAGAGGCAATCAATAAAATTGTGACAGTGGGTGCCAGTAACTATCGAGTGATTGGGGTTTATAGAGATCCTGAAACTGCTGCTGCATCTGGCTCCATGCAGGTCTATGGTGGTAATGCCATTACGACCAACACTCTTATAGCTGCTAACTTTGGAGTAGATGAAATTTCAGAGATTGTTCTTCGAGTGAATGATACTAGCTTAGTTCCAGAACTTGGCCCTAAGGTTGCCAAGAAATTAACAGAAATTGCTGGCCTCCAACAGGGCGAATATCAAGTGACAGATGATAGTGCCCTCTATCAGGAAGTACAAAATATTTATGGTGCCATGACAGGAGTTATCGGTGCCATCGCCGGAATCTCTCTCTTTGTTGGTGGTATCGGCGTTATGAATATCATGTTGGTATCGGTCACTGAGCGGACTCGTGAAATCGGTCTGCGAAAAGCTCTAGGAGCAACACGTGGCAACATACTGATGCAATTTTTGATTGAGTCTATGATTTTGACACTGATTGGTGGGTTGATTGGACTGGTTCTAGCTGCGGGACTTGCGTCTGTGCTAGGCTCAGCCATGAGTCAAATGCTGGAAGGAACTCCAGTAACGGTATCCCTGCCAGTCAGCATCGTCAGCCTTCTCTTCTCAGCAACCATCGGTGTTCTCTTCGGTATCTTGCCAGCCAACAAGGCCTCTAAACTAGATCCAATTGAAGCACTGAGGTATGAATAATATAATAAAAGTCTGGGAAACCAGACTTTTTTGTGATGTAAAAATCCTGCTGGAATTCCAACAGGATTTGTTTTCTTAATATCCTATAAAATACAGATTATTTCATCGTTGGGAAGAGCAGGACATCACGAATGGTAGTCACGTCTGTTAGTAACATAACCAGCCGGTCGATACCGATTCCTAGACCTCCAGTTGGTGGCATACCGTATTCCAGAGCTTCGACAAAGTCATAGTCAATGCCAGTTGCTTCGTCATCCCCCAGTTCTTTGGCTTTTGCCTGTGCTTCAAAACGAGATAATTGATCGATTGGATCGTTCAACTCGGTGAAGGCATTGGCATATTCTTTGGTCATGATGAAAAGCTCGAAACGGTCCGTGAAGCGTGGATCTTCTGGATTTTTCTTAGCCAGAGGTGATACTGCTACAGGGTGACCGTAGACAAAGGTTGGCTGAATCAAGGTTTCTTCCACAAATTCTTCAAAGAAAGCATTGATAACATGGCCAACTTCGGTGAAGTGCTTTTCAAGCGGAACTTTCTTTTCCTGAGCCAAGGCAGTAGCTTCTTCAAAACTCATATCTTGCCAGAAATCAACTCCAGTAATTTCCTTGATGGCGTCAACCATGTGAACGCGTTTAAATGGTTCATTGATCTTGATTTCAGTTCCTTGGTAGTTGACTGGTCCATCTCCATTTACAGAGACGGCTGCATGTTGGATAATACCTTCAGTCAAGTCCATGATATCTTGGAAATCTGCATAGGCTTGGTAAACCTCGATGGAAGTGAATTCTGGATTGTGAGTAGCATCCATCCCTTCGTTACGGAAGATACGGCCAATCTCATAAACTCGCTCCATACCACCGACGATGAGACGTTTAAGGTGAAGCTCAGTTGCAATCCGAAGCACCATATCAATGTTTTGAGCATTGTGGTGGGTGATAAATGGACGAGCAGCAGCACCACCTGCTTCATTGTGAAGAACAGGAGTTTCAACTTCAAGGAAGCCTTGTCCATCCAAGTAACGACGGATTTCTGAGATGATTTTTGAACGAGTTACAAAGCGTTCAAAGCTTTCGCGGTTGGAAATCAAATCCAAATAACGTTTGCGGTAGATGGTTTCAACATCTGTCAGGCCGTGGAATTTTTCAGGAAGGGGACGCAGAGCCTTAGACAAATGAGTAAGGTGGGTTGCCTTGATAGAAAGCTCCCCCATATCCGTCCGCATAATCTCACCTTCGATACCGAGGAAATCCCCTAAGTCTGCCTTTTTGAAGATTTCATAATTTTCTTCACCAACAGCATCTTTACGCACATAAATCTGAATTTGGCCTTCACGGTCTTGGATGTGGGCAAAGCCAACCTTTCCTTTGCCACGCTTGGTCATGAGACGGCCAGCGATAATAGCTGTTTCATTGAGTTCGTTTAATTCTTCTTTATCTTTATCATTGTATTTTTCTTTTAGTTGAGCAGAGTTAGCAGTCCGCTCGAAGCGTTTGCCAAAAGGGTCAATTCCCTGCTCAGCCAGCGCAGCCATTTTTTCACGGCGGATAATCTGCTGGTCGTTTAATTCCTCGATATGTTCAGTAGTCATGTTTTTCCTCCAAAAGTTTTCCTACCTATTTTATCACAAAAGATAGGGAAATTCATCTATATTTGGCTATAAAGTAAGAAAAAAAGCTAGAAATCCAGCCTTAATTTTCTGCCTTTTCAACTAAATAATCCGTATTATTCCAAGTGATCAGCTCAAAATTCTCAAAGTCTTCTGTTTCAAGGATGGTGATGCTGGCATTGGTCAGACCGCCATTCTTGCGTAGGAGGGGTGTGTCATAGCCCAGCATGGTTCGAATACTGGCGGTTAAGTTGGCTCCGTGTCCGACAATGAGTACTTGCTCATAGTCCTTGTCCTTTAAGGTCTTGATAAAGGAAATGGTCCGGTGGGTTGTATGGTAAACCGACTCAGCGTCAAAAAACGTATGATTAAATTGCGAAAGGTTGTGGCGGAAGGCAGCCATCTGATGTGGATAGATGGCTTCAATGGTAGAAATTTTTGCGCCTTCTAGTTTTCCCAACTGCCATTCTCGCAGTTCAGGTATTGATACGATTTCAGTCGGAAACTGGCTTTCTTCTTGAATAATTTCAGCAGAGCGAACGGCACGTGGGAGATCGCTGCTGTAAATCTTGTCAAATTGTGTCTGAGACAGATGTTTTCCTAGGGTTTGCAGTTCTTCAACGGCGGTTGGCAGCAGTGGCGAATCACCGCTGGCTCCCTGAAATCGGCCTTCCTGATTCCATTCCGTTCTTCCGTGTCGGACAAAGTATAATTTCATAGTGGTTGATTGTTTCTTTCTTATTTAGGGTTTATTGAGAATATTAGGTGCAATATTGAAGAATTATGAGCTAGGATTTTCCTTGAGGTCTGCAAAGTCAGCTTGAACAAAATCCGCCAAATCTTGAGCTTTGATTTCGATACTGCGGCCGACTTCGCCAGCAGACACGATGATGCTGTCTCGCTCTAGAGCCGACTGGTCGATATAGATTGGAAAGTTGTGCTTTTGCCGGATACCGACAGGATTGTTGGCTCCGTGGATATAGCCCGTTGTCTTTTCCAAATCTTTCTGGGGAATCATACTGACTTTTTTATTGCCGGAAATCTTGGCCATTTTCTTTTCGGACAGATGTTCTGTGATAGGTAGGATACCGATTAGTGTGCCGGTCTTGTCTCCTGTCAAGGCCAAAGTTTTATAAATCTGCGAACGATCCAAGCCTTCGGCTGGCTGTTCTGCTAAGGCATTTAGCTGCAGGCCTCGATGTTCAATCTTAGACTTGCTTAAAATTTGCTCGACCAGTGTTTTTTTGATTTTTGTTTTTTTAACCATTAGTATATCTCTCTTCTAATTGTGACATCCAGAGTCCCAGCCAGGTTCCTAGACCGAAGAAAAAGGCTGCAAGAACAAGTGTCAATATAGAAACTCCATGATAGCTGATGCTTTCACTGTTTCCTGCTTGAGGCACTACAATGAGAAGTGTACTGGATAGGACAATGCCAATGATAAAGTGATAGACACGAGAGTAGTAGTTTTTCAAAATATGATCCATGAGCTTAGAGAAGAGAATCAGTGCCAAAGCTCCTCCGATTCCGATTGGAAGAAAGGTGCCCAAGAGATCCAGTTTGCGAAAGCCATTCAGCATAGGGGTATAGAGTCCTAAAATCAGGAGAAGGTTGGACGGACTGAGTCCGGGAATTAAAATGCCCAGTGCGATCAAGGCTCCTGCTAGGATGAAAGAGAGAAAGTTGGCTGGCAAGGTGCCGACCATCCCATTTAGGGAATAAAGAAAGATTCCTGAAAGGATGAGGCTGACCCAGAAAACGAGAATATCAGTCCGATCACGCTCACTTTTAGCGACAGACTCTTTAATGAGGCTGGGAACAGTCCCAATAATGGCTCCAGCAAATCCCCAAAGGACAATCACTTTGTAGTTGTCCAGCAGCAGATTGACAGGATAGGAGAAGGCAGCTATTCCTAAAATCATTCCGATTCCAACTGGTATGAAATAGAGAACATTTTCGACGAAGTTTTCTTTTAAATGTGCTAAAAAATGAATCAGGCGCTCGTAAATACCTAAGATAGCTGCTAAAACACCGCCTGAAACTCCCGGCAAAATAAAGCCAAGTGCAATGACCATTCCTTTGAAAATTCTATTCAACCAAGAAATCATTGTATTTTCCTTTTCTAATTTCATTTATCAAATCATTATATCATAAAATATAGGCTTTATTAAGAGGAAACGGCTGGAAATTTCCTATTTTGTGACAATAAAAAACGACAGCAGTCTTTAAGACTTGAGCTGTCGTTCGGAGCTATTGGCTTTCTTTAGGAACTGTAAATAGCTTTTGATAGGTAGCTGTCTGATCTTTCAAGGTTGACAGCTGGTTCAAATCAAGATAATGGGAGAAACCAGTCAGCTGACCTTGTGATGTGTACTGATGCAAGTCGTAATCTTGCTCCGTATTTGGTGCGGCATTGTAGTAGCCGTCGTCATTACCATAAGTCGGAATCCAAATTGCTGTGAACTTATCGGTAGAGATGCTATGCTCCTCCATAAAATAAGTTCCAATATAGATACCAATATTTTTAACACCAAGTGACTCTAGCTTGGCACGGAAAGCTTCAACCCCCGCATTCATGTCAGACATGGTCTTTTCTTCCACGTCCAGCCAATAATAGGTTGGATGGTACTTGGCAGAAGCCTTGTAGAAACTTTCAGCTTCTTTTTCCATTTCCTTTTTGCTATTGGCGGCCACATAAGCATAGACAGCAACAGGGATGTTACGCTTTTGAAATTCTTTGATGTGTCTTTCATAAGACTTGTCCAGACCATTCAGATGGGTTGCTGCATTTTCTTTTTTTGCTTGCGCTCCACTATGAACACGGACAATTACTCCTGAAACATTCTGTGCGAGTATGTCGTAATTAATCTCACTTGGCAGTTGCCAGCCAGAAATGTCAATGATTGGTCTGGAAATAAACTCTTCATCCAAGGACGAATCATCAGATGTTTCCTCTTTTTTTGAGGAACTTGGAGTTTGTTTAGTTTGTGAAATTTTTGCCTGTGCTTGCTTTTCCTGAGAGTCAGTAATTTGCTTGCTTATCAAAATAAAAATGATAAAAGAAGCAAAGAAAATTAGGATTGCAAGCGGTTTAATCCTCTTCCTCATACTGGTTTATTTTAACTTAAAACAAATAAAAAAGCAAAAAATATCCCCAGAATTGCTAGAAAATGAATAAAATGTAATATAATTGAAATATTATAAAGCAAAAACAAGACGTTTTGAAAGCTCAAAACGTCTTGTTTTTTTAAAAAGAGCTTAGCTAAGCTGTGGACGATGGGGGAGTGTTGGCTAAATCGTTTTGCTTTTTCTTACCTTTTATAATAGCTTTTGAATGAGCTCTTCAATCTTTTGAGGAGAAGTTTGTGGAGAGAAGCGTTTGATGACTGTTCCGTCTCGACTGACTAGAAACTTTGTGAAATTCCACTTTATGTTTTCGCCCAGAAGACCTCCCTTTTCTTTTTTGAGCCAGTCAAAGAGAGGAGCAGTTTGAGGACCGTTGACATCAATCTTAGCAAATCGAGGAAAGCTCGTTCCGTAGTTAAGGTTGCAAAAGTTGTTGATTTCTGCAGCGTCTCCAGGAGCCTGCTGGCCAAACTGATTGCAGGGGAAATCCAGGATTTCAAATCCGTCTTTCTGATAGCGCTCATAGAGTTCCTGAAGTTCTTGATACTGAGGAGTGAAGCCGCAGCCGGTCGCTGTATTGACAATCAGCAGAATCTTTCCTTTATAATTACTCATTTTTTGCAGACTTCCGTCTTGTTTTTGGATTTCGATATCATAAATGTTTGTCATGTTATCCTCCTTTATCTGACCTCTATCTTAACACTTTTTCATGCAAAAGATAGAAAGCAAGCTCATATTATTCCAGTCTCTGCACTAATGCTTTTTTTTCAATCCAAAAGGTGGTATAATGAGAATTGAATTTTTAGAAGTTTAATGGTGAAATATGAAAATTGACAAGAAGCACTTGTTGAATTATTCCATCTTGATTCCCTATTTGATTTTATCTGTTTTGGGATTGATTGTGGTCTATTCAACGACGAGTCCTACCTCGATTCAGGCCGGAGGAAATGGTTTTGGCATGGTCTTGAATCAGGGGATTTTTTGGGTAATAAGTCTCTTTATAATTGCGCTCCTATATAGAATCCGCTTGGGTTTCCTGAAAAAAGGAGGCATCCTGACTATAGTTATCTTTGCTGAGATTATCCTCTTGCTCTTATCTCGTTTTATAACAGGGACTATTAACGGTGCCCATGGTTGGCTCAAGCTTGGAGCTTTCAGTATTCAGCCTGCGGAGTATTTGAAGATTATTTTGGTCTGGTATCTAGCTTTTCGCTTCACAAAGAGGCAGGAGGAGATAAAGGTCTATGACTATCAAGCTCTGACTCACAACCATTGGTTTCCTAAAGCTTTTAACGACTGGCGGACCATGGTGGCTATTCTGATTGGGATTGTAGCGATTATGCCAGACCTTGGAAATGCGACTATTCTATTTTTGACCGTCGTAATAATGATAGCTGTCAGCGGGATTGGCTATCGATGGTTTTCTACAATGCTGGGAGCCATTGTCAGTGTTTCGGGATTGGTTTTAACTAGCATTTGGATAATTGGGGTTGAGCGCGTGGCTAAGATTCCAGTCTTTGGGTATGTGGCCAAGCGTTTCAGCGCTTTCTTCAATCCCTTCAAGGATTTGTCTGGCTCTGGCCACCAATTGGCTAATTCCTACTATGCTATGAGTAATGGCGGCTGGTTTGGTCTAGGCTTGGGTAACTCTATTGAGAAGCGCGGCTATTTGCCGGAAGCTCATACGGACTTTGTATTTTCTATCGTGATAGAAGAGTTTGGTTTCTTTGGTGCCAGTCTGATTCTGGCCTTACTCTTTTTCCTGATTTTGAGAATTATCTTGGTCGGGATTCGGGCCAAGAATCCATTTAACTCCATGATGGCTTTGGGAATTGGCGGTATGATACTCATGCAGACCTTCATCAATATCGGTGGAATATCAGGTCTCATTCCTTCTACAGGAGTAACCTTCCCCTTCCTATCGCAAGGAGGGAACAGTCTTCTGGTCTTGTCAGTAGCCATCGCCTTGGTACTTAATATTGATGCCAACGAGCGCCGTGATGCCCTCTATGAACAGATGGAAGCGGAGGCGCAAGACCAGTCTGAGGAAGCTTAAACGCAGTTCGTATGAACAGTTGTTGCAAAAATGAAAGGTGCAGATTATGTCATTTAACAAATTAGAAAGCTACAGCAATAAAGAAGTGATTCGAGAAGAAGTCGCTATTTTGACAGACTTGCTTGCCGATATTACTCGGAATCTTCTCAGCCCTGAGACCTTTGAAAAAATCTCCCTCATGGAAGATCTGGCCGTTAACTCCAAATATCATGAGTTAAAAGCGATTGTGGAAGAACTGACGACGGATGAAATGGTTTATATTTCTCGTTATTTCTCTATTTTGCCGCTTTTGATTAATATCTCAGAAGACGTGGACCTAGCTTATGAAATCAACCATCAAAACAATATCAATCAGGATTATCTTGGAAAGCTGTCAACAACTATTGACCTGATTTCAACGCGGGAAAATGCTCAGGAGATTCTGGAAAATCTGAATGTTGTGCCAGTACTGACAGCTCACCCGACCCAGGTCCAGCGCAAGACTATTCTGGACTTAACCAATCATATTCATAGTTTACTGCGTCAGCATCGTGATGTTAAGGCTGGCCTGGTAAATGAGAAGAAGTGGCTCGGAAATCTCCGCCGTTATATTGAGCTCATGATGCAGACAGATATGATCCGTGAGAAGAAGCTGAAAGTGACCAATGAGATTACCAATGTCATGGAGTACTACAACAGCTCTTTCCTACAAGCGATCACTAACTTTATGGTCGAATACAGACGCTTGGCGGAAGAGCGGGGGATCAAGCTGGATAATCCTAAGCCTATTACCATGGGAATGTGGATTGGCGGAGACCGAGATGGCAATCCTTTTGTAACCGCAGAAACCCTCAAACTATCAGCTACCCTCCAGAGTGAAGTCATCCTCAACTACTACATTGACAAGGTTTATACACTCTATCGCACCTTTTCGCTCTCGACCAACCTCTCAGAAACCAGTCAGGCAGTAGCAGAAATGGCAGCTCTGTCTACAGACAAGTCTGTTTATCGGGAAAATGAGCCTTACCGCCGTGCTTTTCACTATATCCAGTCCAAGCTGATTCAAACCTTGCTTTACCTTAAAGAAGGCAATTTCTCAAATGATGGTCAGCGATTGACTGACCGAGCTGAGGAAAAATTGTCTGCGAAAGCTAACCTTTCTGTCAGCAATAAAGGAAGAGAAATCATTCCTAACTATATCCAGTCTCGTATCAGCGAGACCTTGACTGAGCTCAAGAAAGAGGAGACACCTTCTTACAAAACAGCTCAGGAATTCAAGGAAGACTTGCAGGTCATTTATGATTCTCTTATCGAACATCATGGCGAAGCCTTGGTAAGTGGTGACTTGACTGAACTTCTCCAAGCGGTTGATGTTTTTGGCTTTTTCTTGGCCAGCATTGATATGCGGCAGGATTCCAGCGTTCATGAGGCCTGTGTGGCTGAGCTCTTGGCTTCAGCTAATATTGTTCAAGATTATAGTAGTCTGTCTGAGGAAGAGAAGTGCCAAGTACTGCTCAAGCAGCTGCTTGAAGATCCTCGTATCCTATCAGCTACTCACGAGCCTAAGTCTGAACTCCTGCAAAAAGAACTGGAGATTTTCAAAACAGCCCGTCAGCTAAAAGATGCCATTGGTGAGGAAGTCATTAAGCAGAATATTATCTCTCACTCGACCAGTGTATCAGATCTACTTGAGTTGGCTATTATGCTTAAGGAAGTAGGGCTGATTGATGAAAACGGGGCACGTGTCCAGATTGTTCCGCTCTTTGAAACCATTGAGGATTTGGACAATTCCTGCAATACCATGGAGAAATACCTGTCTCTGCCAATTGCGCAGAAGTGGATTGCCTCTAAGGATAATTACCAGGAAATTATGCTGGGCTATTCAGACAGTAATAAGGACGGTGGTTACCTATCTTCTTGCTGGACTCTCTACAAGGCTCAGCAGCAGCTGACAGCCATCGGTGATAAGTTTGGCGTGAAAATCACCTTCTTCCATGGCCGGGGAGGTACGGTGGGACGTGGTGGCGGCCCAACCTATGAAGCTATTACTTCTCAGCCACTCCGCAGTATCAATGACCGGATCCGTCTGACTGAGCAAGGGGAAGTCATTGGTAATAAATATGGAAATAAAGACGCAGCCTACTATAACTTGGAAATGCTAGTGTCTGCTGCCATTAACCGCATGGTAACTCATAAGAAGAGCGATAGCCATACGTCTGATAAATATGAGCGAATTATGGACCAAGTAGTTAATCGCAGTTATCAGATTTACCGTGATTTAGTCTTTGGTGACGAGCGTTTTTACGATTATTTCTTCGAATCCAGCCCGATCAAGGCTATCTCTAGCTTTAATATCGGTTCTCGTCCAGCTGCCCGTAAAACCATCACTGAAATCGGTGGTCTCAGAGCTATTCCATGGGTCTTCTCATGGTCTCAAAGTCGGGTTATGTTCCCAGGCTGGTATGGTGTTGGGTCAAGTTTCAAGGAATTCATTGATGAAGACCCAGAAAATAACTTAGCCTTTCTGCAATTTATGTATAAGAGATGGCCTTTCTTCAAGTCACTCTTGTCAAATGTAGACATGGTTCTGTCTAAGTCAAATATGAATATCGCTTTTGAGTATGCGCAGCTTTGTGAAGATCAGAATGTGCGTGATATTTTCAATATTATCTTGGATGAGTGGCAGCTAACTAAGGATGTCATTCTAGAGATTGAAGGTCATGATGAGCTCCTAGCAGAAAACACATATCTGAGAGATAGCTTGCACTATCGTATGCCTTACTTTAATGTTTTGAACTATATCCAGTTAGAGCTAATCAAGCGTCAGCGCAACGGTCAGCTTACACCAGATCAAGAAAAGCTGATTCACATCACCATCAACGGTATAGCGACTGGTCTGCGAAACTCTGGCTAATACAAAGAGAAAATCGGAATTTTTCCGGTTTTTTCTATTTTTGTAACCAAAGGGCTACTTAATTCGTTATACTAGTGAAGGAGGGGGTGAGCTTATCAAACTAGATGAATATGAAACAATCTTGATAGGCTTTGCTCGCGAGATTGTCTCCTATCTGCAGAAGTCAGGGGCTTCTAAAGTGGAAGCAGAAGATGTAGTTCAGGACGTTTTTGTCAAGATGTTGGAAACAGAGGTTATTATTCCGGCGGAAAAGATGCGAGCTTGGATGTATCGAGTTTCCATCCGGCGCTATATCGACAGATATAGGAGAGATAAGCATTATTTGGAGATTTTGCGAAAAGAATTTTTTGGAAAAGATCTTGTCAATCCCTTTGAAAATGAAGATTATGAGCTGCTAAGAAGTATGATAGAAGCACTGCCGCTTAAGGAAGCCACGCTTTTAGAACTCTATTATTTTCAAGATTTCACGGTCAAGGAGATTGCCCAAATTATGTCTTACTCAGTGAGCAAGGTCAAGATTCAGCTGATGCGCAGTCGTGCTAAACTCCGAAAGGAGCTGGAAAAGAAAGGATATCGAAATGGAAACATTTAAAATTATTGCAAAGAAAAGTAGGAGAAAGAGACTCTGGAAGACAGTCGTCATTAGTTCCTTTGTATCTTTAGTTCTCTTAGGTCTTCTAGGAAAGGGGCTGGCAGAATTAGCCTCTGGTAACGGACGAGACTTGCAGAAACAGTATGAAGTTATGTCCGAAATCGCCTATCCTAATGTTGACTATGACAGTCTATACTACAATCCGACCTCTTATCTTTCGGGAACATTACGTTCTGATCGTTTTAAAGACCTTGATGGAGTGATGGTGGATTATCCAGCCTATGAGGGGAACTATTCACTAACAGGTTCTTATAAAAATCCGACGTCAGAGGCGACTTATTCCTCTACCTCAGGGACCTATACGCGAGAGCTTCGGCAGAAATATCCGGTCTTTTACAATGTCAATGCCAAACAGACGAAGTCTTCAGATCCAGCACCTCAGGAACTTGTATCTGTCAAAGAAATGCCGAATCAATTGGTAGAAATAGCTCTGACTTTTGATAAACCTTACACTTATAAGGAAATCCAGCAGATGATACCGAGTAACCTCAAGATTAACTGGTACTGGATTGGCAGTCAGTCAGAAGATGGTGAAAATGGTATGGCATTGCGCACCGATCCTCAGACGACTTACGGAGCTAATAGTACGCTGCTTAATCCCTATCCGTCGGACGGCAAAAAAGAGAGCGAAGAGGCTAAGCAAGAACAACAGACTTTCTTAGACTATTTGAAAAAGGCCGATAAAAACCTTTTCCCAACTGTCAACAAGTACAATATGTACAATGATGTTGAGGCCTATCTCAAGAAATTTGGTCAGCTAGATATTCGTGAAGCAGAAAATCGGGATCAATTGACCTTTTCTGGTATTATTCTGACTGGGAAAGCTGAGAATTTCAGCCAATTAGAAGGGAAAGAATGGATTGCTGCTTCGAGTATTGGTGCTTCTGTTTCCAATCAGCCTTACTATCAGTTAGATAAGGAATAATTCACAAAAAAAGACTAAAAGGCTTGCATTTTCAGTGAAATTTGATAAAATAGTAAGGAAAGTTAGACTGTATTGCCTACTGTCTATCTATAAAATATATTTTATTGGAGGCTTTTACTCAAATGGCAAAAGAAAAATACGATCGTAGTAAACCACACGTTAACATTGGTACCATTGGACACGTTGACCACGGTAAAACTACTTTGACTGCAGCTATCACAACTGTATTGGCACGTCGCTTGCCTTCAGCAGTTAACCAACCTAAAGACTATGCGTCTATCGATGCTGCTCCAGAAGAACGCGAACGCGGAATCACCATCAACACTGCGCACGTTGAGTATGAAACTGCTAAGCGTCACTACGCTCACATCGACGCTCCAGGACACGCGGACTACGTTAAAAACATGATTACTGGTGCCGCTCAAATGGACGGAGCTATCCTTGTAGTAGCTTCAACTGACGGACCAATGCCACAAACTCGTGAGCACATCTTGCTTTCACGTCAGGTTGGTGTTAAGCATTTGATTGTCTTCATGAACAAAGTTGACTTGGTTGACGATGAAGAATTGCTTGAATTGGTTGAAATGGAAATCCGTGACCTTTTGTCAGAATACGACTTCCCAGGTGACGATCTTCCAGTTATCCAAGGTTCAGCTCTTAAAGCTCTTGAAGGTGACTCTAAATATGAAGACATCATCATGGAATTGATGGACACTGTTGATGAGTACATCCCAGAACCAGAACGCGATACTGACAAGCCATTGCTTCTTCCAGTCGAAGACGTATTCTCAATCACTGGTCGTGGTACAGTTGCTTCAGGACGTATCGACCGTGGTATCGTTAAAGTCAACGACGAAATCGAAATCGTTGGTATCAAAGAAGAAATCCAAAAAGCAGTTGTTACTGGTGTTGAAATGTTCCGTAAACAGCTTGACGAAGGTCTTGCAGGGGACAACGTAGGTGTGCTTCTCCGTGGTATCCAACGTGATGAAATCGAACGTGGACAAGTTATCGCTAAACCAGGTTCAATCAACCCACACACTAAATTCAAGGGTGAAGTTTATATCCTTACTAAAGAAGAAGGCGGACGTCACACTCCATTCTTCAACAACTATCGTCCACAGTTCTACTTCCGTACAACTGACGTTACAGGTTCAATCGAACTTCCAGCAGGTACTGAAATGGTAATGCCTGGTGATAACGTAACAATCGACGTTGAGTTGATCCACCCAATCGCCGTTGAACAAGGTACTACTTTCTCTATCCGTGAAGGTGGACGTACCGTTGGTTCAGGTATGGTTACAGAAATCGAAGCTTAATTCGATTCCGTTCCCAAATAACAATTATAGTCAGACACTAAACCCCGTGAAAACGGGGTTTTTTAGTATTGTAATTGTTTTAAAAAATAAAGAAGAATAAAAGGCGACCAGTAATCTCCAGAGTAGATAGCTCAATTTTGCAGAAGCATCTTGAAGATGATTTAAGAGGCGGGAAGGGAAGAAGTATAGATATAAGCTTGATAGAAGTTTTGCCCTTTTTAGTTAGGTTGGGGAAGAAATAAGTATCTAGTATCCTAAGGTTACTTTTTTTAAAGGAATTTATGGTATAATTGGATAAAGTTTTATTTATAATGAAAGAGAGTTTGATTATATTGAAAGTGGTATCGCCACAAAAGATTTTCTTTTGGAATATTCTTGGCAGTCTGTCTTCAGCAGCTGTATCTGTTATTTTATTATTTATAGTTACTCGTATTTTATCTAGTGAGTCGGCTGACTTATATAGTTTTTCTTATGCAATTGCGAATTTACTAGTTATTGTTGCGGGGTTTCAAGTTCGAGATTTTCAAGCAACAGATATTAAAGAAAAATATTCTTTTGATGCATATTTGACTACTAGATTTCTAACTAATATTTTAATGATATTAATTTTATTAGGTTATTTAATTTTAAATTCTTCTACTCATGAAAATTTTTGGATTATATTTTGGGTATCTTTTTTCAGAGTTAGTGAAGCACTGTCTGATGTATTTCAAGGTTTGTTTCAGCAGAAAGAACGATTAGATATAGCTGGTCAATCCTTATTTTTTAGAAATATAATCTCAACAATATCATTCGCTGTTTTGTTATTTTTTTCTAAAAATCTTCTTTTATCTATTGTTTTTCAAACACTCACCTCTTTCATTGTAGTTCTTTTTTTTGATTTTCCAAAATCTAAGTTGTTTCATCGTATTAATATCTCTACAGTAAAGCTCAAAGATATTTATAGTATTTTAAAGGACTGCTTACCTTTATTTATAAATGCTTTTTTATTAGTTTCGATCTATAACCAACCTAAGTATGCATTAAACGATATTTTTAATAGGGGATTGATTGAAGCGGGAGTACAGAGAGACTTTAGTATTTTATTCACTCCAATTTTTGCAATGAATCTAATGATTGTTTTTTTACGCCCTATGATTACACAACTAGCAATTTTCAAGGAAGAGAATAAAATTTCTCATTTTATTACGTATAAAAATAACTTGTTTAAGATTTTATGGGGAACAAGTGTTTTGATTTGTCTTGGTGGGGCGATTGCTGCCATACCTATTTTAAATATCATTTATGGGACAAGGTTGGATCAATATCAAATTAGTTTCGTCATTCTTTTGTTAGGTGGTATTGCTAGTACGTTTTCTACAGTATGTGATAATATTTTAACTGTTTTTAGAAAACATCATTATTTAGTTATTTCATTCTTAGCGGGCTATCTTGTATCCATTCTTACAGCTGAACCACTAGTATCCCAATACAGAATTTTTGGAGCCTCTTTGTCTTTCCTTATCTCTATGATTGCTTGGTTGAGTGTCTCGCTAATTATTTATTTTATGACGAATCCATATACTTTTTTGAGAAGGAAAAAATAAGGAACTTATGAAATTTTCAATTATTATACCTGCCTATAATGTAGCGGATTATTTAGAAAAATGTGTTAAGAGTGTCTTAATTCAAGAATTTAAAGATTATGAAATTTTAATCATAAATGATGGGTCAACTGACGCTACTGCAATAGTCGCTGATAAATTGTCTGTGGAGAATACCAATAAAGTTAGGGTGTTAAATCAAACAAATGGTGGAGCTTCAAAAGCAAGAAATACAGGTATTGAGTCTGCCCGGGGAGAGTACTTATTGTTTTTAGATGGTGATGACTTTTGGAGTGATCAACACTTTTTGAATCAACTTGACGAAATAACTACAGAATGCATTTATGATGTTATCATTTTTGGCTACGGTTATTTTTATGATGATAGAATTTTAGATTTCCCTATATCTATGTTTGAGGAAAATATTTTAAAAGCTACTTGCTTTGGAATATTTAATGGTCCAAATTGGAATAAGTGTGTATCGAAAAAATTATTTCAAAACGGCCTGAAATTTCCGGAGGGAATGGTATCTGAGGATAGTTTATATTGTTCTCGGATCTTAAAAATGACAAAGAAATTTTCAATTCTTAATAGTACTCAATACATGTATCGACAGAACCGCAAAGGAAGTTTGACTAATGTCGTGAAAGAAAAAAATGTTCAAGATACTCTTGAAGGAATCAGGACGGGACTTTCTGACTTGAAAAACTATTCAGTTGAAATTCAAAAAGCCTTAAATATCTATTTTGCAATCTCTTATATCTCTATATTACCTTATGTAAATCAATACATTGATAATTTTAAAATTAAAGAGTTGCTTTATCAGTATAAGTATTTGCTAAAGTATGCAAAAGATATAGAGAACCGAGCATTTAAATTAACAGGTCTATTAGCCAATTTATTGGGGATGAAATTTTCAATAAAACTATTTCCTGTTTTATTGAAGTTTTATAAATAGAGTGGATTAGTTATGAAAGGAAAAATATGTCTAAACCAGCTATTTCAGTTATTATTCCAGTTTATAATGCACAAGACGGGATTAAACGCTGTGTAGATTCTCTTTTGAATCAATCATTTAAGAATCTTGAAATTATTCTTCTGAACGATGGTTCGAAAGATAACTCTTTAAATATTTTAAAAGAATATGAATTGAAGTATAGTTTTGTAAGAGTAATTGACAAACAAAATGAAGGAGTTGCAGTAACTAGAAATAAGGGGATTCTTCTAGCTGAGGGAGAATATATTATGTTCATGGATAATGATGATTTTGTTGATAGTGATTACATTGAAACTTTTTATCAGGCTATACATGAGAAAAATCTAGACTTGGTTATTGGTGGGTACAAACGTGTCAATCAGGATAACCAGATTATCTTTAGTCAAGATATACAGCAGTCAGAGTGGTCCAAGTATATTATAATGGCTCCTTGGGCCAAAGTTTACCGCACGGAGTTCTTGAAAACGAATAATCTAGAATTTTTTGACTATGGTATAGGAGAAGATATCATTTTTAACCTAGCTGCCTATAAGACAACAGATAAAATAGGGTTGTTAGACTATAAAGGATATAATTGGTATTATAATAATCAGAGTATTTCTAACACTTCTCAGAGAGGTTTTTCTCCTGAAATTGATATTTTAGTTCTTTTTTCAAAAATATTAGAGCTGGGTAAGCCATCTGAGCTAGTAGTATATTATTTGAAAAGATATTATGTTTGGTATTTGCTTTTTTCTGGTAAATCCTCATCAGATCAGGAGTTTATTCATCAGTATATTAGGATTAAGGAATGGTTAAAAGAGAATAAACTCATCAGTACTATCTCTCCGTTGTCTAAGAAGGTTCAGGGCGAAAGGTTTCAGACTAAAATTTCACTTATTGTTTTTTTGAGCTTGGAGAAGTTAAAGTTAGTTCCATTATTTGCTAAAATTTATTGTAAAGGGAAGAAAGATAATTGAAAGTTTTAATGATAATTCCTGCTTATAATGAGGAAGAAAGTATTTTAAATACGGTTATGAGCATTGTAGAATATCGGAAGAAAGTTGATTTTGACTTAGACTACGTAGTTATCAATGATGGGTCAGTTGATAGAACCAAGGATATTTTGGACAGCCATCATCTGAATGCTATTCATTTGGTTATGAATTTAGGGATTGGCGGAGCTGTTCAGACGGGTTATAAGTATGCTCTTGAGAAGGATTATGATGTGGCCGTACAGTTTGATGGAGATGGTCAGCATGATATTGAGTCGCTGGATGCTTTGCTGGAGCCTATTCGTCGTCAGCAGGCTGATTTGGTTGTTGGTTCTCGTTTTATCGGTGACAAGTCTTCGGAATTTCAGACGACTTTTATGCGGCGTTTTGGCATTACCATTATTTCAGCTTTTATTAAATTGACAACTGGCAAAAGAATTCTGGATACCACATCAGGCTATCGTTTGGCCAATCGTGACATTATTCGACAATTCGCTGCGCGCTATCCTATCAAGTATCCTGAGCCAGAATCAATCGTCCATATCTTGAAGCGGAAATATAAAGTGGTGGAAGCACCAGCCAATATGTTTGAACGTGCAGGAGGAGTCTCTTCGATTACTCCGATTAAGTCCATTCGCTATATGATTGAAGTTTGCTCTTCGATCTTGATTGCTGCTTTTATGAAAGAGAGTGAATAATGTCCATTTTGTCTATTGTTATGCTAGTGGCTTCAGTCCTATTCCTGTATTTTGTCTTTCGGAATATCAATCAAAATAATATTTTATTTGAGCAAGCCTTTATGTGGATTATTATTGGCTTTGTACTGATTGTTATTTCTATTTTTGATTGGATTCCCGTTTCGATTGCCAAATTGTTGGGCTTTGAGTTGACCTCAAACTTTGTCATGTCCTTGGCCATCTTTTTCCTGCTGGTTATTGTTTTTTTACATACTATTTCCATTTCCAAACAAAAGGAGCAAATCAAGCAGTTGGTGCAAGAACTGTCCATCATGAAGCAAAGAATGTCCAAGTTAGAGAGTGAAAAAGATGAAAAATAACCATACCTGGGTGATTTGCGCCTATGGCGAAAGTGAATTTTTAGAAGCTTGTATCCTGTCTCTGCAAGCCCAAACCTTGTCATCAAAGATTATCTGCTATAGCTCAACACCGTTGGATTCAATCAAGCAGCTGTGCCAGAAGTACGGTATTCCTTTTTACACGAAAGAAGGCGGTGGTATCGGTAAGGACTGGAATAATGCCCTTACCTTTGTTGAGACTTCTTATGCTACCATTGCTCATCAGGATGACTACTATGAGCCAACTTATCTAGAAGTAGTGATGCAAAAAATAGAGCAGTCGAAGGACATTCTCATTGCCTATACAGACTATTTTGAAGAGAAAAATGGAGTTAAAATTCCGGCTAATACCAATCTGAAAATCAAGACTCTCATGCTTAAAACCTTGAATCTGATGCCATCCAGTCGTTTTTGGAGAAATCGTGTCCTGGCTTTTGGAAATCCTATTTCCTGTCCGGCGGTAACTTACAACTTAGAGGCATTAAAGGATTTTCGATTTGATGAGGAAATGCGCGTGAGTCTGGATTGGTATGCTTGGTACAAGATTAGCGCCTATAAGGGTCGCTTTGCTTATATTTCTGAGAAGCTTATGTGTCACCGAATTCATGGAGAGTCTGAAACAACCAAGACCATTTCAGATAACACTCGGACTAAAGAAGATTTGTTCATTTATCAGCTTTTCTGGCCAAAGTGGGTGGCAAATCTGATAAATAAAGCATACATGAAGAGTCAAGATGCTAACTCAAACTAATAGAGTTATTTACAAGGAAAGTATATGAAAGATTTAATATCTGTTGTTGTAACTTGTTACAACCATCAAGATTACATTGAACAGTGTTTGCGCAGTATTTTTGAGCAGACCTATCGAAATATTGAGTTACTGGTATTGGATGATGGCTCCTCTGACCATTCTGCTAAAATCATAGAGTCTGTCTTGGTGAATTCCCCTTTTTCGACGCGGTTTGAAAGCCATGAAAATATGGGGGTTGTCAAGACAAGAAACAAAGCTTTGCAGCAAATTCAAGGCACTTATTTTATTTTTGTGGATAGTGACGATTTTCTGGATTCAGACTATATTGAGAGCTTCTATACAAGCATGGTGCAAGAGGAGGCAGATATTGTCTATGGTGATTTGTATGATCCTGATAAAAAGGAAGTTTACCTTAAATCACGGCCATTTGACAAGCTAGCTTTCTTAACGGAAAATTTTATTTCCAACTGTTCTCTCATTCGTCGTTCGGTTGCTGATGGTATTTATTATGATGAAGATCTGAATCGTGAAAAACTGGAAGACTATGATTTCCTTTTAAACTTAATTATCAATCAAGGAGCGAGACCAGTTTATGATGCAAAAACAAAGCTGAATTACCGGGTCTTTGATAAGGAATCAATCTCTAAACGGGATTCTACGAGATATCATTACGAAATGTATCTGAAAATCCTGCGTAAGTATGTGAGACAGATACCAGACGATATTTACCAAGCTCTGGGCCAGAACATATTTACACTGGAAGGTCGTTTGGATGAACTGATTCAGCATATGGATAAAGTGAACGACTATGTTCTTGAACTGCAGGAGGATCAGCGGCAGTTACATAAAAATCTAGACTCCTTGAAATCCAGACTGAGAACGATAAAGGAACAGCGGGATGAGGCTATTCAGGAGCAGTTTCGTATTCGCCGATCTATTTCCTATCGACTGGGGAATGGCATGATTACGCCATTGAAACGTCTGGCTCAGATAATCAAGAATCCTCGCAGTATCAAAGCTGTTTTAAGTCGGATTAAGCAACAAGTGATTCGTTTGAAACGCCAAGTTAAGTCTCCTAAGGTTTATTATTATCAATGGCTGCGGAATTCTCAACGAGAAAAAGCTTTAGCTTCAGTTTCAAGTGGCGAAAAAGTCTTAATTTATGTCATTTTTGAATCCGAGCCACGCTTGCAGCAGTATAAGGTCATCTTTTTAGAAAAGTTAGCGGCTTTGGCTGATAAGACTCTCATCGTCGTTAACGGCGGACTGGCTGCAGAGGATTTAGAAACTTTAGAGCAGTATGGGCAAGTCTTGGTGCGGGATAATACCGGCTATGATACAGCAGCTTTTCGTGAAGGCATTCTTTCCTTAGGAAAGGAAAAGCTGCAACATTGTTCTCAGCTGATGCTCGTCAATGACACCAATATCGGACCTATGAGTGATTTGGCGGCTGTCTTTCAAACTATGGCTGGCAGAAATCTTGACTTTTGGGGGATTTCCTATGGTGAGACTCAGGAAGATATCACTGGATTTAACCGCTATGGTTACATTCCCAATCACCTACAGTCTTATTTTTTAGTGATTGAGCCTTTGCTGCTTCAGTCCGAAGAATTCTACGACTATTGGCAAGTACTGACTGACACGGATTCACGGGAAGAGGCAATCGGGAAGCATGAAACAACTTTTACCAAGTACTTTGCTGACTTGGGCTATCGTTATGATGCCTTGGTTCGTGAAAATCAGGATTCGGCTATGTATATTCATCCATTAAGGATGTTAAAAGCGGGTAGTCCTCTGATTAAGTATACTTCTTTGAAGAATTATGATGATCAGCAGTTTTTATGGCAGGGTCTGGAAAGAGAGTCAGAGGTTCCTGATGTATTGGACTATGTTCGGGAGAAGACAGATTATCCAGTAGAAATTCTTGAGAACATTGTTCAAAAATTCAAAGATGTGCCTCGTGATCAATATATCCTCATCATTGACGGTGTAGAGAATATCATTCCGCAGTGTACGCGCTACCGTGTTCTCAATAAGGCAGAACAGCTTAGAAAGAATGGTTTTGCAGTGAAAGTGGTCAATGCGTCTGAGTTTAGTCTGGCTCAGGCCCAGTATGCTAGTCACATCATTATTTACCGCGCTCCTTGGTCCGCCCATCTCCAGCTTTTATGCGATTTGGCTAGGGAGGAGCATAAGCCAGTTTATTTTGATATTGATGATTTGGTCTTTGATACCCTTTACACGGATCAGCTGAGTTATACCCAAGGCTTGTCTGAGAAGGAAAAGGGCAATTACGATGCTGGTGTCAAGAATTATGGAAAAATGCTAGCAGCTTGTGATGGGGCGATTACCTCCACTAATCAGTTAAAAGAGGAATTGCTCAAATACAAGGACTCCGTTCTGCTGAATCGTAATCTGGCGTCCAGCGAATTGATTGCGGTTAGCTCGCAGTTCTTGAAGGAAGACTTTGGTGCAGACGACAGAATCAAAATCGGTTATTTCTCTGGCTCCATCAGCCACAATGAAAATTTTGAGCTCATCAAGCCGGCTATCAAAGAAGTGCTGGACAACTACCCATCCGTGGAGCTTCATATTGTAGGCCACTTGGATATCCCGCAGGATATGAAACAATATACCCAGCGTATTGTCGTCCATGACTATGTGGACTGGAAGGCCTTACCTCAGTTGATTAGTCAGGTTGATATTAATCTAGCTCCGTTGGTTGACTCAGTCTTTAATCGGGCCAAGTCAGAAATCAAGTGGATAGAAGCAGCTCTAGTCAAGGTACCAACGATTGCCAGTCATATCGGTGCCTTTGCAGACATGATGATAGACGGTCAGACGGGACTTTTGGCTAAAGATAGTGAATGGAAAGAAAAGCTGGAAAGCCTGATTCTTTCTGCGGATTTACGCAGAGAACTGGCGGAGAATGCCTACGCTTTTGTATTAGAAAATTGCAGTTTAGATAAAAAAGATGAAATGGTGACTTATTTTGAAAAGAAATAAAGAAGTAAAAGTCGAGAATATTTTCTTATTATTGGCAAGTATCTTTGTCTTGACTTTTATGATTGCACAGCCGATTAATCGAGTTCCTGATGAGACCAATCACGCTCGTATGACATGGGAAATCTTCCATAAATCGACCAGTCGAACATATAAATGGATGGACAAAATCCCCTCCACACCGAATGTTTCGCCGACAGAGTACAAGCAGCTGTTCTCAGAGAAGATAGATCTGGCGCAAGAAGAGTTTACCTTTGGCTTTAATCTCAAGGCTGTCTCTTTCCTTCCTCAGCTGCTAGGTATGACCTTGGGAAGCTTGCTTTATCCGTCAGTAGGCTTCATCGTAGTGATGGGGCGGCTCTTTAATGCCTTGGCATATATCTTCGGGGTTTATCTGCTGATTAAATACTTCAAATATGGCAAAAAAGCTCTACTTTTCCTATCTCTTTTGCCTATTATGGTCCAGCAGGCTGCTTCTCTGTCTTACGATGTGATGAACTACCTGGAAATTATGTTGGCGATTGGCTTTTTGACCAATATTGCCTATCATAAGAAATTCACTAATAGAAATGTACTGGAGCTTTTGGTGATTTCTATAGGCCTCTTTGTCACCAAACCGAATAATGTTCTTTTATTAGGATTGCTGCCTTTTGTTGATTTTGAGTTTGAAGGATTCCTTGCGGTTCTGAACAAGCCTTTTGTTGCAAGCAAAGCTTTTGTAGCTCGTTATCGCCCTATCTTCTATGTACTTGGCTTTTCCGCTTTCTTTCTTGCCTTGCATCTGGCATTTCGCAATCAGGGAGGGCTCTTGCACTATGGCCAAGTCTTGCTGAATACGCTCTTTAAGCAAAGTGTTAATGGCGACTTGAATACAATTTTGACAATCGGTATGTTTGGTTTTTTGGGGAATTTTACTATCCAGCTGCCGCTTTGGCTGATTTTTATCGATGTGGCAGTTTTGGCGCTTATCTTCTTGCAATCGCAGAAAGATTTTATGACCAAGGGCTACGCAGTCATGTCGCGGTATCTGTTTCTGGTTCAAGTGATTGCTGTTGTGTCAATTATGTATCTGCAGTGGACACCCATTGTCCTCGGTAAAGGTGCCATGATATCAGTTGGTGCTCAGGGGCGTTATTTTACACCCTTCTTGATCTTACTGCTACCAACTGTTGCTAATCTAGGAACCTTGGACATTAAAGACAGAGTGGTGAATCGAATGATGGTTGGGACTCTGGTAGCTAACTTCTTGGTTTCCCTCTACTTGATGGTTCCCTTTTATTGGAATGTATTAGGATAAGCTATGAAAAAAAAGATATTATTCATTTCGCCGACGGGAACGCTGGATAATGGGGCTGAAATCTCCATTGTCAATTTGATGGAATACTTGGTAGAGACGGGCCATCAGGTTATCAATGCGATTCCGGATTATCATGTAGCCGTTCAGCAGGACTATATCTCCAGCCTGGCAGCCTTGGGTATTGAGACTATAGCCTTGCCGGCAGTTAAATGGTGGTGGGAGGATGCGCCTGGTGGCCTGCCAGACAGTCCTGAGTCTAGAGCTCGCTCTTATCAGGATAATACCTCAGCGCTCAGAAAGACACTAACGGAGCGAAAGATTGATTTGGTTATTACCAACACGGTCAATATGTTTCAAGGTGCAGTGGCAGCGGCCTGCGAGAATGTTCCGCATTTCTGGCTGATTCATGAATTTCCTGACGGAGAGTTTGGTTACTATAAGGAAAAGCTGGATTTTATCAGTGATTATTCGCAGGAAATATTTGCAGTTAGAGGTGCCTTGCAGAGACAGTTACAGGAGCTGCTGCCAAACAGAAAAGTCTTGTCTTTTGCCCCTTTTACGAAAATTCATCCTACTAATACAGGAGAAAAGGATAGAGCCGAAAGACGTATTGTGTCAGTCGGACGTTTGACAGAGCGGAAAAATCAATTAGAATTGATAAAAGCCTATAATCAGCTATCTCAGCCAAAACCGGCTTTGGTTTTTATCGGTGCCTGGGATGAGGAGTACAAAAAAAGATGCGATACTTATATCTCTGAACATCAGGTAAAAAATATTAGCTTCCTGGGACACAAGGACAATCCTTGGGCAGAGGTGACGGCAGCAGATCTTGCGGTATTTCCGTCTGCAATGGAAACTTTTGGCTTAGTCTATATTGAAGCGATTATGAATAGCCTTCCGACCATTTTGTCGGACAATCCTGGTCATCTATCCGCCTATGAAATCTTTGAAGAAGGTCAGCTGTATTCATCTGGCAATATCGAGGAGTTGGCTGATAAGATAAACATTGCTTTGGCAAACTTTGAGAGATTAAAAGACCAGTCGGTGGCCAATCTAGGCAAGATTCAAGAGCGCTACACAGTTCAGAGTGTTTACCAAACCTTATTGGATAAGATTGAAAATACTGAAATGTATCAGGCTAACTCCTTGCGTCATGTCAAGTGCTTATTGGATACAAATTTACCCTCTCAACCAGCCAGCTCTTTCTTACGCAAAGTGAAAAATAAGCTGTTTTCTGGTAGAAGAGGTTAAAGAAAGAAAAGGACAAGTGCAGCCGTGGCTCTACCTGTCCTTTTTGTATTATACAAACACACTAGAAAGTGGTATAATAGAATGGATTGTAAAATCTTGAATTGAGGGAAATCATGAAACATGTCTTCATCATCGGGAGTCGGGGACTTCCTGCCAAATATGGAGGATTTGAAACCTTTGTCGAAAAATTGACAGAACATCAAATCTCTTCTCAAATCCAATATCATGTGGCTTGCTTATCAGATGATGGAGCTTTTCATCATTTTGACTACAAGGGAGTAGACTGCTTTACAGTCAAGCCACCCAAGCTTGGTCCGGCCCGCGTAATTGCCTATGACATGATGGCTGTCTCCTATGCCCTCAAGTTTGCTAAAAAAGAGCAGATTGAACAGCCTATTTTTTACATTCTTGGAAATACGATTGGTGCTTTTATCTTTCCTTTTGCTCGTCGTATCCATCAGGCAGGCGGTAAATTCTTTATCAATCCTGACGGGTTGGAGTGGAAGCGTGCCAAATGGTCTAAGCCAGTCCAAGCCTATCTCAAGTATTCTGAAAAGGTCATGACCAAGCATTCAGACTTGGTTATTGCGGACAATCAAGGCATTGAAAGCTATATTCAAAAAGCTTATCCTTGGTCTAAAACGACCTGTATCGCTTATGGAACCGACCTTTATCTGTCCAATCTGACGGAAAACGAAGGCAAGGTCAGGGTCTTCTTTGAAAAGTGGGCCAGTAAGGAAAAAGACTATTACCTCATTGTCGGACGCTTCGTTCCGGAAAACAACTATGAAACCATCATTCAAGAATTCATGAAATCCAAGACCCAACGTGATTTGCTGATTATCTGCAATCATGAGGGCAATCCCTATTTTGAAGAGCTCAAGCAGAAAACAGGCTTTGACCGTGATTCTCGCATTAAGTTTGTCGGGACGGTTTATGACCAGAATCTGCTCAAATATATCCGTAATCATGCTTTTGCATACATACATGGCCATGAGGTTGGCGGGACTAATCCGGGACTCTTGGAAGCACTGGCTCAGACAGATGCCAATCTGGTGCTGGATGTGGACTTTAACCGTAAGGTAGCAAAAGAAACGGCTCTGTACTGGCAAAAAGAACCTGGCCAGCTGGGCCAGCTGATTGACCGAGTAGATACTCAAACAGATTTTACGGAGCTAGGTCAAGCCGCTAAAGAAAATATGAAAGAAAACTACACCTGGGAAAAAATTGTGGGTGAATACGAGGATTTATTTTTATCATGAAAGTGACCATTCTTCTGTCCACCTATAATGGGGAGCAGTTTCTGGCCGAGCAGATTAAGAGTATTCAAGAGCAGACATATAGGGACTGGCAGCTGCTGATTCGTGATGATGGCTCTACGGATGGGACGCGGGCTGTCATCGAAGACTTTTGCTGCAAGGATGACCGCATTGCCTTTATCAATCGGGAAAATCCACAAAATCTAGGTGTCATTCAGAGTTTTCATAGCCTGCTTCAATACCAAGATTCGGATTTCTATCTCTTTAGCGACCAAGATGATGTTTGGCTACCAGACAAGATTGCCATGCAATTGGCTGAGGCAGACAAGTATGATAGCAGTCAGCCCTTGCTGGTGTATACTGACTTGAAGGTCGTGGATCAAGAGCTACAGGTTGTTCATGAAAGTATGATTCGCACTCAGTCAGATCACGCTAATACAGAACTAGTCCAAGAGTTGACGGAGAATACGGTGACGGGTGGCGTTTCTATGATTAATCGCGCCTTGGCCCAACTTTGGACTGGGAAAGAAGAACATGAACTGCTCATGCACGACTGGTATTTGGGCTTGCTGGCTGCGGCTTTTGGCAATCTAGTCTATATTGACAAGCCGGGTGAGCTCTATCGTCAGCATTCGAATAATGTGCTGGGAGCTCGAACGCTCAGAAAACGAGTAAAAAACTGGGTGCGTCCCCATGTTCTTTTTACCAAATATTGGAAATTGATAAAAGACAGTCAGACCCAGGCTAGAAATTTGCTGGTCCTGCCGCTGACTGCTGAAAATAGAGAGTTAATTGAGAACTTTGTGACCATTATGGAGGTTTCTACCAAGGAGCGCTGGCGCAGGATTCGCCAGTATGGCTACCGTAAAAACCGCACTTTCCATACCCTTGTTTTTACAAGCCTCATTCTCACAAAGTTTGCTTATAAGGAGTAATATTCATGGATTTTTTTAGTAAAAAAAATCGAATTCTTTTGAAAGAATTAATCAAGACGGATTTTAAGTTGCGTTATCAAGGATCTTTGGTCGGCTATCTCTGGTCGATTTTGAAGCCATTGATGATGTTTACTATCATGTATCTGGTGTTTGTCCGCTTTTTGCGCTTTGATGACGGGACACCCCACTATACAGTAGGGCTTTTGCTGGGGATGGTTTTCTGGTCTTTCTTTACTGAAGCCACCAATATGGGCATGCTTTCCATCGTTTCTCGGGGAGATTTGCTTCGTAAATTGAACTTTCCAAAACATACCATCGTCTTTTCATCGGTTCTTGGAGCAGCTATCAATTTTCTGATTAATCTAGTCGTTGTTTTCCTTTTCGCCTTGATCAATCAGGTGGAATTCGGCTTGCATACGCTAGTAATTATTCCTCTTTTTCTGGAAGTATTGGTCTTGGCAATGGGCTGTGCCCTCATGCTTTCTTCCTTGTTTGTGAAGTATCGGGATATTGGACCGATTTGGGAAGTGGCTCTTCAAGCAGGAATGTACGCCAGCCCGATTATCTACTCTCTGAACTTCCTTTTGGATGGTAAAAAACTTTTTGTAGCTAAAATTATGATGCTCAATCCGATTGCCCAGATGCTGCAGGATATGCGCCATTTCATTGTTGCTCCTGTTAATGTCAGAGGCTGGGATATTGTGAATAACAAACTAATCGCCCTCATCCCTTACTTGATTCCTTTTGTGATATTGGCTCTAGGTTTGTTCTTCTTTAATAAAAATGCTAAGAGATTTGCGGAGATTTTATAATGTCAAATAATATTGCAGTAAAAGTCGACCATGTAAGTAAATTCTTTCGATTGCCTACTGAGGCTACTCAGAGTTTGAGAACCAGTCTGGTCAATCGTTTTAAGGGGATCAAAGGCTACAAAGAACAGCATGTTTTGAAAGATATTTCCTTTGAGGTCGAAAAGGGTGACTTCTACGGTATTGTCGGCCGCAATGGCTCTGGTAAGTCTACCCTCCTGAAAATTATCTCTGAGATTTATATTCCGGAGAAGGGCAAGGTAACTATTGATGGTAAGTTGGTTTCCTTTATTGAGCTGGGTGTAGGTTTCAATCCAGAACTAACTGGCCGCGAAAATGTCTATATGAACGGTGCCATGCTGGGATTCTCAACAGAAGAAGTAGACGCCATGTACGATGATATCGTGGAGTTTGCTGAGCTAGGAGAGTTTATGAACCAAAAGCTTAAGAACTACTCCAGCGGTATGCAGGTGCGTCTGGCTTTTTCTGTGGCCATCAAGGCTCAGGGTGATATTCTGATTTTGGACGAGGTCTTGGCTGTTGGAGACGAAGCCTTTCAGCGTAAGTGTAATGATTACTTCAAAGATCGCAAGGAGTCAGGCAAGACGACCATTCTGGTGACCCATGACATGGGAGCTGTTAAAAAGTATTGTAATAAGGCCGTCTTGATTGAAAATGGCTTGGTCAAGGCTATCGGCAATCCAGATGATGTGGCAAACCAGTACAGTCTGGACAATGCGACTGAAACAAAAGCCATGAACGAGGGATTCCAGGTTGAGAATGCGGCAGTTTCTGATTTGAAGGTTAAGCTCTTGCATTCGCCTCAGATTTCACCTGAACAAGAAATTGAATTTGAAATTTCTTATCAGGTAAATCAAGACCTTCCGACCTATGTTTCCTTTTCTCTGACAGATATCGATCGAACTATCTGGCTTTACAATGATAATTCCATGGATCAGCCGACAGAAGGACCTGGACAGAAGCGCTTGACTTACAAGTGTCATGTGTCACAGATAAATAACGCTAAGTTAAAACTGCAGGTTTCGGTGCGGGATCAGGAAGAACAGATTTTAGCCTTTGCAGACTCTCAGAACAACCCAGTTATCTTGGTCAATCGCCAGGATATTAAGGATGACGATGTCTCTGCTAAGGATTCTGCCACTGGCTTAATCCAGCGTAATGGCAGTTGGAAGATTTCTCAATCATAAAGAATAAGGTATTTTCATGGAACGAATATTACTCTATGTTCATTTCAATAAATGCAATCATATAAGCGGTCATGTCTTCTATCAATTGGAGCAGCTAAAGCCGCTTTTTTCTAAGATCATATTTATTTCAAATAGTCCTTTGACCGATGAGGACAAATGCCGGCTGAGAGAAGACTTGGGAATTGCTGACTTGCTTGAGCGGGATAACCGAGGCTTTGATTTTGCAGCCTGGCGTGACGGTATGAACCGACTGGTTTTTGACACTTTGCAGAACTCAGACTCTCTGACTCTCATGAACGACACTTGCTTTGGTCCACTATGGGATTTGGCGCCCATTTATCAGCGCTTTGAGGAGGATTCGCAAGTCGATTTTTGGGGAATGACTAATTTTCGCAAGACCAGGTACTTTGAAGAACACCTGCAGAGCTACTTTGTCACCTTTAAGCAGTCAGTTCTTAAAGACAAGTCTTTCCGTGAATTTTGGTCTCAGGTAGAAGATTTTACTGACGTTCAAGATGTGATAGAACATTACGAGACCCAGTTTACCAAACGTTTTGTAGAGGCAGGATTCAAATATCAAGCTCTCCTTGATACCCGTCAGGAAGAAGCAGGAGAATTGGTTCATCCAGATTTTTCATACTATAAGCCTCTTAGGATTCTGGAAGCAAAGATTCCTTTTCTAAAGGTGAAGGCTCTCACGGGTAATCCTTTTTTAGCTAGGTATTTGCTGGAAGATCTTGAAACCAACTCATCCTATCCAGCTTCGCTTATTAGGGAACACCTGTTCTATCATTTTGGTCCAGACCTTCCTTGTTTGCTGCAGGACAAGTATTTGTCTCAGGCAACTTCGAACTACCGGACAGTTCAGCCTGTCCTCCTGCATATTCATGTAACGGATTTTCCTATTTTTCAGCAGTATCAGGACAAGCTATTCTCTCTGTCATCTCAGTATCAGTATTTATTGACAACAAACCAGCCAGAAGTGCTGAAACAGCTGCAGACAGCTCTGGGTCATCTAGGCAATAAAGTGCAGATTATCCTAAGTCAGAAATCTCATGCCTGGCTTGCCATGCTAGAGCAGAAGGAAATTCTGCAAAACTATGCTTATATCGGCCATCTATCTACTCATCGATTGGTGGAGAATCAGGCAGTTTTTGACCAAGCTATGCGCTCTGATTTGATAAATATGATGGTGGATTATGCGGATGCAAGTATAGAAGCGTTGGAGCAGGATTCTGCTGAAGGGCTGGTTATTCCAGATTTGCCGCGCCTAGTCAGAGATGGCTTGTTTGAGATAGAACCGCCGCGTCCAAGTCTGTCTGCTGTCTGGCAGGAAGCTGGTTTGCATAAGTCTTTTGACTTTATGACCGCCTCTTCTCTGACGAGAGTCTATGGCGGCTTCTTATGGTTCAAAAATTCTGCTTTGGCTAGTTTGTTCCAGATGAAGAGCTTAGAAAGTTTGCCATCCTCTGATCAGGAGCTGTCTGATGTTTTAGAGCATTTATTAGTTTATCTAGCTTGGGACAGTCATTACGATTTCAAGATTATGCTCTTATCTTCTCTACCCTCTTTACTGGACTGGCAGAGGAAGAGGGCAGAATTGACCGAGCAAAAAGAAAAATTAAGTCAGAAAAATTTATCTCAAAAGATTCGAAATCGTTTGTCCAATCTTTTAAAGAAAAAGTGAGATTCTTAATTCACAAAAATCTCACTAGAGAATATAACTATTTACCAGAAAGAAAAATGAAATTTTTACTCAACCACTATAAGCAGTTCTCATACCTGCTGATTAGTTTTTTACTTTTAGATACAGTCTCTGTTACAACAGTCTTACTATTGAAGGAAGGCGAAGATTTACGGAATTATCCTGCATTGTGGCTGGCTTTTCTGATGTTGCTCCCTCTTTTGTTTGGCTTGGGCAAGCTTTTGTCTCAGTTCTTCAGCAAAAGATTCTTCCTATGGTCAGCTATTATTTACGCTCTCTATACAGGATTTTCTTACTTACTGACAGTAACGCAGCATGTCAATGATTTTGAGTTCAAAGCAGAACGGGTTTTCAGCAATCATTTTTGGCAGTTTAACTCCCTGCCTGGCTTGCTTTTGATTTTCTTATTTGCGTATATTTTTATCCATTTTCCAAAGCTTAAAAAACGCTTTCCAGGTAAGTTCTTGCAGGTTAATAAGAAAAATAGAGAGGTACTGGAAAATCTTTTTCTCTCCCAATTCTTTCTATTTCTTGCTTTGATGGACGATAAGATGCCGGAATTGCTGCATCACCAAAGCTATTTAGTGAATTTCCTTGAGGAAGGCAAGTTGGATATAACGCAGAACTTTGTGCTAACTTTCCTCTGCCTTATCGCACTAATCTTTATCCTGCTTTCTCTCCCCAGCTTGCTAGCTGTTAAGGGATTGCGTGATCTCGCTCAGAATAAAGCCAGTGTTTCTGTTGCTTTTGTGTTGAGTGCAGTGTTTGCCCTTGTCTTTAACTATACAATCCAAAATAGTATCCGAGGAGATGTGATTGTTTTGGATCAGTATCTTTTCACTGGAGCCAGTCTCTTTCAAATCATCGTTTTTTTCATGATTTTTATGGCTCTTTACCTGATTTTCAATCATTTTCTCCTGCCAACTATCCTGATAACAGCGCTAGTAGTGGTTGCTACCATAGCCAGCAGTCTGAAATTTCAGTATCGCCAAGAGCCAATATTGCCTAGTGATATGGTCTGGCTGAGAAATCCCAAGACCCTCTTTGACTTTCTCGGAGGCAATTATGGATTTTATGCTATCTTGGGACTAGCTGCTCTAGGCGCTCTTTATTGGTATTTGCGTAAGAAAATCTTGCCAGGCAAGCTCATTACCGTTCTTAAATACCAGCTCCTCTTGCTAGTCCTGCCCCTGGTCTTTTTCTTGGGAGTCATGGATATATTTGCTACTAAAAAGAATGGCAAAATAGTAGAGAATATCCCAGTTATTTCGATCTTAAATAATTTCCATGACCTGACTTGGATGGGAAATACTGTCAATTCACAGCTGCGCTCCCTTTCTTTTGTCTGGTTTTCACAGATGTCGGATACAACCATGATTGAGCCGCGTGGCTATTCTAAGGAAAAGATTCAAGAGATAGAAAAAAAGTATAAGAATCTTGCGGAAGCTATTAACAAAGAACGCCAGAATAAAATCGAAGATCAAACGGTCATTTACCTCCTGAGTGAAAGTTTTTCTGACCCTGCTCGGGTTGACGGTGTTACTATGTCTGAGAATCCAATTCCTTATATTCAGGAAGTTAAAACTCGCACCACCAGTGGACTTATGAAGTCAGACGGCTATGGTGGGGGAACGGCCAACATGGAATTTCAAACTCTGACTGGTTTGCCTTTTTATAATCTGTCTCCATCTATTTCGGTTCTCTATACTGAAATTGTCCCGAGGATGAATAGATTCCCTTCCATTAGCGATGCTTATTCATCTAAGAATCGGACAGTAATCCATCTGGCCTCCCCTAGCAATTATGCCAGAAATGTCATTTACCAGGATTTGGGATTTGATACCTTTATTCACTATGGTACCAAAGGCCTGAAGGGGGATAATATAGGTGGTAATTACAGCGATAAAACGACTTATAATCAAGTCTTGGAGCATTTGAATGGCAAGCAGGGACAGTTTTTCTCTGTCATGACCATGCAGAACCACATGCCTTGGAGTGAGCCCAATCCTGTCTACATGTCTGCCAGCTATCCTGATTTTAGCAAGGAAGGGAACGAATCTCTTTCCAGCTATGTCAGAATGCTTTACCATACAGATCAGGCGACCAAGGAGTTTTTGGAGAAGCTTTCAAAGGTAGATAAAAAAGTAACAGTCGTCTTTTACGGTGACCATTTGCCTGGTCTCTATCCTCAGTCAGCCTTTAAAGAAAATCCAGAAAGCCAATATCTGACAGATTATTTCGTTTGGAGTAATTATGAAACTCCTAAACTCGATTATCCAAGAGTCAATTCTAGTGATTTCTCCGCTCTCTTACTGGAGCAGACCAATTCCAAAGTATCACCTTACTATGCTTTATTAACAGAAGTATTGCATAAAGCAAGTGTCGATAAAAAGGAATTGGACGAAGAAGCTCAAGAAATAGCAGATGATTTGAAACTGATTGAGTATGATATGGTCAGAGGAAAGGGTTACTTGTCTGATAGCTTCTTTAAGACAGCAAAATCATAAATAAAAAATAGAATAGGCAAGTCTACCTGTTCTATTTTTTCTTAATTTATGCTAAACTAGTAGTATGGGGGTGTGAGCATGATAAAGATTTTCGGTAAGGTTCGCTATCACTGGCAGCCAGATGTAGCTATCCTGATAATATATTGGTCTTTATCGGTCATTCCGATTTTTGTTGGCCTGGCTTTGATGTATGAAAGCTCACGAGTGCCGACTCTTGTTCTGTTTTCTTTCTTCTTGTTCATGGTTTTGCTGGGAATGGGAGTTCATCGTTATTTTACCATTTATGATGATGGAACCTTGCGAATTATCACAGCCAATCCCTTTACTCCGATAAAGGTCAAGATTTCAGATATTGAAAAAGTCGAAGTGACTAAGACGTCAATTACCTTATATTTTAAAGGGCAGAACCGCAGCCGGAGTTTTTGTATGCGCAAGTGGCCTAAGAAATATTTTGTCAATGCTCTGGCCCTTAATGAGCATTTTAAGGGTGAGGTAGAATTAGTAGATAATTTTACCCATATTGACTATTTTGAAGCATACTATGGCAGTCAGTCCAAAAAATCCTAGTCTTTCAAAAGAGCTCGGGTTGGGCAGTTTTTGATGGCTTCCACGACATCGGGATCCTCAGCGATTTCCTTTTCTAGGAGCTGGTCGTCCTGGTAAAATTTGACGATGCCATTGTCATGATAGTCAAAAAGATCTGAGTAGGTTTGACAAAGCCCGCAGGCAATGCACCGTTCGGGAATGAGTGTTACTTTCATACCCATATTGTAATAAGATTTTAAGAAAAACTCAAGGAGGAAGTCATGGAAAAAGAACCATGGGAAGAAGATGTATACGATAACGGAGAAGATAAGTTGAAACGAACCAAGAAATTTAGCGCCTTGAATGCTGATCGTTTGTTGACCATATTAACCATTATTTTCTGTATTTTAGTGGTTGCGGTGGTGTGCTTCTTGACCTATCTGTCTACTGGGGGAAGTAATAGACAGACCCAAATGGAAGGTTTCTACGGCACTTCAGCAGCAAGTTCCAGCAGTGAAGCGTCTTCTACTGCAGAGCAGACAGCGGCAAATACGACAGAATCATCTGAAGGAACTCTGACTGTCCAGCCTGGTGAAGGCGAGGCTGCAATTGCGGCGCGTGCAGGTATTTCCATTGCCAAGCTGGAACAGCTTAACCCTTCTCATATGTCTACTGGTTCTTGGTATGCCAATCCAGGTGACGTTGTGAAGATTGAGTAGGAGCCAGCTATGAAACAGATTCAAATTGCGATTGACGGTCCTGCTTCCAGTGGAAAATCGACTGTTGCCAAGATTATTGCTAAGGACTTTGGCTATACTTATTTAGATACAGGAGCCATGTACCGGGCTGCAACCTATCTGGCTTTGCGGCATCATCTAACAGAAGCAGATGCCACTGAAATTGTAGACTTGCTCAATAATCATTCGGTCAGTTTTGGTCGAGCGGAAGATGGCGAGCAGCTAGTCTTTGTCGGCGACGTGGATGTGACTCACCCGATTCGGGAAAATGAAGTTACCAATAATGTTTCTTGGGTATCTGCCATTCCTCAAGTCCGTGAGAAACTGGTGGCCTTGCAGCAGCAAATTGCAGCTCAGGGAGGGATTGTCATGGATGGCCGTGATATTGGAACGGTTGTCTTGCCTCAGGCTGAGCTCAAGATTTATCTGGTAGCTTCGGTTGAGGAAAGAGCTGAGCGCCGTTACAAGGAAAATCTATCTAAAGGTATTCCTGCTGACTTGGAGAAACTGAAAGAAGAAATTGCAGAGCGGGATTATAAGGATAGTCACCGCGAGGTTTCGCCATTGAGACCTGCAGACGATGCCATTCATTTTGATACCACGGGTGTTGGTATTTCTGAAGTTGTTGCATTTATCGAAGAAAAAGCGAAAAAAATAATTGACAAATAAAATGAAACTTGGTATGATAGTAGAGTTGAGAAAAGCAGAAGTGAGAGCTTCTCGCCTTGCGACTAACGTTGTCTGGCTCTACAGGATTCAGTTTCAGTAATGAAATATTATCGTGTAGTGCGGGTTTGCGTTAGCAGGTCCGCACTTGTTTTTCTCTAAAAATAAAAAAAGAGGTGAAAACCATAGCAAAACAAGACTTATTCATCAATGATGAAATTCGTGTGCGTGAAGTTCGCTTGATCGGTCTTGACGGCGAACAATTAGGTATTAAACCGCTAAGCGAAGCGCAGTCTCTTGCGGATGAAGCAAATGTCGATTTGGTCCTGATTCAGCCACAAGCTAAACCACCTGTTGCAAAAATTATGGACTATGGCAAGTTCAAATTTGAGTACCAGAAAAAACAAAAAGAACAACGCAAGAAACAAAGTGTTGTTACTGTGAAGGAAGTCCGTCTGAGTCCAACCATCGACAAGGGAGACTTTGACACTAAACTTCGCAACGCACGCAAGTTCCTTGAAAAAGGAAATAAAATAAAGGTATCTATCCGCTTCAAAGGCCGGATGATTACCCACAAAGAAATCGGGGCTAAAGTTTTAGCAGATTTTGCTGAAGCGACTCAAGATGTTGCTATCATTGAGCAAAAGCCTAAGATGGATGGACGTCAGATGTTCATGCAGATGGCGCCAATTCCTGACAAAAAATAGATTGTCAGAAAGATAGAAAAAGGAGAAAACATTATGCCAAAACAAAAAACACACCGCGCATCAGCTAAACGTTTCAAACGTACAGGTTCTGGTGGCTTGAAACGTTTCCGTGCTTACACTTCTCACCGTTTCCACGGAAAGACTAAGAAACAACGCCGTCATCTTCGCAAAGCAGGAATGGTGCATGCAGGAGACTTCAAGCGTATCAAAGCAATGCTTACAGGTCTGAAATAAGAGCTACTGTAACAATTATCTAGGAAATATTGGAGGAAATATAAATGGCACGTGTTAAAGGTGGCGTTGTATCACGCAAACGCCGTAAACGTATTTTAAAATTAGCTAAAGGTTACTATGGAGCAAAACATATCTTGTTCCGTACTGCAAAAGAGCAAGTAATGAACTCTTACTACTATGCATACCGTGACCGCCGTCAGAAAAAACGTGACTTCCGCAAACTTTGGATCACTCGTATCAATGCGGCAGCTCGTTTGAACGGCCTTTCATACTCACAATTGATGCATGGTTTGAAATTGGCTGAGATTGAAGTTAACCGTAAAATGTTGGCTGACTTGGCTGTTAACGATGCAGCAGCTTTCACAGCTCTTGCAGATGCAGCTAAAGCTAAGCTTGGTAAATAATTAAAATAAGAACTGAGGATTTCCTTGGTTCTTTTTTGATAACTCTTAATGAAAAGTATGAAGAGAGAAATAGCCTGCCATGCCACTTATAGTATAGATAAAGGCTTGTTGCTTATAAGACAGCTTTCATGATAAAGCTAGTTAAAAATAGGGATTTACGATATAATAGAAAAAAACAGACATTTATGTAAATAAAAAATCAGTAGAATGGAGAAATCATGTCAGAGAATCGTTTGGCTTGGGATCAGTATTTTGCGGCTCAGGCTCTCTTAATCGCTAATCGTTCAACCTGCAAGCGGGCCAAGGTTGGCGCTGTCTTGGTTAAGGATAATAAGGTTATTTCAACTGGTTACAATGGCTCAGTTTCAGGAACTGAGCACTGTATTGACCATGAGTGTTTGGTTATTGACGGTCACTGCGTTCGGACCTTGCATGCTGAGGTTAATGCCATCTTGCAAGGAGCCGAGCGGGGAGTTCCTAAGGGATTTACGGCTTATGTGACCCATTTTCCCTGCCTCAACTGTACCAAGCAACTGCTTCAGGTCGGCTGCAAACGGGTAGTCTACATCAACCAATATCGCATAGATGACTATGCTCAGTATCTCTACAAGGAGAAAGAGGTGGAATTAGTTCATCTGCCGCTGGATGATGTCAAGAAGGCCATTGCTCAGACGGATTTGGTTTAGTGTACTTTGAATATGTGAGTTTAGTGGCCTATTCAATCCAAGTAAATCCAAAGAATAATGTTATAGTTTTCGGCTATAGCTTTTTCTATTAAAAAAATTCTGAATTTTTTAGCGAAAAGTGGTATAATGAGAAAGTTATATAGTCCCGATAAGGTGGTAGGAAACTTCTATCAGTACTTTGTAACTCGCAAACAATGACGGCTCCAAAGTCACTCGTCATTCTACGGTTGCCGCTATGGTGCGGACAGCCTATGCGCCTCACTAGCTCAGAAATAAAAAGATATCGTTTTTATTTCTTTCGCGTCGTAACTCGTAGGTGACAAGATTTTCATCATTTTGGAGTTTGTTCATTTGTTTAATATTTTTTAAGGGGGGACATTTCTATGTCAGAACGTAAACTTTTCACGTCTGAGTCTGTATCGGAGGGGCATCCTGATAAGATTGCAGACCAAATTTCCGATGCTATTTTGGATGCTGTCATGAGTCAGGATCCAGATGCTCATGTGGCTGCTGAAACAGCCGTTTATACGGGCTCGGTTCATGTTTTTGGTGAAATTTCGACCACAGCTTATGTAGACATTAACCGTGTGGTTCGAGATACCATTGCAGACATTGGCTACACCAATACAGAGTATGGATTTTCAGCTGAGACAGTCGGTGTGCATCCATCTTTGGTGGAGCAGTCGCCAGATATTGCTCAGGGTGTCAATGAAGCTTTGGAAGTTCGTGGGAATGCGGACCAAGATCCATTGGACTTGATCGGTGCTGGAGATCAGGGGCTTATGTTTGGCTTTGCTGTGGATGAAACGCCAGAGCTCATGCCGCTTCCTATCTCGCTCAGTCACAAGCTAGTCCGTCGATTGGCAGAGTTGCGCAAATCAGGAGATATTGCCTACCTGCGTCCAGATGCTAAGTCACAGGTGACTGTTGAGTATGATGAAACTGACCAACCAGTGCGGGTGGATACAGTTGTTATTTCGACTCAGCATGATCCAGAAGTGACCAATGAAGAGATTCATCATGACGTTATTGAAAAGGTAATTAAAGCAGTTATCCCAGCTCAGTATCTGGATGAGAAGACGAAATTCTTCATCAATCCAACAGGTCGCTTTGTAATTGGCGGCCCGCAAGGTGACTCTGGCTTGACTGGACGTAAGATTATTGTGGATACTTACGGCGGTTATGCTCGTCACGGTGGCGGTGCCTTCTCTGGTAAGGATGCAACCAAGGTCGACCGCTCAGCTTCATACGCAGCTCGCTACATCGCTAAAAACATCGTAGCTGCTGGACTGGCCAAGAAAGTAGAAGTGCAGTTAGCCTATGCTATTGGTGTGGCTCAACCGGTTTCTGTACGCATCGATACTTTTGGAACAGGTACTGTTGCAGAAAGCAAGCTGCAGGAAGCGGTTCGTCAGATTTTTGACCTGCGTCCGGCCGGTATCATTCAAATGTTGGATCTGAAACGACCAATCTACCGTCAGACAGCGGCTTATGGCCACATGGGTAGGACAGACATTGACCTGCCTTGGGAAAAGTTGGATAAGGTAGAGGCATTGAAAGCAGCAGTGCAGTAAGATGACAGTTCTCAATCGTAATGGTTGAGAGCTTTTTTATATAGGTGGCTTTTACAAGGCAAGCAGTCTAGCCTTGCGCTTCTCTCATTCTTAGCAATACTGGATTTTTCTGAAAAATTATTGAAAAAGTCATTTTCCCTGTTTCATTTTAATTTCAATTGTCTTATTTATCTAAAAGTATAGGAAATTTCCCGAATCTGTGGTATAATAAATGGCAATACCTTGAAAGAGCTTTATTTTAAACATGAAAAAAATTGTAATACATGGTGGTCGCCCCTTAAAAGGAGAGGTGACTATTAATGGTGCTAAAAACAGTGTTGTTGCCTTGATTCCGGCTGTGATTCTGGCAGATGATATTGTAACGTTGGATGGCGTTCCGGATATTTCGGACGTGGATAGTCTGATTGATATCATGATTGCCATGGGGGCTAGTGTTACTCGCTCTGAGGACAGTCTGACGATTGATCCGCGTGGTATCCAAAACGTCCCTATGCCTTATGGGAAAATCAACAGTCTAAGGGCTTCTTATTATTTCTATGGCAGCTTGCTTGGTCGCTATGGTGAAGCAACAGTAGGTCTGCCTGGTGGCTGTGACTTGGGGCCGCGTCCTATTGACTTGCATCTCAAGGCTTTTGAAGCCATGGGGGCTAAGATGACCATGGACGGCAACTACATGAACCTATCCACAGGAGGTCAGCAGCTGAAAGGCGCTAGCATTTATATGGATACGGTCAGCGTGGGTGCTACCATCAATACGATGTTAGCTGCTGTCAAGGCCAAAGGTCGGACTATTATTGAAAATGCAGCGCGGGAGCCAGAAATCATTGATGTGGCAACTCTCTTGAATAATATGGGAGCGCACATCCGTGGAGCAGGTACTGATATTATCACGATTGAGGGGGTTCCACACCTTCATGGAACGCGTCATCAAGTAATTCCAGACCGTATCGAGGCAGGGACTTATATCGCCCTTGCTGCAGCTATTGGTCAGGGAATTCAGATTAATAATGTCCTTTATGAGCATTTGGAGAGTTTTATTGCCAAGCTTGAGGAAATGGGTGTTCGGATGACGGTTTCTGAAGACAGTATTTTTGTCGAAGAGCAGCAAAACCTGCGAGCTATAAACATCAAGACTTCCCCTTATCCAGGCTTTGCAACTGACCTACAACAGCCGATTACTCCGCTCTTGCTGACGGCTAATGGCCATGGTAAGATTACGGACACCATCTATGAGAAGAGGGTTAACCATGTGGCGGAGCTGGCTAAGATGGCAGGTAAGATTTCGACCAGTAGCGATCAGATTGTCTATGAGGGACCAAATCAACTGCAGGGAGCTCAGGTCAAGGCGACCGATTTACGAGCAGGAGCTGCCTTGGTTATTGCAGGTTTGATGGCTCAAGGAAAGACAGAGATTACTAATATCGAGTTTATCCTGCGTGGCTATTCTAATATTATTGAAAAATTAACAAGTCTGGGTGCAGATATCCAGTTGATAGAAGAATAAGCGTTTTTCGCTTATTTTTTGTAGAGGTAGCAGATGAATTTATGGACACATTTGGCGGCCTGTTCATTTATTGAGACGGAGCATGCTTTTTTGCGACCCATTGTCTTTGAAGATGCAGGGGCCCTATATAAGATTGCGTCCAATCCGGAAAATACTCAGTTCATCTTTCCGACAGAAGCAAGCCTAGAGGAAAGTGAATACGTCATTGCCAATTTCTTTATGAAAAATCCTCTGGGGATTTGGGCTATTTGTCACAAGGAAACGCAGGAAATGATTGGCTCTGTCAAGTTTGAAAAGATGGACGAGATCAAGAAAGAAGCTGAGTTAGGTTATTTTCTGCGGCAAGACTACTGGGGACGAGGGCTGATGACAGAAATTGTCCGAGAGATTGCTTTTCTATCTTTTACCCGCTTTGACTTCAAGCGTCTCAGCATTATCACTCATGCAGAGAACCTAGCTAGTCAAAAGGTAGCTCAAAAATCTGGCTTTAGCCTCTACCGGCAGTTTAAAGGGAGCGATCGGTACACCAGGAAGATGAGAGATTATCTGGAGTACCGTTATGAGAGAGGAGATTTTAATGAGTAAGCATCAGGAAATTTTAACCTATCTTGAAAATCTTCCAATCGGCAAGAGGGTCAGTGTTCGCAGTATTTCAAACTATCTGGGAGTTAGTGATGGGACGGCCTATCGAGCTATCAAGGAAGCGGAGAACCGCGGTATTGTTGAGACCAGGCCTCGGAGTGGTACGGTTCGGGTTAAGTCCAAGAAAGTTGTCTTGGAGCATCTGACCTACAAGGAAATTGTTGATATTACTGGCTCAGAAGTATTGGCTGGAGAAGATGGTCTAGAAAAAGAATTTAATAAGTTTTCCATCGGGGCCATGACGGAGCAGAATATCCTGCGCTATCTGACAGAGGGTGGTCTCCTGATTGTTGGAGACCGGACGAAAATTCAGCTCTTGGCTCTGGAAAACGAGAATGCGGTGTTGGTAACCGGAGGATTTGAAGTCAGCTCGGAAGTTCTGAAGATGGCTAATTTGCTTAATATACCGGTTCTCAGGACCAAGCACGATACCTACACAGTCGCAACCATGATTAATCGTGCCCTGTCCAATATGCAGATCAAGACCGATATTTTAACAGTGGAGCAGGTCTATCGCTCCAGCCACGAGTACGGCTTCTTGCATGATACTGATACTGTGCGTGATTATCTGGACTTGGTTCGTCGCAATCGTGCCAGCCGGTTTCCGGTTATCAACCAGCAGCAGATGCTGGTGGGAGTAGTAACCATGCGGGATGCAGGGGATAAGTCTCCTCTGACAACCTTGGATAAGGTCATGACGAAAAATGTCTTTATGACAGGCTTATCTGCTAATATTGCCAATATCAGCCAGCGCATGATTGCAGAAGATTTTGAAATGATACCAGTAGTGCGCAGCAACCAGACCTTACTAGGTGTAATCACGCGGCGGGACATTATGGAGAAAATGAGCCGTTCTCAGATTTCTAGCCTGCCGACTTTCAGTGAGCAAGTGGGACAGAAGATTAGCCGTCAGGATGATTTGTTTTCCTTTACTGTTGAGCCATTTATGCTGGAGCAAAATGGTGTGCTGGCCAACGGTGTGCTGACAGAAATTTTGACTCGGATTACCCAGCAGCTCATGGTCAACAGTGGCCGCAGCCTGATAATCGACCAGCTGATGATTTATTTCTTTCAGGCGGTCCAGATTGATGATCTGCTGCATATCCAGCCGCGTATTATCCGTCAGACTAGGCGGACAGCCATTATTGACTTTGAGATGTATTTGGAAGCGATGCTGGTTGCCAAAGCCACGATTACAGTGAAAATTAATTAAGAAGAGGAATTTAGAGAAAGAATGATTACTTTAAAATCACAGCGTGAAATTGACTTGATGGACAAGAGTGGAGATTTTCTGGCTTCTGTCCATATTGGTTTGAGAGACTTGATTAAGCCAGGCATTGACATGTGGGACATCGAAGAGTATGTCCGCAAGCGTTGTAAAGAAGACAATGCCCTGCCTCTGCAAATTGGTGTTGAAGGCTCTGTCATGGACTATCCTTATGCGACCTGCTGCTCTCTTAATGACGAGGTAGCCCATGCCTTTCCCCGTCATCAGAAGCTGGTAGAAGGTGATGTCATCAGCGTTGATATGGTGGTTGGCTTGGTCGATAAGGCAGAGCTGGATGTGTCCAAGCTAGATTTTGACAATGTAGCAGAGATGAAGCAGCACACAGAGAGCTTCCGGGGCGGTGTGGCAGATTCTTGCTGGACCTATGCAGTAGGGAAGATTAGCCCAGAGGCTCAGCAGCTGATGGATGTGACCAAGGAATGCCTCTACCGTGGAATTGCGGCAGCTAAGGTCGGCAATCGTATCGGCGACATCGGTGCAGCTATTCAGGAATATGCTGAAAGTCATGGCTATGGCGTTGTGCGGGATTTGGTAGGGCACGGTGTTGGCCCAACCATGCATGAGGAGCCTATGGTGCCGCATTACGGTCGAGCAGGACGCGGCTTGCGCTTGCGTGAGGGAATGGTTCTGACTATCGAGCCCATGATCAATACAGGTACCTGGGAAATTGATACGGACTTTGAGACCGGCTGGGCACATAAAACGCTGGATGGCGGCCTGTCCTGTCAGTATGAGCATCAGTTTGTCATTACAAAAGATGGACCTGTCATTCTGACCAGCCAGGGAGAAGAAGGGACTTATTAGAAATCAAAGGCTGGGCACTTGTCTCAGCTTTTTTTGAAGGAGAAGAGAGTGAAGAAATTTTTTGCCAAGATTCGCAGAAATCAGTTTTTAAGAGAATTTTTCCGTTTTTATAAAGAGGCAGATAGTGAGCTGAGCAGCGTTGCAGTTGCTTATTATTGGCTGATTTCTGTTTTTCCCTTGCTCTTGATTGTGGTGAATATTTTGCCCTATTTTCACATTCCGGTGGCGGATTTTCTGACAGCCATCAAGGACATGCTGCCAGAGACTTTATATGATGTTGTGGCAAAAGTCATGCGTGAAGTGCTGACCCAGCCTTCGACTGGTCTGCTGAGCTTCTCAGTCTTGTCAGCTCTTTGGACTTTTTCCAAGTCCATGAATTTCCTGCAGATTGCATTTAATAAAGCTTATGGGGTGGCTAAGAGCCGGGGTCTGATTTCTCATCGCGTCATGAGCCTATTTGTGAGTCTAGGTCTGCAGATTCTCTTTGCCTTGGCCCTCTTTCTGACCATGTTTGGTCATATGTCGCTTGATTTTCTCCGTACCTATTGGAAGCTGGATAGCCAGCTCTATCAGCACTTGCAGAATTTTACCGAGCCTCTGATTTACGCCTTACTCTTTGCGGTTTTGGTTATGTTCTATTTTTTCCTGCCCAATGTGAAAATCAACAAAAAACGCTATGTTCTGCCGGGCAGTGCCTTTGTGCTCCTGACCATTCTGGCTTTGCTGAATATCTTTTCTGTCTACATGGATAATTATTTAAATCACCTGGTTGATGTTCGCTTTTTCAGCTCCATCATTATGGTTGTGATGATGTTTTGGTTTATCATGATTGCTAAAATTTTGATTGTTGGCGCAGTGCTTAATGCCAGTATCCAGAGCTGCTGTGAGTCAGGGTTTCAAATTGAAAGCACAGGTCGCTTTACTTTCAAGAAGAAAGAGTAGGATGGGGAAGAGGACTGATGTTGTTTTAGAGTGGAAAAGGATAAATAAGTATGAAAAGTAAAAAAATAACTAAATGGAAGAGTATTGTGTTCGCTTTGCTCTTGCTTTTAGGAGCTGCAATGTATTTTATATGGAGCAAGGAAGAGGCAAAGAAGTTCCAAGAAGAGTATGGGCAGTTTACATATTATGTTCCAGAGTATGAACCTGTTTATAGCTTTCTTGAAAACGATAAGGCTATTGCTTATAACTGGAACGTTGTAAATTCTGAAGAACAGGAAAATATGAAAAAAGCAAAATCATATATAGTAGATCCTGATTATGATGTTATAAGAGAGTTTGACTCCGGATATTTCGTCAATAGTTACATGAAGCTCAAAGCTAATCCCAATCTATTGAATAAAGATGAATTTAATCGAAATATTCCTCAAAAAGGGGAATATTGGAAGTTGGCAGTCTACAAATTCCAGAATAAAAAATTAAAAAAGAGAGAATTTGATGTTTTTGAGATGGTTCGTAACTATGACCCTGATTTGATTCCGTTAAAAATAGATTCGAATATTATAGCGGACTCAAACACTCAAAAGTATTATGCAGTAATCTATTTAAGACAGAAGTCAACTGATAAAGAAAAGGCATATTGTATTAATCTAGATGAAGGGAGAATTGTTTCAGATAAGGGAATTAATCCATATAGAGATCTTCCTAATGGTTTTACAACCGCCACTAATTTTGCTGAACGTATGAAAAAAAAGGTGTTGGACTTCATATAACATGGATGTCTCTGGAAAGATCCTATTCAGAAAAACAATTTGAGAATTCACTTCTATCAAGTAAATATCCCCAAGTATATAAGATTATGCATGAAAAAGATGCTTGTATTGCTTTCTTAAATAGAGAAACCGATGTTGAGTTAGTAAAAAACGTAACCGAACTCTTCTTTCCGCCTGGAACGAATGTATTTGAGAATGTGACTATCCCAGCTAAATATTCATTAGATGGGCAGGAACATGTCATTAATTCAGCGGAAGAATTACAAAAATACTATAAGGAAGAAAACTAGAAAAAGATATTTTTGCCAAATTTAAAGAGGATTTTCTTCTTTTTCTTTTCGGTTAATTTTATTGCATTTGCAACAAAATGTGTTATAATAGTTTCAAATAAAAATCAAAGGAGGGGATATGTCAGTATTGCGGGAAATTGGGATTATCGCCCGAGCTTTGGATTCCATTGCTAATATTGAGTTCCGTGACATAGAGCTAGCACGAGGTCAATATCTTTATCTGGTCCGAATCGCGGAGAATCCGGGAATTATCCAAGAGGAGCTGTCGGAGCTGCTCAAGGTGGATCGCTCAACGGTTGCCCGATCTGTTAAGAAGCTAGAGGCCAAGGGCTTGGTCCAGCAGAAGGCAGCCAAAGACAACAAGAAGAACAAGGAATGGTTTGTGACGGAAAAAGGGGAAAAACTCTATCCTTTTATCCTAGCTGAGAATGCCTATTCTGAAGAGGCATCCCTGCAGGGCTTTTCTCAGGCGGAAGTTCAAGCCTTGGAGAAAATGCTGGTACGAGTGCGTGCAAACATCACAGGTGACTGGGAAGCCGTCAAAAAAGGACAAAAAAGAAACTATTAAGATTAAAGAGGTGCATCATGAAAGTTACAGTTGAACATGAATTTTGGCAAGTATTTCCGGAAGCTCAGATTAGTATTTTAGTGGTCAAGGGGCTGGATAATAGTGTGGATGAAAGTAAGGATCCATATTTCAAATCCCTGCTGGATAAGGGAGCAAAACGAGCTGAAGACTTTATCCCAGATGAGAACTTCACTCAGAATGAAGTCATTCAGGAGTGGCGGCAGGCTTTCAGCCAATTCAAGACCAAGAAAGGAGCGCGTTCCTCTATCGAAGCTCTGCTCAAGCGGGTTAGTCAGGGGCGTGAATTTCATCCAATCAATCCTTTGGTCGATATCTACAACAGTGTCTCGCTGTCTTATGCGGTTCCATGTGGCGGTGAGGATTTGGATAAGATTGTCGGAGGTCTTCATCTAGGAAAAGCCAAGGGTTGGGAAGCCTTTTTCCCGCTAGGCGCCGAGAGTGACGCACCGGCACTGCCAGAAGAAATCATCTACTATGATGAAGAGGGGGCTGTCTGCCGCTGTCTTAACTGGCGAGAAGCCCAGCGAACCATGCTGACGGAAGAGACCAAGGATGCCATCTTGGTCATTGAGGCCATCAATGAAGAGCAGGCAGTGCGTGCTCAAGCAGCCATGACAGAACTCCAGACTCTGATTGAGGACTATTTTGGTGTCAAAGGTGAAATCACTCATCTGACTCTTGATAACCCAAGCTTGGAAATCTGAGAATAAAAAAATCTGGATCAGAATTATCTGGTCCAGATTTGATATTTTAAGGTTGAAGTATCATAGTCAATTAGTTTTTCTTGTTTTCAAAGATAAAGACTTTACTGAAAACATAGTTGAGAACAATAATAAGTACTTGAGAAAAAAGTGACTCAATAGAGTTGATAAGATTGCGGTCATTATTGACAAATTGCCCGATAATATTAGGATAAGTATCCACTAATAATTTTGCAAGAACGATGTCTAGCAAAAGAGTGCCAGAACGCGCCAGAGCAAATTTAAAAAGTCGCTTTTGCCAACCTTTGCGTTGCTGCTTAAAGACAATGGTATCATTTGTGATAAAGGCAAAAAGAACTGCTGTGATATTAGCAGTAATGGTGGCAAATAATGTTTGTCCCGTAAGAGCGAAAATAAGGAGACGAGTAGTCATATAAACAAGTGTTGCTGCCGCACCAAAGAAGAGATAGGACAGAACCTCATTGTCAAAGAATTTTTTGATTAAAGTTTTCATAAAGATAGTCTATCATATTTCTAGGATTTATGCTATACTAGTTGGGTTGCCAAATCTGTGGGGAATCATCTAATGATGCTCCTCTCATATGACGCAACCCTTGGCGCTTAGCTTCTTTCGTCAAGCATATTACACGCGGTAAAGCCGCTAAAGGAGAAAACATGAAACAAGAAAAACTGAGAGTTCGTGATTTGGCTCAGATTGCCATTGTTGCTGCCATTTATGTAGCTCTTACGATTACTCCGCCTTTAAATGCCATTAGCTATGGTGCATACCAGTTCAGAATTTCTGAAATGATGAACTTTATGGCCTTTTATAATCGGAAATATATCATGGGTGTGACCATTGGCTGTATGATTGCCAATCTCTATAGTTTTGGAATCATTGATGTCTTTGTCGGTGGTGGGTCCACTTTAGTCTTCCTGTCACTAGGTGTCTACCTTTTCAGTCGCTATAAGAATCAATATCTGATTAAAGGCTTGATTCGTTTGGATCATTTCTATTTTGCAGTATTCTTTTCTATTTCGATGGTGACCATTGCTGCAGAATTACATTTCTTGCAAGGCCTGCCATTCTTCCTGACTTGGTTTACAACGGCCATTGGAGAATTTGCTTCCTTGATTGTTGGAGCTATTCTTATTAACCAGATTGCAAAAAGTATTGATTTGACAAAATAAGACAGCAGAGAGCGGAATTTCCGCTCTTTTTGTATCCCTTTCTTTTTTAGGAAGAATTCGGAACAAATAGAGGAAGATTTTGTGTATTTGTGATAAAATAGAAGTATGAAAGAAAGAATGTCAGAATTAGTAGAATTGCTCAACCGATATGCCCATGAGTATTATACGGCAGACAGGCCAAGTGTATCGGATAGCGAGTATGACAGACTCTATCGTGAGTTAGCGGAGTTAGAAGAAAAGTACCCAACCGATATCCTGCCTGACAGTCCGACGCATCGGGTGGGAGGGAAGATTTTAGAAGGATTTGAAAAATATCCACACCAGTATCCTCTCTTTAGTTTGCAGGATGCTTTTTCACGTGAAGAATTAATAGCCTTTGACCAGCGAGTTCGTAAGGAGTTTCCACAAGTCTCTTATCTTTGTGAGCTCAAGATTGACGGGCTCTCTATTTCCCTGACCTATGAAAAGGGAATCTTGGTAGCAGGAGCGACTCGGGGGGATGGCTCTGTTGGTGAAAATATCACTGAAAATCTCAAGCGGGTCAAGGATATTCCCCTGACCTTGAAAGAACCGCTAGACATTACGGTTCGCGGAGAGTGCTACATGCCCAAGGCTTCCTTTGATGCGGTCAATCAGCTGCGGCAGGAGAATGGTGAGCCTGAGTTTGCCAATCCCCGCAATGCGGCAGCAGGAACCTTGCGGCAGTTGGATACAGCAGTTGTGGCTAAGCGCAATCTAGCGACTTTCCTATACCAAGAAGCCAGTCCTACTCAGGTTGGCAGCCAAGAAGAGGTCTTAAACAAGCTGGCAGATTTGGACTTCTCAGTCAATCCTACTCATATTCTGGCGGACTCTATTGAATCAGTTTGGGAGTTTATCGAAAAGATCGCTGAGGAGCGGGATAGCCTGCCTTATGAAATTGACGGTATTGTCATCAAGGTTAATGACTTGGCGGTGCAAGAGGAGCTTGGCTTTACTGTCAAGGCACCCAAGTGGGCTATCGCCTATAAGTTTCCAGCTGAGGAAAAGGAAGCCCAGCTTCTATCTGTTGACTGGACAGTGGGTCGGACGGGAGTTGTGACTCCGACAGCTAATCTGACGCCTGTCCAGCTAGCGGGAACGACAGTTAGCCGAGCGACCTTGCACAATGTGGACTACATTGCCGAGAAGGATATTCGTCAGAAAGACACAGTTATCGTCTATAAAGCAGGAGATATTATTCCAGCTGTCTTGCGAGTGGTCGAGTCCAAGCGGGTGTCAGAAGAGGCTTTGGAAGTGCCAAGCCATTGTCCAAGCTGCGAGAGTGAGCTAGTGCACTTTGAAGATGAAGTCGCTCTTCGCTGCATTAACCCGCTCTGTCCAGCCCAGATTAAGGAGGGCTTGATTCACTTTGCCAGCCGGGATGCCATGAACATTACTGGTCTTGGTCCAGCAGTAGTAGAGAAGCTCTTTGCTCAAAATCTAGTCAAGGATGTGGCTGGAATCTATCGGCTGACGGTGGAAAATTTACTAGAACTAGAGAACTTTAAGGAAAAATCAGCAAATAAATTGTATACTGCTATTCAAGCTTCCAAGGAAAACTCGGCTGAACGTCTCTTGTTCGGCTTGGGGATTCGCCATGTGGGAAGCAAGGCCAGTCGGATTTTGCTGGAGAAATTCCATGATATTCCTAAGCTATCTCAGGCCAGCCAAGAAGAGATTGCGGCTATTGACAGCCTTGGAACTGTGATTGCCCAAAGCCTGCATACCTATTTTGAGCAGGAAGGCTCTCAGATTCTTTTGGCGGAGCTGCAAGAAGCAGGTGTAAATCTGGACTATCTGGGGCAAAAGGCAGCAGCAGATGCAGCCCTATCAGGTATGACGGTTGTCTTGACTGGTAAATTACAAAAATTGACCCGCAATCAAGCCAAGGAAAAATTGCAGAGTCTGGGTGCCAATGTTTCCGGATCTGTTTCTAAAAAAACGGATCTGGTAGTAGCTGGCGCAGATGCCGGTAGCAAGCTGGCCAAGGCTCAGGAGTTGGGAATTGAAATTCGGGATGAAGATTGGCTTGATAGCTTATGAGGCTGAAGTATGAAGGATAAGATTAAACGAGCACGATTGATTTATAACCCGACTTCGGGACAGGAAATTATTAAGAAAAATATAGCGGAAGTTCTGGATGTTTTGGAGGATGTGGGCTATGAAACCAGCGCCTACCAGACCACTCCAGCGCCTCTTTCTGCTCAAAAAGAAGCTGAAAGAGCAGCAAAAGCAGGATTTGATTTGATTATTGCGGCAGGCGGCGACGGTACCATCAATGAGGTAGTTAATGGCGTGGCGAATCTGGATGAACGGCCTAAACTGGCCTTTATTCCAACTGGCACAACCAACGATTATGCGCGTGCTCTGAAGATTCCCATGGGAGATCCGGTAGCGGCAGCCCGCATTATTGAAAAGAACCAGACCATAAAGATGGATATTGGCCGGGCCTATGGGAACAAGTATTTTATCAATATTGCAGCAGCTGGAACCTTAACAGAGCTGACTTATAGCGTACCTAGCGAGGTCAAATCCCGCCTAGGCTACTTTGCCTATGTCGCAGAAGGAGCAAAAAAGCTCCCTCGCTCTAAGTTCCGCAAGGTCCGTATCAAGCACGATCACGGTGTCTTTGAAGGGAAGATTTCGCTGATGTTTGCGGCTCTGACCAACTCTATTGGTGGTTTTGAAAAGCTAGCGCCAGATACTAAATTAGACGACGGGAATTTTACCTTGATTTTGGTCAAGACAGCCAATCTCTTTGATATGCTGAGCCTGATGATGCAGGCTATCAATGGTGGTCAACACGTAGGGGACATCAATGTAGAATACCTCAAAACAAGCAAGCTGCAGCTAGAAATTTTAGACAAAAAAGGTCCATTTATGCTGAATTTGGATGGAGAATACGGCGGTGATACGCCTGTTGAACTGGAAGTGCTGCACGGACATTTGGAATTTTTTGCCAATATTGATGAAATCAGTCAGACGGCCCTTTCAATAGAATAATTATAGATGAGAGATGAAAGAACATGCTAGACTATAAAGTCTTAGTCCATTACCACAATCCTACTGGAGATTATTTCTCCTATGATATGTGGCAGTGGCAAATAAACCAATGGGGAAAGGAAGCAGCCTTTTCCAAACTTGATTATTTTGGTATTCAGGGAGAATTATCATTTGAGACTTGGGAGCCCTTAAATCACGCTCATGTGATTATCAAACGTTCAGACTGGTCTAGCCAGTCCTGTGACTATCATATTGATTTGTTGCCTCCTCATCTGGTGACGGAGATTTGGTTGATTGAGGGAGATGCTCAGGTTTATTATTCCCTGCAGTCTGCAACGACCAGTCACCAGTATTCACGCCGGCGGCCGCATAACTTTGATATGGCCCTGAGAACAGACTACTTTGATGAATGCTGGGGCTATCAAGGCTGGTTGGGACATCGTCAGACGGACGGTGCACATACTTTTAAAGTTTGGGCACCGACAGCTAGGAAGGTAGAGCTGGTAGTGTATGAATCAGCTGACAATCAAGCTCCTGTTTATAAAATCTTCCCAATGCAAAAAGGAGAACGATATTCTCACGACCATAAGGAAAATACCATTGGTGTCTGGTCAGCTGAAATAGCTGAAGACTTGACCGGCAAAACTTATCACTATCATGTTAGCTTTGAATACCGCAATTTCTATACTCGTGATCCCTATACTGTTGCGACCAGTCCAGATGGCAAGCGCTCAGCGATTCTTGGAGCAGATGAGACAGAAGTAGCTGGTTTTCAAGTTCGGCAGGGCAAAGAAGCTCTCTGGCGTTTGGACAATCCAAATCAGGCAGTGATTTATGAGATGCATATTCGGGATTTGACCAAATCGGAGACTTCAGGCGTGGACAGTCAGCTGCGCGGGACTTTCCTGGGGGCCTGTCAAACAGGCACTACCAATCATCTAGGGCAAAAAACAGGCTTTGACTATATCAGCGATTTAGGCGTTAATGTTGTCCAACTTCAGCCTGTCTCTGACCGTCACAAGAACTACGATGAAAATGGAGAGCTAATCTACAACTGGGGCTATGACCCGCAGAACTATCATGCTCCGGAGACTAGCTTTTCCAGCAATCCTGCCGACCCAGCGCAGGCCATTCGCGATTTGAAAACAATGATTCAGGCCTACCATGATGCGGGGATTTCTGTGACACTGGATGTTGTTTACAATCACATCTACTCAACCTATGATTCTGCTTTCCAAGCTACGATACCGGATTATTACTATCGGATGAATCCTAACGGCTCTTTCCAAAACGGAACTGGTGTGGGGAGTGAGACAGCTAGCGAGCACGAGATGTTCCGCAAGTTTATGATTGACTCTCTGCTGTACTGGGTAGAGGAGTTCAATGTGGATGGCTTCCGCTTTGACCTGATGGGCATTCATGATGTGGAAACGATGAATGCCATCCGTCAAGCTATGGATAAGGTGGATCCGAGAATCCTGCTCTATGGAGAAGGTTGGGATATGGGAACGGGCCTGATGCCAGAAGACAAGGCCAAGAAAGACAATGCCTACCAGCTTCCACGGATTGGATTTTTCAATGATACAGAGCGGGATGCGGTCAAAGGAGCAGAAGTTTACGGCGGCATCAAGGCTGGTTTTGTCAGTGGTCAGGCGACGGAGGATATCGTCGCTAAGGCTATCCTTGGCAGCAGTGAGCTAGGCAGCTATCTCAGTCCTGATCAAGTCCTTAACTACGTGGAGGCACACGATAATTTCAACCTGCATGATTTGCTTGCGGAGCTGCATCCTGACGATGATGTTCTGACTCGCACTAAGCGGATTGAGCTGGCAACGGCCATGAACCTGCTCATGCAAGGCATGGCTTTCATGGAGGTTGGACAGGAATTTTCTCGTACCAAGCTAGTGGCGACTGGAGAAGACGGTCAAGTTCTTCACAGTGATCGCGAAAGGGCTATGAACAGCTACAATGCGCCAGATGCAGTCAATCAGGTGAATTGGAATCTATTGCAGGACCATCGGGAGAGCATTGATTTTATCAAGGACATCATTCGCCTCAAGACAAGCTGCAAGGCCTTTTCTTATCAGACCTATGAAGATATTTATAAGCATGTCTTTGTTCAATCAGCAGAGCAGGGCAGTGGCTTAATTATTTTTGAGATTAAGGATGACAAGCATTACCAAGTTATTTTTAATGCCAGCGGCCTGCCCTATTATCTGCCTAATGCAGATAAGCTGCGTCTCATAGTGGGCAATAGCCGTCATAAGAAGCCTTTCTATGTTGAAAATCTGACGGTTTCTGTTTTTGAAGTTATTCAATAAGTTATTAGCTACATGAAAAGTGGCTCTTTGTCAACTGTAGTGGGTTGGTGAAAAGTTATAATCTGGAGAGGACTAAATCAGTCCTCTCCTTTTTGATATTCAAAGCGATGAGGATTCTAGTTTTAAAATTGTCAAAGTTCCGAAATCCAAAAGCATTTCGCTCATTCCTACAGCGGTTTTACCCACTACAGAAATTATAGAGCTACTTTTTCTACCACTTACTTAGGAAATCTTACCACTTACCGAAAAGGGGTAGATTTGCTATTGTCCATTTGTTAGGATAAGGGTGCAAAGGGGAAAATACATCTTAAGGAGGATATCATGAAACCATCATTTTTGAAAAACGCTGTGGCGTTAGTAAGCTGTGGCTTGCTCGCTTTTGGAGCAGCGCAAGTTCGAGCTGACCAGCAAAAATTGCCGTCGGGCACGCCTTATGACCAAATCGGTCAGAAAATTGAAAATTTCCACAAGGAACACGAAAAAACCAGCGCGGGACTGGCGGCAGCAGTCTTTGATAAGGACGGCCAAACCATTTACCAAAAGAACTTTGGCTATATGGACAAGGAAAAGAAGCTGGCTGTGGACGACAACTCGGTTTTTGAGTGGGGCTCTGCCACCAAATTGACCGTCTGGCTCAGCGTCATGCAGCTCTGGGAAGAAGGAAAAATTGACCTAAAAACAGATATAAAAGAGTATTTGCCCAAGGATTTCCTGAAACACCTCAAATACGACAAGCCCATTACCATGCTGGATCTGATGAACCACCAAGCGGGTTTTGATGAAACGCCGCTGAACACAGGAACAGGCAAGAGCTTGGAAGAATTACTAAAAAGCCAGCCCGCTCAAACTTATGAGCCAGGGACGGTGACATCCTATTCCAATTACAGTACAGCTCTAGCAGGCTATATCGTGGAGCGCATCAGCGGACAGGACTTTGCGGATTATGTCCACGAGCATATTTTCCAGCCTTTGGGCATGAACCATACCGCTCTCTTACCTGATTTGTCGGACAATACCTATGTCCGAGACAAGCGGCAGGGCGAGAAAACCTATGATACAAATGGAAACTTATATCTAGATAAATTGCTTCCCGCAGATATTTATCCAGCGGGACAGGCGACAGGGACTTTTGCCGATTTCAAACGGTTCGCGCAAGCTCTTTTGAGAAAGGAAAAGCTCTTTAAGCGCCCAGAAACCTGGAATGAACTGTATCAGACAACTTCTACATTCTCAGATAAAGCAGTCGCTAAGAACGCTCACGGCTTTTGGGTGACAGAGTATGAGACAGGGGCGATTTTAGGACACGGCGGCTATTCTTTTGCCGGTTTTTCCACCCTGATTTCGCTAGATTTCAAATCGGGTATTGGCATGGTTACTATGGTAAATCAGAGAGAAGAAGCCACCTATTCTTTTGGTCTACCCGATTTGGTCTTTGGTAAGAAAAAGCAAGCCCCTAGCCAGTCTCAAAAAGACTTTCAAGAGGGCATGTATCGAACTTCTCGCTCCATTCAGCAAGGCCCGACCTCTATTTCGCGCCTTGCCCCCGCTTATACCTTTTATGTGAAAGATGTGATAAAAGACGGTCATTTATTAGTCAGCAACTATTGGCTTTTGCAACAGCGCCAAGGCCGAACAGAAGTTGAAACAACCTATAATAATTTAGAAAAGCTCTCGCTTTGGGAGGTGATAAAGGATTATGGCTCTGTCGCTCTGCTGGGACTGGCATCGGTTTATGCCGTACTTGTTCTTCTGTTAGCTGCTTTGAGCAAGATATATCGCTCACTTTTTGGAAAAGAAAGCAAAAGACCGACTCCAAGAAGTTGGAAAATTTGGCATTATGGCACTTGCGGACTGATTTTGGTTAGCCTAGTCAATCTAGCAGGTCTCGTCATAGTTGCCGTTTCGGGCAAGTACATGCCCGATTATCGCTGGCAAGCCATTCTCTTTGCCCTGCTTGCACTGATTTTCTTAGTCAATGCTGGGTTGCCAATCTTTCTGCGTTCAAAATTCCAAGTGAGCAAGGGTCGAAAAATCTTGACCTACTTGACCAGCAGCGCTTCACTTATCGTCGTTCTCAATATCCTTTATTGGAGCCTTTACCAGTGGTGGGCACTTTAATAGAAAGGTAAGTATCATGAAAACATCATTTTTTAAACATTGCTTAACTGTGCTGACTTGCGGCTTGCTCGCTCTGGGAGCTGGTCACGCTTACGCTGACCAGCAGAAGTTGCCGTCAGGCACGCCTTACGACCAAATTGGTCAGAAAATTGAGGATTACTACAAGGAACACGAAAAAACCAGTGCGGGACTGGCGACATCTGTTTTTGACAAGGACGGACAAACCATTTACCAAAATAATTTTGGCTATGTAGACAAGGAAAAAAAGTTGGCGGTGGATGACAACTCAGTTTTCGAGTGGGGCTCTGCCACCAAGTTGACCGTCTGGGTCAGCGTCATGCAGCTTTGGGAAGAAGGCAAGATTGACCTTAAAACAGATATAAAAGAGTATCTGCCCAAGGATTTTCTCAAAGGCAAGCTCACATACGACAAGCCAATCACCATGCTGGATCTGATGAACCACCAAGCAGGCTTTGGAGACACGGGGCTTGCCAAGGGAACTAGTAAGAACTTGGGAGATACGCTCAAAAAAGTACATATCTATCAAGCCTATGAGCCGGGAACAGTGACAGCCTACTCTAACTTTGGGACGGCTCTGGCAGGATATATCGTCGAGCGGATTAGCAGACAATCTTATGCTGACTATGTCCACGAGCATATCTTTGAACCTTTAGATATGAGGCACACCGCTCTCTTACCCGATTTATCAGATAATCCCTATGTAGTAGAAAAACGTAAGGAAGTCAAAGGTTACACTAGAGACGGTCGGTTGATTGGCGAAGCTCCATATCTAATAGAAATGTACCCTGCTGGGCGAGCAACAGGAACCTTGGAAGATTTCAAGGCATTCGCTCAGGCACTCCTGCAAAAGAAGACACTTTTTAAGCGTTCAGAGACTTGGGACACCCTTTATACAGCAACCTCTAACTATCCTGATAGCGATCTTCCTACCAATGCTCATGGTTTTTGGAGTGACCTTTATCAAGACCAAGTTATCCTCGGGCACGGTGGTAATACAGCTGGTTTTTCATCAAGTTTGACCTTAGACTTAAAATCAGGTATCGCTGCTGTCATTTTAACGAACCAACTGGGCGAGAAAAATTATGTTGAGAAAATTCCCGAGCTGGTCTATGGGCAAAAGAAAGATGTTCCCAACAAAAAGAAAGAAGAACTCAAACCCGGCTTTTATCGTGACGCTAGTCAATTCTTTGGGCCTTTATCCATTGCGCGACTAAATATGGCGACCTTCTATATTGATAAAAATAGTGAAAATCGATTTTACTGGAGCTTGGAGAAAGTCGGTAAGCGAGAATTTATCAAGCGCCCAGTTTCTGATTACTTTAAACTATCTAACTGGGAAGTTGCCAAAGAATTCGGCAGTGTCATCCTATGGGGGTTAGCAATCTTCTATGCTCTTCTTAGTTTGGTATCTGCTTTACTGGTCAAGCTCTACCGGCTCCTTGCCAAGCGGACAAACCGCAAACCTGTGACACTTGCTTGGTCGCTCTGGCATTATCTGACTTGCGGACTTGTTTTGTCCACTGTACTCATAACCATTCTCATCGTGCAATATAATATGAACATCAGCGGCTCGCCAAATAACAGTGCTTGGCTCTATGTCATCTTTGCAATAACGGGTCTGCTGCTTCTTGCTAGTTCTGTTTTGCCAATTCTTCTGCGTTCAAAATTCCAAGTCAGCAAAGGCAGAAAAATCTTGACCTACTTGACCAGCAGCGCTTCACTTATCGTCGTTCTCAATATCCTTTATTGGGGCCTGTACCAATGGTGGGCACTTTAATAGAAAGGTAAGTATCATGAAAACATCATTTTTGAAGAGCACTGTGGCGCTGCTGACTTGCGGCTTGCTCGCTTTTGGAGTAGCGCAAGTTCGAGCCGATGAGCAAAAATTGCCGTCGGGGACATCTTACGACCAAATCGGACAGAAGATTGAGGATTATTATCAGAAAAACGAGAAAACCAGCGCAGGACTGGCAACATCTATTTTTGACAAGGACGGTCAAACCATTTACCAAAATAATTTTGGCTATGTAGACAAGGAAAAAAAGTGGGCGGTGGATGACAACTCAGTTTTCGAGTGGGGCTCTGTAACGAAATTAACCGTCTGGGTCAGCGTCATGCAGCTCTGGGAAGAGGGGAAAATTGACCTAAAAACCGACATCAAAGAGTATCTGCCCAAGGATTTTCTCAAAAGCAAGCTCAAATTTGACAAACCCATTACCATGCTTGACCTCATGAACCACCAAGCAGGCTTCGCAGATGTTGACTTGGCCAAAAATGAAGACAAAGACCTAGCCCATACGCTACAAAAGGCGCCGATTATTCAAGCCTATGAGCCGGGGACAATAACTGCTTATTCCAATTTTGGAACGGTGCTTGCTGGCTACATCGTCGAGCGGATTAGCGGACAATCTTACGCTGACTATGTGCACGAGCATATTTTTCAGCCCTTAGGTATGAAGCACACCGCTATTTTGCCCGATTTTTCGGATAATGACTATGTGGTCGAAAAACGCAAGGAAATCAAGGGCTACACCTCAGACGGTCAGCTGATTGGCGAGGCAAACAAGCCTAATCCTTACTATCCGAGCGGGCGAGCAACAGGAACTTTGAAAGACTTTAAGACCTTTGCCCAAGCACTCCTGCAAAAGAAGACACTTTTTAGGCGCGCGGAAACTTGGGACACCCTTTATACGGCGACTTCGACTTTTCCTGATAGCAAACTCCCAATCAATGCTCACGGATTTTGGAGTGACCTTTATCAAGACCGCGTTATCCTCGGTCACGGTGGTAATACGGCTGGCTTTTCATCCATATTAACTTTGGATTTCAAATCAGGTATCGCTACCGTCATTTTAACCAATCAACAATACGAAAGTAACTATCTTAAAAAAATTCCTGAGCTGATTTATGGAAACAAGGCAACTACTTCAGAGAAGATAAAAGCAGAGTTTAAACCGGGCGTTTATCGCTCAAGTCGCGTTTTCACCAATGCCTTATCAATCACGCGCATTGCTCCGCCAATAACTAACTATCTTGAGAAAAATAGTAAATTTGTCACTCAAAAATACTGGGAATTGGAGAAAAACGGCAAGCAAGAACTGCTGAAATTGCCTATCGCAGACTACCTTAAACTTTCCACATGGGATGTAGTCAAGGATTACGGCAGTCTCGTCTTGTGGTGCCTCGCTGCTTTCTATGCCCTCCTCATCCCTGTATCTGCTTTACTGGTCAAACTCTATCGGCTTCTTTTCAAGCGGAAAAATCACAAACTTACACCGCTTGCTTGGTCGCTCTGGCAATACCTGACTTGCGGGTTCATTCTATCTACCATGCTCCTGCTTTACTTCTTTATCCAAAGCGTCCTGAGTCTACATTCCTCACCAAACAGCCGTGTTTGGCTTTCTATGGGCTTTGCAGCTGTGGGAGTTAGCCTCCTGGTTAGCCTTATTGCCTCATTCTTCCTGCGCTCAACCTTCCAAGTGAGCAAGGGTCGAAAAATCTTGACCTACTTGACCAGCAGCGCTTCGCTTATTACAATACTCAATCTCCTCTACTGGTCTCTTTATCAGTGGTGGACGCTCTATTAAAAGAAAGGAAAGCTATGACCCATTCTCAAAAAATCGAAACGATGATCCGAAATGGCTCCGACCAGCTCTACACCATCTGCTACCCCAATCCCGACAAAGAAACGATTATCTTGCTACACGGTGGACCGGGAACGCCTGATGACTTCAAGCTCTTTATCCCTAAGCTCGAAAAAGATTATCAACTGATTGTCTTTCACCAGCGGGGAACGAGAAAATCGCCCTGCCTGAGTGGCGACTACAGCATGGAAGCCTACATTGCGGACATCAACACGATTGCCGACCACTTCAATGTAGATAAATTTCACCTTTTGGGACATTCCTGGGGCGGATTGTACGCGCAAATCTACGCCAGCAAAATCCCTGAGCGGGTTCTTAGTCTCTTTCTTTCCTCTCCGGGAACAGGCACGAGCAAGCAGTGGCAGCAAATGGAAAAAGAGATGATGAATTACAATAAAAATCACTGCACGACTATCGAATGGCTAAAAATGGGAATCTATTCTCTGCTCGGCAATCTTGGTAGTTCCAAGGCTTCGCAAGCTCTCTTTCGCCAAGTTGTCCGTAATTACAATGCCGACTATCCAGCCTTTCATGATGTGAAACTAGACATGAGCAATGTTTCAGTCCAAGCAGGCAATCAGACAAGAAAGGAAATTATGGCCTATCCTCTCTTGCCCCGACTAGAAGATCCTGCTTTTCCTATTACCGTGACTTTCGGTGACAATGATATTTTTGGTGCTAGCATGCACTTTGTCATCAGCCGCTATCCCAGCGCTCAGGTGTTCACCATTAAAAACAGCGGCCACTTCCCATTTCTCCACAATCCAGAAGACTACTTTGCTATCTTGCACCAGCATTTTCAACCTTAGCATGAACCTCTAAAGTTTTCCAACTTTAGAGGTTTTCACTTATCTGCAACTTATCCCTCTTTTTCGGGCTCTTTGTCAACTGTAGTGGGTTGATGAAAAGTTATAATCTGGAGAGGACTAAATCAGTCCTCTCCTTTTTGATGTTCAAAGCGATGAGGATTCTAGTTTGAAAATTGTCAAAGTTCCGAAAGCCGAAAGCGTTTCGCTTGATGACTTTGATGAGGTTGTTAGTAGCTTCTAGTTTTGCATTTGAGTAGGGCGGTTCCAGTGCGTTCAGGATCTTATCCTTGTTTTTCAAGAAGGTCTTAAAAACAGTTTGAAAAATAGGATTTACATAAGAAATGGTATCTTCAATGAGACTAAAGAAATGGTCAGCCTGTTTCTCTTGAAAATGAAACAGAAAGAGTTGGTAGAGTTTATAGTGTTCTCGGAGTTCTTGAGAGCAAAAGAGAAGTTTTTCTAGAATCTCTCCGCTGGTCAAGTGCATGCGAAAAGTTGGACGATAAAAACGTTTATGGCTGAGTTTACGGCTATCCTGTTGAATGAGTTTCCAGTAGCGTTTGAGTGCCTTATATTTGTGCGATTTTTTATCCAACTGATTCATGATTTGGATGCGAAGGCGGTTCATAGCCCGGCTGAGATGTTGTACAATGTGAAAACGATCCAGAACGATTTTAGCGTTTGGAAATAGTTTTCTGGCAATATCGTAGTAGGGACTAAACATGTCCATGGTAATGATTTTGACTTGGTTTCGGACCTGTCTGGAATAGCGCAGAAAGTGATTGCGAATCGTTGCTTTTCATTATAGGACTTATGGGACTTTTTTTCTACAACAAATAGGCTCCATCATTCCTACAGCGGTTTTACCCACTACAGAAATTATAGAGCCTGAAAAGCCTTAAGTCCATTGGACTTAAGGCTCTTGCTATCTACGGATTGGCTGTGGAACTAGAGCTGGAAGAGCTCGAGTCTTCTTGACTGCTGTCTTCGTCGCTACTGCTAGTTTGGAACTGCTCTGGATGCAGTGCACGATAGCTTGGCGAATTAAAGAGGTCCACAGTGGAGACATTGCCTCGCTTAGAGTAAAGACTGGTTGATTGGCCGCCTTTTTCCTTTTCAATAGCCAACAAGGCCTTCATTGAATTAAGATAAGAGTAATCTTTAGGGTTGACCTTGCCTAAGTCATTTCCCTTGTAGAAGCGAATCAAGTCGCCGGTTTGAATAGCATCACTCATCTTAAGCTGGGTATTGGCGGCATTGCGAATCTCATCCAGTTCTTTCTTGATGGTTTCGTCCGGATTAGTAATTTCCTCACCGGTCTGGGTGTAGTAGGTCCGTCCGTTGAAGCTAGTGTATTTTGGAGTGACAAAGTTATTGCTGGATCGGAATGCTGTGATTTGCTGATGCTGAGTTGATAACATATCTTGACCGACCTGAAGGTAGTTTTTAGAGTCAATGCCCAGTAAATGCTCCAATGTTGGCAGCATATCTACTTGACCGGCGTAGGTATCAATTATCTTTCCTTTGTCCATGCCAGGGACTACAACCATGTAAGGCACGCGCTGCATCATGGCATTGTCGTAGTTGGACCAAGTCTCAGAAGTCTTGCCTACAAGAGGGGCCAAGTTAGGATTGCGGGTTTGGGAAATTCCAAAATGGTCTCCGTAGAGAACGATAATAGAGTTGTCATAGAGGCCAGATTCTTTAAGATAATCAAACAAGGCCTTGACAGAAGAATCTAGGTAGTTGGCAGTGGCAAAGTAGCCATTGATGGTCTCATCCTTGGTCTTAGCCAGAGGGAAGCCAATCTCGTCACCAATCAAGCTAGTCGTGTAAGGATAGTGGTTGGAAACTGTGATATATTTAGCATAGAAAGGCTGCTGTAGGTGTTCCAGGTATTTAATGGAATCTTTCAGCATAATCTTATCATTCAAGCCGTACTGGAAGGAGTTGGTGTCGTCCTGCTTGGTAAAGTAAGACGCATCAAAGAAATAGTTATAACCCCATTGCTTGTAAGCTGTATTGCGGTTCCAAAAGCTTCCTGTATTTCCATGGAAAACAGCAGAAGTGTAGCCGCCGTTTTTGGAAAGAATAAAAGGTGCAGCTTGCTGGGTATTGGTACCACCGTAGTTGACCATGAAGGATCCTTGATTGAGACCGAAGAGACCAGTTTCAATCATGGTTTCAGCATCAGAAGTCTTACCAGCCTTGACCTGATTGAAGACATTAGAGAAAGCCAGAGTCGAATTGGAGTGGTAGAGGGAATTAAGGAAAGGTGTCACCTCGTACTCTTTCCCATCTGCCTGCAGCTTATAGTCAATCAGGAACTGCTGGAAGCTTTCCAGATGGACATAGATAACATTGCGGCCTTTGGCAATCCCGTAATATTCTGGATTTGGTTCCGCATAATGGGATTGGATATATTCTGTTACTGGTTCCAAGTCTTTTTCAGAAGCTTTGGAGCGCTCACGATTGGCGGTATATGTCTGGTTAGCACTGTAACCTAGAAAGGCTGGCAAGCCCAGAGCCCGAACGACATAATAGTTGGAAAATCCACGTGACAAGAGCTCAGGCCGGTCAATTTCAGCCAAGAATAAGTTGGCAGAGAACAGCATGGCAGACAGGGAGGTCACAGCAAAGCTGGCGCGTTTATTGAAAGGCCGGTCATCCATTCGGATGTATTTCTTAAAAAATAAGAAGGCCAAAATTGGGAAATCAATCAGATAAAGAATATCCCAAGGGCGAAAGAGCTCCAGTGCTGCTTCCCCAAGTCCAGCTGAAACGCTGCTAGAAGCCAGCATAGTATTGACTGTAACAAAGTCACTGAACTCGCGGTAGTAAATGGAGTTAGATACCAGCCAAGCAAAGAGGAGCAGATAGATTCCGAAGGCTAGGCTGTAGAATAATTTGGTTCGTTTTACATAAAGTGCTAGTCCTAGCAGCAAGAGGCTGATAGGGAAAGGGTTGATAATAGCTAAAAATACTTGATAGGCACCTTGAATATCAAGGTTAAAATCAATCGTGTAGGCCCACATGGTTTTTATCCAATAGAGGACCAGTAAAATCAAGACAAAACCTAGTCTCGTACTCATGAAGTTGAGTAAATTCTTGGTTATTTTTTTCACAAAAAGTTACTTCCTTGTCTTATTTCCTAAAAATTTTCTCCTCTAAGTATAACATAATTTCTCCAGTTAAGGAAAATTTGAGGCGCATTTGAGATATTTTAAATCGGCGAAATTGTAATATTCCTATGAAAGCCTTATCCTCTCTATGGAGAGGTTTATAGTCGTTTTGTACTCGTTTGTGAAATCTTTTATTAACTCAAATGTAAAATATGTTTTGAGAATTTTCACAATCTTTGGTATAATATAATTTATGAATAAACTTACTGTTACTCAACAGGCAGAAGAAAAACTGAGAAAGGGCATTCTTTTATTAGATAAAAAGGATTTTGGCGCTCTCTCGCTTCAGAATCAATGTGTGGAGCTGCAAAACCATCAGGGAAAGTTTTTAGGCACAGCCTATCTCTCTCCGCAGAATAAGGGAGTTGGCTGGCTGATTTCCCAGAAGAAGGTAGAGCTGAACTCGGATTTTTTTCAAACTCTCTTTGAGCAGGCTAAGAGCAGACGTTCTACTTATTTCCATTCGTCTGACACGACAGCCTTTCGACTCTTTAATCAAGAGGGGGATGGCTTCGGTGGCTTCACGGTAGATTTCTACAATGACTTTGCGCTTTTTTCTTGGTACAATGACTTTGTCTTTGCTATCAAGGATCAGATTCTGACAGCCTTCTCCATGGTTTTCCCAGAGATTCAGGGAGCTTATGAAAAGATTCGTTTCAAGGGTTTGGACTACGAATCGGCCCATCTATACGGAGCGGAAGCGCCAGAAACCTTCACAGTCTTGGAGAATGGTGTTCGCTATCAGGTTTTTCTGAATGATGGTCTTATGACTGGTATATTTCTGGATCAGCACGATGTGCGTGCTAGTCTGGTAGATGGTCTGGCTGCTGGTAAAAGTTTGCTCAATATGTTTTCCTACACAGCTGCTTTTTCAGTAGCAGCAGCCATGGGCGGTGCCAGTCAGACAGTATCAGTTGATTTGGCCAAGCGAAGCCGTGAGCTGTCAGAGGCTCATTTTCTGGTCAATGGTCTGACACTGGATCAGCATCGCTTTCAGGTGATGGATGTCTTTGATTATTTCAAGTACGCTAAGCGTCACGATCTAAGCTTTGATGTCATTGTGATAGATCCGCCTAGCTTTGCTAGAAATAAGAAGCGGACATTCTCAGTTGCTAAAGATTATCATCGTTTGGTTGCACAAGCTTTGGAAATCCTGAATCCTCAGGGAATCATGATTTTAAGTACCAATGCAGCCAATCTTTCCAAAAGTAAGTTTAAACAAGAAATTGAAAAAGGTCTTGCCGGCAGAAAGCACCGCTATCTTGCGGAGTATGGTCTGCCAGCAGACTTTGTCTATAATAAAAAAGACGGGAGCAGTAATTACCTCAAGGTATTTACAATAAAGGTGGACCAATGAAATTAGTCGTTTCTGTAATGCCCAAGAGTTTAGAAGAAGCTCAAGAAATTGATGTATCACGCTATGAAGAAGCGGATATTATTGAATGGCGGGCAGATTTTCTGGCCAAGGATGATATTTTAAATGTTGCGCCAGCTATTTTTGAAAAATTTGCCGGACGTGAATTGATTTTCACCTTGCGAACCCGCCAGGAAGGCGGAGAAATTGAACTGTCCGATGATGAATACGTAGCTCTTATCAAGGAAGTGGCCGGTTTTTACCAGCCGGATTATATCGACTTTGAATATTTCTCTCACAAGGGGAAATTTGAAGAAATGCTGGAGTTTCCTAATCTGGTGCTGAGCTACCATAACTTCGAGGAAACGCCTGAAAATATGATGGAAATCCTGTCTGAGCTGACTTCTCTGACCCCTAAGGTAGTCAAGGTTTCTGTCATGGCTCACAATGAGCAGGATGTGCTGGACTTGATGAACTATACTCGCGGTTTCAAGACTTTAAATCCTGAGCAGGATTTTGTCACTATTTCCATGGGAAAAGTCGGCAGGATTTCACGCATTGCGGCTGATTTGACAGGTTCAAGCTGGTCTTTTGCCAGTCAGGAGATGGCGTCAGCACCTGGTCAGATTTCTCTGAGCAATATGAAGAAAATCCAGGAGATTTTGAATGAGAATTAATGGCCACACCCGCATGGCTGCTGTGGTTGCCAAGCCAATTAAGCACAGTATTTCTCCTCTTATTCACAATATGGCTTTTGAAAAGACCGGTGTCAATGGTGTCTATCTAGCTTGGGAAGTAGAAGCAAAGGATCTGCAGGCCAGTATAGAAAATATCCGCAGATACGATATGTTTGGTGTCAATCTTTCCATGCCCTATAAGCAGGAAGTGATACCTTATCTGGACGAGCTGGATGTCAGCGCCCGCCTTATCGGAGCGGTCAATACAGTTGTGAATAAAAATGGAATTTTAGTTGGTTATAACACAGATGGCAAGGGATTTTTTAAGAGCTTGCCTTCTTTTGCTATTCGGGGCAAAAAAATGACGATTTTGGGGGCAGGTGGAGCAGCAACAGCTATTATTGCTCAAGCAGCTTTGTACAATGCAGAGGAAATTTTCGTTTTTACTCGGCAAGCTTCCTATGAGAAGATTGTCAGCAAAATGGCAGCTATCAGCCACCAAACCAAGAGTCGTATCCAGGTACTAACCTTGGAAGATGCGGATAGTTTGCAGGATACAATCAATCAATCAGACCTTCTGGTCAATGGGACTAGTCTAGGCATGGATGGCACCAGTAAGCCCCTGCCTGAACAGATTGAGCTGCCTAGCCAGATTTTAGTTGCGGATGTTATCTACCAACCTTTTGAAACGCCCTTTCTCAAATGGGCTAGAAATCAAAATGTCACAGCGGTCAATGGACTCGGTATGCTACTCTATCAAGGAGCAGAAGCCTTTGAACTTTGGACCGGTAAGACCATGCCCAGTCAGGAAATTTGGCAATGTTTAGAAGAATTGTATAAATAAGGAGGCGCTTATGAAACTAAATGTGAATCTCCCGCATCATCCCTATGATATTCTCATCGAAAAGGGGTCTTTATCTCAGGCTGGAAGTTGGCTGAGTCAGCTTTGGCAGCCTCAAAAGGTAGTCATCGTCACGGACAATCGAGTGGCTAGACTCTATGCGGAAAAGGTCAAACTGAGCTTGGAAGTGGCTGGGTTTGAGGCCTTTGTCTTTGATTTTTTGGAGGGCGAAGCCAGCAAGAACTTAAAGACGGTCAACAAAGTCTATGAGTTTTTGGTCAAGGTTGGTCTGACCCGCAGTGACGGCATTGTAGCCTTGGGAGGCGGAGTTGTCGGTGATTTGGCGGGCTTTGCCGCTTCGACCTACATGCGGGGTGTGCATTTCGTGCAGATTCCGACCAGTCTGACAGCCCAAGTGGACTCCTCTATTGGTGGTAAGACTGGTGTCAATACACCCTGGGCCAAGAATATGGTCGGAACTTTTACCCAGCCTGACGGAGTTCTGATTGACCCTGAAGTCTTGCATACCTTGGGCCAGCGGGAACTGATTGAAGGTATGGGCGAGGTAGTAAAATACGGCTTGATTGAGGATAAGGAACTCTGGGATGAGCTTTCGGAAATGGATGGCAGTCCAGAGTCGATTTTGGAGCATGCGGAGAGCATCATCTACCATTCCTGCGATGTCAAGCGTAAGATTGTGGTCGAGGATGAGCTGGATAATGGCGTCCGCCTCTATCTGAATTTCGGCCATACTATTGGGCATGCTATCGAAGCGACAGCGGGCTATGGAAAAGTCATGCACGGTGAAGCCGTGGCGATTGGCATGGTACAGGTTTCTCGTGTCGCTGAAAAGAAAGGCCTCATGCCAGCCGGAATCACAGAAAACATCATCCATATGTGTCAGAAGTTTGGCTTGCCGGTGGATTACCAGCCTTGGAATGAAGCTGTTCTTTATCAGGCCTTGACCCATGATAAGAAGGCTCGAGGGAATTCTATTAAACTAGTACTTGTTCCTGAGTTGGGTTCGGCTAGTATTCACCAGATTCCGCTGGAAGAGATGAAAGAATTTCTGAAGAAATAAGTGCCAGATGGAGTTTAAGACGATTGGACAGTTTGGATGAAAAAATAGACAGAATGTCCAGTTTTTTCCATCTCAGAATAGGAGAAAATGTATGAGATACTTAACAGCAGGTGAATCGCACGGACCACGTCTGACAGCTATTATTGAGGGGGTGCCGGCTGGTCTTCCTCTGACCGCTGATTATATCAATGCTGAGCTCAAGCGCCGCCAGGGTGGTTACGGCCGCGGTGCCCGCATGAAGATTGAAAGCGACCAAGTCGAGATTACATCTGGGGTTCGGCATGGATTGACCATGGGCGGACCGATTACCCTCAATGTCACGAATCTAGATCATCAGAAATGGCTGGAGATTATGAGTGCGGCTGATGTGGATGAAAAGAAAAAAGGACTGCGCAAGATTACCAAACCACGCCCTGGGCATGCGGACTTGGTTGGTGGTATGAAATACCGCTTTGACGATTTGCGAAATTCACTTGAGCGTTCTTCTGCCCGCGAAACGACCATGCGTGTAGCAGTTGGAGCGGTAGCCAAGCGCTTGCTTGAAGAAATCGGTGTAGAGGTAGCCAGCCATATCGTGACCTTTGGTGGTATTGATATTGATGTGCCGAACAATCTGACTGTAGGAGAAATCAAGGAAAGAGCTGCCCAGTCAGAGGTTTCCATTGTCAATCCCGATCGCGAAGAAGAAATCAAGGCCTACATTGACCAGATTAAGAAAGACGGGGATACCATCGGTGGTGTCATTGAGACTGTCGTTGGTGGTGTGCCGGTCGGTCTGGGCTCCTATGTCCAGTGGGACAAGAAGCTGGATGCCAAGATTGCTCAAGGAGTCGTGTCCATCAATGCTTTCAAGGGAGTCGAGTTTGGTGTGGGCTTTGAAGCCGGCCGTCTCAAGGGCAGTCAAGTCATGGATGAAATCCTCTGGTCTGAGGAAGATGGCTTCACTCGCAGGACCAATAATCTAGGCGGCTTTGAGGGCGGTATGACCAATGGTCAGCCAATCGTGGTGCGAGGTGTTATGAAGCCCATTCCAACCCTTTACAAGCCTCTGATGAGCGTGGATATTGAGACCCATGAGCCTTATAAGGCGACAGTAGAGCGGAGCGATCCTACGGCTCTGCCAGCGGCGGGTGTTGTCATGGAAAGCGTGGTGGCAACAGTTTTAGCCACCGAAGTTCTGGAGAAGTTCTCTTCGGACAATCTGGAAGAACTAAAGGATGCGGTAGCCCGCCATCGGGAATTTGTCAAGAACTTTTAGAAGTAAGGAGAAGGGCATGGAGAGAAAAACAGTCTATATCGCAGGTCTGGGACTGATTGGAGCTTCTTTGGCTCTGGGCATCAGGCGAGCTCATCCTGAGATTGAAATTCTCGGCTATAACAGAAGTGAAGAATCAAGACAGGTTGCCCTGGAGCGAGGAATGGTAGACCGGGTAACGGATGATTTTGCCGCCTTTGCTCCATTGGCTGATGTGATTATTCTGGCTGTGCCCATCAAGCAGACCATAGCATTTATCAAGGAGCTAGCAGATCTGGAACTGAAGGAAAATGTTATCATCTCAGATGCTGGCTCAACCAAGGCTGAGATTGTGGCAGCTGCAGAAAAGTATCTTCAGAATAAGCCCGTCCGTTTTGTCGGTGCTCACCCTATGGCCGGAAGTCACAAGACCGGAGCCAAGGCTGCTCATGTCACTCTCTTTGAAAATGCCTATTATATCTTCACCCCCTCTAGCCTGACCAAGCCTGGTACGCTTGAGGAAATGAAAGACTTGCTGAGTGGTCTTCATGCCCGTTTTATCCAGGTGGATGCAGCTGAGCACGATCGAGTGACCAGTCAAATCAGTCATTTTCCGCATATCCTAGCCTCCAGTCTTATGGAGCAAGCGGCAGCTTATAGCCAAGAGCATGAACTGACCCAGTCTTTTGCAGCCGGTGGTTTTCGAGATATGACGCGGATTGCGGAGAGCGAGCCAGGAATGTGGACCTCTATTCTCTTGACAAATCCTCAAGCCATTTTGGAGCGGCTGGAAGATTTTAAAGATCAGTTAGACAAGGTGGCTGCAGCGATTGAGGCCAAGGACGAGACAGCTATCTGGGAATTTTTCGATCGAGGACGGCAGAGCCGTAAGCAGATGGAAATTCATAAACGAGCTGGTGTGGATAGCTTTTATGATCTCTTTATTGAAGTGCCTGATGAAGAAGATGCGATTTTGGGTATTTTGGAGCTTCTGCGCGGAATTTCAGTCGTCAACATTCGTATCAACGAGGAAAACCGTGAAGATATCAACGGTATTCTGCAAATCACCTTTAAAAATCACCAAGATTTGGAAAAATCTGCTAAAATAGTAAGAGAAAATACGGATTACCTAGTGTCCGAAGACTAATATAGATTGGAGAACTCTATGTCAAATATTTATGATTTAGCCAATGAACTAAGCAGAAATCTGCGTGATTTACCTGAGTACAAGGCCGTCGCAGAAAGCAAGAAAGCAGTGGATGCTGATAGTGAAGCGAAGGCTATTTTTACAGATTATCTGGCTTTCCAGCAGGAGTTGCAACAGCTGGCGCAGACTGGTCAGGTACCGACTCAGGAGGTGCAGGACAAGATGACTTCCTTTGGCGAGAAGATTCAGGGCAATGCTGTTCTTTCTGAATTCTTTAATAAGCAGCAGCAACTATCCATCTATCTAGCGGACATTGAGCGTATTATCTTTGATCCGGTGCAGGATTTGCTTAAGTAAGCTAATAAAAAAGAGGAATCTGGGCTGAATACCTGGATTCTTTTTGCTTCGGCTCGGATTCCAGAAATTTTAAGAATTTCTGGTCTTTTTATGATAAAATAAGAAGCAACAAAGGAAAGTACGAGGTCACCTATGAAATTATCAACCAATGTAAAAGGCCTGAAGGGCCGTATCCGCGTACCTGGAGATAAATCTGTCAGCCACCGTTCCATTATTTTTGGCAGTTTGGCCAAGGGGGTCACTACTGTTCGCGACATTCTGCGAGGAGAAGATGTGCTGTCTACCATGCAGGTTTTTCGTGACTTAGGCGTGCAGATTGAGGACGATGGAAATCTAGTCAAGATACATGGTGTAGGATTTGAAGGTCTGCAAGCACCGAAAAATAAGCTGGATATGGGCAATTCTGGAACGTCTATCCGTTTGATTTCTGGTGTTTTGGCTGGCCAGGATTTCGAAGCGGAGATGTTTGGTGACGACAGTCTATCCAAGCGTCCTATGGATCGGGTGACCATCCCTCTGCGGCAGATGGGAGTCGAGATTGCTGGTCGGACTGAGCGTGATTTACCACCGCTCAAGATGAAGGGCAGTAGGGAACTGAAGTCTATTCATTATCAGCTGCCAGTGGCTTCTGCTCAGGTTAAGTCGGCCTTGATTTTTGCTGCCCTGCAGGCTCAGGGAGAGTCGATTATTATAGAAAAGGAAATCACTCGTAATCATACAGAAGATATGATTGCCCAGTTTGGTGGGCGAATTGAGGTTGAGGGCAAGGAAATTCGTATTCAGGGCGGTCAGGAATTCACTGCTCAGGAAGTGACGGTTCCTGGTGATATTTCCAGTGCGGCTTTCTGGCTGGTGGCTGGATTGATTGTACCGGACTCTAAGATTGTTTTAGAGAATGTCGGCATCAATGAAACTCGTACAGGAATTCTAGAAGTGATAGAGGCTATGGGCGGACGGATGACGCTGTCAGATGTCGATCCGGTAGCCAAGTCTGCAACTATCACCGTTGAGACTTCTGAGCTTAAGGGAACGGAGATTGGCGGCGAGATTATCCCACGCTTGATTGATGAGTTGCCGATTATTGCGCTTCTGGCGACTCAGGCTCAGGGACGGACTGTCATTCGTGATGCAGAGGAGCTCAAGGTCAAGGAAACCGACCGGATCCAGGTAGTGGCAGACGCTCTCAATAGCATGGGCGCAGCTATTACCCCGACAGAAGACGGCATGATTATTGAAGGGAAAACACCTTTACACGGCGTCCAGGTCAATACCTTTGGTGACCATCGCATCGGGATGATGACGGCAATTGCTGCTTTGTTGGCTCAAAGCGGTCAGGTAGAACTTGAGCGGTCTGAAGCCATTAAAACCAGCTATCCAAGCTTCTTCAGCGACTTGGAGGGCTTGATGCATGGCTAAGATATTGCTGGGCTTTATGGGAGCCGGAAAATCTACAGTGGCCAGAGGCTTAGCCCAATACTTTGTCGATATGGATGAACTGCTCTGCCAGCGGCTGGGTATGTCTATCAAGGACTATTTTGACCAGCATGGTGAAGCGGCCTTTCGGTCTGCTGAAGCCCAGCTCTTGGCTGAGTTGATCGATACGAACTTGGTCGTCTCAACTGGCGGCGGTGTCATCGTCAGCCCTGAAAATCGCAGACTGCTGGCTCAGAATGCTGACAATATCTATCTGAAAGCTGATTTTGAAACGCTCTATCAGCGAATTCAGCAGGATGCTGAGCAGGAGCGGCCTTTGTTCTTAAACCAGAGCAAGTCAGACTTGCAGCAGATTTTTGAGCAGCGTCAGGCCTGGTACGAGGAAGTAGCGACCCAGATTGTTGATACGAGGCTCAAAAGCCCACAGGAAATTATTGAGGAAATTCAATGAAAATAGCATTTTTAGGTCCTAGAGGCTCCTTTTCTCACCATGTAGCCCAAGCTGCCTTTCCCAGCGAGGACTTGGTGCCCTATCAGAATATCACCGAGGTTATGAAGGCTTATGAGGCTAGAGAAGTAGATTACTCGGTTGTTCCGGTGGAAAATTCCATTGAGGGCAGTGTCCATGAGACGCTGGACTATCTCTTTCATCAAGCAGATATTCAGGCAGTGGCAGAAATCGTTCAGCCCATTAAGCAGCAGCTCTTGGTGACGGATTTGGAGAAGCCAATCGAGAAGATATTTTCTCATCCCCAGGCTATTGCTCAAGGAAAGAAATATATCCGCCAGCATTATCCGCAGGCTGCCATTGAGGTGACAGCTAGTACGGCCTATGCAGCTCGTTTTGTGGCGGAGCATCCTGAAAAGAATTTTGCGGCTATTGCCCCGCGCACGGCTGCAGCAGAGTACGGGCTCAAAGTAGCGGCCAGCGACATTCAGGAAATGGAAGAAAATTATACCCGCTTCTGGATTCTGGGTCATGAGGTGCCTGAGCTTGAACTGGCTAAGACGGGAGACAAGCAGACACTGGCTTTAACCTTGCCGGACAATCTGCCTGGTGCCCTTTATAAGGCTTTGTCGACCTTTGCTTGGCGTGGGATTGATCTGACCAAGATTGAGAGTCGGCCTCTAAAAACGGCTCTGGGAGAGTATTTCTTCATTATTGACATTGACAACGAGCAGAAAAAATTGGCGGATTTTGCCTATCAAGAGTTGACAAGTCTTGGAATTACTTATAAAATTTTTGGTAGCTACAGTGTGTTTCTGATTCAGGACAAGTAGCAATAGATTGGAGAAGAGATGAAGAAACCAGAAAATCTTAGCCATCATGAACAGCTCCGCTTAGATTATCTCTACAAAAATTATTATTATCTAAACGATAAAGAAAAGAAAGAATTTGACTATCTGCGTCAGAAGTCCAAGGGGATTGGCAATTCAGCCAGTGTGCCTGACCATGAAGAGCAGCCGCATACAGTTAGTGACGCCTATGAGCAAGAGCCAGTTGAAATGGATTCTTCTGGCCTCTTGCCCAAGTATCCTGAGCGTTCTTCTCGCAGCAGAAGGCAAAAAAAGGCGTCAGAAGCTCTGGCAGAAGCTAGTCTTGGACAAGACAAGCCTAAAAAACCCCGCAAAAAAATCCGCTTGAAACGGATTCTGCTTTGGGCAGGGATTTTCCTGCTGATGGTCTTAGGGGGCATGATTTTCATGTTTGTCAAAGGCTTGACGACAGCTCACACTGGTAATTCTAAGCCAGCAGAAACGGAATTCTTTGACGGTAAGGATACTAAGGACGGAGTGAATATCCTCATTCTCGGAACAGATGGCCGGGTTGGTGACGACTCGACTGAGACGCGGACCGACTCTATTATGGTCTTGAATGTTGGGAATAAGGACCACAAGGTGAAATTGGTCAGCTTTATGCGTGATACTCTTATTCACATTGACGGCGTCAGCAATGAGTACACGGATCCGTCGCAGGCAGATTACTATGACCAAAAGCTCAATTCTGCCTATACGATTGGGGAGCAAAACCACAACCGCGGTGCAGACTATGTCCGCCAGATGCTCAAAGATAACTTCGATTTGGACATCAAATATTATGCACTAGTGGATTTCCAGACCTTTGCGACAGCTATTGACACCCTTTTCCCAAATGGCGTCAGCATGAATGCCCAGTTCTCAACGATCGATGGGGAGAAAGTGACTGAAGTTGAGGTGCCAGATGACCTGAACATGAAGGACGGTGTGGTGCCTAATCAAACAATCAAGGTTGGTCAGCAGCAGATGGACGGTCGGACCTTGCTCAACTACGCTCGCTTCCGTAAGGATGATGAGGGCGACTTTGGCCGGACCCGCCGCCAGCAGGAAGTTTTGACGGCTGTCTTCCAACAGGTCAAGGATCCGACTAAGCTTTTTACTGGATCAGAGGCTCTTGGTAAGGTCTTTGCCTTGACTTCGACCAATGTGCCTTACAGCTTCCTTTTGACCAATGGTCTCTCTATGGCTGGAGATTCCCGCAACGGGGTTGAGCGCCTGACAATTCCGGAAAATGGCGACTGGGTTGATACCTATGACATGTACGGTGGCCAAGGGCTCTTGATTGACTTTGAAGCCTATAAAGAAAGACTGCAGCAAATGGGTCTCAGATAAGATATATGATATAATGAAAGGTAGGACGATGTTCTGCCTTTTCTTTTGGGAAATGGCAGAGCGATAAAGCAGAAAGAGAAAATATGTTAAAAAAGAATGATATGATTGAAGTTGAAATCGTGGATCTGAGTCACGAGGGAGCAGGGGTGGCCAAGGCAGAAGGCCTGGTTTTCTTTGTGGAAAATGCCCTGCCGGGTGAGCTCATCCGCATGCGTGTTCTCAAGGTCAACAAAAAAATTGGCTTTGGCAAGGTGGAGGAATTTCTCCGTACCTCAGACCAGCGTAATGAAAATCTTGATATGGCCTATCTGCGTACTGGGATTGCTGACTTGGGGCATCTGAACTATCCAGCCCAACTGGACTTCAAACGTAAACAAGTCAAGGACAGTCTTTATAAGATTGCTGGTTTGTCTGATGTAGAGGTGCCGCCGACACTTGGTATGGAGCAGCCGCTAGGTTACCGCAATAAGGCTCAAGTGCCTGTCCGCCGTGTCAATGGCCAGCTGGAAACAGGATTTTTCCGGAAAAATTCCCATGACCTCCTGCCGATTGAAGATTTTTATATTCAGGATCCAGTCATTGACCAGGTTATCCTCTTTACACGCAACTTGCTACGTCGTTTTGACCTCAAACCTTACGATGAGCAAGAAAAGACAGGACTCATTCGCAATCTAGTTGTTCGCCGTGGCCATTATTCAGGGGAAATTATGGTAATTCTGGTCACAACCCGACCTAAAATTTTTCGAGTGGAGCAGTTGATGGAGCGCTTGACAGAAGCATTCCCAGCTATCAAATCCATCATGCAGAATATCAACGACCAGCCCGGCAATGCGATTTTTGGAAAAGACTGGCGAACGCTTTATGGCCAAAACTACATCACCGACCAGATGCTGGGAAATAGCTTCCAGATTGCTGCGCCTGCCTTTTACCAGGTCAATACCGAGATGGCAGAAAAACTCTATCAGACAGCCATTGACTTTTCCGAACTGACCTCTGACGATGTGGTGCTTGACGCCTACTCTGGCATCGGGACTATCGGTCTATCAGTTGCCAAGCAGGTCAAGCAAGTCTATGGTGTGGAAGTGATTCCTGAAGCTGTCGAAAATAGCCGAAAGAATGCGGCAATCAATGGAATTACCAACGCCAGCTATGTCTGCGCCCCTGCTGAAGAAGCCATCCAAAACTGGCTTAAAGAGGGCATCCAAGCGGATGTTATCCTAGTTGATCCACCACGAAAAGGCCTGACCGAGAGCTTCATCAAAGCCAGCGTTAGCATGGAGCCCAAGAAAATCACTTATATCTCCTGCAATGTCGCCACCATGGCGCGTGATATCAAACTCTATCAAGAATTAGGATATGAGTTGAAGAAAGTCCAGCCTGTAGATTTGTTTCCTCAAACGCACCATGTCGAGTGTGTAAGCTTGTTAGTGAAACGTAGCTAATCCTCAAAAGGTTCCCCAAACCTTTTGAGTTCCGCAGACGCATCATGTTGAGGCGGTATCGCTGCTTGTGAAAGCCTAGGAATCTTTTGGCGAAAGAAATTTTAAGTTCTTATATCCCCGTCTAAAGAAAAAAACGACTATCTAAGTTGGTAAATAACTTCAGGAGGTTTATACGCTATGCTTAGATCCTATGTGACTAAAAAGTATTTATTCTTCTATTTTGTGGCGATTATGATTACTTGGCTGGAGGCTGTCATTACACCAGCTTTAATTCAGTATATTGTCTCTAGTTTTACCAATCACCAGTTGTATTTGCTGTGGCAGGTCTTGACTTGGGGGATTGTGGGGAATTTGATTCTCTTGCTGGGTTTAGCGGGGAAACGCTATTACTATGCACGAGTGCTGACGGACTTTAAGTCGGGGATCAAGCAGGCTATCTTTCATACTTTCTTATATAGCCGTCGGATAGCGGATGAAGAGGTTTTGTCCGACCTGGAAAATGATGTGAAACAGCTAGAAGATAACTATATTGAGCCGACTGTCATTATCATTTCTTCTTTGGGATTTACAACCGTCTCCATCTGCTATGCACTCTGGACAAATTTTTATCTAGGCTTGCTCTTTATCATTTTTTATTCGATACCGGTTCTTTGTAGTGGGATTGGTTCCAAACGCTTGGATACGATTACTAAGCAGAAGTCCATGGCTAACCAAGGCTACGTCTCTCAAGTGACCAACATGATTGCGGGTGCTCGTTTCATACGGCATTATCGGGGACAAAACTTGTTTTACAAACTGTTTTCCAAAGATTTGCATAAGGCTTTAGAGCAAGAAATTGCCTATGAAAAGCAACGGACTTTAAACAGTCTCTTTATCAATGGGATTGATGCCTTTTGCTCGGTCGCGCCTATTGTCATTGGTGGTTTCATGACCTATTATAACTACCTATCTGCAGCCAGCTTTGTAGGGATTTATCTAGTATCGCATAATATCGGCTACCAATTTCAGGAGTTATCTTACTTTATCAATACTAGAAAATCAGCCAAGTCTCTCTGTGATAAATATCAAAAATTGCTGGGAGAGGAGTTGAAAATGCCTTTTGTTCTTGAAGGTTCCGTCTTTCCTATTCAATTAGAGCAAGTCAGCGTAGAGCGTGATGGTCAAGAAATCCTAGCCCCTTGTGACCTTACTATTGAGGAAGGGGAAAAAATTGCCATTATCGGAGAAAGCGGATCAGGAAAAACAACCTTACTGAACCTCATTTATGGAGAAATCAAGCCTAGTCAAGGTCGGATCCACTATCACGGACAAGAGCTAAACTCGGATGAAATCTATCAGGCAGGAGCCTACATTCTCCAGTCCAGTCATGTCTTTGATGGATTGACACTAGAGGAAAATATCGCTTTGGGACAAGAATTGGATTCTGTAAGGATAGAAGAGATTCTGCAGCAAACCGGTTTGAAAGCACTCCAAGGCAAAACACCAAGCAACCAAACCCTGTCAGGCGGTGAGAAGCAGCGGTTAGAAATTGCCCGAGCGCTCTATCACAATCGCCAATTTATCCTGGCTGATGAGGTCAAGGCCAATCTGGATCTTAAAAACCAAGTGAAAATCAGTCAACTCCTTTTCTCCCTCCCACAAGCAGTCGTAGAAGTGATTCATCACTATAGCGATGAGGACTTGAAGCGCTATGATAAGGTGATAAAACTGGAGAGATTTTAAAATATTAGTACAAAAATGCCAAACGAAGATTATGTTGAAGAACTTAATGAACGACTGAATAATTTTAAAAGCTTTAAAAAATAAAGTGATTTTCTTGAATTAGAGTTTGAACTATATAGTAATGTTGTAAAGTTAATCGAGGAGTTATTGATGGATTTTATTAGTAAGATAGCTATAAATAAAGGTTGGTCAGATGATAAAAAATATTGTGTTACAAACCACCAGAACAATCAAAAATATTTATTGCGTGTTTCTGATAAAGAGAAGTTAGATTCTAAGAAAATTGAATTTGATATAATGGAGAAAGTTGCTTCTCTTGGAGTTCGTATGAGTAAACCGATTAAATTTGAACTCTGTGGCGACGAAGTACATTCTATACACGAGTGGATAGACGGAAAAGATGCAATAGATACCATTTTAACTTATTCAGAAAACCAACAATACACATACGGGATAGAAACAGGAAGGATACTTAAAAAGATTCATAAAATTCCTGCTACAGAAGTTTGTGAAGACTGGGAAATCTTTTTTAATCGAAAAATTGATGATAAAATCTCCAAATACAAAGAATGTCCCGTCCAATATGAAAGTGGGCAGGTCTTCATTGATTTTTTGAACGAAAACCGTGAACTGCTAGAGAATAGACCCCAAGTTTTCCAACATGGAGATTATCATATTGGGAATTTCATGATTGGAGAAGATCGTGAGATTTATGTGATTGACTTTGATCGTTTTGACTTTGGAGATCCTTGGGAGGAGTTCAATCGTATTGTGTGGTCAGCTCAAGTATCTCCCTCCTTTGCATCAGGTATGATAGATGGATATTTTGACGACAAGGTTCCAGATTTATTTTGGAAACTTCTTGCCGTTTACATTCTAAGTAACTTAATTGGAGCTCTTCCATGGGCTATTCCTTATGGAGATGAAGAAGTATCAGTAATGCAAAATCAGGCTAAGGAAATTTTAGAATGGTATGATTATATGAACCAATTAGTCCCAAGTTGGTATAAGAACAAGAATAATACTGAATAATTTAAACATTGGAATATCAATTTGGAAAAAGAAAACAATTAAATGAAATCTCAAGATAGAAACTAATATTAAGCCTTGTCCTCAAGGCTTTTTAATATTTCCCACTATACCTTTTATTCCCAAACTTGAACAATAGCTTGCAATCATTTTTTTAAAATAGTATACTAGGGCTAAGCTATGGAATCGTTTGCATAGAATCACGATGAGTTTAAAAAGTGAAATCTAGGAGATGAAAAGTATGGAATTAACAGCCATTTATCATAGACCGGAGTCGGAGTATGCCTATCTTTATAAAGAAGGTCAAGTGCATATCAGAATTAGGACTAAGAAAGAAGATATAGAGAAAATCGTTTTGCACTATGGGGATCCCTTTGTTTTTCTTGAGGATTCTTATGAAGATGTAAAAGAGATGGTCAAGGTGACCTCTGATGCCTTATTTGATTATTGGCAAGTAGCTGTCTCTGTGCGCTTTGCTAGGCTCCAGTATCTGTTTGAGCTTAAGGATAAAGTAGGTCAAAGCATCTTATATGGAGATAAAGGCTTCGCTGACAATAGTCCAGAAAACCTTGTTTTAGAGGGCAATGGTTTTAAACTCCCTTATATTCACGAAATTGATGGCTGCCAGGTTCCTGATTGGGTTTCAAAAACGGTCTGGTATCAGATTTTCCCAGAACGTTTTGCCAATGGAAATGTTGGAATTTCACCAGAAGGAGCTCTAGATTGGGATTCGTCTATCAGACCTAAAAGTAGTGATTTCTTTGGTGGGGATTTACAGGGGATTATTGAGCATCTGGATTATTTGCAAGACTTGGGCATTACAGGGCTTTACCTCTGTCCCATCTTTGAATCTCCAAGTAATCACAAGTACAATACAACGGATTACTTTGAAGTTGATCGACACTTTGGGGACAAAGAGATTTTCCGTCAACTGGTGGAGCAAGCTCATTTGCGTGGGATGAAGGTCATGCTGGACGCGGTTTTCAATCATATGGGCGATCAATCCGCTCAATGGCAGGATGTTCTCAAGCATGGTGAAAAGTCAGCTTACAAAGACTGGTTCCACATTCAGGAGTTCCCAGTGACGAATGACAAGCTTGTGAATCCCAAAGAACTGCCTTATCATACCTTTGCCTTTGCCAGCTATATGCCTAAGTTAAATACGGCAAATCCCGAGGTGAAAGACTATCTCTTAAGCGTTGCGACCTATTGGATTGAACATTTTGATATTGATGCTTGGCGGCTGGATGTGGCCAATGAGGTTGATCACCAATTTTGGCGTGATTTTCGGAAGGCTGTTTTGGCCAAAAAGCCTGACCTTTATATTCTTGGAGAGGTTTGGCATACCTCTCAGCCTTGGTTAAATGGAGATGAGTTTCACGCGGTTATGAACTATCCTCTATCGGATAGTATCAAGGACTACTTTTTGAGCAGGAGCAAGAAGATCAGTCAATTCATATCTGAGATTAACTGCCAGTCCATGTATTACAAGCAGCAGATTTCTGAGGTTATGTTTAATCTCTTGGATTCGCATGATACAGAGCGCATTTTGGCGACAGCTCAAGGTGATATCCAGCTTGTCAAATCCGCACTCGCCTTTCTCTTTTTACAAAGGGGTACGCCTTGTATCTATTATGGGACCGAGCTAGAATTGGGTGGAGGTATGGATCCGGATTGTAGACGGGTTATGCCTTGGGAACGGGTTTCTAGTAGCAATGACATGCTCAATTTTATGAAGAATTTAATTCAGCTTCGCAAGGATGTTGCGGACATTATTCAGCATGGGAAATTTACCCTAGAAGAAATCGCTCCTGATGTGCTGGCTTTAGAGTGGGGATATGATCATCAAGCAATCCGAGCCATTTTTAATCAGTCCAAAGTAAATTATCTCTTAGACAGAGATTCAGCTGATTTGGTGAGCCATTGCCAAACTGATGACCAACAACTTGTCATCTTACCAAAGGGATTTGTAGTTTACTGTGATGAGTCTAACATTTGAGATGTGTTTAGCGAATATCTTAATCCCATGATGTATTCCAAATAAGATAAGAGAAGTCGAAAGATTATTCTATTTTGTAATTACTGTAATTATCTGTTATAATATCCCTAAGGAGGAAGCAAGATGGCAGTAAAAACTAGAAAACAAGGGAATTCTATAACAATAACGATTCCAAGTGAATTTAATATTCCGAGTGGCGTGCATTACGATGCTAAATTGTTACCGAGTGGCGAAATTGTCTTTACTCCAGAAAAGACTGAAAATCAGGTTACTTATATTTCTGACGAATCTTTTGAATTGGATTTAGATAATATTTTTGATGAATACGATGATATTTTTAAAGCTTTGGTGGAAAAATGACAGTCTATTTAACAGAAAAGCAAATTGCAAAGATTAATACTTTAGTTATTCAGCGCTATTCTCCGAAAGAACAAATCAAGACGATTAGTCCATCAGCACTAAATATGATTGTGAACTTACCTGAACAGTTTGTTTTTGGGAAACCTCTTTATCCATCAATCTTTGATAAGGCGACAATTTTATTTGTTCAATTGATAAAAAAGCATGTTTTTGCTAGTGCTAATAAACGAACGGCTTTTTATGTTTTAGTAAAATTTTTACGATTAAACGGTTATCATTTTTCTGTTACGCTTGAAGAAGCGGTTGAAATGTGTGTAAGAATAGCGGTTGAATCACTGTCGGAGCAAAATTTAAAAAGCTACTCAAAATGGGTTTCTGAACATTCGTTTCGTAATGATAACGATTAAGCTTTAATTACGTAAAGGAGTTCAATCTTATGCCTAGACCGAAAACTAAAGAAGAGTTGATGCTAGCTGCTAAGGAAAACTTTGAGAAGTTGCAAACTCTCATTTCCAAATTGTCTGATCAAGAGTTAAATACCCCTTTTGATTTTTCTCGGGATGAAAAGAAGAAGGAGGCCCATTGGAGACGAGATAAAAATGTAAGAGATGTTTTGATTCACCTCTATGAATGGCATCAGCTCTTGTTGAATTGGGTGCATTCCAATCAAAAGGGGCAAGAGCAGCCCTTTCTTCCTGCGCCCTATAACTGGAAGACTTATGGAGAGTTGAATCTGGAATTTTGGAAGAAGCATCAAAAGACTTCTCTAAAAGAGGCAACTGAGATCTTTCATCAGTCACATCAAGATGTTTTGAAGTTGGCAGACACATTTACAAATGAAGAATTATTTTCAAAAAATGTCTATAAATGGGTCGGAGGGACTGTACTAGGTTCCTATTTTGTAAGTGCTACTTCCAGCCATTATGACTGGGCCATGAAAAAGTTGAAGGCTCATCAGAAAAATTGTAAAGCAAAATAGTCTGCAGAAGACAAGAATTAGAGAGAAATAAGAATGAAGAAATACAGCAAAATAATCATGTCCTGCGCCTGCCTAGCTTTAGCTTTGGGGATGGCAGCATGTGCTAGTTCGCAGAAAAATAATCAAACAAGTCAAACTACATCGACTTATTCAAATCTAAACAGTAAAAAGAGTGTCGAAGAAGTTAAGAGTTTGTTGGCTGCCAACTTGGATAAAGACAGTGTCGATAACTTTGTCAATCTAGTCAATGACTACAATGGACTTGTTGGCTCTACTGGATTGACAGGTGATTTCACTAAATTTACCAAAACCGAATATGATGTAGAAAAAATCAATCCTCTATGGCAGGCAAAAAAGGGCGATTTTATTGGGACAAATTGCCGGATTAATACTTACACTTTGCTGAAAAATAGCATTGAAATTCCTCAAATAGAAAAAGATGACGAACTCTTGTTCATAGATAATGATTCGATTGACAAGGGCAAGCTCTTTGATGCCAAGGATAAGGAAGATTTTAATATCCTATTCTCAAGAGTCAAGACTGAAGCGACTCAAGATGTAAAAGTCCATGCTAAGAAAATGGAGGAATACTTCAAACAGTTCAAGTTTAGCGAAAAGGCGAGGATGCTTTCTGTCATAGTCCACGACAATCTTGACGGCGACTCTCTCTTTGTCGGGCATGTCGGCGTCTTGGTTCCAGATAAAGACGGATATTTATTTATCGAAAAGCTGACCTTTGAAGAGCCTTATCAGGCGATTAAATTTGCCAGCAAAGAAGACTGCTATAAGTATTTGCAGACCAAGTATAAAGACTATACAGGGGAAGGTTTGGCCAAACCTTTTATCATGGACAACGATAAGTGGGTAGAGGGTAAGTAGTGTGCTTCAGTTAGTATTAAGAAAATAGAACTGGGAGATTTAGCGTATGGAATTAAAAGATTTTACTGAAAAGGAACAGGAGCAAATCAATCAAGGGCTCAGCATTGCAGAAATTTCCGATAAGGAAGCTGCTAAAAAGATTCTGGCACTCGTGCCTGAGGAATGGATTAAGAGGATTCCTTTCTTCGTGAGAGGTCATGCGACGACCAAGACCGTTGAGCGAGTTGCTAAGCAATATCCTGAACTATACGCTGTCGCTAAGCAGCAAGGCGAACTTCCTGACGAGGAAAGAGAAGAATTGCGCGTGATTATGACAAGCATTTTTGAAGAAAAGATGAATAATCATAAAATCAAATGAACTCTTACTTTGAAAGAAGTGAGATTCTTTAGGAAGTCACTGGAAGCAGTGGCTTTTTCGTTTTTTATGGACATGATGAGGCTAGTTATTAAAGCTCTATTTGGACGTTGAGTTCTAATTGGGCCTTGGGACTATTCTCCATGAGAATTATTGGCAAAAATGGTATAATGTTCCTATATTTTCTAGAGGAAAAGGCAGGCTATGAAATTACTTTATACAGATATTCGCCATTCTTTGACCAAGGTTTTGGTGGCTGAGGCTGAGAGCTTGGTGGCGGCTGGTAAGCGAGTCTTTTATATTGCGCCTAATTCGCTTTCTTTTGAGAAGGAGCGGGCGGTTTTGGAGTGCCTAGAGAACAAGGCTTCCTTTGCCATTACGGTGACGCGCTTTGCCCAGATGGCTCGGTACTTTGTCCTCAATGATGTTCGGCAAGGGCAGAGTTTGGATGATATTGGTCTGGGAATGCTGATTTATCGGACCTTGACAGAGCTAGATGATGGAGAGCTTAAGGTCTATGGCAGGATTAAGAAGGATTCCCAGTTTATCCAGCAACTGATGGATCTTTACCATGAATTGCAGACGGCCCAGATGTCCTTTGCAGATTTGGAATTTCTTGAGGAGCCTGAGAAGCGGGAGGATCTGGTCAAGATTTTTACAGCGGTAACTGCTGCTCTGAATGAGGGTGATTTTGATTCGTCTTCTCAGATTGCGGCTTTTGCTCAGCATATTCTAGCTGGCGACACAGATGAGGAGCTGGCAGATTTGGCCCTGGTTATCGATGGCTTTACTCGTTTTTCTGCCGAAGAGGAATACTTAGTCGGTCTCCTCCATCGAAAAGGTGTGGAGATTGTTATCGGGACCTATGCCAGCCAAAAAGCCTATCGAGCGGCCTTTCGTGAGGGCAATCTCTATCAAGCCAGCGTGGATTTTTTGAGAAAGCTGGCCGAGGATTATCAGGTCAAGCCTGACTATATACCTCATGCGGAAGCAGAAGATGCCTTTGGACGGATTTCTAAGGTCTTGGAGAGTCGCTATGACTTTTCAGAGCCGGCTGTTGAAGTTAGTGAGACTGACCGCTCACAGCTTCAGATTTGGGCTACTATGAACCAGAAAGAAGAGCTGGAGTATGTGGCTAAGTCCATCCGGCAGCGGGTTCATGATGGTGTGCGCTATAAGGATATTCGTCTGCTTTTGGGAGATGTGGAAGCCTATCAGCTTCAGCTCAAGACCATTTTTGACCACTATCAGATTCCCTACTATCTGGGGCGGAGCGAGTCAATGGCCCAGCATCCGCTAGTTCAGTTTGTCGAGTCCTTGGAGCGGCTCAAACGTTATAATTTCCAACTGGAAGACCTGCTCAATCTCTTAAAGACGGGGCTCTATGGCGATTTGGCTCAAGAGGAGCTGGATCATTTTGAGCAATATCTGCGCTTTGCAGACATTAAGGGAGCCGGCAAGCTAGCCAAGGATTTCACGGCCAATAGCCAAGGGAAATTTGACCTAGACCGTCTCAATCATATTCGTCGTCGGGTTATGTCTCCATTGCAAGACTTTTTCAAATCCCGCAGCCAGACGGCGTCGGGGCTCTTAGCTAAGTTTACGGATTTCGTCCAAGCAGCCCGTTTGTCTGATAATTTGACGGCTCTGCTACAGGGAGCAAGTCAGCAGGAGCAGGAGCGCCATGAGGAAGTCTGGAAGGCTTTCAGCCATGTCTTAGAGCAGTTTGCTCAGGTTTTTGCAGATAGCAAGGTCAAACTGGATGATTTTCTTGCCTTGATTCTGTCGGGTATGCTTTTGTCCAATTATCGGACGGTACCAGCGACGGTAGATGTGGTCAAGGTCCAGTCTTATGATCTGATAGAGCCTTTAGCTGCTCCTTATGTCTATGCGATTGGATTGACTCAGGAGCGTTTCCCGAAAATCGTGCAAAACAAGAGTTTGCTCAGTGATGAAGATAGGGCTCGGCTCAATGACGCAACGGATTCTCAGGCGGAACTCCAGATTGCTAGCTCAGAAAATCTCAAGAAGAATCGCTATACGGCTCTGTCGCTGATGAATTCTGCTACTAAAGAGCTGATCTTGTCTGCACCAGCCTTGGTCAATGAAGTAGAGGACAGCATGTCGACCTATCTACTGGAATTGACTGTCGCTCCACTTTCCTTGCCCATCATTGTCAAAAAGCCTCAGGCTTCTAGTGACGATATTGGCAGCTACCGAGCTCTCTTGTCTCAAATCATCGAGCTCCACCAAGAGGAGATTGATCGAGAGTGGACAGCAGAGGAGCAGACTTTTTGGGCGGTGGCTGTCCGGGTTCTCCGCAAGAAATTAGCAGCAGAAGGCATCAGCATTCCGCAAATTAGTAAGGAACTGAAAACGGAGTCTCTGCAGCCGGAAACTCTGCAAGCCCTCTACCCTCGGGAACAGCCTCTCCGACTTTCAGCGTCAGCTCTAAACGAATATTTCCGGCATCAGTATGCTTATTTTCTCAAGTATGTTCTGCGCCTGCAGGAAGAGTGGACCATTCATCCAGATGCTCGCAGTCATGGGATTTTCCTCCATCGGATCATTGAAAAGGTCCTGCAAGATGATTCGTCTGCAGATTTTGACCGGCGTTTAGCGCAGGCTATGGAAGAAACCAGTCGGGAGGCCGAGTTTGAGAGTATCTACAGTGAGTCAGGTCAGACCCGTTTTGCGCGCCAACTCTTGCTAGATACGGCTCGGGCGACCGGCCGGGTGCTGGCTCATCCAAGCGGGATTGAGACCATTGGCGAGGAGACTGGCTTTGGAACTGCTTCTAAGCCTTTCCTGATCTTGGAAAATGGCAGAGCAGTGACCGTGAGCGGTAAGGTGGACCGGATTGACCGTCTGACCAAGACAGAGAGTTTGGGAGTGGTGGACTATAAGTCTGGCGATATTAAGTTCAGCTTTGAAAAGTTCTTTAATGGACTGAATTCTCAGCTGCCGACCTATCTGGCAGCGATTGAGGAGTTAGCAGACTATAAAGAGGATAAGGGAACTTTTGGCGCCATGTATTTGCAGATGACCGATCCGATTGTGGCGCTTAAAGATACCAAGACCTTGTCGGATGCAGTCAATCAGTCTATGAAGCCACTCCAGTACAAGGGGCTTTTTGTGGCTGATGCTGTCAAGGAGCTTGGTCCGCTCTATGAGAAAAATAAGACCAACTTGCTGAGCCAGAAAGACTTGGACTTGCTGCTGGCCTATAATGCTTATCTCTACAAAAAAGCTGCAGAAGGCATTCTATCAGGCCATTTTTCAGTCAATCCTTATACAGAGAATGGGCGAAGCATTGCACCTTATGTGGAGCAGTTTAAGGCCATTACAGGCTTTGAAGCCAATCTACACTTGGGACAGGCACGCCAATTAGAAAAGCTGGATGCAAGCAAGTTTGATAGGCGTCCGACTGGTGAGAAGTTGCGTCAGGCCTGGCTAGAAAAGATGAGGGAGGAGATGGAAAAATGAAGAAAATTCCTTTTTTAACTGCGGAAGAGATTGCTCTTAAGCAAGCCCAAGAAGCTGCTTCGGACAAGCCACAGAAAAAGACGGCAGAGCAGATTGAGGCTATCTACTCCTCTGGCCAGAATATTCTAGTCTCCGCATCGGCCGGCTCGGGTAAGACTTTTGTCATGGTCCAACGAATCATAGACCAGATTCTTAGAGGTGTTGCTGTCAGTCAGCTCTTTATTTCAACCTTTACCGTCAAGGCGGCAGGAGAGCTCAAAGAGAGGCTGGAGAAGGAACTGGGTCAGGCCTTGAAAGAGGCTGAAAGTCCTGAACTCAAGCAACATCTAGCCCAGCAATTAGCTGACTTGCCCAATGCTGACATCGGTACCATGGACGCCTTTACTCAGAAAGTGCTTAGTCGCTATGGTTACCTGCTTGGTTTGGCACCGAATTTTCGGATTCTCCAGTCTGCCAGTGAGCAGCTGATTCTGCAAAATGAAGTCTTTAGCCAAGTATTTGATCGTTACTATGACAGCGAGCGTCAGGCTTTTTTTAGCCGTTTGGTCAAGAATTTCACTGGTAAGCGCAAGGATTTATCAGGTTTCCGGGAGCAAGTTTATCGGATTTACAGCTTTCTACAGTCAACCAGCAGTCCTCAGCGCTGGCTGGAAGAAACCTTCCTCTATGGCTATGAGCACAGCGACTTTGCAGCAGAGAGAGTGTGTGTATTCGGTCAAATCAAATCAGCCCTTTGGGAGCTGGAAGCTTTCTTTTCTGCCCATCTGGAGCATGAAGGAAGAGAATTTGCAGGTGCTAAATATCAGGAAAATGTCCAAGATGCTTTGACCGTCTTGGCAGGCCTGAATGAACTGTCCTCAATAGACGAAACCGCTCAGATTCTCAAGCAGATCGTGGCACTTTCTCAACTGTCCAATGGCCAGGCCTTTACAGCTCGGATTGGTAAGAATGCAGACGAGCTCAAAAAAGAAATGGCCAAGGATTACAATGAAGCCAGGAAGCCTATGATTGAGCGGCTGCGAAGCTTTGACCAGCAGCTTTATCAACTGGACTTTATTGAGCAACACCAGGCTGAGTGCCTGCCTCTAGTTGAGCTTCTGCGGGATTTTGTGGCGGACTTTGCACAGGCTTACCTGGAGCGAAAGAAAGCAGAAAATGCCTTTGAATTTGGTGACATCAGCCATTTTGCTATTGAGATTTTAGAGAGATTCCCAGAGGTGCGTCGCTTTTATCAGGAACGCTACCACGAGGTCATGGTGGATGAGTATCAGGATACCAACCACACGCAGGAGCGCATGCTGGACTTGCTTGCCAGAGGGCAAAATCGCTTTATGGTGGGTGATATCAAGCAGTCTATCTACCGTTTTCGCCAAGCGGATCCGCAGATTTTTAGTGATAAGTTTAAGGCTTATCAAGAGGATAGCAGTCAGGGCAAGCTAATCGTCCTCAAGGAAAATTTCCGTAGTCATCTTGAGGTGCTGGAAGCGACCAATGATGTTTTTAAACGCCTGATGGATGAAGAAGTCGGGGAAATTGACTACAATGAAACCCACTATCTGGTGGCTGGCAATCCAGCTAAACGTGAGCCTAATCCAGCTAACCGCGCTTCTTTCTTAATCTATGAAGGAACCAAGGAGAGTCCTGAAGAGGAGGCTGATGAAGGCTTGCCACATGCAGTATCAGCTGGGGAAGTGGACCTAGTCATCAAGGAAATCATCCGCCTGCACAATGAAGAAGGAGTGGCTTTTAAAGATATTACGCTGCTGACAGCTTCCAGAACCCGCAATGATTTGATTTTAGCTGCCTTTGAGCAGCACCAGATTCCGCTGGTACCAGATGATGGCGCAGCAAACTATCTGCAGTCGGTTGAGGTATTGGTTATGCTGGATACCCTGCGGACCATCAATAATCCGCTGAATGACTATGCCCTGACCGCCCTTCTCAAGTCTCCCATGTTTGACTTTGGTGAGGACGAGCTAGCTCGGCTGTCCTTGCAGGCCAGTCAAGAACGTTCTCAAGAAAATCTTTATGAAAAATTGCTCAATGCCCTTGAAGGAAGAGGTTTGAACCCTGCTTTAGTCACCCAGGAACTGCAGAAAAAGCTGCAGCATTTCCATGAGACCCTACAAAGCTGGCGGACTTATTCCAAGACGCATTCGCTGTATGATTTGATTTGGAAGATTTATCAGGATCGTTTCTACTATGACATGGTGGGGACTCTAGTCAATGGTGCCCAGAGACAAGCCAATCTCTATGCCCTCTCTTTGCGGGCAAATGAGTATGAAAAGTCTAGCTTTAAAGGCTTGTCTCGCTTTATTGGGATGATAGACCGTATCTTGGAAAATCAGCATGATCTAGCCAGTGTGCCAGTGGCAGCGCCTAAGGACGCCGTTCGTCTCATGACCATTCATAAGAGTAAGGGGCTGGAGTTCAAATACGTCTTCCTGCTCAATATGGACAAGGCCTTCAACCGTCAGGATAGTAGCTCTGCTATTATCCTTAGCCGGACCAAGGGAATCGGCATCAAGTATGTGGCGGATGTGTCCGTTTCTGTGGAAGACCCCTATGCGCCGAATCAGCTGCGCATTTCCATGGATACGCTGCCTTATCAGCAGAATCTAGGGGAGCTGCAGTTGGCTAGTCTGTCTGAGCAGATGCGCTTGCTTTATGTGGCCATGACGCGGGCTGAAACCAAGCTTTATCTGGTCGGCAAGGGCAGTCAAGAGGCCTTGGATAAGCGTCAGTGGGGCAAGAGCCAGCAAGGGCGTTTGTCTGCCGGTCTGCGCAGTCAACTCAACAATTTCCAAGACTGGCTCTATGCCATTCAGGCTGTTTTTTCTGATGAGAATCTTGCCTACGAGACTCGTTTTGTTACTGATGAGGAGCTAACTGCTGAAGAGATAGGGCGAATTAATGAACCTGTGCTCTTTCCAGCGGATGATTTGGCAGATAATCGTCAGTCGGATGATATCCGTCGGGCTCTGGATATTTTAGAAAGAGTGGATCAGCTGAATAGTCAGTATCGCTCTGCTATTGAGCTGCCTAGTGTACGAACTCCAAGCCAGATTAAGAAGTTTTATGAACCAATCATGGATACGGACGGACTGGACATCATGGATGAGCGAGTATCTTTTCGGCCACAGCCCAGCTTTGAGTTGCCTGATTTTGGCAAGAAAGCCAAAGTGACTGGGGCTCAAGTCGGCAGTGCTGTTCATGAACTCATGCAGCGTATTCCTTTGGATAGCAGTCCTAGCATGGCTGTACTTCGTTCTGCCTTGGCTCAGGTTCAGGCTGATGACGCAGTCAAAAAGCAGATTCAGCTGTCTAAGATTGCATCTTTCTTCGAGACGGATTTGGGGCGACTCTTGATTGAGAACAGTGATAGAGTTTGTCGAGAAGCACCATTTGCCATGCTCAAGCAAGATGAGGACAGCGGTCAGGAGTTTGTTTTGCGGGGGATTTTGGATGGCTATCTGCTCTTTGAGGACCGGATTATCCTCTTTGACTACAAGACGAATAAATACAAAGAGCCATCTGAGCTGATTGCTCGCTACCGAAGCCAGCTAGACTTATATGCTCAAGCTCTCAGCCGCTCTTATGGCATTTCGCAGATTGAAAAATATTTGATTCTGCTTGGCGGTGAGCAGCTGCAGGTAGTTAAGGTGGATTGATTAGCTTGTCATGTCTGGAAAGGAAGGAAGCCTGTGGAACAGTTAGAACGCATTCAAAAAATGGAAAAGCACCTGAATAAATATTCTCAGGTATTGGCAAGTGCTCAGGAAGCTTTAGCTGAGCTGGAGCGCTGCCAGTCAGATTATATCCAGCTGAGGGACTACTATACCAGTCAGGAATTTTTTGATGATTTAGAATTCTCGAATGGACCGGATTTCCCTGAAAATATAGCTTGCGGCGTCTTAAGCGAAGATGCTGTCTATGACCTGATGGGGGAGCATTTTGAAACAGCGATTAATCTGTTGGATTTGTCTAGTGCTATGCTGAAAGAACGTTAATTCATTTAGAAAGAAAAAAATATTTAATTTTTTTCAATTTTCCTCTTGCTTTTTAATAAAAATTCATGTAGAATATTCAACAATAAATTGAAAGCGATGAGAGAAAAAGTCTAAGACAAGAAACAGAGAGTGCCTAATGGTGAGACGGCATGCAATCCTTAGACGACACATTCTTGAGCGCGGATGCGAAATCAGTCAGCAGTCTGAAACTAGTGTCCGACGGCTGATTGCCGTTATCAATCTGGAGTCTCGTACTCCCAGAGGGTCCTCAGGCGACTGGGGTCCGAATAAAGGTGGAACCGCGTGTCAACGTCCTTGCAAAGTTTTTTTGCGAGGGCTTTTTATTATATTTAAATCAGAAGATTCCCTATTTTCCTTTAGCAAAGCGGTAAATTTCGTCTTTCATTTATTAGAAGTTCTAAAAGATAAGAGGTGGCAAGATGGTTAAGCTAAAAGGTCTCAGGCAGATTAATCCTTATGTAGCAGGGCAGCAGCCCAATGAGCCAGACATGATTAAGCTCAATACCAATGAAAATGCTTATGGACCAAGTCCTAAGGTGGCAGAGGCCCTGCAGAACTTTGATACCCAGGAGTTGCGCAAGTATTCCAGTTTGGATCAGGCGGAGCTCTGTCAAGCTTTGGCGGCAAACTTGGGTGTATCGCCCGATCAGCTCATTATTGGCAACGGCAGTGACGACATCTTGTCCATGGCTTTCCTGGCCTTCTTTAACAGAGGCGAGTCGGTCTTATTTCCGGACTTGACCTATGGTTTTTACAAGGTCTGGGCAGACCTCTACCATGTGCCTTTTCGAGAAATCCCTCTGACAGCTGATTTTGAAGTCCATCCCTCCGATTATTTTGGAGATAATGGCGGCATTATCCTAGCCAATCCCAATGCTCCGACGGGGATTTATCTGCCGCTGGATCAGTTGGAGGAAATTCTGGCGTCCAATCAGGATGTGGTCGTGGTGGTGGATGAGGCTTACATTAACTTTGGCGGTCAATCTGCCCTGCCTCTTCTAGACACCTATCCCAACCTCTTTATTACACGGACCTTCTCCAAAGATGCGGCTTTGGCTGGTCTGCGGGTAGGCTACGGCATCGGCCATCCAGACTTAATAGCTGTCATGAAAGCTGTTAAGGACTCCATCAATCCTTACTCAGTGGATATGTTAGCAGAGCGATTAGCCCTTGCGGCAGTGGAAGATTGGGATTATTATCGGGAAACTGGCAGAGCCATTCAAGAGACTCGAGATTGGTTCGCTGGGGAATTGGCTGCGCTGGATTTCCAAGTCCTGCCCAGTCAGACCAACTTTGTCCTAGTCCAGCCTACTAGAATCTCTGCAGAAGAGCTTTTCCAGAAGCTAGAGGAGCGTCGGATTTATGTGCGGTATTTTCCAAAAGCAGAGCGAATCAAAGACTTTTTGCGTATCTCTATCGGACGGCGAGAGGAGATGGAAACAGTTCTGGCAGCTATCAAGGAAATTTGCAGCAGCTGAGAGTTTGACTCAGAGCCAGTCAGTGTAAGAATAGAGCAAGAAAGGAAAGCAGCCTATGAATAAAATCACCCTTCCGATTGGCATGCATGACAAGCTTTTCAAGAGGGCACGTGTGACTTATGAAATTGAGCGGGACATCAGTGATTTCCTGATGGCTCAGGGCTTCAATCGGATTGACACGCCGACTTTGGAGCACTTCGAGGTCTTCAGTGACCATGTGGAGCCCCATCATTATCATCTTTTCGATAAAAAAGGCGAGCTATTGGTGCTACGGCCTGATGTGACCAGCCAGATTGGTCGGGTCATTGCTTCGACCAGGGTGCATACGCCGACCAAGTTTTCCTATTCAGGCAAGGTCTTTCACTATCAAGAAGAGCTGCGCGGTCTTGCTAACGAGCTCAGCCAAGCTGGTATTGAGATTATCGGCTATCCAGCTCGCGAGGCGGTGCTTGAGGCTATCAAGACAGCCAAGCAGTCGCTGGATTTAGCGCAGGTTAAGTCTTATCAATTCGAGTTTTCCCATGCAGCAATCCTGCAGACCATCCTAGAGAGTCTGGCCTTGGATTCGCAGGAGGAGGCCCAGCTGCTAGATTATATTCGCAAGAAAAATAGGACGGGACTCTTTGAATTCACCCAGACCAGATCGAGTGAATTTGATGATTTTTTGCAGGAGCTGCCCTATTTGTTTGGTCCTAGCCAACAGGTTTTAGCTAGAGCTAGAGAGATAGTTGACAACGAGCAGATATTGACGGCTCTAGATGATGTGGAGCAGGTTCTGCAGAGTCTATCAGGCTTGCTGGATCAGACGACCATGGACTTGGGGCAGGTAGCGACCATGCCTTACTATACCGGCCTGACCTTCAAGGTCTTTGGCGACCGAGTACCAGATGCTTTTCTATCTGGTGGTCGCTATGATCAGCTTTTCAAGCGCTTCGGGGCAGCAGAGCTGACAGCTATCGGCTGGTCTTTAGATATTGATAGCGTCTATCAGGCTATTCATGATGACCTGCCGGACGAGGGCGGAAAGGAAGGTGATAGCAGATGAGTCAGATTACTATTGCCCTGACCAAGGGGCGGATTGAGGAAGATACGGTCAAGCTCTTGACCAAGGCTGGCTTTGATATGTCCTTCATGGCAGACAAGGGCCGCAGCTTGATTTTTGAAAGCCCAGACGGTCGCTTTCGCTTTCTCTTGGTCAAAGGGCCTGATGTGACGACCTATGTGCGCCATGGAGTCGCTGATTTGGGAATTGTTGGTAAGGATATTCTCTTTGAGCATCCGACCGGCTATCTGGAGCTGCTGGATCTGAACTTTGGCCTTTGTAAATTTTCACTAGCCTCAGTGCCCAGCTATGATCCTCATGATCACAAGCGCAAGCGAATTGCGACCAAGTACCCAACGGTAGCGACTGATTATTTTAATCAAAAGGGGGAAGATGTGGAAATCATCTCCATCCAAGGTAGCGTGGAGATTTCACCGGTTCTGGGCTTGGCGGATGCCATTGTTGATATTGTGGAGACGGGGCATACCCTGTCAGCTAACGGCCTGCTGGTTTTTGAAGACATTTGTCGGGTGTCTGCCCGGCTCATTGCCAATCAGGCTTCCCTGAAAAATAACCCGGATATCATGCCTTTTGTGGCAAAGTTTGAATCCCTAGTAGGAAGAAGAGAGGTGGCTTTTAAATGATAATTATCAAGCGTTTAAGTGGAAGTAACGAAGAAATTTCACGGATTTTATACGAAGAGCAGCTGCAGCTCAGCCAGCAGAACTTAGATGTGGAAGAAGCGGTGGCTGAGATTATAGAAACGGTCAAACAGGACGGTGACCAAGCTTTAAGAGACTATACCATGCTCTTTGACAAGGTTGAGGTGACAGATTTTGAGATTGGGCAGGAGCTGATTGATCAGGCTTTTGAGGAGATTGATCCAGAGGTCTTGGCCGCCTTGAAACATGCCCAAGCCAATATCGAATCCTACCACCGCCAGCAGTTGGAGACTGGTTTTGAGGATAGTCCCAGCGAGGGCGTTGTCCGTGGTCAGTTGATTCGGCCGATTGAGCGGGTCGGCACCTATGTACCTGGCGGCACCGCAGCCTATCCGTCCTCCGTCCTCATGAATGTTATCCCAGCTAAGATTGCCGGTGTCAAAGAAATCATCATGATTACACCGCCCCAGGAGCATTTTACCCCAGCGATTTTGGTCGCAGCCAAGCTGGCTGGTGTGGATCGGATTTTCCAAATTGGCGGAGCCCAAGGTGTAGCAGCTCTGGCTTATGGAACTGAGACCATTCCCAAGGTAGATAAGATAACGGGACCTGGCAATATCTTTGTGGCTACGGCCAAGAAGATGGTTTATGGTGTCGTGGGAATTGACATGATTGCTGGGCCTTCGGAGATTGGAGTCATTGCGGATCGTTCAGCCAGTCCAGTCTATGTGGCGGCCGACCTTCTATCGCAAGCTGAGCACGACAAGCTAGCTCGGGCTATTCTGGTGACCGACTCGGAATTGTTGGCGGATCAAGTCGAAGCAGAGCTGGACAGACAGCTCAAAGAGCTGCCGCGGAAGGAAATAGCACGTGCTTCGATTGAGAACAACGGCCGCATCATCCTTGCGTCTTCTAAGAAAGCCATGTTTGAGCTCATGAATCAGGTGGCACCTGAGCATTTGGAAATAGCCATGGATGATGCCTACAGCTATCTGGATCAGGTTGAAAATGCTGGCTCTGTCTTTCTGGGACACTATACCAGTGAGCCAATTGGTGACTACTATGCGGGAGCCAATCACGTTTTACCGACAACCAGCACCAGCCGTTTTTCATCAGCTTTGGGTGTCTATGACTTCATCAAGCGCATCCAGTACACCCAGTACAGCCGTGCTGCTGTAGGGGCAGCTGACAAGGATATTACCAGTCTGGCCTATGCAGAAGGCCTGCAGGGACATGCCAAGGCCATCGAAGCCCGCAGACAGGAAAAATAGAAGGAGTTGCCATGAGACAAGCTGAAATCAAGCGAAAAACACAGGAGACCGATATTGAACTGACTGTGAATCTCGACCAACAGGAGCCGGTAGCTATCGAGACTGGTGTCGGATTCTTTGACCATATGCTGACCCTTTTTGCCCGCCACAGTAGGATTTCTCTGACGGTCAAGGCTGAAGGCGACCTTTGGGTGGACAGCCATCATACGGTCGAGGATGTGGGCATCGTGCTGGGGCAGGCTCTGCGTCAGATTTTGGGAGACAAGGCCGGTATCAACCGCTACGGTACTAGCTTTGTGCCTATGGATGAAACGCTGGGCATGGCGAGTCTGGACTTATCCGGCCGATCCTATCTGGTCTTTGAGGCGGATTTTGACAATCCTAAACTTGGGAATTTTGACACCGAGCTGGTAGAGGAATTTTTCCAAGCCCTAGCCTTTAATCTGCAGATGAATCTGCACCTGAAAATCCTTCATGGTAAGAACAGTCACCACAAGGCGGAAAGCCTCTTTAAAGCGACTGGCCGAGCTCTACGGGAGGCTATTACGATAAATCCAGAGATTCATGGAGTTAACTCCACCAAGGGCTTGCTCTAGCTTGCCCTTCTGAGTGAAAGGAGTTGATGTAGAAATGATGATTGTTATTGATTATGACGCGGGAAATACAGCAAATGTCCTCCGTGCTCTGGCTCAGGTCGGAGTAGAAGCGCGTCTATCAGCTAATCCGCAGGAAATTTTAGCAGCCGACGGTTTGATTTTACCAGGTGTCGGTGCTTTTCCTACTGCCATGCAAGAGTTGGAAAGGCGAGGGCTGGTTTCAGTTATTCAGCAAGCAGTGGCTGATGGCAAGCCTCTCTTGGGGATTTGCTTAGGCATGCAGCTCCTGCTGGAGTCTGGATTGGAGAATGGTCAAAGCTCTGGACTGGGTTTGATTCCCGGTGTTTGCCGTCGGATTCCGGACCAGGCTGGTCTGCCTGTGCCTCACATGGGCTGGAATGACTTAAAGATCCAGCAGTCGTCTGCTTTGACAGCCGGTCTTGAGGGCCAGTCAGTCTATTTTGTCCATAGCTACTACACAGATGTTCCGAAGGAGTACTTGGACGTGACGGCTGATTATGGGCTGCCTATCCCAGCCATGATTCACCGAGGATCGGTCTTTGGCTGTCAGTTTCACCCAGAAAAGTCAGGTGCTGTAGGCCTCGGTATCCTAGAGAAGTTTAAGGAGTATGTCTATGAAAATACTGCCCGCTATTGATATCAAAGACGGTCAGGCCGTCCGCCTTTTTAAAGGGGATTTTAGTCAGAAGACAGTGGTAAATCCCGATGTTTTGGAGCAAGCTCGAGTTTTCAAAGAAGCCGGGGTTACTATGATTCATGTGGTTGACTTGGACGGGGCCTTAGAAGGTCGTGCGACCAATCGAGATTTGATTGCCCAGATTAAAGCGGAGACTGGCCTAGCTATCCAAGTCGGGGGTGGCATCCGCAGTCTAGAGCAGATTGAAGATTACCTGGCAGTTGGCATTGACCGTGTCATTATTGGCTCTATGGCTGTTAAGAATCCTGATTTTGTAGAGGCCGCACTGGAGTGCTTTGGAAGCAGCAAAATCGTGATTGGCATTGATGCGAAAGAGGGGCTGGTTGCGACTGAGGGTTGGCTGGAAACCAGCAATCAGGACTATATCAGTCTGTCGCTGGCCATGGAAAAAATCGGCGTCCGTCTCTTTGTCTATACAGATGTGGACCGAGACGGGACTCTGACTGGTCCCAATATCCAGCATTATCAAAAATTGCTAGCAGCTCTCAAGCATGCTCAAGTCATTGCCTCTGGCGGCATCCAGTCAGCGGATGACTTAGAAGAGCTGAAAAAACTGGGCTTGGCTGGTGCCATTGTGGGCAAGGCCTATTACAGTGGACGAATTAGCCTAGAGCAGATCAAGGAAGCAGAAAGGGGCTAGCCATGCTGAAAAAACGAATCATTCCCTGTCTGGATGTCAAGGACGGCCGGGTGGTCAAGGGCATCAACTTTCTCAATCTGACTGATGTGGGCGATCCAGTCGATGCTGCCAAGGCTTACTATGAAGCAGGCTGCGATGAGTTGGTCTTTCTGGATATCACCGCCACCCATGAGGAGCGGGACACGACGGTCGAGATGGTCCGGCGCGTGGCGGAGCAGGTTTTCATTCCCTTTACCGTCGGGGGAGGCATTCGTACGGTTGATGACATGAAGCGGATGCTGCAGGCTGGTGCGGATAAGGTTGCAGTTAATTCCTCAGCACTGGCAAATCCTCAGCTTTTAGCTGACTGCGCTGAGAAATTCGGCAGCCAATGTGTGGTGCTGGCTGTGGATGCTAAGAAAGAAGCGGATGGCAGCTGGCATGTCTATCTGGCTGGTGGCCGCAAGGACAGCGGTCGCAATCTATTAGACTGGGTCCAAGAAGCTGTCGGTCTTGGAGCGGGGGAAATTCTTTTGACCAGTATGGACAAGGATGGGACCAAGTCTGGTTTTGACTTGCCAATGCTGGAATCTGTCTCCCAAGTGGTTTCCGTTCCTATCATCGCCTCTGGTGGTGCTGGCAGTAGCCAGCATATCCTAGAAGTTTTTGAAAAGACTGCAGCGACAGGTGCCTTGGCCGCTTCGATTTTCCATTATGGTCAGGTCTCCATCGCAGAGACCAAAAAAGCCATGCTGGAAGCTGGATTGGAGGTGCGCATCTGATGACAGAAGTAAAGTTAGATTTTCAAAAGCAAGGCGGTCTCATACCTGCCATTATCCTAGACCACACCAGCAAAGAAGTCCTCATGCTGGCCTATCTCAATGAAAAAGCCTACCAGCTGACCCGCACTAGCGGTCAGATGTGGTACTGGAGCCGGTCACGTCAGGAGCTTTGGCATAAGGGAGCCACCAGTGGCCACTACCAAACCGTCAAAAAAATCACAGCTGACTGCGATCTAGATACCCTGCTGATCGAGGTAGACCAGCTGGGAGCAGCCTGCCACACCGGTGCCAAATCCTGCTTTTTCCATACAATCTGGAATGAAGAAGACGGCAAAACTGACTAAAAGCTCCCTTACTTTAGTACTTGGTTAATGCAAATATAAAACTAAGAAGTCAGTATCAAGAAACCGGCCTGCCATTGGAAAGAATTGCTTTTTATAGTAAAATAAGGACAGTAACAAGGAGATACTATGCTAGAAACCCTCTATCAAGAAGCCCTCAAACGCAAAAAAGAGCCCAAGGAAGGCTCCTATACCAGCTATCTCTATGACAAGGGGCTGGACAAGATTCTCAAAAAAGTCGGTGAAGAAGCGACTGAAGTAGTCATTGCGGCCAAAAACGCTGATAAGAATGAGATGGCCAATGAGACAGCTGATCTGCTCTACCATCTGGCGGTCGCTCTCGTTGAGACTGGCGTCAGTCTGGAAGAGGTAGAGGCTGTCCTCCAGGCCCGTCAGGGCAAGCAGAGCCGGATTCATGATCGACCTGAAATTGACCAATACTAAAGGGACACAAGATTTGCAGAAAGGCGGTCCAGCATGCGCGACAACCATCTTCATACCTATTTTTCCTATGATTCTGAGGCGGATTTCTGTGACTATCTGGACCATTATGAGGGCGAGATTGTCACCACCGAGCACTATGATTTGTCCAATCCCTACCCCTACGAAGCTGCCTCGCCCCATGATGATGTGCCTGACTATGCGGCCTATTCAGCAAAAATAGCAGAGCTGAACCAGCAATATGGCAACCGCATCAAAAAGGGCATTGAAATTGGCTATTACGCTCCACGTAAGGACGATATCCTATCTTTCCTAGCGGACAAGGATTATGACCTCAAACTCCTATCTGTCCACCACAATGGCAGTTTTGACTATCTGGAAGAGCCAGTCCTGCAGCTGGATAAGATGGAGTTAATTCCCTCCTACCTGAGAGAGCTGGAAGAGGCTATCGAGGCTGTGCCAGCGGATGTACTAGCTCACTTTGACTATGGTTTTCGGAAATTTGCGCTTACCGTAGATGAGTTAAAAACTTTTGAACCAGAGCTGCGACATCTTTTTCAAAAGATGATTGACCATGGTCTGGCCTTTGAGCTCAACTGCAAGTCCATGTATCTTTACGGTCACGAGGAACTCTATATCTACGCTCTTTCGCTAGTCAAGGAGCTGGGCGGCCAGCGCTTTTCAGTGGGATCAGACGGCCACAAGTTGGAGCATTTTCGCTTGCAGTTTGACCGAGTTGCCAAAATCTTGGAGGAGGCCGGTATAGGTGAGGAGCAGTTGATCTAGAAGGAGAAATCATGGCCGAGATTAGGCCCTTAAAACCAGAGGAAATCCCGCTCTTAGAGGAATTTCTTTACCAAGCTATTTTTATCCCCCAAGGTCTAGCACCGCTTTCTAGAAGCATCCTGAAAGAACCAGATTTAGAGATGTATATCAAGAACTTTGGCCAGCAGCCAGATGATTGGGCTTTAGCAGCAGAAGTGGATGGCCGGCTGGTCGGAGCCGTTTGGATTCGCATCATGAAAGATTACAGTTATTATGACGACCAGACGCCCTCTCTGTCCATTTCATTCCTGCCTGAGTTCAGAAGCCAAGGACTAGGCCAGCAGTTGATGACAGCCATGCTGGACTTGCTCAAGGCCAAAGGCTACCTAGGTGTTTCCCTTTCCGTTTCCAAAGACAATCCTGCCGTTCGCTTTTATCAAAGACTGGGCTTTGTCACGGTTGAAGAGAGGGAAGATAACTATTTGATGCTGTGCCGATTGTAATAAGAAAAGAAAACTCATGAAACTAGAACGATTAATTTATATTTTGCTAGCCCTTTTGAATAAGAGGCAGATAACAGCTAAAGAAATTGCTGAACGCTTTGAAATATCTACCCGCACAGTATATAGAGATATGGATACGCTCAGCTTAGCCGGAATCCCTATCTACTCTGAACGTGGGGATAAAGGTGGTTTTTATATACCGGATGACTACAAGATGGACAGTAGCTTTTTCACAGAAGAAGAAAAGCAGTTTATCATCAATATGAGCCAAAATGTTGGCAAAATTGTTGGTCGTCCAAGTTTTGGCAGCCTTGAGCATAAGTTTGCTTCTCAAGAGTCGACCGATAAGGTTAATCCTTTTTACTTCGATCTTACTTCGTGGTCTCTCAATACAAATTATTTACTTGAGATTGAACAGGCTATACAAACTGGGAAGAAAATTTCCTTTTCCTACTATTCTAAAAAACAAGAACAAAGCCGGAGAACGATTTTTCCATACCGTCTGATTTTTAAACTAAATGCTTGGTATGTTATCGGCTACTGTTTAGAAAAGTTAGATTTTCGTTTTTTTAAACTCAGCAGGATTCGTGATTTGCAGCCAGTAGAAGAGGCTGTCGATGTTGGAGATTACCCGCTTTTATCTCAAGAAAAGCTAGATCTTTTTCTAAATCCGTCTAAAGATAAAGTTGAGGGCAATAAAGAAGAAGTAGAGCTGATTTTCACAGAGTCTGCGCTCCCAAAGATTTATGACCACTTCACAGAAGAAGAAATCACTCTTGAGCAAACCAGAATAAAGGTCCATGCTTTCAGAGCATTGACACCGGCCTTTTTCGAATTGATTTTAAGTTTTGCTCATCAAGTAAAAGTCATATCACCAAAAAAACTGCAGGATAAATTAATTCATACTCTTCAAAAAAATCTTCAGCAATATGACAGACTGTAGTCATATTGCTTTTTGTATAATCTTAAATGGCTTGAAAATCTCATTGTTTGAGTGCTTGCCTAAATTATTTTTGGAGGTTCCAAATGGATACAAGAACATTAGCAGAAAGCTATTTTACCGCAGTCAATAAAGGTGGCTGGGAAGATTTCGTAGCTGAAAACTTTAATTATGGAATGTGCGACAGTCAGGAAATCAGGCGAGGTCGTGATGTTTATCTGCAAGGTGCAGGTCAATTCTATGCTTTAAGTCAGCATCTTGAAGTGAAGAAGTTATTGGTAGAGGGGCGAGAAGCAACAGCTTTAAATCGCTATCGCCTGCAGTCGCCGAGCGGAAAAGAACTAGAATTGGATGTCGCAGAATTTTTAAAATTTGACGAATCAGATAAATTGATTGTATCTACTATTTACTTTGATACTCATCGTTTCCAAGAGTTTATGCAAGGGAATTAACTATGACAAAAGACCGCTCAAACAGCGGCCTTTTGTATTATAGTTTATGTTAGAAGGAGCCTCCGCCTCCTCCGCCCCCACCACCTGAGAAGCCACCTGAAATACCAGATGACAAGCTGAAGTAGCTACTTGAGCTGGGAGGATTCAATGAAATATCAACATTGCTAAAGCCTGTAGCAAAACCTGTAGATATATTACTGAAGAAGAAACTTTCAAGATTTGTTTCTTTTAATTGAATGTCTCTTCCTTTTAATGTTTGACTGACTTTTTCCGCATAGCCAAAAAGAGTCGCATATACTAGAATTCGATTCCAGAGAATGATTCCCTCTACCTCAGTTTGACTAAGATGAGCAATATCGCGCAGCATGTTGGAGAAGCTCTGCCATTCAATTACTTCTTCTCTAAATTCCTTTTTTAGGTATCTATCTGCCATTCGATTCAATTTTATTTGAGCTGCTTTCCCAAGGAACCACGCGACAAATAGAAGCAAAGGATAAATGTAGGAATATGAGTAATCAAACTGTCCGGTAGTAAAAGGATTATAAAAAAGAGAACCTAAAGAGAGAATAATAATACCAATATAATAGGAAATATAAGCTAATGAAACAGGTCTTTCTTCTTTTTTGCTTATTTTACGGTATCGTATAGGGAGATTTAAATCGACTCTTTCTTGACGGACATAGTTCGCAACAGTACGTAGAGCCTCTTGAAATTTCTGTCGTGTAGAAGACTTGGAGCTTTGTTGGTAATCTGGGAACATCGTATCAGGAGTAACTTTATCCTTATCGCCAAAGACCATTTCCAACAGTTTTATCTCGTAGCGACTTAGGTTATCTAAGTGAACAATTTCCAGTTTCTCTCCTGATCTTCCAATGCGAAATTTTATATTTCCTCTGTCAATCAGATCCATTAAAGTAGCCTGTACTAAACTAGAAAAGCTAGGAGTTCCTGTTTTTCTAGTATGAGCAAGAGATTTTTCAATTGATATATTATAGATATTGTATGCAAGTTGCAGAGGAGTAAGATTCTGAGGCGGTTCATAGAGTCGCGTATTTTTAGGAAGCTTGTTTAGATAATAAAATCTTAGTAAATAGTAAAGAAAGCAAGCCAGACTTATAATCAGAAACGAGATTGCAATGCCTGGACCTAGGACATAAATTATAAAGCTATGTTCCTTCTGTTTTTGTTCAATTTCTTTTTCCTTCTCTTCAAATTGCTTGCGGTGGGTTGAAGGGATAATACTGGCAGTATCAATATCTGTAAATATACTCTTGTCCCAAGCGCCGTGCAATTCAAGTTTTGTTCCTTTTGTGAGATTATTTGACCTAACCGCCAGAATCTGATTTAATTTTTCCACCTTTGGTTGGTTTTTATTGAAGCCTGTATGGGCGAAAAGCTGAGCATTAGTATCGAAACGATCCGTAGAAACAGAAAAATATAATCGTCGAATATCCGCATCCCAATCAGAAATAGGTATCCAATTCAGCTCAGCTATATCTTGATACACCCAAAGCATATTTCGTAATTTCCAAGTTATAGTGATAATGACTTGATCACCAGATTTACCAGAATTATAGATTGTAATCTTTTTTCCATCTTTTACAGCCTCTTCTTTTATCTTTTGCGGGGACTTTTTCTGTCCATTGGTGATAATATCTATCTTAGGATTGTCTTCGATTTGAAAGCCTTTAGGCATCTTGCCAGCCCGGCCCAGCGTGATATATTGGCCGTTGTAGGAACTGTCGTATTCAAAAGTTACTTCCTCTGTAAAAGTGGCTGTATTATCGCTATGCAGCTCTAGTTGTCCTACATAGGATGTAATCCTGCTCTCGACATCGTCAGCAAATATGTGACGAGGAACAAAGATGCAAAATAATGAAGTAAGAAGTGCTAGGCTAAGCAGTAGTCTGTTAAAACTGTAGGTGTTTTTCATAAATCTTCCTTTCGCTAATGCCTTATTATAACACGTTTCTAAAGCTCTGTCTTAATCTATTTTTCAGTAACCAATAACTTCTACAAATGCTTTATCGTATTATTTGTAAGTTTTCTTACCAAGTGGTAAAATAAAGCCGAAATAAAATATGTTCTCCTAGAGCAATCTAATCGATTAGCAACAATTAATTTGACTGTTCTTCGTAGTCATATAAAGGAGTTGATTTTATGACTAATACTAGACGAGCAGTGGTAGCGCTGAGCTTGGGTGTTTTGTTATTACTTGCAGCGGGAATTCTACTGCAGGTTCATTTTTGGAGAATGATCATTTTGCTAGGTCTATTCCTTTTTGCGGAAGTATTTATCATCTGGTACTCGGAAAGCAAGTCTAATTCGCAGATCAATGGCAGGCAAAGCCTTGACCTCTTCTGGCTTTATATCAAACGCTTGAAAATCTTTTATGTCACAATTGTGTGTCTTGCGATTTCTTTCATTTCTCTGTCGTCCAATCCTGCTTTCGATTTATTTTTTGTGCTTGAGTTGTTAGTATTCTTGCTCTTAAGCAATTATATCTTTAGCTCTCATGGCATTCAACCGCCCAAGAAAGAGAAGGCTTTTAAAGTCTAATAGCTTTGTTTGCAGCAGTCGATTTGACTGCTGTTTTTTCAAAAAATAAAAAACCTGGAAAAAATCCAGGCTTTTTAGTGAAATGTGCAGGCTTAGTGCGCTACACGTTTGCGAGCTGCTTTTTTACGGTTTTCTTCGATGAAAGCCGCTTTTTGTTCTTCAGGTTCGATGACTTTTTTCTTAACTGCATATACTGCGCCTGCCACAGCAGCAACAGTAGCTGCAACTCCTGTAAGAACGCCTTTTCCAAATCCTTTAGCCATGTGATTTCTCCTTTTCTGAACTTTTATTATTTATGTTATAATTAATAGTAACGAAAAATCAAAATTTTTTCAAGGAAAAAAGATGAAAACCAAGATAATTGTGATAGTAGGGCCTACGGCGGTCGGAAAAACGGCTCTGAGTATCGAGGTAGCCAAGCGCTTCAATGGCCAAATCATCAGCGGTGACAGCCAGCAGGTCTATCGTGGCTTGGATATTGGCACGGCCAAGATTCATCCTGAAGAGCAGGAGGGCATTCCCCATCATCTGCTGGATGTGCGGGAGGTTGGCGAGAGCTACTCTGCCTATGATTTTGTGACTGAGGCAGCTCAGGCCATTCGTGAGATTGAGTCTCAAGGTCAGCTTCCCATTATTTGCGGTGGCACGGGGCTCTATATCCAGAGTTTGCTCGAGGGCTATCATCTTGGTGGATCCGTCCCTCACGAGGAGATTCTGGCCTATCGGGCGCAGCTGGACAGTTGGTCGGATGAGGATTTGTTTAGGAAAATAGCTGAGCTGGGTATCGAGATTCCCCAGCTGAATCGACGCAGGGCTATGAGAGCACTAGAGATTGCCCATCTGGGCGGTCAACTAGAAAACAATCAACCTGATTATGAAGCCCTGCTGATTTGTCTAGATGATGAAAGACAAGCACTCTATGAGCGAATCAATCAGCGGGTTGATCTGATGCTAGAAGTCGGACTTTTAGAAGAAGCTCGCTGGCTGTTTGAGAAAGCTCCGACCAGTCAAGCCAGCAAGGGTATTGGCTACAAGGAACTTTTCCCCTACTTTGAAGGTCAGATGAGCCTAGAAGAGGCAGTGGACAAGCTCAAGCAGAATACTCGCCGTTTTGCCAAGCGCCAGCTAACTTGGTTTCGCAACCGGATGTCCGTGACCTTCTATCAGGTGGGAAATCCAGACTATAAAAATCAGGTTATGGAGGACATCAGGAAGTTTTTGGATAAGTAGCTGGCTGACCAAGTCTTAGTAAGGATATAAGATGATAGAAACAGAGAAAAAAACAGAGCGAGTCTTTCTGGTCGGTGTGGAACTGGCAGACACGGAGAATTTTGACCTATCCATGGAGGAGCTGCAAAGCCTAGCTAAGACTGCAGGGGCTGAGGTAGTTGGCTCCTATAGCCAGAAGCGGGAGAAGTATGACAGCAAGACCTTTGTCGGTTCTGGCAAGTTAGAAGAAATCCGACAGATGGTTGATGCCGAAGAGATTTCGACCGTTATTGTCAATAACCGTCTGACCCCCCGCCAGAATGTCAATCTAGAGGAAAGCTTGGGGGTCAAGGTCATTGACCGTATGCAACTGATTTTGGATATTTTTGCCATGAGAGCTAGGAGTCATGAGGGCAAGCTACAGGTGCATCTGGCCCAGCTTAAGTATCTACTTCCTCGCTTGGTTGGCCAGGGAATTATGCTCAGCCGTCAGGCAGGTGGAATCGGCTCCCGTGGTCCTGGTGAAAGCCAGCTGGAGCTCAATCGACGCAGTGTCCGCAATCAGATTCATGATATTGAGCGCCAGCTCAAAGCAGTGGAGAAAAATCGGGCAACCGTTCGTGAAAAACGTCTGGAATCCAGTATTTTCAAAATTGGCCTCATCGGCTATACCAATGCTGGCAAGTCTACGATTATGAACTGCTTGACCAGTAAAAGCCAGTATGAGGCTGACGAACTATTTGCGACGCTGGATGCCACGACCAAGAACATCAACCTAAGTGGTCAGCTCAATGTCACGCTGACAGACACAGTTGGCTTCATTCAGGATTTGCCGACAGAGCTGGTATCAAGCTTTAAATCCACACTGGAAGAGAGTAAAAATGTCGATTTGCTGGTCCATGTTATTGACGCCAGCGACCCTCATCATGAGGAGCACGAAAAGACTGTCCTCGACATCATGAATGAGCTGGACATGCTGGATATTCCCCGGCTGACTCTTTATAACAAAGCAGACAAGGCGGAGGATTTCACTCCGACCTTGACTCCTTATTCTTTGATTTCGGCTAAGGCGGACAATAGCAGAGCTCTTTTACAGCAAGTCCTGCTGGAGCGGATGAAAGAGTTATTTTTGCCTTTTACTATCAAGGTAGCGCCGGCTAAAGCTTACAAGATTCATGATTTAGAGAAAGTCGCGATTATGGGGAATCGAGAATACATAGACGATGTCGAAGTCATTTCAGGCTGGATTGCTGAGAAAAACAAATGGAAACTGGAAGAATTTTATGACTGATTATATTGACTTGGCCTTGAAATACGGCGGTTTTACTAGCCTAGACAGGGTTTACTTAAAGCAAGTATTGGCTGGCCTGACAGAAGAGCAGAAGCGTAGCTTCATCACACCGCCGCCCAGCGTTATCAATGCTTACTTTGCTGAGCTTTATCAAAAGAAAAGTCCGGAAGCCGCGACAGCCTATTTTTTAGAGATTAGCCAGGCGCTGGACTTGTGGAATGCGGAGCCTAGCTTTGTAGAAAGCAAGCCTTTTGTCCGGCTCAATCTTTCTGGCAAGTCCTATGGATTTTGCTACGAGAAGAAGGAAGTCGGCATGGTCTTTCCTGAAAATCCTGAGCCTGTAAAAGCTGATTTGCTCTTTGAAATCGCCCAAGTCTTTCCACAGTACTTGGTCTACGAAGAAGCTGGGAGAATAAAAATGACACCTTTCAAAGCTGAATCTCAAGTCGTGGAATGTAAGCAATTGACTGCCTTGACCGATTGGGAGCAACTGGCAGATGGTAGCCAAAGACTTTTTGGATACAATCAAGATGAAGTCAGTGATCTGGCTCAGTCCTATGCAGGCAGAAAATACTATCACTCGCAGAATCGGTCTGCCATGATTTATATCATTTAGAAAGAAAAATATGCAATTACAATTTTTAGGAACCGGAGCTGGTCAGCCGTCAAAGGCCCGAAATGTATCCAGCCTCGTTCTCAAGCTCTTGGAAGAAATCAATGAGGTCTGGATGTTTGATTGTGGTGAAGGGACCCAGCACCAGATCTTGGAGACAACGATTAAACCTCGCAAAATCAGCAAGATTTTCATCACGCATCTGCATGGCGACCATATTTTTGGACTGCCTGGCTTTCTGTCCAGTCGTTCTTTTCAGGCTAACGAAGAACAGACGGACCTAGAGATTTATGGTCCCAAAGGCATTAAGAACTTTGTCCTGTCTAGCCTGCGCGTGTCTGGTTCTCGCCTGCCTTATCGGATTGATTTTCATGAGTTTGATGAAAACAGTCTGGGCAAGATTCTGGAAACGGACAAGTTCACTGTTTATGCAGATAAGCTGGATCACACGATTTTCTGTGTGGGTTATCGGGTGATGCAGAAAGATTTGGAAGGAACGCTGGATGCAGACAAACTACGGGCAGCGGGCGTACCTTTTGGTCCCCTCTTTGGCAAGGTCAAGAACGGTCAGGATATCGTCCTAGAAGATGGAACCAAAATTATTGCAGCAGACTATATCTCAGCTCCTCGTCCAGGCAAGATCATTGCTATTCTGGGTGATACTCGGAAGACTGCTGCCAGCGTCCGTCTGGCAGTGGCAGCAGATGTGTTGGTCCATGAAGCGACCTATGGCAAGGGAGATGAAAAACTTGCCCGTAATCACGGTCATTCTACCAATATGCAAGCCGCAGAAGTGGCCAAGGAGGCCGGCGCTAAGCGCCTCCTGCTCAATCATATCAGTGCCCGCTTTCTAGCCAAGGACATCAGCCAAATGCGCCGCGATGCAAGTGCTGTCTTTGAAAAGGTTCATGTGGTCAAAGACTTGGAAGAGGTGGAGATATGATTTTACAGTCTCGGACAGTTTCGTTGAGAGGAAAATAAGATGACAGTTGAAAATCGTTTATTTGATAAAGCTGATTGGTATTTTGAGGATGCATTAACCAACTATATTTATAGTTATAACTTAGAAAATGAAGAATTAACACAAGATGATTACCGGGAGGTTCATCGTTGGGCTGCGAATCATATTGGCTTCTTCGTTACTTGGCTCATCCAGCATGATGCAAAGGAAATGATGATTCCTGATGAAGAAACATCATTTCAAAGTGTCAAAGACGAGCAAACTTTGGGTGTAGATTATGTTCTAGACTGGTGTGACGGAAAATTAGGAACAATGGATATCAAAAAGGATTTTCAGGCTTTTGTGAACGATTATTATGAACATCAGTATATGAAGGATTACTCCAAATTTGTAGTCGATGACTTGTACGACCTACCTTTGGAATTTTTAGGTAGCTGGGAGGATTATCATCTTTTTGCTCCTGTCATTGATCAAGCCTATGCTGACTATTTAGCTGGAAAAAGATTTCATTAAAACGATCAACACTTTGAAAGGGATAGAGATGCGCACCATCATCATCACAGGGGCTAGCGGTGGACTGGCCCAGGAAATGGTTAAGCTCTTGCCCAATGACCGACTGATTTTGGTCGGACGGTGCAAGGCTAAGCTGGAAAAACTATATGGAGAAAAAGAAAATCTTGACCTAGTGGAGCTGGATATCACAGACAGCTCAGCTTTGGAAAACTTTGCTGAGCGGATTGACAGCCAGTATGGCCACGTAGATGTCCTAGTCAATAACGCTGGCTATGGGATTTTTGAAGAATTTGACAAAATCAGCTCCAGCGATATTGAGGCCATGTTTGAGGTCAATACCTTTGCCCTGATGAACCTGTCCCGTATCTTTGGAGCTCGCATGAAGCAGGCAGCTCAAGGACATATCGTCAATATCGTTAGTATGGCCGGCCTCATTGCAAGTAGCAAGTCAAGTCTCTACTCAGCGACCAAGTTTGCAGCTATTGGTTTTTCCAACGCCCTGCGTTTGGAGCTCCTGCCTTTTGGTGTTTATGTCACGACGGTGAACCCAGGTCCTATCAAAACTTCCTTTTTCGATCAAGCAGATCCTGACGGTTCCTATGTAAAAGCAGTCAACAAGTATATCTTGGAGCCTGACTTTGTAGCCAGCAAAATCGTTAGTTCCTTTGGCAAAAAGAAGCGGGAAATGAATCTACCTGGGATTCTCAATCTAGCTCATAAGCTTTATACTCTTTTTCCAAAAATTGCCGACAAGATGGCAGCCAATATGTTTAACTATAAGTGAGGTTTCATGACAGCAAATCTACAAACTTACAAAGCTCACCTGCAGGCGCCTTGGGGCAAGCTTCAGTATGATATTGTTTTTGCCTTTCTTGATTCGCTGAGGGGCCAGAAAATTCTTGATTTCGGCAGCGGTTTTGGAATTGTGGCTGATTTTCTAGCAGAAAACAACCAAGTGACCGCCATCGAGCCTAGTTCAGAAATGATTTCCGAGCGTAAGCAGAACTTTTCCTATGAGCAATTGCAAGGCAGCTTGGAGCTTCTGCAACAATTGCCAGATCAGTCTTTTGATGTTATCATCTGTCATAATGTCTTAGAGTATGTATCAGACCCTGCTCTTTATTTAGCAGAATTTTCCCGCCTCTTAAAAAAGGACGGCAAAATTTCTCTGGTCAAGCATCACGAGGTTGGGCGGATTATGCATACGGTAGTTTTTGAAAATGATCCAGAAAAGGCCCAGCAGCTTTTGGCGGGTCACGAATATGAAACCCACAGCATGGGGGCTGCTAAGGTTTATCAGATCCAAGATGTGATTTCAGGTCTTCCATTAGAAGCTGAGAATTATCAGGGAGTACGAATTTTTTACGGCTTGCAGGCCAATGACTACAAAACTGCTCCTGGCTGGGCTGAAAAGATGCTTAAGATGGAGCTAGCAGTCTGCAACCAATCACCTTATCGAGACATCGCTGCATTTCAGCATGTTTGGCTAGCCAAGTCCTAGTTCAAAGGGAATAGTGTTCATTTACATCTTAAACAAACCTCGTAAGGAGAATGCTTGATGCAGAGGAGAGAATGCTTGATACAAAGGAGAGAAGTCGTAGGGTCAGGACAGCCAGTCAATTATGCCCTGCTCAGCCTTTTTCAATATATCGCTTCCGTTTTGGTAATTCTGGTTCACTGTCAGAGGCTTTTTGAACATGAAGCCCTGCATTTTGTTCAAAAGAGTATGTTTGGTCGCATGGCGGTTCCTTTCTTTTTAATTTCTTCAGCCTATTTTTTCCGAGTACGCTGGAAGCAAGAGCCTCAAGACGTGAAACTGACTCTGTATATCAAAGGTATTTTAAAGGCCTATGGCTTTTGGAGCTTGGTCTATCTTCCCTATGCTTTGACTTACTTCCAATCTCTGCACTGGCCTCTCTACCTAGCTCCGCTGGCTATTCTAGCAGCGCTCTTCTACATCGGAATGAGTTACCAGCTCTTGGTATATCCCCGCCTTTCTCTTAGGCTTGCTGCTGGTCCATTTTTTGTATAGGAAGTTGGGTCCCAAGAAAACATTTGTTCTTTTACTGGTTCTCTTTGCCTTAGGTGCTATTGAGACATATCACGCCTATCTGTCGCCTAGTCTGCTGACGGACTGGTATGATGCCTATGCCAAGCTCTTTTTCACCAGCAGAAACGGCCTCTTCTATACGCCTATTTTTATCTATTTAGGCTACTTTCTAGCTGATTACGAGTAGATAGCCTTATTTCAGAAAAAACGCTGTCTGTTTCTTCTGTTGGCAAGTATTTTCCTAGTAGGTGAAGGAGTTCTGATTTACATCAGGCAGGGACTGGATAAAAACTTTTTCTTTGCTCTCATTCCCTTTACACTTTTCTTATTCAATTGGCTGTTAAAAACTCAGTGGAAGCGCAAAAAAAACTGGCGACATTTAAAAGATCCAAGTATCCTTTATTTCTTCCTCCATCCTATCTTTATTGAGTTATCTTTTTTTCTGCTCAAATCCCAGCAGCTGACCAAGTGGGAAAATGGCCGTTGGGCCTTCCTTCTGACGATTATCCTGACCCACCTGACGTCAGAGTTGGTGATTGGATGGCGAGGGAAAAAACAGAAAAGAAGTGAAAGTTTAGTTTTTGAAGAAAATCATATAGAGCGTTAAGAGCAACTATCAATTTTGAATAGAATTAACTATAAAACATTTCAAAGGAGTTCCACATGCTTAAACGTCTACAACAGCAGCTGGCATTTACCAATGAGCTGGAAAAGCTGAAAGCCACTCATCGCAACAATCGTACCTTGGATGCCTATCGTTTTGAGAATTCTGCAGAGCATAGTTGGCAGGGGGCGCTCATGGCGCTAGTCTTTCAAGAATATATTCCCGAAGAAGTTAATCTGGAAAAGGTCATGTCTATGTTACTGATTCATGATTTGGGCGAAATATATGCTGGTGATACCTTTATCTTTGACGACGTGGGCAAGAGCGATTCTTACACTAGAGAGCTGGACTCCTTGAAAATCAGTTTGGATAAGCTGCCGTCAGATCAGCAGGATACCTTTTTAAAGCTCTGGCAGGAATTTGAGACCGGCATTAGCATAGAGGCTAAATATGCCCGAGTGCTGGATGCTCTGGTTCCCCTGCTCAATCACTTGGAAGTCGCTCAGCCCCATGACAACCCTCATGGCCTGACCAAGTCGCAGGTTATTTCTAAGAAATCCTTTATCCAAGAGATCTCTGAAACTCTTTGGGAATTAGCTCAGGAAGTTATTGACCAAAGCGTTGCTAAGGGGCTATACCTAGATGAGTGAGTCTGAGAGCCTTGCTTGAAGATAAGAAGTTTGAGACTGGTTGAACCAGTCTTTTCATGTTATAATATTCAGACAAGATTGAACGGAGAAAGTGTTTCACTCATCATGATTAGCTCAAAATACGACTGGCAGTTTGCCACTAATTTTACAGACGAAAAATTTTTAAAAAAGGCTAAGAAAGCTGGATTAGAACCTACCGCTGCCAGCCTTCTTTACCAAAGAGGTGTGCAGACTGAAGAGGCTTTACAGGAATTTTTGGAGCCTAGTTTAGACCAGCTTCACAACCCTTATGACCTGCATGATATGGAGAGGGCAGTGGAGCGCATTCGCTCAGCGATTGAGAATTACGAGCAGATTTTGATCTATGGCGATTATGATGCTGATGGGATGACCTCGGCATCAATTGTCAAGGAAGCATTGGAGCAGCTGGGGGCTGAGTGTCAGGTTTATCTGCCCAATCGCTTTACGGATGGCTATGGTCCTAATAGCAGTGTTTACAAATATTTTATTGAAAATCAAGGCATCTCGCTCATTATTACAGTGGATAATGGAGTGGCTGGCCTTGAAGCTATCGAGCTGGCTCAGTCTCTCGGCGTGGATGTCATCGTGACGGATCATCACTCCATGCCTGAGGAGCTGCCAAACGCCTATGCGATTGTCCATCCGGAACATAGCGGAGCAGATTATCCTTTCAAGCATCTAGCTGGTTGTGGGGTGGCTTTTAAGCTGGCAACAGCCTTGCTGGAAGAAGTACAAGTCGAATTTTTGGACTTAGTTGCCATTGGCACCATTGCCGATATGGTCAGTCTGACGGGGGAAAATCGGATCTTAGTCAAATACGGCCTTTCCGTCCTCAAAAATACCCAGAGAGTAGGGCTTCAGGAACTCTTTAAAATCGCTGGTATTCAGCCAGATGAACTGGATGAAGAAACGGTTGGTTTCCAGCTTGCCCCCAGACTCAATGCCTTGGGACGGCTGGATGATCCCAATCCAGCGATTGAGCTTTTGACATGCTTTGATGACGAAGAAGTGCGTGACATTGCGCTCATGATTAACCAAAAAAATGACGAACGCAAAGAAATCGTCCAGCAGATTTATGAAGAAGCACAAACCATGTTGGACCCTAAGAGACCAGTGCAGGTGCTGGCCAAGGAAGGCTGGAATCCCGGTGTGCTAGGGATTGTCGCTGGGCGCTTGCTGGAAGAGTTGCACCAGCCAGTTATAGTGCTCAATATTGAGGATGGTATCGCTAAGGGTAGCGCCCGCAGTATTGAAGCGGTCAATATTTTTGAGGCTTTGGACAGCCATCGTGATCTCTTTGTAGCCTTTGGTGGTCACGCTGGAGCAGCTGGAATGACTCTTGAAGCAGACAAGCTGGCGGAGCTTGCTGATATCTTGACAGAGTATATCTTAGACAATGATTTGGATTTGACTGGCAAAACAGCCCTGTATTTAGATGAGGAGCTGCACTTGCCAGAACTGACTTTGGATACACTCAAAAGCTTTGAAAAACTGGCTCCTTTTGGTATGGACAATAAGAAGCCGCTTTTTTACCTCAAGGACTTTAAAGTGGACAATGCTCGGACTATGGGGGCTGGCAATAGCCATCTCAAGTTAAAAATTTCTCAGGAAGATGCATCTTTTGAAGTAGTAGCTTTTGGGCAAGGAAACCTGGCGACAGAGTTTGCCCAGACCAAGAATATGGAGCTGGCTGTCAGCCTCTCTGTCAATAAATGGAATGGACAGACCAGTCTCCAGCTCATGCTGGTAGATGCCCGTGTGGACGGTGTTCAGCTTTTCAATATCCGCAGCAAAAATGCGACGCTGCCTGATAAGGTTCCTGTCTTGCGTTTCACAGAGGAATTGCCGGATTTGTCAAATAGCAGAGCAGTTGTGGTTTATGACCTGCCTGATGATTTGCAGGTTTTGAAGAGGATTCTTCAGTCTCAGGATTTCGAAGCGATTTACTTTAAAAATGAGATTTCTAAGCCATACTATCTGACAGGTTATGGTAACCGTGAGCAGTTTGCCAAACTCTACAAGACAATCTATCAGTTCCCCGAGTTTGACGTTCGCTATAAGCTCAAGGATCTGGCAGCTTATCTGAAAATAGATCCTATTCTCTTGGTCAAAATGATTCAGATTTTTGAAGAACTTGGTTTTGTCAGCATCACAGAAGGCGTCATGAAGGTCAATAAGGAAGCTGAAAAGAAAGAAATTGACAGCAGTCACATTTACCAAAACCTCAAGCGCCTAGTCAAAGAACAAGAACTCATGGCATTGGGCACCGTGCAGGAGATTTATGATTATTTGATGGAAAGATGAGATGTTACAAGACTAAGCCAAAGTCTTGCAAAGGAGCACATTTTAGATGAATGAAATTATCCTGAGCTTTAAACCAGAATTTTTTAAAGCTTTGCTAACAGTAAAAAAGCATTTTGAATATCGTTCAAGGATTCCTGAAAAAGAAACGGTAGCTTATTTATATCTTTCCTCACCCGCTAAGATGATTGTTGGGAAAATGGTTTTAGGTCAGCGTAATAATATCCAACACTTTTTAGAAAATTCAGATTTAGCAAATAGTAGTCGTTCATATTTGGAAAAACATTTGCAAGAAGGTGCTAAGTATTTTTCTCCAATTTACTCCCTATCTCTTCTTGACTCGCCTATATCATTAAAACAAGCTAAAGAATTATCGCCGAGATTTAGTGCTCCTCAAGGCTATAGTTATATGTCGAATTATAAAGAATTGAATGATTTTCTTGAAAAATCTGTATTTTCAATATTTGAGATTAATCCATCTAATGATTTGGATTTATTAGGCTTATTTACGAAGGATATTGTAAAAAAATATGAACAAGAAATAGCAACACCACTTTATTTAGAGCAATACATCTAATTTTGACTTGCCTAGAAAAAACGATTATAAAGATTAACCAACTCAATCCCAGCCTCAATACGGTGGCCTATAAATGAATGAAACATACTCTTTCAAATTAAATAATCTATCCCCTTAAAAAGTAAGTTTTTCTGTTACCATTTGGATGAAAAAGTGATATAATAGAGAGTAAAAAATTTTTTGAAAGAAAGTATATCATGAATTTAAAAGACTACATTGCAACAATCGAAAATTATCCAAAGGAAGGCGTGACATTCCGTGATATCAGCCCATTGATGGCAGACGGAAATGCATATAGCTACGCTGTTCGTGAGATTGTTCAGTATGCGACAGACAAGAAGATTGACATGATTGTTGGACCGGAAGCTCGTGGCTTTATCGTGGGCTGTCCAGTTGCCTTTGAGTTAGGAATCGGCTTTGCTCCAGTCCGCAAGCCTGGCAAGCTTCCTCGTGAAGTCATCTCAGCTGACTATGAAAAAGAGTATGGTATGGATACCCTGACTATGCATGCGGATGCTATCAAGCCAGGTCAGCGCGTTCTAATCGTAGATGATCTCCTTGCGACTGGTGGAACAGTGAAGGCAACTATTGAGATGATTGAGCGCCTTGGCGGTGTAGTAGCTGGATGTGCTTTTCTTATTGAGCTGGATGAGCTCAAGGGTCGCGAAGTTATCGGCGATTACGACTATAAGGTTCTGATGCACTATTAATACATAGTTTCTAGCTATATCTAGTTAGAGAAAAAGTATAATTGAAAACTATATCTCCTTTCAGTATAATGAAAGTACATTGGATAAACAAAGGATAGGCTGGAAAAGTATTTCCAAGCCTTTCTAACGATTGAAGGAGATATTTTCATGCCGATTAAGATTAATAAGAAACTGCCAGCTGTTGACATTTTAAGTTCTGAGAATATCTTTGTCATGGATGACGACAGGGCGGACCATCAGGATATCCGCCCTCTGAATATTCTGGTACTCAATCTCATGCCCCAGAAAATGGTGACGGAGACTCAGATACTGCGCCATTTGGCTAATACCCCGCTGCAGTTGACTATTGACTTCCTCTACATGAGCTCTCATCAGTCTAAAACGACACGCGCAGAGCATATGGAGACTTTCTATAAGACTTTTGATGAGGTTAAAAATCGCTATTTTGATGGCTTGATTATCACTGGTGCACCGGTAGAGCATCTGCCTTTTGAAGCGGTGGACTATTGGGAAGAGTTCCAGCAGGTGATTGAATGGTCCAAGACCCATGTCTTTTCGACTCTGCATATCTGCTGGGGGGCTCAGGCTGGACTTTACGCTCGCTACGGCGTGGACAAGCACCAGATGACGCGCAAATTATCGGGTGTCTATAGCCAGTCAGCTGATAGCAGCAATCTGCTTTTTCGAGGTTTTGACGATGAGTTTTATGCGCCGCATTCCCGTCATACTGAAGTTCTGAAGGAAGATATTGTCAATCTGACTAATCTGGAAATTCTCTCATTTGGTGAAGAAACTGGTCTCTCTGTGCTGGCTAGCCGGGACTTGCGAGAGGTATATAGTTTCGGTCACATGGAATACGACCGTGATACTCTATCCAAGGAGTATTTCCGTGATTTGAAGGCAGGGAAGAATCCACACATTCCAGAGAATTATTTCAAAAACGATGATGTCCATACGACACCGACCTTGTGCTGGAGTTCGGCCGCTGCACTCTTTTTCAGCAATTGGGTTAATTATGCTGTCTATCAGGAGACACCTTTCGACTGGGAGAGCCCTGAAAATGATGTATCGTTTTTTGCTTATCTATAAGAGGTGACATGACTTATTTATCAGCTTTTAAATCGGGCAATCTTGTAATCCCGAGTGCCTTTCTTTTACATTTTAAGGACATCTTTGATTCCAGCGATGATTTTTTGGTCTGGCAGTTTTTCTATCTGCAAAATACTACTTCTCTGGAAGAGCTGGCGCCTAGTCAGATTGCGGAGCATATTGGCAAGACCCTGTCGGAAGTCAATCGCTCTATGTCCCATTTGACGGAGAAAGGTCTCTTACAGTATAAGACTATTGAGCTGAATGGAGAGACAGAGGTTATCTTTGATGCTTCACCGGCTTTGGAAAAGCTGGATGAACTGCTGGCAGCAAAAAGCGGTCATCAGACTGTAGCAAAGGCGCCTCAGAATGTCTTGAAAGACTTGGTGGAGACCTTTCAGCAGGAGTTGGGCCGTCTCCTGACACCCTTTGAAATTGAGGACTTGACCAAGACTGTTCAAGACGACAAAACGAATCCTGACTTGATCAAGGCTGCCCTTCGTGAGGCTGTGTTTAATGGCAAAGCCAACTGGAAGTATATTCAGGCTATCTTGCGCAATTGGCGCAAGGAAGGTATCACTACACTTGCTCAGGTAGAAGCCAAACGGGAAGAACGTGAAGCAGCTAATCCTCAAAATGTGACAGTTTCAGATGATTTCCTCAATGCCATGAATTTGTGGAAGGACTGATTTTATTAGATTTATGGTGGCCTGTTAGATACGACAGGCCCTTGGTTTTATAAAAAAGGAGAAAAGTATGACCTATCAATTGCCGAAAGTCTGGTCTGCTGCGGACAGCGACCAAGGAAAATTTTCAGGTATCAATCAGCCTACTGCTGGCGCGCGCTTTGAGCAGAAGCTTCCTGTCGGTAAAGAGCCTTTTCAGCTATATTCACTTGGGACTCCTAATGGGGTCAAGGTGACGATTATGCTGGAGGAACTACTGGCAGCGGGTGTGACAGAGGCAACCTATGACCTTTATAAGATTAGCATTATGGACGGCAACCAGTTTGGCTCAGATTTTGTGAAAATCAATCCCAACTCTAAGATTCCGGCCTTGTTGGATCAGTCAGGTCATAAGCCGATTCCTGTCTTCGAGTCAGCCAATATTCTGCTCTATCTGGCAGAGAAGTTTGGGAAGCTGATTCCGTCAGATTTGGCTGGTCGGACTGAGGTGCTCAACTGGCTCTTCTGGCAGACAGGCGCGGCGCCCTTCTTGGGTGGCGGATTCGGTCATTTCTTTAACTATGCTCCAGAAAAGCTAGAATATCCCATCAACCGCTTTACGATGGAAGCCAAGCGACAGCTGGATTTATTGGACAAAGAATTGGCCAAGAAAGCTTATATCGCTGGAGATGACTACAGTATTGCTGATATTGCTATCTGGTCTTGGTATGGTCAGTTAGTGCAGGATAAGCTCTATCCAGGCGCAGCTGAGTTCTTGGATGCTGCATCCTACAAACATCTATCTGCTTGGGCGGAGAAGATTGCAGCTCGTCCGGCAGTCCAGCGCGGTTTAGCTGCCGAGTATCAAGAAATCAAATAAAAAAGTGACAAGTGGCGAGACAAAATCAATTTATCAACAGGCTGATTTTTCCTGCGCTGCTTTTTTTATACCCTTAAAAATGATATACTGAATAGAAGAATGTTTAGAAAAGAGTAAACAATGCAAAAAAAGACTATTTCCCAACGCTTGGAGCGAGTAGCTGCTTTTGTGCCGGATGGGGCAAAGTTGCTGGATGTTGGGAGTGATCATGCCTATCTGCCTATTTACCTGATTCAGCAAGGACGGATTGAGAAGGCTCTGGCCGGTGAAGTGGTAGAAGGCCCTTTTCAGTCTGCCCAGAAAAATGTGGCAGAGCATGGGCTGACGGAGCAGATTGAGGTTCGTTTGGCCAATGGTCTGGCGGCTTTGGAAGCAGAGGATCAGATTGACACCATCGTTATCGCTGGCATGGGTGGTCGCTTGATTTCAGAGATTTTGGAAAATGGCAGAGCTAAGCTTGGGTCTATTTCCCGCTTGATTTTGCAGCCTAATAACCGAGAGGATGAGCTTCGCAGCTGGCTGGTATCTAACGGCTTTCGCTTGCTGGCTGAGGATATCTTAGAAGAGGCTGGGAAGTTTTATGAAATCCTAGTGGCAGAAGCAGGCCAGCAAACTTTGACAGAGCAAGAAAAGCGTTTCGGACCTTTTCTGATGAAGCAACAATTACCTGCTTTTCAGTTAAGATGGCAGAAAGAACTGAAAAAACTCGAAGAAGCACTGGCTCATATCCCAGAAAAGAATGAGCTGGAACGCTCTGCTATGTCCCAAAAAATCGAAAGTATCAAGGAGGTGCTCCATGTTAGCAAGTGAAATCATCACCCGATATGAAGCCTATTGCCCGCAAGAACTGTCCATGGAGGGCGACATTTCAGGTCTGCAAATCGGGACTTTGGATAAGGAAGTGGACAAGGTTCTAGTGGCGCTGGATATTCGTGAGCAGACGGTGGCGGAGGCTATTGAGGCAAATGCTGGACTGATTATCGTTAAGCATGCTCCTATTTTTCGCCCACTAAAGGACCTAGTAGCGGATAAGGCACAAAATCAAATGATTTTAGACCTCATCAAGCATGATATTGCTGTTTATGTCAGTCATACCAATATCGATGTTGTGGAGGATGGTCTTAATGACTGGTTCTGCCAGCTTCTTGAGATTGAGGAGACAAGTTATCTTAGTCGGACGGGGCCAGAACACGGTATTGGTCGTGTGGGAAAGATTGCTCCTCAGACCTTTGGGGACTTTGCGGCTAAGGTCAAGGCAACTTTTGGACTAGATAGCTTGCGTATGGTCGCTTATGAAGAAGAGGATCTCGAACGCGTGATTGAGCGTGTAGCTATCTGCGGTGGCAGCGGTCAGTCCTTTTATCAAGAGGCCATTGCCAAGGGAGCGCAGGTCTACATTACAGGTGATATTTACTATCACACAGCTCAGGAAATGCTGACAGAAGGACTTTTAGCGATGGATCCTGGACACCATATTGAGGTTCTTTTTACGGAAAAATTGAAAGAAAAATTTGATCTTTGGAAGGCAGAAGAGGGATGGGAGATTGAGATTCTGGCTAGTCAGGCTTGGACCAATCCTTTCCGACATATTTGAGAGGGAGCGACATGAAAAAAGTAGCAGTGATTGGAGCTGGGATTGTCGGCTCAACAGCGGCTTATTATCTGTCCAAATCCCCAGATGTGGAAGTGACTGTCTTTGATGACGGCAAGGGGCAGGCGACCAAGGCAGCCGCTGGCATTATAAGTCCTTGGTTTTCCAAACGTCGCAATAAGGCTTGGTACAGGATGGCGCGTTTGGGCGCTGATTTTTATCAGAACTTGATTGCGGATCTGAAAGCGGCTGGTATTCAGACAGACTTTTACCAACAGACAGGTGTTTATCTGCTGAAAAAGGATGAGAGCAAGCTGCAGGAGCTTTATGATTTGGCTGCTAATCATCGAGAAGAGTCGCCCTTAATAGGGGACTTGAGTCTTCTCAGCCGTCAGGAAGCCCAGGAAAAATTTCCAGACTTGCAAGGTTTTGAGCGGCTTCTCTATGCTTCCGGCGGTGCCCGTGTGGAGGGGGCACTCTTGACGGAGACACTTCTGAAAGCCAGCAAAGCAGAGCTAGTTGAAAAAAAGGTAAGCTTGACAGTAGAAGGAGAGCAACTTCTGGTGGACGGACACGACTTTGACTGTGTTATCTTAGCTGTGGGGGCATGGCTGGGAGAAATCTTGCAGCCACTGGACTATAAGACAGATGTTCGCCCGCAAAAAGGACAGCTACGTGATTTTAAGCTGGCTGAAAAGACAGATGACTACCCTGTTGTGATGCCTGAGGGCGAGTTGGATATCATTCCTTTTCTAGCAGGTAAGGTCAGTGTCGGTGCCAGTCATGAAAATGATCAGGGTTTTGATTTGAAGGTAGATAAGAAAGTGCTGGATCAGTTGCAGCGAGAAGCGGAAACTTACTTGCCAAGGTTGTCTAATGCAGAGATTCTAGGTGAGCGCGTGGGAACACGGGCTTATACCAGCGACTTTGCACCTTTCTTTGGAGCTGTTCCAGACTTACCGCATGTCTACGCTGCCAGCGGATTAGGCTCTTCTGGTCTGACAACTGGCCCGCTTATCGGACGCCAATTGGCCCAGATGGCTCTAGGAGAAGCGGGGCTGCTGAATCCAGCTGACTATCCTATCGAACGGTATGTGAAGAAGGTTTGATATGACAGAAACCATTTTGAATTGGGTCAATATTTGTGTAAAAAAAGATGAAGAAATCCTACTGCTTAATCGCCAGCATGATAATTTTAAAGGGTGGATACAACCGGGCGGGAAAGTGGAGTTTCCAGAATCTTTTTTTGAAGCTGCAAGGCGCGAATTAAAAGAAGAAACGGGGCTAACTGCTCTAAACATGGAATTGAAGGGAATTTCAGGCTTCACTAATCCGAGTAAAGAAGAACGGTATGTGTATTACGATTTTCTTTGTACTGCCTTTGAGGGGCAAGTCAGGGGAAACGATCATGAAGGGGAACCAAAATGGTGGAAGATTTCTGAACTTGACCAAATAGATATGCAGGACGACATACGTGAACGTCTGCCCCTCTACTGGCGGAAAGGATCTTTTGAGCGGATTCATTACTGGAATGAGGAAAAACACTGTATCGGGGAAACTAAGACGATTTTGTATGATTGATTTTAGAGAATAAGGAGAAGTTATGGACTGGTTACGATCGCAGCCTGTGGTTATGCAGGCACTCTTGGCTGGGCTTTTTACATGGGGGTGTACTATTGTAGGCTCGGCTGTTGTATTTTTCTTTAAACAGGTCAGTCGCAAGTTGCTGGATATTATGATGGGCTTTGCGGCAGGCGTCATGATTGCGGCTTCCTTTTGGTCGCTTCTGGCACCGTCGATTGAGTATGCCCAAAGTTCTTATGGCAAGCTGTCCTGGCTGCCGGCAGCGATTGGCTTTCTAGTGGGAGGTTTTTTCCTGCGGTTGATTGATGCAGTGGTACCTCACTTGCACTTGAGCAAAGACATTTCGGAGGCAGAGAGTGTTCCTGAGCATAGCCGAAAGAAGCTGTCCAAGACGGCTCTGCTTTTCTTAGCCATTACCATTCACAATTTTCCAGAAGGTTTGGCAGTCGGAGTAGCCTTTGGTGCTTTGGCCGCCAATCCTAGTCCAGAAGCCTTTGTCGGCGCGATTGGTCTAGCTTTGGGAATTGGACTGCAAAACGTCCCAGAAGGAGCGGCTTTGTCCATTCCGATTCGGACAGACGGCAAGTCTCGACTTAAAGCCTTTTACTGGGGTTCTATGTCCGCGATTGTAGAGCCAATCGGAGCTGTTCTAGGAGCAGTTGCTGTGATGGCCATGACGGCTATTCTGCCCTATGCCCTTTCCTTTGCAGCAGGAGCTATGATTTTCGTGGTGGTAGAGGAACTGATACCGGATTCGCAGACAAATGGCAATACTGATGTGGCGACTTTAGGTCTCATGGTGGGCTTTGTTCTCATGATGGTTTTGGATGTGGCTTTGGGGTGATGCCAACTTGGAATCAAAGAGCGGAAGAAAGCGGAATATCCGCTCTTTTTCTTTTATTTAAGGGTAGTGAAAAGGATGACATCCGCTTTCAAAAATGGTAGAATAAGGAGAATACATTAAGAGAGGAAACTCATATGAAAGGTATTATTCTTGCAGGTGGTTCTGGTACACGTTTGTACCCATTGACCCGCGCTGCGTCAAAACAGCTCATGCCGGTTTATGACAAGCCCATGATTTATTATCCACTGTCAACTCTTATGCTGGCTGGTATCAAGGACATCTTGATTATCTCCACTCCGACGGATCTGCCTCGTTTTGAGGATCTGCTGGGTGATGGCTCTGAGTTTGGTATCAAGCTCTCTTATGCAGAGCAGCCAAGTCCAGACGGGCTGGCACAAGCCTTTATCATTGGGGCCGATTTCATTGGAGATGACCGCGTGGCGCTGATTCTTGGGGATAATATTTACCATGGACCAGGTCTGAGTAAAATGCTCCAAAATGCTGCGGCTAAGGAAAAAGGAGCAACTGTTTTTGGCTACCATGTCAAGGATCCAGAACGCTTTGGTGTAGTAGAATTTGATGAAAATATGAATGCTATTTCCATTGAAGAAAAACCAGAACAGCCACGTTCTAACTATGCAGTGACAGGACTCTATTTCTACGATAACGATGTTGTAGAGATTGCCAAGAATATTAAGCCAAGTCCTCGCGGAGAACTGGAAATCACTGACGTTAACAAGGCTTACTTGGATCGTGGCGATTTGTCTGTAGAGCTTATGGGACGTGGTTTTGCTTGGTTGGATACAGGAACTCACGAAAGTCTCTTAGAAGCCGCTCAATATATCGAAACAGTTCAGCGGATGCAGAACGTTCAGGTGGCAAATCTAGAAGAAATTGCCTATCGTATGGGCTATATCACTAAAGAGCAAGTGCATGAATTGGCGCAGCCATTGAAAAAGAATGAGTATGGCCACTATCTCTTGCGCTTGATTGGAGAAGAATAAGAAGATGACGGAACAATTTTTTGATAAGGAATTAGCAGCGCGTGAGGTTCCTGGAATTCCTGGAATGCTGGAGTTTGATATCCCTGTTCGTGGGGACAATCGAGGCTGGTTTAAGGAGAATTTCCAAAAGGAAAAAATGCTGCCGCTAGGCTTTCCTGAAAGCTTCTTTGCAGAAGGAAAACTGCAAAATAATGTCAGCTTTTCTCGTAAAAATGTCCTGCGTGGTCTTCATGCAGAGCCCTGGGACAAGTACATCTCAGTTGCTGATGACGGCAAGGTGCTGGGTTCTTGGGTAGACCTGCGTGAGGGCGAGACCTTTGGCAATACCTACCAGACAGTAATCGATGCCAGCAAAGGGATTTTTGTGCCGCGTGGCGTCGCTAACGGTTTCCAAGTCCTTTCTGACACGGTTTCCTATAGCTATCTGGTGAATGACTATTGGGCTTTGGAACTCAAACCTAAGTATGCCTTTGTCAACTATGCAGACCCAGCTTTAGGCATCCAGTGGGAAAACCTAGAAGAAGCAGAAGTATCAGAAGCAGACAAGAACCATCCATTACTCAAGGATGTAAAACCGCTAAGAAAAGAAGATTTGTAAGAAGAATTCTTTTCTGATTCATTAATTGATACTGAAATATATAATTAAGCTCAGCTCCTATCCGAGCAAAGCGAGTGGAAGAAATGATTGCCGCTGTGGTGTAAGTCATGTAACAAATTATTTAGTTTGTTACATGACAGGGGATTTTTGAGACATTAGGCTCAAAAATAAGCAATGAAACCGGAGGTTTGCTTGCGTCCCTACCACTTAAGGCAATTATAAAAAAGTTAAGGAATAAAAATGACTGAATACAAAAAAATTATCGTGACAGGTGGAGCTGGTTTTATCGGTTCTAACTTTGTCCACTATGTTTACAATAACTTTCCAGATGTTCATGTGACAGTGCTGGACAAGCTGACCTACGCGGGTAATCGGGCTAATATTGAAGAAATTTTAGGCGACCGCGTTGAGTTGGTTGTTGGAGATATTGCTGATGCAGCTTTGGTAGATAAGCTGGCTTCCGAAGCTGATGCTATCGTTCACTATGCGGCAGAAAGCCACAATGACAACTCACTCAATGACCCGAGTCCGTTTATCCACACCAACTTTATCGGAACTTACACACTCTTGGAAGCAGCTCGTAAATACGACATTCGTTTCCACCATGTATCGACTGACGAAGTCTATGGGGACCTGCCTCTGCGTGAAGATTTGCCAGGTCATGGCGAAGGACCAGGTGAGAAATTTACTGCTGAAACCAAGTACAATCCAAGCTCACCTTACTCATCAACCAAGGCAGCTTCAGACTTGATCGTTAAAGCTTGGGTGCGTTCATTTGGCGTGAAAGCGACGATTTCTAACTGTTCAAACAACTATGGTCCTTACCAGCACATTGAGAAGTTCATTCCGCGCCAGATCACCAATATCTTGAGCGGTATCAAGCCAAAACTTTATGGCGAAGGTAAAAACGTTCGTGACTGGATTCATACTAATGACCATTCATCAGGTGTTTGGACAATTTTGACCAAGGGTCAAATCGGTGAAACTTACTTGATTGGTGCTGATGGTGAGAAGAACAACAAGGAAGTGCTGGAGCTGATTCTCAAGGAAATGGGACAGCCAGCAGATGCTTATGACCATGTGACAGATCGTGCCGGCCACGACCTCCGCTATGCCATTGATGCCAGCAAGCTCCGCGATGAGCTAGGATGGAAGCCAGAGTTCACCAACTTTGAAGCGGGTCTCAAAGAGACGATCAAGTGGTACACGGACAACCAAGACTGGTGGAAATCTGAAAAAGAAGCAGTCGAAGCCAACTATGCTAAGACTCAGGAAGTGATTAAATAAGAATAGGCTATCTATGATGAGCCTTGTAAAACTAGCGCTATGTGATTGAGAGGCTGGGATTATCTATCCCAGCCTTTTCTCACAGGATTGTTAGCTTTTTAATATGTTTGTTACAGAAAATTATGCAAAAATAGTGTAAAATAAGATAAATCCTTTCTGTGTTTTTAGCTAGAGGGATTTTCTCAAATTAAAGGAATACAAACATGAAAATGGTAAAAAGAGTAGTGGGAATTGCTTTGGTGCTGTTGCTTGCAGCAGTGCTGTTTCTGGTCCCTGCATCTGTTAATCAAAGTGAACAATTAAAAAATGTTCAAGGCAGTGCTTCCTGGATGAGTATTATTGAGCCAGCTTTGAGCAATGCCAATGTGACGGCTCAGGGAGTCAGCACAGAAGTTTCTCTCAATAGCGTCCAGCTTAATCAGGTGCTCAAGTCTTCTCTGACTGACTCTGAGAATCAGGAGCTGCTGAACAGTGTTTACAGTATTGAAGGCAATAAGCTGCGCATCCAGTATCCAGTCAAGCTGCTCTTCATTGACAGTAAGCTGGACCTAGAGGTGGATGTGACGGTGAGAGATAATGTCTTGCACATCACAATCGATAGTGCCAAGCTAGGCTCTCTTCCTATCCCTAAATCTTGGGTGACAGGCATGCTGAAGCAACAAATGCAGGCCTCTAATTCATCTATCACAACGGAGGGAGATAGTTTCCTTCTAGCTCTGCCGCAGAGTCAATTCAGCATTAACAAAATCAGCTTCCAGAACGGAGCTGCTAAAATCCAGTTCAGCATGGGTTATGGAATCTAAAAAAGAAAACTTCATTTGAGGAAGAAGTCTTCCGAATCAAATGGAGTTTTTATACTATTATTTGAGCAATAGCATTGTGAGGGAGAAAAGATGCCTATTCCTAATATCCAGCAAGAGGAGCTGATTGTTATTGATGACAATCTGCGTTTGCGGGCCTATGATGGCCAGTTTGAGTTGGCCTTGGACTGGTACCAAGATCCAGACATGATTTATATGATTGATGGCAAAAGAGAGCCCTATTCGCCGGAGCGAGTTCAAAGGATGTATGAGTATTTGGCTTCGCGAGGTGAAGTGTATTTTATTGAAGTATGGGAGCAGGAGTGTTGGCTGGCTATTGGGGATGTGACCTTTTGGCAAGATGATTTGCCGATTGTTATTGGAAAAGCGGACTACCGTGGGAAAGGCATTGGCAAGAAAGTTCTTTCTGCTTTGATACAGCGCGCACGCAATCTAGGCTATCAGAAACTAACAGTTCAAGAGATTTATGATTTCAATCTCCCCTCTCGCAGTTTGTTTGAGTCGCTTGGTTTCTATCAAACTCATGCTAGGGAGAGAGGCAGGTCCTATACACTTGATTTGACCCTGCCCATAGCGCAGATCCAGCCCAGTCAGTTCTACCTTTCAAGGGAAAAGCTGGACAGGATTAGCATTGATTTTGACCAACAAGAACTTGAAGCTTTACCTGTCAAGCGCATGGATGGAAAAGTTTTCTTTACTGATGGACATAGCAGAGCCTTTAAGGCATATCAGGCTGGCCTCTCCCATATTCCCATCTATTATGATAGGGACGAGCTTAATTGGGACTTTTATCAATACTGTATTCAGTCTTGTCAAGAAAGAGGCATATTCTCTATAGCTGACTTACAGAACCGCATTTTGTCCAAGGAAGACTATCAGATCCATTGGCTTGACTGGTGTAAAAGAGAAGCTAGAAAATTTGATAAGAGCTGATATCGCGAAGCTCTTGTGTTATAATAGATAGAGGGAGTCAATATATTAAGTCAGAGGTGAGATGATGCTTTATGAATTTTGTGCGGAAAATGTAACCTTGTTAGAAAAGGCTATGAAGGCGGGAGCTCAACGGATTGAGCTCTGTGATAATCTGGCTGTCGGTGGTACGACGCCCAGCTACGGCGTAATTCAAGCAGCAGTTGACTTAGCCAAGCCTTACGGTGCGACTGTGATGACAATGATTCGGCCTCGGGGCGGAGATTTTGTTTACTCGGATCTTGAAATTGAGATTATGCTGGCAGATATCCAAAAAGCCAAGGAAGCCGGCAGTCAGGGAGTCGTTTTTGGTGTCTTGACGGAGAAGAACGAAATAGATGTTTCGAAGATGCAGCGCCTGCTAGAGGCTTGCAAGGGACTGGAAGTAGTCTTCCACATGGCTTTTGATTCAATCCCAGCTGAATACCAGTTTGGCGAAATGGACTGGCTGATTGAGAACGGTGTCCAGCGAATTTTGACCCACGGAGGACCTGCTAATGAGCCGATTGAGGAGCATTTTGCTTGGCTAGATGAATTAATCGAGCATGCTGCTGATCGGATTGATATAATGCCGGGTGGTGGCATTCATCTGGGAAATCGTCAGCAAATAATAGACAGTCTGGCAGTTGACCAGCTGCATGGAACTAAAATTGTATTTTAAGGAGGAGAAGGGCTCTAGCGGCTCCTAATAAAATGTTGGAATTATTTGAAAAATACAAGGCTAATCCAGATAAGCTTCAGACTTACGGTTTTAAGGAGTCTGATGAAGCTTACCATTTTTCGCAGGAGATTATGAAGGGTGACTTTCGCTTGGAAGTAATTATTAGAGGTAGGAACCTAGACTATCAGGTTTTTGACTGTGACACTGATGACGCTTATCTGCAGGTCAAGATGGAGCAGGTGACGGGGGAGTTTGTCGGTCAGGTTCGTGAAGCTTGTCAGGCAGCTCTTCTGGCTATCCGTCAGCACTGTTTTGACGAGGTTGGCTTTCTCTATGAGCAGAGTAAGCGACTGCGAGATCATGCAGCTGAGGTGTATCAGGGGCAAATAGAGTACCTCTGGGAGAAGTCGTCCAGAAATAGCTCGACCAATGCTGGGGTTTTCCGTCACCAGGACAGTAAAAAATGGTACGGAGCTTTTTTGACCACAGACTGGTCTAAGTTTGAAGCAGAGCGAAGCGGCGCTATTGAGGTGCTGAATGTTAAGAATGATCATGTAGCAGAACTGATTCAGACAAAGGGTATTTACCCGGCCTTTCACATGAATAAGAAATACTGGCTCAGTCTGCCCTTGGATGATACCTTGAGCGATCAGGAAATCTTTGATTTGCTGGCTGTAAGTTACCAGCTGACAAGTAAAAAATAGAATCGAAGCACAGCGCTCCAATCCGCTGTGTTTCATTTTTCCTCAAAAAACAGTATAATAAAAAGACTAGTAAGAATAGGAGAAATTATGAACCTCATTAGAAAATTAGCCTGGTTTTTTAAGTTGGAAAAACAGCGCTATATCATCGGTATCTTAGCCTTGTCCTTGGTCAGTGTCTTCAATCTGATACCGCCCAGAGTCATCGGTCAGGTTATTGACCGAATTGCTAGCAAACATCTGACTTCTCAAGAGCTGCTCCTTAATTTGCTGTTGCTGATTGCTTCAGCTTTTATCATGTATGGCCTGCGATATGTCTGGCGCCTTTATATCTTAGGAACGTCCAATAGTCTGGGACGGATTTTGCGCTCTCGATTGTTCGAGCACTTTACTCACATGTCTCCCTCTTTTTATCAGAAATACCGAACAGGGGACTTGATGGCCCATGCGACCAACGATATCAATGCAGTTGTCAGTCTGGCTGGTGGCGGAGTCATGTCAGCTGTGGATGCTTCTATTACAGCCCTGGTGACCCTTCTGACTATGTTTTTCGTTTTGGACTGGCGGCTAACCTTGATTGCCATTGTGCCAATGCCCTTCTTGTCATGGGGCACGGGCTTGATTGGCCGAAAAAATCATGAAAGTTTTAAGGCTGCTCAAGAGGCATTTTCGGATTTGAACAATAAGGTTCAGGAGAGTGTTTCAGGGATTCGAGTGACCAAGTCCTTTGGCTATCAGGAGGCGGAGACTCAGTCTTTTGCCCAAACAAATCAAGAGGTCTACGAAAAAAACGTTTTGGCTGCCAAGTACGATTCTCTTTTTGACCCCTTGGTTTTGCTTTTTATCGGTCTTTCTTATGTTTTGACCTTGATTTTCGGTGGAATTTTCATCTCCCAAGGGCAATTCACCATAGGAGAGTTGGTTACCTTTATCACCTATCTGGATATGCTGGTTTGGCCGTTGCAGGCTACAGGCTATCTTTTTAACATCGGCCAGCGAGGGGCTGTTTCTTATGAGCGGATTGAGAAACTGTTGGCTCAGGAGTCAGATGTCAAGGAAGCTGAACAACCCCTTTCTCATGCGGAAAATGGTCGATTAGATTATGACATTCAGAAGTTTGCTTATGCAGAGGAGACTAGTTTATCGGATATTCATTTTTCCATTGAGCAGGGACAGACACTGGGAATTGTCGGTCAGACGGGCTCTGGGAAGACCACTCTTCTGCGCTTGTTGCTGCGGGAGCAGGATATTCAGGAGGGGGCTATCTATCTGAATGGCCATGATATCCGAGACTACCGCCTCAAAGACTTGCGTCGTCTCATCGGCTATGTACCACAGGAACAGATGCTCTTTGCTCTGTCCATTCGAGACAATATCCGCTTTGCGAATCCCCAGCTGACAGATAGTCAGGTTCTAGCTGCCGCTCAACTATGCGGTGTGTATGAGGATATTCAGGCTATGCCAGAGGGGTTGGATACGATTGTCGGTGAGCGTGGCTTGTCTCTGTCTGGTGGGCAGAAGCAGCGCTTGGCGATGAGTCGGGCTATTATAACTAATCCTGATATTCTGATTTTGGATGACTCTCTGTCAGCTGTTGATGCTAAGACGGAGCACCTGATTTTAGAAAATCTAAAGTCTGAGCGTGCTGGCAAGACAACCATCATCACAGCTCATCGGCTGTCGGCCTTGGTGCATGCAGACTTGATTTTGGTCATGGAAAATGGTCGTATCAAGGAAAGAGGCACCCACCAAGAGTTGCTGGAGCAAAAGGGCTGGTATGCCCAGACATACCATAATCAGCAGCTAGCAGAAAGCTTGAAGGAGAAAGATTAACATGAAAAAGAAAGCGACTTTTCATCGCCTCCTAGGCTATATGTGGCGCTACAGGATAGTGAGCAGCATGGCTTTGACCTTCATCCTGCTGACGACTCTGGTTACAACGGCATTGCCGCTTCTGGCTCGCTATTTTATTGATCAGTTTATTGGCCGCAATCAAGCCTGGGCTGGCCTGCCTTTGCTGGCTCTTTACTATGGCCTTTTCCTCTTGCGGGTACTTTTTACCTTCTTGGGAAAGTATTTCTTTGCGCGTGTGGCTCAAAGCGTGGTTCGGGACTTGCGACAGGAAAGCTTTGCCAATATCCAGCGTCTGCAAATGGCTTATTTTGATCGAACGCCAGCTGGTGCTATCGTTTCCCGCCTGACTAATGATACTCAGGCAGTAGCAGATATGTTCAGTGAGATTTTTTCTAATTTTTTGAGTTCCTTGCTGATTTTAGTTGTTACTTTGAGCGCTATGTTTGCCCTCAACTGGCAATTGACCCTGATGATCGCTCTCTTTTTGCCTTTGATGGCAGCCTCTATCTTGCTCTATCAGCATCTATCCAATCGTCAGCTGAAGCAGGTCCGGAATAAGCTCAGCGATTTAAATGTCAAGCTATCTGAGAGTATTGAAGGGATGCGGATTATTCAGGCTTTTGGGCAAGAGAAGCGCTTGATGCGGGAATTTGAAGAAATCAACGGTCAGCATTTAGGCTTTACCAATCGCTATCTCAATATCAACAGTCTCTTTCTGAGGCCGGCCATGTCTCTGCTGAAAATCTTGGCTTATGGAGTGATTCTGACTTACTTTGGCTTGACTTGGCAAGTGGCGGGAATTACGGCAGGTATTATGTATGCCTTTATCCAGTGTGTTAATCAGCTTTTTAATCCTTTGATTGATGTTATGCAGAATTACTCTGTTCTGCAGACATCTATGGTTGCTGCGGAGCGGGTTTTTGAAATCATGGATCGCACAGATTATGAGCCTGAGCAGGCTAACCAAGACTTGCAAATCCAAGATGGCAGCATCGAATTCAAGCATGTTTCCTTTTCTTATGATGGAAAGCGAGATGTTTTGCGGGATATCTCCTTTTCTGTCAAAAAAGGGCAGACGATTGCCTTTGTGGGTTCGACTGGCTCTGGCAAGTCTTCGATTATCAATCTCTTTCTGCGTTTTTATGAGTTTGAGCGGGGGCAGATTTTGATTGATGGCCGTGATATTAAAGACTATAGCCAGGCGGAGTTGCGGCGAAAGATTGGCCTTGTTTTGCAGGATCCCTTCCTTTATCACGGTACAGTTGCTTCCAATATCAAGCTTTACCAAGAGCAGCTGACGCGAGAAGAAATTATAGAAGCGGCTAAGTTTGTAGATGCTCATGGCTTTATCAGTCAACTACCCCAAGGCTATGATGCCCCTGTGACTGAGCGGGGAGCGACTTTTTCCAGCGGTCAACGGCAGCTTCTAGCCTTTGCTAGAACCATCGCCACCAAACCTAAAATCTTGATTTTGGATGAGGCGACAGCCAATATTGATTCGGAAACAGAGGAGCTGATTCAAGCCTCACTGAGAAAAATGCGGCGGGGTCGGACAACCATTGCCATAGCCCACCGATTGTCTACTATTCAAGATGCCGACTGCATCTATGTTTTAGATAAGGGTCGCATTATCGAATCCGGTCGTCACGAAGAATTGTTAGCCCAAGATGGCACCTATAAGAAAATGTACCAACTACAGGCTGGGATGATGGAGTCTTGAAATGCTTGATTATAAATGAAAGGTGTAGAATTCATTTGGAATTCTACACCTATTTTAAATAGTCTTTTAATTTCTCTACATTTTCTTCTAAGTTATCATAAGGCAGTTTAGCATACTGGTAAGGGCAGCTAGTAAGGTAGCTCTGTTCAAAGAAGTCAAGCGGCAGGTTGCTGTGTTTGAGAGCGCTAACGGAAGAAAGTGACCTCAGGTCTAACAGAATGCCATCCTTGGTCAGATAGCTGGATAGTGGCAGCTGAGCTTGTTCCAGTAGTATCTGGGCTTTTCTTGTTTCCTCTTCTTGAAGCTGCAGCAGCGCCAGCCTATTTTTTTCAAACATGAGACTGTCGATATAGAGTGATAGGGCCTTCTGCATGATGAGGTTGCTATCATAGTCCACTGCGCTTTTGTAAGTGATGAAGGTCTTTTGAATCTGGGGTGGAAGGAGCAGGGCGGTAATCCTCAGGGCTGGGAAAAGGCTGGTAGAAAAGGACTTGATGTAGATGACGCGCTGGCTATTGTCTAGATAATGAAAGGTTAGCTCCCGCCGGCTATCAAAGTCTGATAGGTAGTCATCTTCTACAATATAGACATCATAGAGCTGTGCCAGCCGAAGAATCTCTTCCTTTTCCTGCCGACTGTAAGAGTGACCCAAGGGATAGTGAAAACGAGGAATAGTGTAGAAAAACTTAATCTTTCCGCTTTGAAAAATCTTCTCAAGTTCTTGCAGATTGATTCCTTGCGGAGTCCTTTCAATGGTTTCATAAGGAAGCTTTTGCGCTAGCAGAAGATCATTAATCCGATGGTAGGTTGGCTGCTCCACCAAGATATGCTCTTTTTGATTGGGAAATTCAATCTGTGAAAGGATATAGAGAGCCTGCTGGGTGCCGGAAGTCAGTACCAGCTGATCCCTAGAAGCATAGACAGCAGAGTCCAGCATTAGTCTTTGCACAGAGTGACGCAGATCTGCCAGTCCTTCCTGCTGAGGGTAGTAGTTGAAGAGATAATTTTCCCGGCCTATCAGAGTTTCATTTACACAGAGTCGGAAATCTTCATAAGCATGGTGGCGGTCATCCCTCACAGGCAACTCCAAATCCTGCTTTTCTTCCTGAGCATTCTCCAGTACATAGTAGCCGCTTTTGGGAACGGCATAGATGTACTTCTGATATTTGAGCTCAATTAGAGCCTTCTGCGCGGTATCCTTACTGCAGTGGTAACGCTCTGCAAGCTTTCGGACAGAAGGAATTTTCTGACCAGTAGCCAATTTTCCCTCTTTAATATCCTTAGTAATCTTATCAACGATGCGTTGGTATTTTGCTTTAACCATAAAACTGTCCCCATACAGATTTGATTTTTTCATATTGTAACTCATTTTCAGATATTTTACAATAGAGAGCGAGTAGGAGGAGTCATGAAAACAAGAACAGTCATTCTAGCCACAGATATTTCTGGCTTAGGTAAGGTTGCCGCAACAGCTGCCCTGCCACTTTTTGCAATTTGCCAGCTAGAGGTGGCCCTCTTGCCAACCATGATTTTGTCATCTCATACAGGCGGTTTTTCAGACATCTATATGGATGATTACACGCATGGGATGCTTGCTTTTTTGAAACAATGGCAGAGCTTGGAGTTCGACTTTTCAGCTCTGATAACAGGATATTTGAAGTCTGATATTCAGGTGGAAAATTTGCTGCGCTTTAAGAAGGAAAAAAGTTTGCCCCTTATCGTGGATCCTATCATGGGGGATAAGGGAACATTTTATCAGGGATTTTCAGATGCTCATCTAGACCATATGCGTCGCCTCTGCCAACATGCCGATTTGGTTCTGCCCAATTTGACGGAAGCCTGTTTGTTGTTAGAGGAACCCTACGAAGAGAGTTTATCAGAAGATCGATGGGAGGACTACTGCAAGCGTTTGGCTGAGTTAGGACCGAGCAAGGTCTTGCTAACTGGCTTGCCCATGAAAGAAAAGCAGATTGGTGTGGCCTATTTTGATGCGACAACAGAGGAGTTTAACCTCTTTTCCGGTCCAGCTCTGCCCCAGCAATTTTTTGGAACGGGTGATATACTGACGACACTTGTAGCTGCGGCTTTTGTTCAGGGGATTGACATCAATCAAGCCCTGCCTGTGATTTTGAAGTTTATTGAAAAGAGCTTGGCACTTAGCTTTAAAGAGCAAATAGATCCAAAGAAGGGCGTTTTTTACCAGCCCTACCTAGGAGAGCTTTTTGCTGGTTTTCAAGCCTTAATGGAGGAAAAAGATGAAGAAACAAACAATTGATTTGCAAACCTTAACTATGATTAGTTTATTTGCTGCTTTGATTTTTTTGAGCATTCAGTTTTTTAAAATTCCTGTGGGAGCTCAGTTTATTCACTTTGGAAATGCACTGGTGGTAGTGGGCTGTCTGATTTTTGGCAGTAAGCTCGGTTTTTTAGCGGCTGCTATTGGATTGGGAATATTTGACTTGCTAAATGGTTATGCAGCGGAAATCCCAATTATCTTGTTAGAAGCACTTGCGGTGGCCGTGGTGATTCATTTTCTGTATGAAGAACTTTTTCAGAGAAAGGATAAACTAAGAAATATTCTTGTGACAGCAGTAGCAGCAGCTTTGGTGAAAATTGTGCTCAATATTTTCAAATACACTCTGACAGGAACACTGTTTGGCGGGAGTAGTTTACCAGCAGCCTTTTTACTGGCAGTAGCTGAGATTACTGGTACATTTGGCTCTAGTCTAGCCACAGTCATCGCCGTCCCAATCTTATATCCAATCTTTAAGCAAATCAGAAAAGCGCACAAGCAAAGAAGTCCTCTGGAAAAGCAGGGATGAATCAATAATCAGCATAAACAAAGAAACCGTCTGAGAATTATCAGACGGTTTTTGTGTTTTTCTCTTACATAAAGTATACGATAGCCAGATACTGCAAGGCAGAAGCAGCTAGGATGAAAAGGTGCCAAATCATATGGAAGTAGGGCTTCTTTTGAGCATAGAAGCCAGCTCCTACAGTATAGCAGAGGCCACCAGCCAGCATGAGTCCCCAGAAGACTGGTCCGGTTTGACCGACAATCTGCGGAATGATAAAGACCACCAGCCAGCCCATAATCAGATAGAGAGCCAAGCTGAATTTTTCATTGACCTTCTTAGCGAAAATCTTATAGAGAATGCCAAAGATGGTGGTGCCCCACTGGATAGCAATGATGAGATAGCCAAACCAGTTATTCATCAGCGACAGCACGACTGGCGTGTAGCTGCCAGCGATGGCGATATAAATCATGGAGTGGTCGATAATGCGCAAGATATACTTGTGGGTCGAGCCATAGGACATGGAGTGATAGACTGTCGAGGAGAGGAACATGAGAAAGAGGCTGATGACAAAGATAGAAGTTCCGACAGCAGCCACCAATCCGTGCCCTTCATAGCTATAAATGGCCGAAATAGGCAGCAGAATCAGCATCAGAACAGCCCCTACCGCATGTGTAACAGCGTTGGCAATTTCCTCTCCAAAGGATAGTTTTTTACTGAGTTTAAGCGCGTAGTTCAAGGTTTTCTTCCTCCTCATTTGGTACTTGGATTAGGGATAAGGTCTTTTGATAGAGTTTGACCGTCTGGCAGGCAGTGGAAATGATGGGTGCCACCTCTAGTTTATTGTCATTCATGTAGTCAACGAAGTCATCATAGAGCTCTCGCGAATCTGCTGATTTATGTAGCATATTTAAAGTAGCAGAGATTTCCTGGATAGAAAAGACCGTTTTTAAGGTCGTAATGGCAATCAAGCGAGCTACTTGGCGGCGTTGGTATTTTTTCTTGACCGGCTTAGCAATATAGCCATGCTTGACATAGTTGTTAATCATAGAAGCGGTCAATCCCTTGTCAGCAGCTGAAAAGGAAGAGCCACAGACATTGTTTACATAGAGCAGAACCTGGTCCAAATATAGCTCCAGTTCTGGTAATTCGTCCCACTTGGGAAAAACTTGATGAGTGTTCAAATCTTTATCACTTTCTTATCTAGTCTTTATAACTAGATGATAACATCTCTGTAAATCAAAGTCAAGCAAAAAATAGAATGTCCCTTTGAAATTTGATATAATTTTAAAAAGAAGAAAGGGAGGTTTTAGATGAAAAAACAAACAATCTTTGATGTGGCAGCCTTCCTAGGCAGTCTGATTTTTTGGTCTTGGCTCTATATGCGCTTTTTTTATGCCTACGTAGCCGTCGTCTTTTACAAGAATCAGCCAGAGTGGAACCTGCTGATACCAGCTTCTATCATCCTGACTCTGACAGCTATTAGCTCGCTTTTTATTCGCGGCCTCTATAGTCGGCACATTCCTCGTTGGCTGGTGCTAGCCAGTTACACCCTCTATTTTCTCATTCTATTCTATGCCCTCTTTTTGAAAAATATCGGCAGGCAGGGCTTCAGTCTGGACCTGCAGTCTTTTACCTATAATTGGATTTATGGAGATAAGCTGGTACCCACCATGAATATCATTATGTTCATTCCGCTGGGCTTTCTCTGCAAGCTGTCATGGAAACATTTAGCTTATTTTACCTTGGCTATCAGTCTGGTTGAGGGGAGCCAGTATCTCTTTCATCTTGGCATTTTTGACTTGGGTGATATCCTGACTAATCTGCTAGGCTTCATTATCGGCACCTATCTACTAGAGACAGCCTTGGGTAAATGGGTTGTCCGTCATATTCACTAAATGAAAGAAGGAAACTATGAAAATTCTTATCCCAACTGCCAAAGAGTTGAATCTAACTGCGCCATCAGCAACTCCTAATCCACTTTCAGCACAAACTCAGGCTGTGTTGGATGAGTTGGCAACCATGTCAGTAACTGACTTGGCATCATTTTATAAAATCTCCCCAGAAAGAGCGGAGGTAGAGTGGCAAGCCATTCAGGCTTTGCGAGAAGGAACTGCGCAACATGCTCCAGCCCTTTATCTTTTTGATGGACTCATGTACCGTCATATCAAGAGACAGGACTATACCAAGGAGGAAAGTCAGTATATCGAGAAGCACCTTGCCATCACATCAGCGCTTTATGGTGTTATCCCAGCCCTGGAGCCCATAGCGCCTCATCGCTTGGACTTTATGATGCCACTCAAGTTAGATGGGAAGAGTCTCAAGGCATTTTGGAAAGAAGCTTATGACCAAGCTCTGGTAGATGATGAGGTGATTTTCTCCCTCCTGTCCAGCGAGTTTGAAACAGTCTTTTCCACGGAAACCCGCCAGCGCATGATAGGCTTCAAGTTTCTGGAAGACCGAGGCGGCAAGCTGAAAGTTCATTCGACCATTTCTAAAAAAGCACGTGGCGACTTTTTAACAGCTCTAATAACTAACCAAGTGACAGAAATCGAACAGATGAAGAAATTAAGCTTTGCAGGCTTTACCTACCGACCTGATCTATCCAGTGACCAAGAGTTGGTTTATGTCAAGGAAGTGTGAAAAGAAAAATCAAGTCTGATACTATTTCCGCTCAGAATGCTATCAGTGAATTGGTTGGAGTAGATACAAGCGACAGGCAAAATCAGCAGGTAGAGTTTAGCTAAACTACAGTGATTGCTGGGATGGAAGCTGGGCGTCAGGCATGCAATCAAAGAATAAATTGTTAAAAATGAAGAACTATTTTAAAAACAAACCAACTCAAGCTTTCTTAATGCTTATTGTGCTTGTTTGGTCAGTATATGAGATTGGTGCGACTAGTTTAGCTAGCAACTCGGCCTTGACCAAGGAATTCATGCATAGTCGGTATGTTATGGTTTGGCCAATAGTGGATAGAAAGGCGAATCTATACCACTATGCGGAAGAATGGACTAGTGACGTATTAAATGGAATTATGCATCTAGATTATGAAAAGATTAGAATAAGTAGTTTTCCTAAAAAATGGGAGAGTGAAGCTGAAATATACTATACTTTGTCTGAAGATAAGTATGCTGACAGAGTATATTTTTTCTTAGATGAACCAATATCCAAAGCCTATACCACTAGTTTAGACCAAAATTATTATTTGATTTCAAAGAATGCAGCTGCTATTAAAGAGGAAACTGGCAAAACGGTTGATCAGTTAGGTCAGGAAGTGGGACATGCAAGGGAGGAGTTTTTGTCTGCTCTTAGTAAGATGAGAATCTTTCGTTTGGTCTATTTGATTCTTCGTATGATAGTATTGTTGCTATGTATCAGGTGGTCGGGTCAGCGTAGAAAAAGGAAAGAGAACGAAATATTGCAGAATGGATGGAATCTTGAAACGATACGGAATCTATAAGGAAAATAAAGAATGATAACTTCAGTAATTTTTATTGCCTCTCTATTATTCCTTTTGCGCCGCTTTAAAAGCTGGCGTTCAAGAATTATTATTGGCCTGCTGTATAGTCTGTTTGTTGTCTGGTACGTTCAGGCAATTTTAAACTACGGCAAATACACTTTGCAACCAGGTCAAAGTGTTGAATTAAGGGTGTCTCCAAATACGGATCAGCTTGAATATAATTCGGAATTGATTTTAGATAAAAAAGATGATGCTAAATTAAAATTATCGGGCCGAAAAGGCTGGGGGATGAAAGGAAGTAATACGGTTTATAATGTTGAGAAGCAGTCAATAACTGAGATTATTATTTCTAAAGATGGAACAGAGCGTAAAGACTTACCGAATGATAAGAGTAAAAGTATCTATTTAGAGAGTGATGGAATAGTGGTTCAAGGGGAAATAAAGGAAGTATTTGGGGTGACAGAAGAAATCCCCTACACGATTACCATTACCAATGTGGACGACAAACCAGCACGCTTTGAGGCTCAAGTGGTGGATAAGTAATAATCTTGGTTAGGAGAAAAAATGCTGAGACCTAAAAACATACTAACAAACAGGATGATAAAATAGCAGTCTTAGAACATTAAATCCGAAGAAGACCGCTTGTTGAAAATTGTTCAAAGTGAGATTGATGGCTTTATGAAAAAAATGTATCAGACTTTGTATGATTAAGGCTGTCTACTTGCTCTTATCAATAATACATTCTAAAACCCCTCGCAATTATTTGCGGGGGGTTAGTGTCTTATAAGTTTTCTTTTCTTTTTATAATCTTCTCTTTTTAGTTAAGGGCTGCTAAAAGAGCATCAGCCTGTGCTGAGAGTTCAGCAAGTTTGTCTTCTGCGACAGTCAGTTGACCAGTTCCCCATGCTTCTGGGTTGATACCAACACCTGTGAATGGTTCTACCACATTCATACGGATGAAAGGTAACAGGCTGCGGTAGTGCTTGAATACTTCATCTGGTGATGTGCCGTTTGCGACAGATGAAACAGTAACAACCTTAGCATTCAGAGCAGATGGGCCAGTTGGGTCTGACAGATCCAGAGCGCGTGAAGCCCAGTCCAAAAGGTTTTTCACTACTCCTGGGATAGCCCAGTTGTAGACAGGTGAGAAAATCCAGATGGCATCAGCGGCCAAAATTTCTTCACGAACCTTAGCAACAGCAGCTGGAGCAGGACTTTCGATGTCTTGGTTGAAGAATGGTACATCTTTGTAATCAAGATATGAAACTTCTGCCTTGCCAGCCAAAGCTTTTTCAGCTTGCTCAGCCAATTGGTGGTTGAAAGAACCTTGACGAAGTGAGCCGACGATGAATAATACTTTAGACATTGCATTGTCTCCTTTTTTATAAAATAAAGAGAAATTTCTCTTGTTACAATATATGTTACAACATTAATCACTAGTTAGCAATTATTTAGCTCATTTTTTTGAAATTTTTTAAAATTCGAATCAAGTCTTGCTTATCGTCTTCTTCGAGAATGGAAAGAGCTTGCTGAATATTTTTAATATGATCAGGCAGGGCGGCTTCAATTTTAGCTCTGCCTTGTTCTGTCAAACCAATCAAAAAAGCCCGGCGGTCATTTGGGTCGCAGGTGCGGACAATCCAGCCGTCGCGTTCCATATTTTTGATGACAACAGTCATGTTGCCAGAAGTTGCCAATATGCGGTCAATCAGGTCCTGAATACGCAGTTCCCCTTTGCTGTACAAGGTTTCTAAGACGGAAAACTGAGTAGGAGTCAAATCATGCTTTTTAAAAATCTGGGCTTCAATGGCACGTATGGTTCTTGCTGCCTTGTGAAAGACAATCATGGTTTTCAAATCAAGCAGAGCTTCTTTGTTTAAATCGTCTGTAATCTTCATAACAATATTTTACCAATAAATAGTATCATATGCAAGGATATTGCTTTAGAATTTTGAGAATATTCTCATCAAAAAAAGATAGAAAAATAGGAGTATTTGTAGTATAATGACGGAGTGAAATATAAAAATAGAAATAAAGCCAGTTTTCCAATTTGGCAGTACCTTATCGGTATTTTTATCGTTCTCAGTGTTCTTGTCTTTTCATTTTTTGCAGTTTTGCAAGTATCTATGCAGCCGAGACAGTCGGCTAAGGAAGCAAGCAGCCGCTTGGCCAAGGAATACGCAGATCTTGAAGAAGTGGACTCATTTGCCTTCTACAATGGGCAGGAATCTTACTACAGTCTGCTTGGCAAGACAAGTAAGGGTGTCGAAAAAGCTGTATTGATTGCAAAAGATTCCAATGAGATTCGGGTCTATCGACTGGACCAAGGCGTCAGTCAGGCTGAGGCGAAGAGCATTGCCAAGGAAAATGGAGCAGGAACTATTGACAAGGTGATCATGGGCTATTTTCAGGATCAGCCCATCTGGGAAGTCAAGTCGGGAGGCACCTACTACCTGATTGGTTTTGAAAGCGGACAGTTGGTCAGCAAGGAGGGACTATGAAATTATCAAATCGTGTCTTAAAGATGGAAGAAAGTGTGACTTTAGCAACAGCAGCGCGTGCTAAGGCTTTGAAAGCACAGGGGCGGGATATTCTGTCTCTGACTCTGGGAGAGCCTGATTTTCCGACGCCTAAGAATATCCGAGATGCGGCTGTGGCTGCCATTGAGGATGGGCGTGCTAGCTTTTATACAGTGACTAGCGGTTTGCCAGAGCTAAAAGAAGCAGTGGTAGAGTATTTTGCCAACTATTACGGCTACACAATCCAGCCGAATCAAGTGACGGTCGCAACCGGAGCTAAGTTCTCCCTCTATACCTTCTTTATGAGTGTGCTCGACCCAGGGGATGAAGCTATCATTCCGACGCCTTATTGGGTCAGCTACGGCGACCAGATTAAGATGGCTGAGGGGATTCCTGTTTTTGTCCAAGCCACTGAGGAAAATAATTTCAAGGTAACGGTGGAACAGTTAGAAACTGCTCGTACTGATAAGACCAAGGTCTTGGTTTTGAACTCGCCATCCAATCCGACGGGTATGATTTATACAGCGGATGAGTTAAGGGCGATTGGGAACTGGGCTGTGGAGCATGATATTCTGATTTTGGCAGATGATATTTATGGACGTCTGGTTTATAACGGCAATAAATTTACGCCAATTTCTAGTCTATCAGAGGAGATTCGCAAGCAGACAGTGGTCATCAATGGTGTCTCTAAGAGCTACTCCATGACAGGCTGGCGGATTGGCTATGCAGTTGGTGAGCCAGAGATTATAGCAGCTATGAGTAAGATTGCAGGTCAGACGACTTCTAACCCAACAGCAGCGGCTCAATATGCAGCTATCGAAGCTCTGACTGGCAGTCAGGAAACGGTCGAGACTATGCGTAAAGCCTTTGAAGAGCGTCTGAATACCATCTATCCTCTCTTGGCTAAGGTGCCAGGATTTGAAATGGTCAAGCCACAAGGGGCCTTCTATCTCTTTCCAAATGTCAAGAAAGCCATGGAAATGAAATGTTATACAGATGTGACCGAGTTTACGACAGCAATTTTAGAAGAAGTTGGCGTGGCTTTGGTGACCGGAGCAGGCTTTGGTGCTCCAGAAAATGTCCGTCTTAGCTATGCGACAGATCTGGAAACACTCAAAGAAGCCGTTCAGCGACTGCAGCAATTTATGGAGAGTAAATAGAGCTCACAATCCGGCATTGCTTGCTAAAGATAACCTACAAAAATTTATAAACAATAGATAAGGACGGACTCAGAGTTCGTCCTTTTCAGTTCCCCTAAACTGCACTGGCAAATAGTTTGACAAAATGGTAAAATAATATAGAATTCATAAAATCGCTTTCATATTTTTTGGTCGAATTGAGAGGATTTTGGGCTACAAAATAAAAGCTGGGAGCAGTTATAATATAGCTGCTAGGTCTTGCAAACAGGATTGGAAGGAGAATAATATGAAAGGTCGTTTGATTTTCTTATTCTTACTAGGAGTTCTAGTCTTGCTAGGAGCTTATGTTTTCTTTAATTCAGAGGTGGGTTGGACCACTATTTCCGAATCCAATGGCTATAGTCTGCAAGCCAAAGGTCATCGCTATCGTATCCAATATTATGAGAATGACTCGGCCCGAATAGACTGGTATTTGAGCAATTATCAGCCAGAACTGAGATTAAATATGAGAATCTTAGAACGCCCAACTTCTCCCGGTTCTTACACTAAGGAGGAGATATCCGGACAGGGCTCTGCACGCTTTTTGATGGTTTGTAGAACTTGGGGTTCTGCTGAGAAAAGCCAAAAGTTTTTAATTAAACGCGCCTATTATAAGGTTCATATTAGACTTAATAAAAAGATGGAGGTAGATACTGAGAAGAGCAGTATGACCTACTGGAAGACGGAAGAAGAGGTAAAGGATAATCCGCCAATTGATTAAATAGCAGCTATAAATGCTAGATTAAGTTAGTTGAAGTAACTTTCTGATAGAAATCACCACACGACTTAAAAATTTGAGGAGTATTTAGTTGAAGACGATGGTGTTTCGGTGTATAATAAAAGAAGTCCATTTGGTCTAGCCCTGCATTCTATTGACTTGCAGTGTGTTCCTCATGGTCTTTTTACTTAAGTAATAATAGGGATGAAGATTATTTTGTACAAAAGGAGATAAAATGGGTTTTATCAGAAAGGAAATAGGGGAAAGAGAGAAGAAACTTCTCGAGGATTTTTCTATTGAAGAAAAAGAACTGGCTTTGCCATTTTTACTAGAGGATGAGAAGAGAGGAATTTTTCTCTGCGTTAAGCAATTTCGTATCGGTGAAGGGAAATATCAAGTCTTAGCCATGATACTCGGTGGCCACTTGCTTGAATTTCGCCTAGAAGAAGAGCGGGCCGATAGATATCCAGTTCGCAATGAGGAAGATCAAAGTGTAAAAGGTCTATCAACAGAGACAATCTCCCAGCTTGTGATTCCCAAGGTTTTAAAAGGACGAGAGGACAAGATCGTAACAGTAATTCAACATGCCCTGTCGCAGATTAACCCTTATTATGATACAAAGATAAGGGAAGTAAACCACGTGGAGTACAGATAAAGAGGAGATAGGATATGGGATTATTAGAAAAGTGTCTGGATTTTTTACCGACTAGGCGGGCTGTCAGTGATATAGAAGAAGAGATGACTTGGGAGGAGGAATTTACCCCTAAAAGAGTTCCTCATAAAGCAGTCAGTAGTGGCCCTCAGAAGGAGACGGAGGGAACAGCGTCTCTTCCCCAAGAAGGAAGCTGGAAGTTCGTGCATGAGATGATTTCTGAAGAAGGGATTGAGCTTTTAAAGAAGGCTGGGATTGATGATGAGCTAGTCTTTGAGACGGGTGATTGGGTCGCAGATTATGATTTGGGGATTTATCTGGTCCTTTATCGCTTTGGTGGCAGAACTAATTGGAAGAAGACTTATAAGCTAATCTTGCAAGGACAGGTGATTGAATTTAAGACTAAGACCATTTTTCATCAGCAGGATTTTTCTTATGAAGATGGGGAATTCACTAAGGGAGTGATTGTCAAAAATGTCTCTAATATGCTCCTGCCTTTGGCTTTCGAAGGTCAACAGCAGCGGGTGCTCCATATCATTCAAGCAGCTCTGTCAGCAGCTAGCCCAAGCTATGATACGGTCATTTACAGGGCGAACTTTGATTTGGTTTAGGAGGGGAAGATGATATATATTACAAGAGAAGATCTTTTGACTTGGCTGGACAAACATGAGCCGGTGGCTAATCGTCAGAAGGACATTGCGGCTTTTCATAAAGAACTGTCGTTTCGTTTGCAAAGAATGGACTTTCGACCGTCTACCAGTTCAAAAGATCCGCGGAGAGATGTTTGTGAAGATCCTGACCAAGAGCTGACTGTAGCCTTTACTCAGGATGGGGAGGGGAATTATGCGACAATTGACCAGAGTCCAGGAGGTCAGATTCTCAGCGATCAGCGTTTTAAGATGGCTTTGAAAAAGGTCCTCAACTATGATGATGACATGGTTGATCGACTGCTATATGGAACGAAAAATTAGTCCTCTTATTCAGAGAGAGTTATCCACCAGCCTTTAGGAGGCTGGTTTTTTAATTTTTCTGAGATTTAGACTCTTCAAGGATAGCTATTGCAATCGCTTTATGGTAAAATATAGAACAGATGTCCAAAAGATTTGTCTTGAAATAAAGTGACATTTAGCAACCAATCTAGGAGGCAGATATGATTGATCATTTTGAGATAAAGGTCAGGAATCTACAAATTTCAAAAGACTTTTATACAAGTTTTCTTTCTCCTCTAGGCTACAAATTGGCTTTTAGAAGTAGTTCTCTACTCAGTTTTGTTGCTCCCAACAGTCCACATCCTGGTGGAGATTTTTGGTTGGGGGAGGGAGAGCAGTCTCCGATTCACTTTGCTTTTTTGGCAGAAAACCATGAGCAGGTTCAAGCTTGTTATGAGGCTGGTTTAAAGGCAGGGGGAAAAGACAACGGTGCGCCAAATTATCGGGGGAACCTTTCATCATATTATGCAGCCTTTGTCTTGGATCCGGATGGTAATAATGTCGAGGCAGTCTGTCATAAAGATTAAAAAAATAGAAAAGAGAAAAAACGTGTCAAAGAAAATCGTAACAATTATTGATGTGAAAAATTATGTTGGTCAAGAAGTGACCATTGGTGCTTGGGTTGCCAACAAGTCAGGTAAGGGTAAGATTGCTTTCTTGCAGCTGCGCGATGGTTCTGCCTTTTTCCAAGGGGTGGCCTTCAAGCCTAACTTCATTGAGAAATTTGGCGAAGAAGAAGGATTGGCGAAGTTTGATACGATTAAAAAGCTTAGCCAAGAAACTTCTGTCTATGTGACAGGGATTGTCAAGGAAGACGAGCGCTCAAAATTTGGCTACGAGCTGGACATTACAGATATCGAAATCATTGGCGAGTCAAATGACTATCCAATCACGCCAAAAGAACATGGAACGGATTTCCTCATGGATAACCGTCACTTGTGGCTGCGTTCTCGTAAGCAAGTGGCAATGATGCAAATCCGCAATGCCATTATCTATGCTACCTATGAATTCTTTGATAAGAATGGCTTTATGAAGTTTGACAGCCCAATCTTGTCAGGAAATGCAGCAGAAGACTCAACTGAGCTCTTTGAAACAGACTACTTTGGAACTCCAGCATACTTGAGTCAGTCAGGTCAGCTTTATCTGGAAGCAGGTGCCATGGCTCTTGGTCGTGTCTTTGACTTCGGTCCTGTATTCCGTGCCGAAAAATCAAAAACCCGTCGTCATTTGACTGAGTTCTGGATGATGGATGCAGAGTATTCATACTTGACGCATGATGAGTCACTTGACTTGCAAGAAGCTTACGTTAAAGCTTTGATTCAAGGTGTTCTTGATCGTGCTCCTCAAGCTTTGGAAACCTTGGAACGTGATACCGAACTTTTGAAACGCTATATTGCGGAGCCTTTCAAGCGTGTCAGCTATGATGAAGCGATTGATCTCTTGCAAGCTCATGAAAATGATGAGGATGCAGATTATGAGCATCTTGAACATGGAGATGACTTTGGTTCACCGCATGAAACATGGATTTCAAACCACTTTGGTGTACCAACCTTTGTCGTGAACTACCCAGCAGCCATCAAGGCTTTCTATATGAAGCCAGTTCCTGGAAATCCAGACCGTGTCCTTTGTGCAGACTTGCTAGCTCCAGAAGGCTACGGTGAAATCATTGGTGGTTCTATGCGTGAAGAAGATTACGATGCTCTCGTTGCTAAGATGAATGACCTTGGTATGGATACGACAGAATATGAATTCTACCTTGATCTTCGTAAGTATGGAACAGTTCCGCACGGTGGCTTCGGTATCGGTATCGAGCGTATGGTAACCTTTGTGGCAGGGACCAAGCATATCCGTGAAGCTATCCCATTCCCACGTATGCTGCATCGTATTAAACCATAAAACGAATCAAACGCCCATGGGGCGTTTTTTCAACATCGAACTATGAATAATCCAAAATATAGAATTTTAGAGAAAGAAGAGGTGGAGATCATGTAAACAGCGGATTAACAAGTGACAAAGGATAGAAATTAGAAAACACTTGTTAAAGGAGAAAGTATGTTTAAAAGAAGTTATCGGAAAAATATCGGCCTGATGGCTGGAGTTGAATTTTTTGCCTTTCTAGGCATTACTAGTTTTTGGATTTTATTTCTAAGTCAAAACGGCATGTCCCTTTGGCAGATTGGGCTTTTGGAAAGTATTTTTCATGCGACTAGTGTCATCTGTGAAATTCCTTCTGGGATGTTGGCGGATCGCTTTTCCTACAAGACCAATCTTTATCTGAGCCGGATAGCTGGGATTGTGTCTTCTGTTCTCATGTTGGCGGGGCAGGGGAACTTTTGGGTTTATGCACTGGCTATGGTGATTAGTGCTTGGTCCTATAATTTTGATTCGGGGACAAGTGCGGCCATGGTTTATGATTCTTCTGTGGAGGCCGGACTCAAGGAACGTTACTTATCCATCTCCAGTTTTATGTCTGGAGTGGCTGAAGCGACCCGGTCTTTGGGAACGGTCTGGGCTGGATTTTTTGTCCATGGACAATTGCATCTGACCTACTATATCATGATTGGCACCTCTATCATCGTTCTTTTCTTGACCTGGATGTTGAAGGAGCCAAGTGTTAAAGCAGAGAAAGCAGAACGTCTGACCATGAAAAAGATTATCTGGGCTGTCAAAGAGGAGTTGCATAGGAATCCCAGTCTTTTTATCTGGATGATTTTGTCTCAAATCATCTGCACCTTGATGTGTATGTTTTATTTTTATTATCAGAATCAATTGCCTGACTTAAAAGATTGGCAGATTTCGGTAGTCATGCTGATTGGCAGTGCTTTGAATATCTTAGCAGTCTATCTGGCGAGTGTGATTGGAAAGAAGTATTCTGCCCTAAAACTCTTTCCTTCAGTGGTTCTTCTTACTGGAGCAAGCTACCTGCTGTCCTATTTTGGAACGCCAATCATCTATATTTTGATTTATCTAATCAGCAACGCCTTGTATGCACTCTTTCAGCCGATTTTTGACAACGATTTGCAAAAGCAGCTGCCAAGTGAAGTGCGGGCGACCATGCTCAGTGTCTACTCTATGATGTTCAGCCTGAGTATGATTGTCATTTTCCCTGTGACAGGCTGGTTGATTGATTACTTTGGCTTTGACTGGACTTTTATAGCTTTGGGTAGCTTCTTATTTGCTGTAACTCCATTTTTGCCTTTAGGATTAAAGAAAATAAGTCAGAACTTACAAGATGTCTAATATCAATGTTCTCTTTCTGCTGGTCAGAAGGAGAATATTTTTTAGCCTTTGAAAATTATGGTAAAATAAATACAGTTTAATGGAGAAGTAGGTTGTATGAAAGATTTATTGAAATATTTCAAGGGCTATATCAGGGAGTCTTTGCTGGGGCCCTTGTTCAAGCTTTTGGAAGCCAGTTTTGAACTGCTGGTTCCGATTTTGATTGCGGGGATTGTGGACGAGACCATTCCTAGACACGACAGCTCCCATCTCTACTGGATGGTTTTTCTTTTGATGGGCTTGGCTGCTCTGGGCGTGGTGGTAGCAGTTGTGGCCCAGTATTATTCGTCAAAGGCGGCAGTGGGCTTTACTCGTCAGATGACAAGTGACCTCTATCAAAAAATCCTGCGTTTGCCCAAGGCTAGTCGGGATGAGTTGACAACTTCTAGCTTGGTGACTCGGCTGACGAGCGACACCTATCAGATTCAGACGGGCATCAATCAATTTCTTCGTCTCTTTCTGCGGGCGCCCATCATCGTTTTTGGATCTATTATTATGGCCTTTACTATCAGTCCGGTCATTACCTTGTGGTTCTTGCTCATGGTAGCAATTTTAACGGCTATTATCGTTTTCATGTCTCGTCTTATGAATCCTCTCTATGCCAAGATTCGTCAGCTGACTGACCAGCTAGTCAATCTGACGCGTGAGCAGCTGCAGGGCATGCGGGTTATAAGAGCTTTCGGTCAGACCCAGCGTGAGGTTCAGACCTTTCGCAATCGCAACGAGCTCTATAAAACCTGGCAAATCAGGACGGGGGCTTTGGCTAGTCTGATTAGTCCTCTGACCTTTCTTACGGTGAATGGTACCCTAATTGCTGTGATTTGGCAGGGGAATACCTTTATTGGCAAGGGTTTACTGACCCAAGGGATGCTAGTGGCCTTGGTCAATTATTTATTGCAGATTTTGGTGGAATTGCTCAAGCTGGCGATGCTGGTCAACTCACTCAATCAAAGCTATATCAGTGCAGGTCGTATCAGTCAGGTCTTCGAGCAAGCGGAAGAAGATGTCTTGCAGGAATTAGTGCAGGAAACAGCTCTGCCGAATCAAGCTATTAAGGTCCAGCAGGTTAGTTTTTCTTATCCAAATGCAGCTAGTCCAGCCTTGACTGGTCTGACTTTTGATTTGAAAAGTGGTCAGACTTTGGGGGTTATTGGTGGGACAGGTTCAGGTAAGTCTACTCTGGTTCAGCTGCTGGCTCATCTTTATCCTGTGGCTGCTGGTCAGTTGACCATCTTTTCCCAAGGACGCAGTCCTAAAAATCTCAGAGAATGGCGGTCTTGGATTAGTCTGGTGCCTCAGAAGGCGGAGCTTTTCCAAGGAACCGTCCGATCCAATCTGACTTTAGGATTGTCAGCTAAGCCAACAGACGCAGACTTGTGGCAGGCTTTAGAGATTGCTCAGGCGGCGGACTTTGTCTCTCAGAAGGACGGGGGCTTGGATGCGACTGTAGAGGCCTTTGGCCGGAATTTTTCTGGCGGTCAGCGTCAGCGTTTAACCATTGCCAGAGCTGTCTTGCGGAGGGCGCCTTTCTTGGTTTTAGATGATGCAACCTCTGCTCTGGACTATCTGACAGAGGCTAGACTCTTGCAGGCTATTAAGAATGAATTGACAGAGACCAGTCTGGTCTTGATCTCTCAGCGAACCAATAGCTTGCGCTCAGCGGATCAAATTTTAGTCCTAGATAAGGGAGAACAGGTGGCCCTTGGCCGCCATGATGAACTCCTGGTCAGCTCTGCCATTTACCGAGAAATCCATAACTCACAGCATAGTCAAGGAGAGGAGGGCAAGCATGAAGCATAAGACATCACCTAGCAGCTTGAGGCGTTTAACTCGAGACTTGCTGCAGGCGCGCTGGCTCTTTCTCCTAGCTAGTCTGGGAACGGTGGCTCAAGTGGCTCTGACTGTTCTTCTCCCAGTTTTAATCGGGAATGCGGTTGATAGCGTTCTTCTGCCTCAAGCGGATCAACATTTGATGCCGATTTTGGGCCAGATGTTGTTGGTCATCTTAGCCAATACGCTGATTCAGTGGCTCAATCCCTTGCTCTATAATCAGCTGGTTTATCGCTATAGCCAGCAACTCCGACAGGGTGTTATCAAGAAAGTTCATTATCTGCTTTTGGCTTATCTGGATCGACAGGGAACCGGAGACTTGGTTAGTCGGGTGACGACGGACTTGGAGCAGCTTAGCAATGGCTTGCTTATGGTTTTTAATCAGTTTTTTGTGGGTTTGCTGACCATCTTAGTCACTATCATTAGCATGGCCAGATTGGACTTTTTCCTCCTGCTTTTGGTTCTGCTTTTGACGCCCCTTTCTCTTTTCTTAGCGCGCTTTATAGCCAAAAAGAGTTTTAGCTTTTTCCAACGGCAGACGCAGGCGAGGGGAGCGCAGACCCAGCTGATTGAGGAAAGTCTGACCCAGGAAAGTCTAATCCAGGCATTTAATGCTCAGGAGCAGTTTGATACAGCTTTTACTCGAAGTAATCAAACTTATTCAGACTATTCTCAGGCGGCTATTTTCTATTCTTCGACGGTTAATCCTTCGACTCGTTTTATCAATGCCCTGATCTATGCTTTGATTGTAGGCTTTGGGGCTGTCCGAATCATTCAGGGAACAGGCTTTACGGTTGGGCAGCTGGTAACTTTTCTCAACTACGTCAACCAGTACACCAAGCCTTTCAATGATATATCGTCAGTCATGTCGGAATTGCAGAGCGCTTTAGCTTGTGCGGAGAGGATTTACAGCGTTTTGGACCAAGAAGAAATAGCAGAGTCTGGTCAGGAAATCCTCCAGTCGAAAGATGTCAAAGGACAGATTAGCTTTGAGCATGTGGCTTTTGGCTATGAGCCTGGAAAAGAGCTGATTCAGGATTTGAATATAAGGATTCCAGCAGCTAGCAAGGTCGCAATTGTCGGGCCAACTGGTGCTGGCAAGTCTACCTTGATCAATCTCCTCATGCGTTTTTACAATGTTGATAGGGGGCTTATTTCGTTAGACGGTATTCCCATCAGTCATTATACTAGAGCCTCATATCGTCAGCAGTTCGGTATGGTACTACAGGAGACTTGGCTTAAGACGGCGACCATTCACGACAACATAGCTTTTGGCCGGCCAGACGCCAACCGAGAAGAGGTCATTGCAGCTGCCAAGGCGGCCAATGCGCATTTCTTTATCCAGCAGCTGCCTCAGGGGTATGATACCTACCTGGCGGATGCTGGGGACTCCCTTTCTCAAGGTCAGCGTCAGCTATTAACTATCGCGCGCATCTTCCTTTCCATTCCTAAAATCCTAATCTTGGATGAGGCGACTTCCTCCATCGATACCCGGACAGAAGTCTTGATTCAGGAGGCTTTCAGCAAGCTCATGGTGGGACGGACTAGCTTTATCATCGCCCACCGCCTGTCCACTATTCAAAATGCTGACATCATCCTCGTCATGGTAGATGGTGATATCGTCGAACACGGCAATCATCAGGAACTCATGGCAGCCAGAGGTGTGTATTACCAAATGCAGACGGCGCAGGAGTAGAAGGGGAGCTTTATTAAAGTTCACAGATTGATGCTAAACAGAATTAAAAGAGTTGGAATTTCCAACTCTTTTTGCTTATAATTCAACTTCTTCAAACCCTGTCTCCGTCAGTTTATAAATCTTCTGGCAGACTTCTTTGAGAAAGATTCGGTCGTGGGAGACAGCTATGATGGCGCCAGGATAGGTCGCCAAAAGCTGGCGAATCTGGGGCTGAGAGGTGGGAGAGAAGTTGCGAGTTGGCTCGTCCAGAAGGAGGACATTGGGACGGTCTAGGACTAGTTTGAGCAGTAGTAGCTTGGCTTTTTGACCGCCGGAAAGCTGCCCAATCGGGTGACGGGCCTCGTCGCGCGTGAACTGGAGACTGGCTAGATGCGTCAGGATTTTTTCCTCATGGGATTTGTCGCCGGAGGGAGCTAGAAAGTCCAAGGGGCTGCTCTCATCAGCCAGCAAGTCACCATAATGCTGGGGCATGTAGCCTACTCGCATGTCTGTCCGCTCACGCAGGATCTTCCATATTTCCTTAAGCAGAGTAGACTTGCCTACACCATTAGCACCAATCAGCCCGATTTTTTCCTGGCCGCAGACTTCCAGAGTCAGGTTCTTCGCCAGTTGTCGTTCGTTTGTTTCCAGTTTCATTCCTTCTAATTTGAGGATTCTTTTGGTCAATGGCAGAGCTTCTATGTCTGAGAAGTAAAGGCTGATGACATCTTCCTGTGTCGGGATTTCGGTCATTTCAGCACCTGACTTTTCAAATCGTTTGCCCTGTGAGAGAACATTTTTCATTTTTTTAGCCACCAGTCGACCTGCAGTAGCATCATGGGTGTTTCGTAAAGTATGCTCCACACTCTGCTTAACCCGTCGGTGTTTTTCCATGGTCTTGGCGTGTTCTTCTCGCTCTTTTCGTGCTAGTTGTCCCTGTTTTTCAAAGGATTCCTGACGCTGATGGCGGTAATTTTCATAGCCCAGACTCTTGACGCTGGTTCTAGCCTCCTGCTTCTTTTTGATTCGCTCCAGATGAACAATCTTGGTCGCAGCTTGAGCGAGAAAGTGCTCGTCGTGAGAGACGAAAAGGACCGTTCTCTGGCTGTGGATGATAAAACTTTCCAGCCAAGTCAGAGTTTCAAGATCGAGGTCATTAGAGGGCTCATCAAGAAAGAGAATGTCCCAATCACTGGCTAGTTTCTTGATGAGCTGAACTTTAAGTTTTTCTCCTCCAGATAGGCTAGAGAGTTGCTGCTGACTGGCAAAACGCTGGCAGTCAAAGTTGAGCTCCCCAGCATAGCGGTAGAGCTTAGCATAGTCCAGCTCGGTCTCAAAATCTGCAAAGAAATAATCATTGAGCGTCAGTTGGGCATCTTCTGAAGGCAACTGCTGGGGCAGGTAGACAGCAGTAGTATAGGACTTATCAATCTGTCCGCTGTAGCTGACATAGGAGCTGACCAGTCGCTCGTCTAGCAAGAGCTTGAGCAGGGTGGACTTGCCATTGCCCTCCTCACCGATAATAGCGACCTTGTCTCCTTGATTGACAGTCAGTGACAAATCTTTGACTAACTCTTTCAGGTCTTTTAGGTGGGTGATTGTTAGATTTTTTATTTGAAGCATAGATGTCTCCTTCGTTTTATAACACAAAATACAGCCCTGCTTTATTTAGCAGAGCTGTTTTTAATTGCACAAAGCAGACACAGGAGTGTCTAAGTAGGATTATTCGTTCATAGGCTTCCAGCTTACACTGTCATAGGAGCGACAGGATTAATCTAAAGATAAGCAAATAAAAGCTAGAAAGTACAAAAAAATGAACATCCCGCGGATATGCAGAAACATGACAAAATCTACTAAATAAAGTTTCCTTTAAAAAATAGACTTAATTTTTCATGTCTCCGTGTACCTCCGAAATAGTTCTGCTTTAAGTCTAACAGAAGAAAGTAAATTCGTCAAGCGCTTTCAAATAAATAAAAATTTTTAAAAGATTTTTGGAGCAAATTTTTATAAACTCTCTAAGAATATGGATTTCAAGGCTTTTAAGCTGATTTTGATATATAATTTTTTAATTATATAAAAATTTGACATATACTAGAAAATTATATATAATCGTCTTGTATATAAAATTTATATATATAAAATGATTATACAAATAGGCCTAAAATTTGTAAAAGATAAGAAGAGCTGGAATGGGATAGATTTCAGTCGTCATTTTAAATTGTATATAAGGAGTAAGAAATCATGCCAAAAACGTTATTTCTCTGGCTTTTGACAGTCCTAAGCTTAGGGCTAGTAAAAACGCCTCAAGCTAAGACGATGGAGCAATCTTTGAAGTCTAACACGGCGGCCATTGAGATTAGCCAAAAGATTCAGGACCATGTCAAGAAAGATGATGCGACAAGGGTGGCTGTAGAAGCAGTGACTTTTGATTAGATGATGCAAATCATTGCTTAAGAAAGGAGAAAGATATGCTAAGAATTTTTATCCGAATGGTATACAGAAGTATCGCCTATGCGATTGTTGAAGCTAAATAGAAAGGAAATATCATGAAAAAATCATTTATTCTAACACTTTTAACGATTATAACTCTAGGACTCTTCCGACCAATTACAGCCTTGGCTGAGGAGCAGAAGTTACCGTCTGGCACGGAGCGCAGCCAAATTGGTCAGAAAATCCAAGACTTTGTCAAGGAACATGAAAAGACAACAGCCGGTATGGCAACAACCGTTTTTGACAAGGACGGGACTATTTACCAAGGCAGTTTTGGATATATGAACAAGGAAAAAGGCATTAAAGCCGATGACAACAGCGTCTTTGAATGGGGGTCAGTAGGGAAACTAGCTATCTGGGTCTCCGTCATGCAGCTCTGGGAAGAGGGCAAGATTGACCTTGACGAAGACATTCGCACCTATCTGCCAGAGGGATTTATGAAGACTTTGCGCTACGACAAGCCAGTCACTATGACAGACCTCATGAACCATCAGGCCGGCTTTGGCGAGTCTACCCACGCCTACAAGGAAGATAAGGGCTTGTCTATTGAGGAGATTCTGGCAGTTAATCAGCCAGAACAGTCTTACGAACCAGGCACCATGACAGCCTACTCGAACTTTTCAGCTAGTCTGGCAGCCTATATCGTTGAGAGAATCTCCGGTCAGGACTTCTCGGCCTATGTCCATGAGCATATCTTTCAACCACTAGGGATGAAAGACACTGCTCTATCAGCCGACTTTAAGGAAAATCCAAAGATTTACCAGAAGCGGATGGAGCAGATCTCTTATCGGGCGGACGGGACATCTATGGGAACTAGCTATTTTCATTTAGGACTTTACCCGGCAGGGAATGCCGTCTCTACTCTGGCTGACTTCCAGAAGTTTGCCCAAGCGCTTTTGAAGAAAGAAAAGCTCTTCAAGAACGCTGAGACTTGGACAACCCTTTACACAGCAACATCGAATTATCCGGGAACGGATATGTCGCTCAATATGCACGGTTTTTGGACACGGGAGTACGGCACGACGCTTGTTGGCCATGGAGGAAACTCAACTGGCTACTCATCTTATATTCTGCTGGACTTGAAAAATGGTATAGGTATGACCATTATGACGAATCAAGATCATGAGTTGGTTTATAACTATGAAATGCCAGCCTTGGTTTTTGGACCTAAGAAAAAGACGGGCTCAGCCACCTTTGACAAATTCCAGTCTGGTAATTACCGATCTGCTCGCTACTTTGCCAGTGGCCCTATGTCTATCTCCAGAACCTTGCTTTACACTCAGTTTGTCGAGAAATCTAAGGACAATCCGCTTTTGACCCAGAATTTTTCTGTAGTCAGCGGTAGTGGAGACGAGACTAAGGTAACAGCTTCCTATGGCGATAACTTCAGAGTCAAGGATAGCGAGTTCTTTACAGACTGGGCTCTGCTTATTTCAGCGGCAGTCGGAATTGTTTTCAGTATTATTCTCTTTTTGGCACGGGGCGGACTGGATCTCTTCCGCTTGGTCTTCAAAAAAGGCCAATCTAAAACACCAAAACCTCTTCGTATCTGGACTTACCTAACTTCTTTAGCTGGAGTAGGTGTGGCTATAAATTTCCTCCTCCTCTTCAACACATTTGCTACCAGCGATCTGACCTTTTTAGCTAGCTGGCGCTACATTGTCTTTGCCGGTCTGGGATTGATTCTGGCTGGCTGTGCAGTCTTCCCACTTCTGACCAAAGCAAGAAAAGGACTGAGCAAGAGCCGACTCTACCTGACGGTCATGACTAGTCTATCTGCGTTGGCAATCGTGGTTAATATCCTCTACTGGTCGCTCTATCAGTGGTGGGCATTGTGATTATTTTCCCGCTTTCTTTTTGGGAATGGACTAGCTCATGAGGTAAATCGTTTGATTAATTCTTTTTACAATTTTAAGGTTAGTGATTTTTCAACAGGAGCTGAAGTACAATAGCTGTCTTTTATACAGAGCGCGGCTAAATGAGGCAAAAAAATCAAGGACTTTATCAGACTACAAAAAGCAAGCAGATAAAACCAAACCATTTCATTTAAAGGAGAAAATCAGATGACCAATGAAACAAGAAGCAAACCACAACCAAAACTAGTCTGGCCTTTCCTAGCCTGGAACTTCGGATGGACTTGGGGATTTATGTTGCTAGCGATCATTCTCAAAAATCTCTGGCCAGAAAATCCACCTATACTCTATCTGGCTCTGGAAGGCCTCCTAACGAGTCTCAGTATGTTCGGACCGGTGATAGCAAGCCTAATAGTGCTGAAAATAAAAGGCTTCAAAGCCATTTGTTCCTTTATCTTCTCAAGCAAGAAAGGAACTTGGCTCTATCTCCTACTCTTCAGTGGAAGTCTGGCAGTGACTTTTGCATTAGCTTCCGGAGGCAAGCTGGTAGACGGAGCTCTGCTTTCATTTATTGGATCCTTTATCTACCTTATGACCTTGGCTGGTGGCATGGAAGAGCCTGGCTGGCGAGGCTTTCTGCAGCCGGCTTTGGAAAAGAAGTTCTCTATGCTTATCGCCTCCTCGATAACTGGACTAGCTTGGGCTTGCTGGCATATTCCTCTCTGGTTTTATGACCGCTTTTATGATCGAAGTCAGAATCCCTTTCTAGTCTATATCATTGTAACTATAGTCCAGTCCATCTGGTTTGCTGCACTGCATAAGAAGACGAAATCTGTCCTTGCCTGTATGGTTTTCCATGCCCTACTAGATATTCTGATAGAAACCTTTGTCGGCATCAACCTAGCTGATAAGTTTGATTTCTCTCAGGTTAACTCCCTCATTTACCTTGGCGGCTTGGGTATTCTGACCCTTTACAGTATTTATCTCTGGTATCGGGCGGATAAAGAAGAGAAAAACGCATGACTAAAAAATATGAATAAGCTGATTCTAAAATTAAAAGGAGACTGTACAAATTATCTGAACTTAGCTCATGTGAATCTTTGAGTTGAACAGAAAGGAAATGCTATGAAAAAAACATTTATTCTGACACTTTTAACGATTATAACTCTAGGAATTTTCCGGCCGAGCGCTGCTTTAGCTGACTCGCAGAAGCTGCCGTCTGGTACGGACCGCGACAAAATCGGTCAAAAAATCGAAAGTTTTGTCAAGGAACATGAAAAGACAACGGCCGGCATGGCAACAGCAGTCTTTGATAAAAACGGAACCATCTACAAGGGAAATTTTGGCTATGTGGATAAGGAAAACAAAGTCAAAGTTGACGATGACAGTGTTTTTGAATGGGCTTCAATCACTAAACTGACGGTCTGGGTATCGGTCATGCAGCTCTGGGAAGAGGGCAAAATCGACCTGGAAGCAGACATCAAAACTTATCTGCCAGAAGGTTTTCTCCGCAATCTTCGCTATGATAAGCCTATCACCATGCTGGATCTGATGAACCATCAGGCTGGCTTTGATGAAATGCCACTCTATAAAAAGGGAGACAAGAGCGACTTGGAAGAGCAGTTCCGTGATTACCAGCCTATTCAGTCCTTTGAGCCGGGTACGACGACATCATACTCTAACTTCAGCACGGCTTTGGCATCTTATATCGTGGAGCGGATATCTGGGCAGAAGTATGCAGACTATGTCCATGAGCATGTTTTTGAGCCGCTGGACATGGATCGGACTGCTATCTTGCCTGACTTATCGGACAATGCCTATGTACAGGAGAAGCGCAAGGAGGACAAGGGCTATGATGACCAAGGTAAGCTCTTGGGAGATACACCATTTAAGCTCTGGATGTACCCAGTCGGAGGGGCTGTGGGGACTCTAGGAGACCTGCAGAAATTCGCCCAAGCCTTGCTGGAACGTAAGACGCTCTTTCATCGTCCAGAAACTTGGACCGAGCTTTACTCAACAACCTCTACCCACCCTGGTACGGATATTGTTCGTAATGCTCATGGCTTTTGGGCCAGTCACTACGGTGTTACCTTGCTGGGACACAGTGGTAATGCTGATGGCTTTTCTAGCTATCTTTACTTGGATCTGAAAAATGGCATCGGCCAAGTCATCTTAACCAATCAACTGTATGAACAAGTTTACAATGTTCAAATGCCGGAACTGATATTTGGCAAGATGCAGACTGTCAGCGAAGCTACTAAAAAGCAATTCAAGCCTGGCTCTTACCACTATCTGAGAAGCTATAATAGGGGGCCACTGTCCTTCATGCTCATGATCCCTGGGGCCATCCAAAAGATCAACAAAGTATCAGATCAGCCAGATCTGCTGAGCACTTTCTGGACCATAGACAGAAGTCAAGGTGCTGACCGCCTCGAATTCGGTGTCCTTAATGCAGAAAGGATTTCCGATTCAGTTCTCTTTAGACATTATCTAGTCTTATTTCTCGGAGCTCTGGCACTCGTGTTTGCTCTGGGAAATGTCTTGATTAGTTTTCTGATTGGCAGTTTCCGTCTCATCCTGCGTAAAGCAAAAAGCTCGGCTCCTCGCTCTTGGAAGGTCTGGAATTGCCTGGCCTCTCTAGGAATGCTGCTGTTTGCTGGCAATCTCATTCTGCTTTTACTGGCTGCCATGAATCAGGACTACTCAATTGTTCAATCTTGGCGCTATATGGTCTTTGCAGGACTGGGCCTATTCTTAGCAGGATGTGCGGTTTATCCGCTCTTTAGAAAGACTCGAAAGGGGCTCGGAAAAGGTCGCCTCTTCCTGACAGTTCTGACCAGCTTATCCGCCCTCGCTATCGTAGCCAATATTCTCTACTGGTCGCTTTACCAGTGGTGGGCGATGTGATAAGTTGCCTGTCTTCCTTTGGGAAGGCGGGCTTTGTCTACATAAATCTGCAAAGGAGAATCGCATGAAAAAACATTTATTTTCACACTTCTAACTATTTTAACATTGGGACTTTTTCGCCCAGCCAATGCGCTAGCTGAAGAGCAGAAGTTGCCGTCTGGTACAGAGCGCAGCCAAATCGGTCAAAAAATCGAAAGTTTTGTCAAGGAACATGAAAAGACAACAGCCGGCATGGCAACAGCTGTCTTTGACAAGGATGGCACTATCTATCAAGGAAACTTTGGCTATATGGATAAGGAAAAGGGAATCAAAGCCGATGATGACAGCGTTTTTGAATGGTGCTCCGTGACTAAGCTGACCGTCTGGGTCTCTGTCATGCAGCTCTGGGAGCAAGGTAAGATTAACCTAGAAGAAGATATTCGCACCTATCTGCCAAAAGGCTTTCTTAGAAATCTCCGCTATGACAAGCCCATTACTATGCTAGATTTGATGAACCATCAGTCTGGATTTGACGAAGCTACCTTGTACATGCGAAGCGATAAAAGTATCGAAGAAATCCTTAAAGAACAACAACCTATCCAGTCCTTTGAACCCGGTACAGTCACAGCTTATTCAAATTACGGTACTGGCTTGGCTGCATTGATTGTCGAGCGGATCTCCGGTCAGAAGTTTGTTGATTATGCCCATGAGCATATTTTCCAACCGCTGGGCATGGACAAGACAGCTATTTTACCAGATTTATCAGACAATTCCTACGTCCAGAAAAAACGTCAAGCAGCCAAAGGATATGACATCCAAGGAAAAGTTCTGAGCAAGGATAGTTACATCGTTGGCCTCTATCCTATCGGTGCGGCTACCGGTACCTTGAAAGACTTACAGAAGTTCGCCCAAGCCCTGCTGGCTCGCAAGACGCTCTTTGAGCGTCCAGAGACTTGGAGTACCTTCTACAGCCCAAGCCTGACCTATCCTGGAACAGATACTGCCCGTAACGCTCATGGCTTTTGGGCTAACGAATATGGCACTACAGTGCTAGGACACGGTGGTAATACACTTGGCTTTAGCTCACGGATGATATTGGACTTGGAGCATGGTATCGGCTATGTCGTCATGACTAATCAGAGTACAGAGCAAAATTATAATTTCCAAATGCCAGAGCTCGTCTTTGGGCCACGTAAAACGGCCAGCAAGGAAACCCAAGAGCAGTTCAGTCCAGGCTATTACCGCACTCTACGCAACTTTAATCAAGGACCGCTGGCTATCTTTAAAATAGTTTCAGGCTTTGCAAATAATTGGCAAAAACCATCTGAAGATCAACGATTGTTAAATAACTTCTGGACCATTTATCAGAGCAAAGGCAAGCCCCATATTGCATTAGGTGTCGCAGACTATGAGAAAATCTCTGACTTTGATTTCTATAAAGACTTTATTGTTCTTGGCTCTGGTGGACTTGGTATCATCTATGCCCTCGGTCTACTCCTCATTAGTCTGATTCTAGGAGCCTATCGACTCATCTTCCGTAAAAAACAAGAACAGCCAGACCACGTGTGGAAAGTCTGGAACATTCTAACAGCTGTTGGGGTTTTGGTTTTTCCGATTAATCTCTTTCTAATGTTCGTGGCGCAAGCTTCAGGAGATTTTAGCGAGATTGCTCAGTGGCGCTATATGGTCTTTGCAGGTCTGGGCCTATTCTTAGCAGGCTGTGCGGTTTATCCGCTCTTTAGCAAAGTGCGAAAAGGCCTCGGAAAAGGTCGCCTCTTCCTGACAGTTCTGACTAGTCTATCTGCACTCGCCATAGTAGCTAACATCCTTTACTGGTCTCTTTACCAGTGGTGGGTGATGTGATAAGTTGCCTGTCTTCCTTTGGGAAGGCGGGCTTTGCTTGCATAATTCTGCAAAGGAGTCTCTCATGAAAAAAATATTTATTTTCACACTGCTAACTATTTTGACATTGGGGCTTTTTCGCCCAGTCACTGCGCTAGCTGAAGAGCAGAAGTTGCCGTCTGGTACAGACCGAGACAAAATTGGCCAGAAGATTCAAGACTATGTCAAAGAGCACGAAAAGACAACAGCCGGCATGGCGACAGCTGTCTTTGACAAAGACGGCACTATCTATCAAGGAAACTTCGGCTATATGGATAAGGAAAAGGGAATCAAAGCCGATGATGACAGCGTTTTTGAATGGGGCTCCGTGACTAAGCTGACTGTCTGGGTCTCTGTTATGCAGCTCTGGGAGCAAGGTAAGATTGACTTAGAAGAAGATATTCGCACCTATCTGCCAGAAGGCTTTCTTAGAAATCTCCGCTATAACAAGCCCATTACTATGCTAGATTTGATGAACCATCAGTCAGGTTTTGATGAAGCCCCTCTCTATATGCAAGGGGGCAAGAGTTTAGAGGATTTGCTGCTCCAATATCAGCCCGCTCAGTCCTTTGAGCCGGGAACAACGACAGCTTATTCCAACTACAGTACGGGGTTAGCAGCCTATATTGTGGAGCGAATTTCTGGGCAATTCTTTGTTGATTATGTTCATGAGCATATCTTCCAGCCTCTGGACATGGAGAGAACGGCTATAGCTCAAGACTTGTCTGACAATGCTTATGTCCAAGCCAAGCGCAAGGAAGTAAAAGGATATGCGACAGATGGCAGCCTGTTAGGCGATGCACTTTATGAAGTCGGACTGTATCCTATTGGTCGGGCAACAGGAACATTGAGTGATTTTCAAAAATTTGCTCAGGCCCTGCTAAGTCGTAAAAGTCTCTTTACTCGGTCGGAGACTTGGACGACTCTTTATTCAACGACAGCAACCTATCCTAATACAGACATCGTTCGTAATGCTCATGGCTTCTGGGCCAGTAAATTTGGCGTTACAGTGCTAGGGCACGGAGGAAATACAAATGGTTTTTCCAGCTATCTCCTGCTGGATCTGAAGGATGGTATCGGCCAGGTGATCATGACCAATCAAGGCGTGGAAGAAATTTATAATGATGGCATGCCAGAATTGATTTTCGGAAAACGTCCGACAGCCAGTGCAGAGACTCAGAAAAAGTTCGAACCTGGCTACTATCAAATCCTTCGGAATTTTAACCAAGGTCCGCTTTCTTTGTATCAGCTCTTTCCAGGTAATTTGCTTCATATGAAGAAGCCGTCTTCGGAGCGAATGGATCGTTCGTTTTGGACTATTTATAAAAGTGGAAATGGCAAAACGCGAATCGCTACTATGGTCAGTGATTTTGAGAAAGTCCCTGACTGGGAAATCTGGACTAAGTTTGGGTTGAACGCTCTGGCTTGTCTTAGTGTCGTTTATGCTTTGGGTAATCTACTTGTTCGGCTTGTGCTAGTCCTTTATCGACTGGTCTTTGGCAAGGTGAAAAGCAAGCAAAATCGAGCTTGGAAATGGTGGCACATCTTGACAGCTGCAGGAGTAGTGGTCTCAGCTGGAAATTTACTCTTGCTCCTGCTTAGTTCAAGCACTACGGATCTCAGTATCATCGCTCAGTGGCGTTATATGGTCTTTGCTGGTTTGGGATTGTTCTTAGCAGGATGTGCGGTTTATCCGCTCTTTAGCAAGGCTCGAAAAGGTCTCGGGAAAGGCCGCCTCTTCCTGACGATTCTGACTAGCCTATCTGCGTTGGCTATTGTCGCCAATATTCTCTATTGGTCACTTTACCAATGGTGGGTGATGTAGTTTAAAAATTTTGAAACAAGAAAAGAGCCGGCATATAAGCTGGCTCTTCGTTTGGTTTTATACATTCAGTACCTTGTCCAAGAAGTCTTTAAGACGTGGATGCTGCGGATTGTCAAAGATTTGGTCAGGCTTGCCGTCTTCTAGGAATTCACCATCAGCGGTAAAGATAACGCGGTTGGCTACCTGACGGGCAAAGCCCATCTCATGGGTCACAATCAGCATGGTCATACCTTGCTGGGCCAGATCCTTCATAACGTTTAGAACGTCGCCGACCATTTCAGGGTCAAGGGCAGAAGTAGGCTCGTCAAAGAGCATGATATCTGGATTCATAGCCAGACCGCGAGCAATAGCTACCCGCTGCTTTTGACCGCCGGACAGGCTGTCTGGACTAGCATCTGCCTTATCAGCTAAGCCGACCTTTTCCAAAAGCTCCATACCCAGCTTATTTGCTTCGTCTTGGGTCAAGCGTTTGTGCTCAACAGGAGCAAAGGTGATATTTTCCAGAACAGTCATGTGTGGGAAGAGGTTGAAGTGCTGGAAGACCATACCGATATTTTCACGGACCAGATCCACATCAGTTTTTTTGTCCGTCAGATCAAAGCCGTCAACCGTGATAGTCCCGCTGGTCACTTCCTCTAGCAGGTTGAGACTGCGCAGGAAGGTTGACTTACCAGATCCAGAAGGACCGATGATGCAGACCACATCTCCCTCGTAGAATTTAGCAGTAATCCCCTTTAGGACTTCGTTTTCCCCGTAGTATTTATGAAGATCGTTCACATCGATTTTTAATTTTGCCATTACTTAATCCTCTTTTCTAAGCGTTTTGCCAAGCGGGTCAAGAGCGTGATAATGATGAGATAGAGCACGGCTAGGATAGCATACATCCGGAAACTCTGATAGTTGCGGGCGATGATGTCCTTACCCGTTTTGAAGAGCTCGGCCAGTCCAATAGCTGAGACAATCGTTGTATCCTTGAGTGCGATGACAAACTGATTGACAAAGTTTGGCAGCATAATCTTGGTTGCCTGTGGCAGGATAATCTTCCGCATGGTCTTGGAGTAGGAAATCCCCAAGCTGCGGCTGGCTTCCATCTGTCCAACGGGAACGGCCTGGATACCCCCGCGGACAATTTCAGCGATATAGGCGCCGGCATTGAGAGAGAGGGCGATGGTGCCTGCAACGAAAGCGTTGATTGGGCTTTGTTGACCAGTCATGGATTCGATTAGGTTAGGAATACCCCAGAAGATAAAGGCTGCCACAATCATCAGTGGAATACCACGAATGACATCGACAAAGATTTCTGCAATCCAGCGCAGCGGTTTATAAGGGCTGACGCTGAACATACCAAAGATAATCCCGATGACCATAGCAATCGCAAATGAAATCAGAGCCAAGGCAATCGTCACTCCCAGACCTTTAAGAAGTTCTTGGTAATTATTTTGCAGCAAGCCCCAAATAGTGGACTCATCTACAGTTGATTCCTTTTCCTCACTAGCCAGATACTTGTCTAAAATCTCTTGGTATTTGCCACTTTCTTTGAGGTTGGCCAGCCCATTGTTAAACATCTCAATCAGCTCGGGATTGCTGCCTTTTTTGACTGCGAAAGCGACTTTACCGCTTGGTGTACCTTCAATAGGTGTTTTAAGTTTCTTGCCTTGTTTGATGGCGTATTTGACAACGGGCTCATCATCCATCACAGCTGCGACAGAGCCAGTATTGAGACTGTCATACATAGAAGCTGCATCTGAGAAAGTCTTGATAGAGTAGCCGTACTTGCTCTTGTTTTCCTCAAGGAAAGTCTGAGAAGCGGTACCAGTTTTGACACCGACGGTTTTGCCCTTGAGTTCCTCGTAGGACTTGATATTGCTGCTGTCCTTGACTGCCAAGATAGAGTTGGCTGTGTAGTAAGGATCGGAATAGTCAAAAGTTTTCTTGCGGGCATCTGTGACAGACATGCCGGCGATGATTCCGTCAGCCTGACCAGTCTGAACGCTATTGATAGCTGCATCAAAGCCAGGATTGGTTACTTCCACAGTAAAGCCTTGGTCTTTGGCAATAGCCTTAATCAGCTCCATGTCAATCCCAGTGTATTGGTTGCTGTCATCTTGGAAGACAAAAGGAGCAAAAGATGAGTCGCTGGCAATGATGTATTTGTCTTTTGTCGAAGTAGCTTTTTGACCGGCAGGAGTAGAAGTCTCTGGAACAGCTGAGTCAGAGCTGCCCTTAGAAGAAGTCCATTTATTAATGATTTCATCCAGACTGCCGTCTTCCTTCATCTGCGCTAAAGCTTCGTTAAACTCAGTAACTAAGTGCTCATGTTTGCTGCCTTTTTTGACACCGAAAGCAAAGCTACCAACAGCCTCGCCCTTCATAGAAATTTTCAGGTTTTGGCCTTGATTGATGGCGTACTCAATGACAGGCTGATCGTCCATCACTGCATCAACATCACCAGCAGAAAGGCTATTATACATCAAGTCACCCGTGTCAAAGGTTTTGAGAGTGTAGCCGTACTTATCCTTGTTTTTCTCAAGGAAGCGCTGGGCAGCCGTTCCGGTTTTGACACCGACTTTCTTTCCTTTCAGCTGTTCATATTTGCTGATGGTGTTTGCCTTGGTCGTCGCGATAACGACCTTAGTGTCGTAGTAAGTATCAGACATGGTAAAGACTTTTTCACGCTCGCTTGTCTTGGTCATACCAGCCATGATGGCATCCGCCTGGCCAGCTTGGACGGCATTGACAGCTGCATCGAAGCCTGGGAAGCTCATGTCAATGTCCCAGCCTTTGATTTCTGCGACCTTGTTGATGATATCAACGTCAATCCCCTTGTAAGTCTGATCAGAATCTTTAAATTCAAATGGTGCGTAAGCAGTATCGGATACGATTTTGACCGTATCTGCCTGGGCTGTCGCCCCTAACGCAAAAAATGGAAATAATGTTAGCAAGATTGCTAAAAATTTTTTCTTCATTTTCTTCCTCCTTTTTAGCATTCTAGCATTATAGCAAAAAAACACTGATTAGGCAAATTTCTCCTGTGTTTATGTTAGGTTTTCTGACATAAAAACTCTCTATATTCTGTAAGTTGAACCGCAGCTTTTCTTTGTTCTTAGAGCAAAGTCTGCTATACTGGAAATGAATGAAAGCAAGATTAGAATGAGGTTCTTATGAAAAAATCACGTATCTTGGACGGAGTCAATCAAGCTCGCTTTGTTCCGCCTTATATTTTGTCTCTTTTACTGGCAGTTGTTTTCGTGCAAGGGGGTCAGCAGTTAGCTTATTGGGCTTTGGAGCCGATTTCGGCTGTGCTTAGTCTTATGCTAGGTTTCTTGGGGCAAGGTGGATTCTTTGAAATCTTTTTCAATTTTGCCCTGCCTTTTCTCTTATTCGGCTTTGTATTTATGATACTGGCTCTATTTCTCTGGGTACGCTGGGCTGAAGGACGTCCGCTCGCGACTCTGGGCTTTGTCAAAAAAGGAAGTTTAGTAGAGCTAGTCAAAGGATTGGCAGTAGGTTTTCTCCTCTTTAGTCTAGTCGCTCTGCTTATGCTGTTGAGCGGAGCTGGCTCTTTTGAATGGGGACAGCTGACACTGGAACCTTTCCTCTATATCCTGATCTTGCTTCCGCTCTGGATGGTTCAGGGCGGAGCAGAAGAGCTAGTGACAAGGGCTTGGCTGCTGCCAGTTGCTGTCAAAAAGACCAACCTCCCCATCGGTTTGCTGACTTCAAGCCTGCTCTTTGCCCTCTTGCACCTAGGCAATCCAGATATTGGTATTCTTTCCATTCTTAACATTGCCTTATTCGGGCTCTTTGCAAGTCTCTATCTGCTCCGGACGGACAATGTCTGGGGGATTATAGGACTTCATACTGCTTGGAACTTTACCCAAGGAAATATCTATGGTTTCAGCGTTAGTGGTACTGGCGTTGACGCGGCAGTCCTGAACTTTATCCCTAAGTCGGAATGGAGCTGGCTGACTGGTGGAGCTTTCGGCGCTGAAGCTTCTATTTTCAGCTCGCTCATTCTCTTGCTGGCCGTTTTTTACTTGCTTTTCAATATGAAAAAAGATGGCAGTTTGACAGGGTTAGTAGGGAAGACACAATAACTGTGCGAACGGTTCTCTTTTGCTCATCCTAAAATAATATGCTATAATAAATTAAAATGAGGAAAGGAATAATTATATGTTTAAATCTCGTATGTTGGATGCTATCAAGCAATCGCGTTATATTCCGCCGATTTGGTTGGCTATCTTGATTGCTATTGGTTTTGTTTATGGAGGAGGAATTTTAAGTTTTGTCGGAATGTTGCCAATTGGTATCATTGTTGGACTCTTGTTTGGCTTTGCAGATCCGACGATTAATCGGACAGAAGCAATGGCAGCCATTAGTCACTATACGGTCTTTTTTCAGCTAGCTGGTTTCTTCTTTATCGCCCTAGCAGTTTTCCTCTGGGTTCGGTATCGTGAGAAGCGTCCTTTTTCTAGTTTGGGATTCTATAAACAAGACTGGTTCAAAAATCTCCTCAAAGGCTTCCTTATTGGAGCCGTTCAGTTTTCACTGGTTGTTGTCTTGCTCTTGGTAACGGGGACAGGCAGTCTGAAATTAGGTCAGCTTAACTTGCAGTCTTTGATTTTTGTCCTAGCTATTATTCCTTTCTGGATTCTCCAAGGTGGGACAGAAGAGCTAGTGACGCGTGGTTGGCTTTTTCCAGCAGTTAGTGCTAAGTCAAATATCTTCATTGGTATCTTGATTTCTAGTGCTCTATTCGGGGCACTGCACCTCTTTAACCCTGGTGTGACCGTTCTTTCTATTGTCAATATCATACTAGACGGTATCTTTGCTTGTTTCCTTATGCTCAAGTATGACAATATGTGGGTGCTGGCTGGTATGCACGGCGCTTGGAATTTTGTGCAAGGAAATATCTATGGTATTCAGGTCAGTGGCCAAGGAGCATCTACCTCAATCTTGAACTATAGCCCACAATCTTCTGTGGATTTGCTGTCCGGTGGAGCTTTTGGTGCTGAAGGATCTATTTTTGCCAGTATCGTCCTGATTGGCTGCATTGCCTATCTCTACTGGTCACTTAAAAAAGAAAATCGCCTGCCTCAGGAGCTGGTCTTTAAGAAATAAGCATTTCGCCCAGTTGAGCTGGGCCTTTTTTATGTCAGTTAACGAGATGAGTGACAAGAGACAGATGATGATAGAATTGCGGGCTTCTTAGTTGTACCCAAATCCAGAGAAAATAGGGCAAATATGGTAAAATGATAGAAGCACAATTTGAGGAATAAAAGATGATTAACAGAATAACAGATAATAAATTTGAATTAGTTTCCAAGTACGAGCCTTCAGGAGATCAGCCCCAGGCTATCGAGCAATTAGTGGATAATATTGAGGGGGGCGAGAAAGCCCAGATTCTCATGGGGGCGACTGGTACTGGTAAGACCTATACCATGAGTCAGGTTATCGCTCAGGTCAACAAGCCGACTCTGGTTATCGCCCATAATAAAACGCTGGCCGGCCAGCTGTATGGTGAGTTCAAGGAGTTCTTCCCCAATAACGCAGTGGAATACTTCGTTTCCTACTATGATTACTACCAGCCTGAGGCCTATGTGCCTTCCAGCGATACATATATTGAAAAGGATAGCTCGGTCAATGACGAGATTGACAAGCTCCGTCACTCAGCGACATCTGCTCTCTTGGAGCGCAATGACGTGATTGTCGTGGCTTCGGTCTCTTGTATCTATGGTCTAGGTTCGCCTAAGGAATACTCTGATAGCGTGGTTAGCCTGCGTCCTGGACTAGAGATTTCCCGTGACAAGTTGCTCAATGATTTGGTAGATATCCAGTTTGAGCGCAATGACATTGACTTTCAGCGGGGGAAATTCCGTGTTCGAGGCGATGTGGTGGAGATTTTCCCAGCTTCTCGGGATGAACATGCCTTTCGAGTGGAATTTTTCGGAGACGAGATTGACCGGATTCGTGAAGTCGAAGCCTTGACAGGTCGAGTCTTGGGTGACGTGGACCATTTGGCCATCTTCCCAGCCACTCACTTCGTGACCAATGAAGACCACATGGAAGTAGCCATTGCTAAGATTCAGGCGGAGCTGGAGGAGCAGCTGGCTATCTTTGAGAAGGAAGGCAAACTTCTGGAAGCTCAGCGCTTGAAACAGCGTACGGAGTATGATATCGAAATGCTGCGCGAGATGGGCTATACGAATGGAGTTGAAAACTATTCTCGTCACATGGATGGTCGAAGCGAAGGAGAGCCGCCTTATACCCTTCTGGACTTTTTCCCTGATGATTTCTTGATTATGATTGATGAGAGTCACATGACCATGGGACAGATTCGGGGCATGTACAATGGCGACCGCTCTCGTAAGGAGATGCTGGTTAATTATGGTTTCCGCCTGCCATCTGCCTTGGATAACCGCCCGCTGCGCCGGGAAGAGTTTGAGAGCCATGTTCACCAGATTGTCTATGTATCGGCTACGCCAGGTGACTATGAAAATGAACAGACGGATACTGTTATTGAGCAGATTATCCGGCCGACAGGGCTTCTGGATCCAGAGGTGGAAGTCCGTCCAACCATGGGACAGATTGATGACCTCTTGGGTGAAATCAATGCCCGTGTTGAAAAGAACGAACGTACCTTTATCACAACCCTGACCAAGAAGATGGCTGAAGACTTGACCGACTACTTCAAGGAAATGGGTGTCAAGGTCAAGTACATGCACTCGGACATCAAGACCTTGGAACGGACTGAGATTATCCGTGATTTGCGCTTGGGTGTCTTTGACGTTCTGGTTGGGATTAACCTGCTGCGCGAGGGAATCGACGTTCCCGAGGTTAGTCTGGTGGCAATCCTTGATGCGGACAAGGAAGGTTTCCTTCGCAACGAGCGTGGCCTTATCCAGACTATTGGCCGGGCAGCCCGCAACAGCGAGGGGCATGTGATTATGTATGCCGATACCATGACCCAGTCCATGCAGCGTGCTATCGATGAAACTGCCCGTCGTCGGGCAATCCAGATGGCATATAACGAAGAGCATGGCATTGTACCGCAGACCATCAAGAAAGAAATCCGAGATCTGATCAGCGTGACCAAGGCTGCCCTGCCAGACAAGGAAGAAACCGTTGAAATCGAAAGTCTCAACAAGCAAGAACGCAAGGACATGATTAAGAAACTAGAAGGTCAGATGCAAGAAGCTGCAGGACTTCTCGACTTCGAACTGGCCGCACAGATTCGCGATATGATTCTGGAAATAAAGGCGATGGATTAGAAAATATAGTTAGCACCAAAGTTGCAAGCTAAGCTCTTAATTGCTTCTCTAGTCAATGAGTCACTATGTGAAAAAAAGTTAGAGAAGTTTAAGTGGGGGAATTGAAGTGAAAAAGGATTTAATTAAACTAATATTTATTTTCTTTATTTCAATTTTTGTCATAGGCATGTTACCTATAGTTCAATTTATTTGGGCATTTATGCCGACAAAACTTGTTACAAAAGAGGAAAAGCAGCATATTGAATATGTTGTGAACACAGCTTTTGAAGATAATTTAGGATTGAAGGTTAAAAAAATAGAGATTCCAACTTGGGTTAGTCATGTTACTTATCAATATGAAGTAAAAGTTCAATTGACTGAAGAGGCGGACAAAATTTTAACAGATGAGTTAGAAGAAAGAACTTATTCCTATTACGCTAATAGTGATGATGAGCCATCTTCCATATTAACAGATCTTACCTTTTCTTCTGTCTTAGATACAAATTCCCATCCAATGTTGAATACCTTATATTTTGACAAAGAGTCTGTTCTAAAGCCGGTGAAATTTAAGAAGCTGAGTACAGATTTAGATTACGATGTAACTGACGACCAAAAAGGGTTTTATCGTGATTTGGTTCAAATTAAAAAGGAACTAAAGTATAATCCCAAGACAGAGAAGTATGAAGCATCAGCAGAGGACATAAAGAAATTGAGAAAGGATATGATCCGATTATCAGAAAAGTATGGAGCTCAATTGAATCTGTATCTCTTTCTAGAAGGAGATGTTCCTGAAGGTGCGAGTTTAAGTGACTATATTGATTTTACTAGCTTACCCAAAAATGTTTATGTAGTTGTTTGGGGAGAAAATGGGAAATTAGATAGTAATGGTTTTCAGGCGGAATGATCTAGATAGTTTTATTCAAGGAGAAAAACAAATGGTCATAACTATCAAAACAATGGATACAGCTGAGGAGATAGAAGGGAAATCCAGAGTTCATTGGCAGACATGGCGTGAAGCTTATGATGAGATTTTGCCTGCGGAATTTCAAGAGCAGATGACTTTGGATAAGTGCCGATTTTATAGTCAAAAGTATCCTGAAAATACCTTGATTGCTTTGGATGATGCTAAAGTAGTTGGCTTTGTTAGCTACGGTGATTTTCGAGACTCAGATACAAGAGCGGGTGAAATTTTCGCCTTGTATGTCTTAAAAGATTATTATGGCGAAGGTGTAGGACAGCAGTTAATACAGGCTACTTTTGCTGCCTTGGATGGTTATCAAGAGATTGTATTGTGGGTGTTAGAAGACAACAAACGTGCCATCGCTTTTTATGAAAAAATGGGTTTTATTTTTGACGGTCAGGAAAAGGTCATTGACTTAGGAAAAGCCGTGAAAGAAAAACGGATGATTTACATTAGAAACTCTAACAGTTAGTTTAGAAATAATAGATATATTTGTAAGGAGCACACATGCGTTATGCACTTTTACTCCGCGGCATCAATGTCGGTGGGAAAAACAAGGTCGTTATGGCTGATTTGAAGAAAGATTTGGCTGGGTTGGGTTTTGAAAATCCAGTTTCCTACATCAATAGTGGCAATCTTTTCTTTGACAGCGAGGAGCGGGAGGAGAGGATTCGAGAGATTTTGTCGGCTTATTTCAGTCAGTCTTATGATTTTTCTCTGCCTTTTGTCCTTGTCAGCTCTGCCATGCTTGAAAAAGAAATAGCCAATCTTCCTGCTTGGTGGCAGGATGAAACAGCCTTTCGGCGCGATGTTCTCTTTTATCTGCCAGAGGTAGACAGGGAAAGCGTTCAAGACCTAGCAGGCAGTTGGGCGAATGACAAGGAGCAGCTGCATTTCGGGCAGACGGCTTTCTTTTATAGCAATGCTGACCAAGCGGATTATCTCAAGTCCAACTACCATAAGAAACTGCTCAAGTCCAGTTTTTACAAGCAACTGACTATCCGGAACGGCAAGACTTTCCAGAAGATTGTGGAGTTGGTGAATGAAAAGTAAAACCAAAAAGAAAAAGAAAAATAAAAGAAAAGTAAAAGTTCAGGAGAACAAGTTTATTCTTTGGTTGGAAAAACATTGGCTAGTAGAAGCTCTTTTAGGTTATATATTCTTTATAATGGTTGCGATTGGAGTGGGATTTTTAACATTTGGGAATAAGTCAATTCCGGGTCCGCTTCGAGAGTTTAAATATGTTAGCCCTTTGTATATAAATTTGGTTTTCTTGATTGCTCTTCCATATTATTCCTGGTTTGGAAGTCTAAGAGAAGAAGGCTTCGACACGTTGAAAGGTTTTTCAGAAGTTTTTCTTTATCTTAATGGTCTACTTTTTCTTTTGCATTATTTTATAGGAATAGAATTAGAAGACGGAGAGGGATTTCTGCCACCATTGTGGAACTTGAATCCTCGCTATGTTTGGTTTCCAATTGCCACCTATTTAATCTTTTTCTTCATTCCAGCGTTAACGATGTTGATTTTAAAATATAATGAAAAAAAGAGGAAAAAACATGACCAAAGAAAATCTATCTAAGTTATTTTCATTTAAAACACTCTATCTGGCCTTGCTAACCTTTGTTATTCTTCATTTGATTTTGTTAGCTTTTGGTCTATCCTTTACTCCAGTTTTGTGGAATAGCTGGTTTTTTATTCTTTGTTTGACCTTCTTTATCCATCCTTGGATAGTCTTTTTTAGGACAAGAGATTTTCAATGGTACCACCTAATTTTTCAATTATTCAGTGCACTAGTGGCACTTTATCTTTGGTTTTCGGCATTCTTTGCTTTGTCAATCATCTCGGATCCAGCAATGCCCATCAATATAGACTATCATATACAAGATAATGAAATCATCATTGTCAGAGGTTTTGTGGTCCATAGTACCTATGAACATCATGAATTGATCAATCCCTTTATCATGAAGTCAGAAGTGAAATATAACGAAGATATGTTTTAATAACTTAGAAAGTGAGCAAATCCATAGTCTGTTTTAGATCTAGTCATAATCTCGAGAAGAGGAAAAATTATTTTGAAATATTTAAATGTGTTTAGAATGGCTTATCTTGCCTTGTTATCCTTTGTCATTTTTCATCTTATTTTATTAACATTTGGTTTAGCATTTATTCCAACTTTGTGGAATATCTGGTTGCTTTGTCTTGGTTTAACCTTGTTGTTGCATTTATGGGCTCGATTTTATAAATCAAGGATAGATCAAAAGCGTCATCTTATTCTAGAGCTTCTTAGTGCTTTTGTAGTTTTTTGTATCTGGGGTGTTTCACTTTTAGCTTTTTCTTTTATAGAAGATTCACGCATTCCAATTACAGTAGATTTTAAAATAGTAGACAGCGAAGCTATCATCGTTAGAGGATCTTTGCTTCATGGTTATCGTGAATACCACGATTTAGTTAATCCTTTTATAATGAAGTCCGAAGTAAAATATCGAGATGAATATTAACAAATAGAAAGCGAGAGAGTCCATGTCACGTTCCCAAGAAACAATTCTAACAAACATCTGCCTTGTTGAAGATGTGTCGCGAGGTAAAGTCCTAATGCAGTATCGCTCTCCAGAGCGCTATCGTTGGTCTGGATATGCTTTTCCGGGTGGTCACATTGAAAAGGGTGAGTCTTTACATGATGCGGTTGTCCGTGAGATTTTAGAGGAAACGGGGTTGACTATTTCTCATCCGAAATTGGTTGGGGTTAAGAACTGGCATACGGATGAAGGAGTTCGCTACATCGTTTTTTGTTACAAAGCGACCGAATTTTCTGGTCAGATTCATTCGACAGAAGAGGGCGAGATTTCTTGGGTAGACAAGGAAACCCTGCCTCAGCTGGACTTGGCCTACGATATGTTAGAACTTCTGCGTATGATGGAAGATGAGGAACTGTCAGAATATTACTATCACGAGCGCATCAAAGGCGGCTGGCGCAAGAGTATGTATTAAAAAATGTTTCCTTTTGTGTCTGAAGTGCAAAGATAGAAAGGTGGATGACTGTCATGATTTCATTATGGATTGCTATTGTTGCATTTTTTCTTTTGGGCTTAAACCATTTTTTTCCTTCTAGAAATGCTGGATTCGGTTTGAGATTTCCATTTGCTTTTCATACTTTAAAAGGATGGAAGCAGAGCCAATCTAGGTTTTATAGATCAGTGATTTTGCTTAATTTGCTCATTTTTCTTTATTCTTTGTACACAGATTTAAGCGAGAATAGGGTCTTGGTCTTGTCAATTATTAGTATTGTATTTTCTGGAATATTAATTTTTTTAATTTCTTTTAAAGAATAGTTTGATTGTTTTATCAGTGATTTTTATAGCGACTATCTATCATTTGAAAGCCGGTTGGCGCAAGAGTATGTACTAAAAAGACTGAATAGGTTGGGGCCTAATCAGTCTTTTTCTTGCTTGTTATTTATCCTGTAAAAATCCTAGGTCTCTCAAGGCAGATTCCACATAGTCCAAATCCTGCTGGGAGTCGGCTTGTACCAGGTGATAGTGGACTCCATCTGTCAGCTCAGATAAGGGGCGAAAGGCACAGGATGCAACCTGTTGGAGAAAATGCTGGACATCTCGGCGGCAGGTCAGCTTCAGATAAGTCTGAATTTCTCCGTAAACTGGATGCTCAACCAAAATAGTCTGTACGCGGCCGCCATTATCCACGATAGCCAGCAGCTCAGCCTCCATATCCTCAGCCCCATGCTGAACCTTGAAGAGCTGATGAACAGCTGCGCTTTCTTGGCGGTCTTTATAAAGATAGCCACGGTTGGTTGAGAGGATGGGAGCACCATCAGCCCGCAAGAGGGCAATATCTTGCACGATAATCTGCCTGGTCACATGGAAATGTTCAGCCAGTGACTGGCCATTGAGGGCAGCAGATGATGTTTTCAAAAGGTTTAATAGTTCTTCTCGTCTTTGCTTGGTCATAGCTTCATTGTAAACCAAAAGTCAGGAATCTTCAAGCTCTAGCGAATCTTTTTCAGCGCTTGATAGATGAACTTAGCAATGACAAAGTCGACCATACTATGGATGATCGTACCAAGTCCAACCAGACCAAATAAGATATAGAAAGCATTAGCAGGATAGGCAGACGTTGTGTAAAAGAGGATGCAGACGGCCACTTCGCCAAAGGCATGAATCAAGGCTAGTAGGAAATTAAATATCCAAGTCTTCTTCTGGCTTTCCAGTGTGTCCGGGTGCTTTTGCAGATAAAGAGCGCCGATGCTAGCAAAGAGCAAGTGGGACAGGGCTCTAAGAGTGATGATAAAAGGAAGTCCGGACATTCCAAACCCAATAGCTGAACCAATCACGACAATCACCGTCATGAGAGGGGAAATAAACATGGCCAAAAAAATAGCGACATGGCTGGCTAAGGTGAAGGAGGCGGGCGGAATGACAATTTTAATCGGCATAACTAGTGGGATAACAATGGCTAGTGCAGTCAAAAAAGCGGTTAGTGTCATAAACTGATTTTTAGATCTTGGTTTCATAGTGACTCCTTTTTATCTGTATATACACTAGTATAGTACACTGTTTTTGCAGAAAGGTCAAGACCTGTAGGAAATCCTAAAAGAGATTTGTCAAAATGCTCAAAATAGCTTATACTAGAAAGGTGTGGAAATAGGAGTAAACTAGATTTTTAGGGATTTAGTTGACCTTCACATCGATTAGGATTCTGCTGGATTTGAAAAATGAAGGAAGAGCTTAATCATATATAGAAGGCTGGTATGGGAATTTAGTAGCCTTGACTAGAAATGGAGAAAAAATGAACAACTTACCAAACTGCCCCAAATGTAATTCAGAGTATGTCTACGAAGATGGAACGTTCTTGGTCTGCCCAGAGTGCGCCTATGAATGGAATCCAGCTGAGGTTCAAGAAGCAGAAGAAGGACCAGTAGCGATCGATGCTAATGGCAATAAGCTGACTGATGGCGACACAGTTACCTTGATTAAGGACCTGAAGGTCAAAGGAGCACCTAAGGATCTCAAGCAAGGAACACGCGTGAAAAATATCCGCATCGTAGAAGGCGACCATAATATCGACTGTAAGATTGACGGCTTCGGTGCGATGAAGCTCAAGTCAGAGTTTGTTAAGAAAATTTGAGGTCTTTATGAATCGTCGTTTTATCTTAATTTATCGAATTATTCTTTTTATCCTGGCCTTTTTGGGTGTGTATCTGGAAATCACTAAGTATGGCGTGGGCATGCTCATGTACTATACGGTTCTGTCCAATCTCTTGGTCCTGCTCTTTACGGGCTATCTGGTCTATCTGATGATGAGACCTGGCGATGCTTGGAAGGCGCCAAAAATCTTGAGAATCAAGGGTGGGGTGACCATGTCCATCATGATTACTTGCGTCGTTTACCACCTCTTGCTGGCTCCCATTGCGACAGATTTTTACCGTCTAGAGAATTTCCTTTGCCATTATATAGTCCCCTTGGCGTTTCTTCTGGATACAGTAATCTTTGACAAATCGCGCCAGTACCGCTGGTTTGATCCGATTTCTTGGACGAGTGTGCCCTTGGTCTACATGGCCTTTGCTCTCTTTAATGGCTTTTTCTTGAAAATAGATATTCCAAGATCCAAGGACAATCCATTTCCTTACTTTTTCCTCAATGTCTTTAAGAAAGGCTGGCCTTATGTCATCCAGATGTGTCTGATTATCTTTGCGGCCTATCTGGTTTTTGGTTTTGTCTTTTACGGGATAAAATCCATCTCTTTCTCAAAGAAGAAGACTTCTTAGAGACATGTACTTGTAGATGAAAAACAGATTTTATCTGTTTTTTTATTTTGCTTCGATTTTTTCTTGCCAATATCAGATTTGTGTGATATAGTTAACTGATTAATGATTGGCTGGTTAAACAAAAAGGAGGAAAGAATGAAACACAATCAGAAACTGTTAGGACTAGCAGGGATCATTCTAGCTTGTAATCTTTGCTTGGCTGCTTGTCAGTCTCAGACATCTCAACAGGAAAGCAGTCAAGAGAAGGTGAAGACCAAGCAAGAAGTGAAGAAGAAAAGTAAGGCGACCAAAAAAGGACAGGTTCCTGGTGTTGATAAGCCGACGGATGATGGTTTCCTCTTCAAAAGCGAGTCTCAAATTAAAGCTAGAACTAGTGAAGGTTTGATTTTAGAGCATGATGGCCATACACACTTTATTTTTTATTCTGATCTAAAGAATAGTAAATGGGCCTATCTGATACCAAAAGATGGGCAAGTGCCTGCAGGCTCCCCTCAGCTGGCAAATCAAATGAGCACTGCTGATGATGGCTATGTTTTTAATCCTAGAGACATTGTCTCAGAAGACCAATACGGCTATGTTGTGCGTCACGGGGATCATTTCCATTATATTTTGAAACAGTCTGTGGGGAATCTTGCACAAGCACCGACCTATCGTCCAACATCTTTTAGCAATCCTACGGGACATATTTATCAGCCAACGCTTAGACCATCTGTCCCCCAGCAGCAAGGGACAAATAAACGCCAGTTTGCTGGAATTGATTACCCTACAAGTGATGGATTCTTATTTAGAGGCACAGGGGTAACAGGCAAACTTGCTACAGGATTGCTGGCAGATCATAATGGTCATACTCATTTCATCCCCTATGAGCAGCTGATTGCTTCACCTTGGGAGTCATTGATTCCCGCAGAACATAAAAAAGCTGCTGAAGATGCCTACTATGGCCTTCACCAGCACCAGCTCCTGCACCTGAACCTACTCCAAGTCCATCAGACAAGGAAGAAGAAGTTGCCAAGAAAAAGGCCTATTTGGCTCAGCAATTAGGAATCGATGAAAGCTTGATTCAAGTGAGCGATACAGATAAAGGAAAGGTATTTATCTATCCGCATGGCGACCACAGCCATTCGACTTTGATCAGTGAGATTGATACGACTAAGCCTTTTGACCCTCATGGAAATCCTCACGCTCATGACGAAGTTGGTATGGCAACCTTGAAATCTCTAGGATTTGATGATGAAATCATTGAGGATATTTTACATGCTACAGCTGACACCCCATTTCCATCAGATGAGACGGATACGGAAAAGATGAAAGCCTGGCTGGCAACTGTGAAGTACCTAAATATCGGGCAGCGCAAAGATCCGCTGGAAAGAAAAGGCTTGGAACTGATGCCAAATATTGAAGTTTTGGGAATTGGCTTTACTCCGATAAAGAACATCAGACCAGTGCTGCAATTTAAACATTTAAAACAGCTGTGGATGACAAAGACGGGCGTTACCAACTATGATTTCTTAAAAGAGATTCCGACCTTGGAAGGCTTGGATATTTCCCAGAATGGCATCACTGATTTATCTTTCTTGAAGGATTACCCAAACCTCAAAACAGTGGCAGCAGCGGGTAATGACCTTACCGATATTACACCTTTAGCTAAGCTGAAAAATCTGGAGTCATTGAACCTTGACTACAACAATATCTCTGATATTTCTGCTTTGACCAAGCTTTCAAAATTAAAAGCGGTAAGTTTAGAGCACAATCAGCTGCACGATATTTCTGCTCTGAGCCAAAAAGAAGATTTAACAAGGCTTTTCTTATCCAACAATCCAAACTTAAATCTCAATTCGCTTAAGGCTTCCCATCTGGAAGAATTAACAGCTGACAATTCCAATGTTGAGAGCTTGAACTTCCTGAAGTCTAATCCAAATCTGACAACTCTAAGCTTAAATGGCAATCGTCTGACTTCGCTGGCAGGAGTTGAAGCTGCTAAGAATTTAGTAACTTTGTCCGCAAGTCAAAACAAGATTACATCTTTGGATATTCCAGCCGCTCAGTCTTCCTTGAAGAATTTAAACTTGGGTGAGAATGAGCTGAAAAACTTGGAAGGGATTAATCAGTTTAGGGCTTTAGACAATCTGGCTGTCAACAAGAATAAAATCACAACCTTAGCGCTGCAGGAACCAAATAAGACAGTGACTTATATCAATGTCAGCGACAATCACATCCCTAAAGCAGAGCTTGAATTGAATGAAAATAAAATTCCGAAAGCCTTGGCGCAGCATTTCCCAGATGTTCAGGGTGGCAGCATTGACAATAATAAGCCGGCTGATCCAAAAGAAGAAAATAAGGAATCGCCTAAGGAAAGTGAGCCTAATAAGGCAGATGTCCAAGGGAAACCATCATCCGATAAGCCAGCCTCAGCTGAAGCAAGCGGCCAAGGAGATTCTAATGATAGCGAGCATCCAGCTGGATCTCCTGAAGCAGAGTTAAACAGTCAAGCTGAGAATCTAGAAAACTCTTCTAAGCCTTCATCAGAAGAAGTGCCAACTACTGAAAATCCTGAATTAACAGACGAGCCATCTCAAGCAGAAGATAAAGAAAATCAAAAGGATTCAAAAGATAAGGAAAAAGAAGAGAAAGAAGCTAATCACTAACCCTTATCCAGTCAAACAGAAAAAATACAATTTTTTTCTTGAAATAGTTTTGAATTTGTGATATAGTATAAAAAATCAAATAATCCTTTAATTCTATCCAGAGAGATAGACAAGGAGCAAGTAAAAAGATGGGTGGAGTGTAAGCAAGTGCGTCTTGTTTCAGCCTACCTGACTAGATTTTTCTGAAGTCTCCTTGTAATAAGGAGACTTTTTCTGTTGTTTGAGGAGGAAAGAATGAAAACAAAAGAAGTTGTCGATGATATCACCATGAATCGTGCGATTACGCGGATTACCTATGAAATCATCGAGCGCAACAAGGACTTGAACCAAATAGTCTTGGCTGGCATTAAGACCCGCGGGGTTCACTTGGCACACCGCATTCAGAAGCGACTGGCTCAGTTGGAGAATATCGATATTCCAGTCGCAGAAGTAGATACCAAGCCTTTTCGAGATGATATCAAAGTTGAGGAAGATACGACAGTGATTCCAGTAGATATTACCGACCGTCAAGTAATCCTAATCGACGATGTCCTCTACACAGGACGGACTATTCGAGCAGCTATTGACAATCTGGTCAGTCACGGACGGCCGTCTAGGGTTGGTCTGGCTGTCTTGGTAGACCGTGGTCACCGTGAGCTGCCTATACGGGCAGACTATGTCGGCAAGAACATTCCGACTAGCCAAACTGAGGAGATTATCGTTGAGATGACCGAAACTGACGGTCAAGATCGCGTGTTGATTATGGGGGAGTAATTAGCTAAATGAGTCAAGATGTTAAGTATGATGTGCATGATATGCCAAAGCCAGGTCTGCTTTTAGGACTGTCCTTTCAGCACTTGTTCGCCATGTTTGGGGCGACAGTCTTGGTACCGATTCTGGTGGGAATTGACCCAGCGGTGGCCCTTTTTTCAAGCGGTCTTGGAACACTGGCCCATCTGACTGTTACCAAGTACAAAATTCCAGCCTACATGGGATCCAGCTTTGCTTATATCGCGGCCATGCAGATGCTGATGAAGACAGATGGTATCGGAGCGGTTGCACAGGGAGCCATCACCGGTGGTTTGGTCTACTTTATCGTGGCACTGATTGTCAAGTTTGCTGGAAATGCTTGGATTGACAAGGTGCTGCCGCCAGTAGTGGTAGGGCCTATCATCATGGTTATTGGTCTGAGCTTGGCTGGAACAGCTGTTAGCGATGTGATGAATAAGACTGTAGCAAATGGCGAAAAGGTTTATGATTTGACCTATTTCATTATTGGTATGGTCACTCTCTTGGCAGTCATTCTCTTTAATATCTATGGTAAGAAGATTGTGGGAATCATCCCAGTCTTGCTAGGCTTGATAGTCGGCTACATTTTTAGCTTGATTTTAGGGGCTGTGACTGGGCAGGAAATTGTTTCTTTTGCCAAGGTAGGAGAAGCTTCTTGGTTCCACCTTCCGCCAATGAGTCTGCCTTTCTTGGACTATGATGTGAAATTTTATCCTAGTGCGATTTTAACCATGGCGCCTATCGCCTTTGTAACCATGACAGAACACTTCGGGCATGTTATGGTGCTGAATAGCTTGACAGGTAAGGACTTCTTCAAGGATCCGGGTCTAGACAAGACTTTGACTGGTGATGGTCTGGCTCAGATTATTGCAGGGCTTTTCGGAGCACCACCAGTGACTAGCTATGGAGAGAATATCGGAGTCATGGCGCTCAATAAAATCTATAGCGTCTATGTCATTGCAGGTGCTGCAGTGCTGGCCATTGTCATGAGCTTTGTGGGCAAGGTCTCAGCCCTGCTCCAATCCATCCCGAGTCCTGTGCTGGGTGGTATTTCCATCGCCCTCTTTGGGGTAATTGCTTCGAGCGGTCTCAAGATTCTGATTGAAGCACAGACCAACTTTGACAATAAAAAGAATCTCTTGATTGCCAGTGTCATCTTGGTATCTGGTATCGGTGGTCTGACCTTGCAGCTGTCGGGTCTGCAAATCTCAGGAGTTGCCTTGTCAACTATTCTGGGAATTGTACTCTATCTTGTCCTGCCTGAGCCCAAGGATTGAGCTAGGTGCTAAATCATTAACTTTCGTTCAAAAATAGCTTGCTCTCAGAGCGACTTTACTTGCAGCACTCTGGAAGCCCTCATTCTTTCATAAAGGAGAATTACATCATGTCATCCAATCAAATCGCTCTTAAGAACCTTGTTTCTATGGAAACTCTGTCAAATGAAGAAGTTATGGCCTTGATTAAACGCGGAATCGAATTTAAAAATGGCGCTAAAGTTCATTATGATGAGCAGCATATCGTGTCTAACCTCTTCTTTGAGTCATCTACACGGACCCACAAGGCCTTTGAAGTAGCAGAGTTGAAGTTAGGTTGCGATCTTCTGGACTTTGATGTCAAGACCAGCTCGGTCAACAAAGGAGAAACCTTGTATGACACTATCCTGACAATGTCTGCCCTAGGCGTTGATGTCTGTGTCATTCGCCACCCAGAAGTAGATTATTACAAAGAGCTAGTGGAAAGTCCGACCATTACGACTTCCATCGTTAACGGTGGAGACGGTTCTGGTCAGCATCCTAGCCAAAGCTTGCTGGATTTGATGACTATTTATCAAGAGTTTGGTCGCTTTGAAGGACTCAAGGTTGCGATTGCTGGTGACTTGGATCATTCGCGCGTGGCTAAGTCAAACATGCAGATTCTCAAGCGCTTGGGTGCAGAGCTCTACTTTGCAGGTCCGGAAGAATGGCGGAGCCAAGAGTTTGCGGACTATGGTAAGTTTGTCACTATTGATGAGGTGATTGATCAAGTAGATGTCATGATGTTCCTGCGCGTGCAGCATGAGCGTCATGACTACGAGTCCATCTTTTCTAAAGAAAATTACCACAGACTGCATGGGCTGACTCAAGAGCGGTATGACCGCATGAAAGATACAGCGATTCTGATGCATCCGGCTCCAGTTAACCGTGATGTAGAAATTGCAGATCATCTGGTCGAAGCACCAAAATCGCGTATCGTTGAACAAATGACCAACGGCGTCTTTGTCAGAATGGCTATTATCGAAGCAGTTCTGAAAGGTCGTCAATAATCTCGGACAGTAGGCCGGGAGTGGGTGAAGCTATGTGAAGCAATCCCACTCCCTATTATTATATATCTTATGTGGATGGTCGTGGGCGGTCTGCATCTTGGACAGGAGGGAACAATGGCAAAGAGACTTTTAATATTAGAAAATGGCATGATTTTCGAAGGAGAAGCTTTTGGAGCGGATCTTTTTGTGACAGGCGAAATCGTCTTTAACACAGGCATGACGGGCTATCAGGAATCGATTACGGATCAGTCTTATAACGGCCAGATTCTGACCTTTACCTATCCCTTGGTTGGAAATTATGGTGTCAATCGGGACGACTATGAGTCCATTTTACCGACCTGCAAGGGAGTGGTGGTCTATGAGTATGCACGTCGTGCCAGCAATTGGCGCCAGCAATTATCTTTGGATGAGTTCCTCAAAATTAAGAAGATACCAGGCATTTCGGGAATTGATACAAGGGCGCTAACCAAGATTATCCGCCAACATGGAACCATGCGGGCAACCATTGCTAATGCGGATGATAGTATTGAGCATTTGCAAGACCAGCTGCAGGCGACAGTTCTGTCGACTGATAACATCAAGCAGGTGTCTACCAAGCAGTCTTATCCAGCTCCGGGAACGGGTCGCAGCGTGGTATTGGTGGACTTTGGTTTGAAGCATTCTATCCTTCGGGAGTTATCCAAGCGCAACTGCAGCGTGACAGTGGTGCCTTATGATACTAGCGCTGAGGAAATTCTCCAGCTCAATCCTGACGGCGTCATGCTGTCCAATGGACCGGGCAATCCAGAAGATGTGCCGGAGGCTCTGGACATGATTCGTGGTGTTCAGGGCGAAATTCCAATTTTCGGGATCTGTATGGGACATCAGCTCTTCTCCATGGCTAACGGTGCTAAGACGCATAAGATGAAGTTTGGCCACCGTGGTTTCAACCATGCGGTACGCGAGATTGCGACCGGACGAGTTGACTTTACCAGTCAAAATCACGGCTATGCCGTCAGCCGTGAGGATTTGCCAGAATGCCTGATTGTGACACATGAAGAAATCAATGATAAGTCCGTCGAAGGTGTGCGACATCGGGATTATCCTGCCTTTTCTGTGCAGTTCCACCCAGATGCTGCGCCGGGACCGCATGATGCAGACTATCTCTTTGATGAGTTTATGGAAATGATGGATGCCCATCAGGCATACTAGGAAGCAAGATTGAGAGGTGCACTATGCCAAAACGTAAAGATATTCAGAAAATTATGGTCATCGGTTCTGGTCCTATTGTTATCGGTCAGGCTGCGGAGTTTGACTATGCTGGGACCCAGGCTTGCCTGTCCTTGAAAGAAGAGGGCTACAGTGTTGTCTTGGTTAATTCTAACCCAGCAACCATCATGACGGACAAGGAAATTGCGGACCGAGTTTATATCGAGCCTATCACGCTGGAGTTTGTTGCGCGGATATTGCGTAAGGAGCGGCCAGATGCTCTGCTGCCTACTCTGGGTGGCCAGACCGGACTCAATATGGCCATGGAACTATCCAAGTCAGGGCTTTTAGAAGAGCTGGGAGTGGAACTCTTGGGGACTAAGTTATCAGCTATTGACCAAGCGGAAGACCGAGACCTCTTCAAGCAGCTGATGGAAGAGCTAGGCCAGCCCATCCCTGAGTCAGAAATTGTCAATACAGTTGATGAAGCACTGGAATTTGCGGCTGGCATCGGCTATCCAGTCATTGTCCGTCCGGCATTTACACTGGGAGGAACTGGTGGCGGTATCTGTAGCAATGAAGAAGAGCTGCAGGAAATTGCAGAAAACGGCCTCAAACTCTCTCCGGTTACTCAGTGTCTGATTGAGCGCTCTATAGCGGGCTTTAAGGAAATCGAATACGAAGTCATGCGGGATGGTGCAGACAATGCGCTGGTCGTATGTAATATGGAAAACTTTGATCCAGTCGGAATCCACACAGGTGATTCTATCGTTTTTGCACCTAGTCAGACCATCTCAGACTATGAATACCAGATGCTGCGGGACGCCAGCCTCAAGATTATCCGTGCGTTGAAGATTGAGGGGGGCTGTAATGTGCAGCTGGCTCTGGACCCGCATAGTTTCAAATACTATGTTATCGAGGTCAATCCACGGGTTTCCCGCTCATCAGCCCTTGCCTCTAAGGCGACCGGCTATCCGATTGCCAAGCTGGCGGCGAAAATCGCAGTCGGACTTACATTGGATGAAATCATTAATCCGGTGACAGGCTCTACCTATGCTATGTTTGAGCCGGCTCTGGACTATGTGGTCGCTAAGATTCCACGCTTTCCATTTGATAAGTTTGAGCAGGGTGAGCGCCGTCTGGGAACCCAGATGAAGGCGACGGGGGAAGTCATGGCTATCGGCCGCAATATTGAGGAGAGTCTGCTCAAGGCCTGCCGTTCTTTGGAAGTTGGTGTGGACCACAACGAGCTGCCTGCTCTCAGTCAAGTAAGCGATGATGAGCTGATGAGGAAGATTGTCAAAGCGCAAGATGACCGACTTTTCTATATCTCAGAGGCTATTCGTCGTGGTTACAGTCCAGATGAAATTGCTGAGCTGACCAAGATTGATGTCTTTTTCCTAGATAAGCTGCTCCATATTTACGAAATCGAGCAGGAACTGGCCAGTCATATCGGAGATAGCTATGTCCTTAAGAAAGCCAAACAAAATGGCTTTGCGGATACTAAGATTGCTGCCTTATGGGACACAACAGCTGAGCAGGTACGTCGCATCCGGCAGGAGCAGAAGATTGTGCCGGTTTACAAGATGGTAGATACTTGTGCTGCTGAGTTCGAGTCTGCGACGCCTTATTTCTACTCTACCTATGGTTTTGAAAATGAATCTATCAAATCCAGCAAGGAATCAGTTCTGGTGCTGGGTTCTGGTCCTATCCGAATCGGGCAGGGAGTCGAGTTTGACTATGCGACCGTTCATTCTGTAAAGGCTATTCAGGCAGCTGGCTACGAAGCGATTATCATGAATAGCAATCCGGAGACTGTATCGACTGACTTTTCTGTCTCTGACAAGCTCTACTTTGAGCCGCTGACCTTTGAAGATGTCATGAATGTCATTGAGCTGGAGCAGCCTAAAGGGGTTATCGTTCAGTTTGGTGGGCAGACAGCCATTAATCTTGCAGAGCCACTGTCCAAGGCTGGTGTTAAGATTTTAGGTACCCAAGTAGCGGACTTGGATCGGGCTGAGGATCGGGATCTCTTTGAGCAAGCTCTGAAGGAGCTGGATATTCCGCAGCCGCCAGGTCAGACGGCCACTAATGAAGAGGAAGCGGTAGAGGCTGCTCGTAAGATCGGCTTCCCCGTTCTGGTGCGGCCTTCCTATGTTTTGGGTGGTCGTGCTATGGAAATCGTAGAAAACGAAGCGGATCTACGCTCTTATATGCGGACAGCGGTTAAGGCTAGTCCAGACCATCCGGTTTTGGTGGATTCTTACATTGTCGGTGATGAGTGCGAAGTAGATGCCATTTCTGATGGCCGTCAGGTCTTGATTCCAGGGATTATGGAGCATATCGAGCGGGCAGGGGTTCACTCGGGGGATTCCATGGCAGCCTATCCGCCGCAAACCCTATCGAAGAAAGTCAAGGATACCATTGCAGACTATACCAAGCGTTTGGCTCTGGGACTGAACTGTATCGGCATGATGAATATTCAGTTCGTTATCAAAGATGAGCAGGTCTATGTCATTGAGGTCAATCCACGGGCCAGCCGGACTGTTCCTTTCTTGTCCAAGGTGACCGATATTCCGATGGCACAAGTAGCGACTCGTTTGATTCTTGGAGAAAGTTTGGCAGAGCTGGGCTATGAAGACGGTCTCCATCCAGAAAGTTCCATGGTTCATATCAAGGCGCCGGTCTTCTCCTTTACCAAGCTAGCGAAGGTCGACAGTCTCTTGGGACCTGAAATGAAGTCTACTGGTGAAGTCATGGGCAGCGATCGCACGCTCGAAAAAGCACTCTACAAGGCTTTTGAGGCTTCCTATCTCCATCTGCCAAACTTTGGTAATGTCGTCTTTACTATTGCAGACGACAGCAAGGAAGAAGCCCTGCAGCTGGCTCAGCGTTTTGCCAATATTGGCTATGGTATCTGGGCAACAAAGGGAACAGCCTCCTATTTTGAAAATCATGGTCTACACGTCCGTCTGGTGGAAAAAATCGGCAGTGATGATGACAAAGACATTCCAGCCTATATCCGCAAGGGCAAGGTTCAGGCTATTATCAACACGGTCGGAACCAAGCGGACAGCGGATAAGCATGGACAAATTATCCGTAGCTCAGCTATTGAGCACGGAGTACCACTCTTCACAGCCTTGGACACGGCCGATGCCATGCTGAAAGTGCTGGAAAGCCGCAGTTTCACTACAGAGGCGATATAGAGATGGAGTTTTCAATTCCAGATTGTCATTTGACTGTCTGTACGTCGGAAAAGTAATTTCATACAGTTAAGCTTGAAAAATGCATCTGTCCAATCTTATTCTATTCTTGAATAGTCATAATAAATAACTTTTCAAAATATATTAAATTAAAAGCAAAGAGGAAGTGGGAAAGAATTCCACTTCCTTTTTGCTTTATTTTCTTAAAAAGCTTGACAAAGAAGTTGACAAAGTGTATTATATTAACCAGTTAATAAACCGGTTAATAATAAGTTAAGGAGATATTATGAAACGCGCTTTAAAATTCTCAGCTTGCCTTAGCCTGCTGGCCCTGGCCTTGTGTCTATGGGCTTGTCAGTCTCAAAAAGAATCCAGTCCATCCAGTTCGTCGCAAGGCTTGAAGATTGTAACCAGCTTTTATCCTATTTACTCGATGGTTAAGGCTATATCAGGCGATCTGAATGACGTGCGCATGATTCAGTCTAGTAGTGGTATTCATGATTTTGAGCCTTCAGCCAATGATGTGGCAGCCATCTATGATGCAGATGTCTTTGTCTATCACTCACGTACCTTGGAGTCCTGGGCTAGCGAGCTGAATCCTAGTCTCAAGAATTCCAAGGTTCAAGTCCTTGAGGCTTCCCAGGGAATGGAGCTGGATCGGGTTGCAGGCTTGGAAGATGTCCAAGCGGGAGAGGGAGTGGATGAGAAGACGCTCTATGACCCCCATACCTGGTTGGATCCTCAGAAGGCCGCAGAGGAAGCCCAGATTATCGCCGACAGGCTGTCAGAGCTGGATAGCGACCATCGGGATACTTATCAGGCCAACGCCCGAAAATTTCAAGAAGAGGCCCAGGAGCTGACAGAACGCTATCAGGAGATTTTCGATAAAGTGCCCAACAAGACCTTTGTCACCCAGCATACAGCATTTTCTTATCTAGCCAAACGCTTCGGGCTGACCCAGTTGGGCATTGCTGGTATTTCACCGGAGCAGGAGCCTAGTCCGCGTCAGCTGACAGAGATAGAAGACTTTGTCAAGGAGCATCAGGTGAAGACCATTTTTGTGGAAAGCAATGCTTCTTCCAAAGTGGCTCAAACCTTGGTCAAGGAGACAGGTGTACAAATCAAGGAGCTGAATCCTCTGGAAGCAGACCCAGCCAACCAACTATCTTATTTAGAAAATTTAGAAAAGAATCTAGCTGTTTTAGCTAAAGATTTGAAAGGATAAAAGACAACCATGAAAAAGAAATATTTCCTTGTTTCAGCAGCTGTATTAGCTCTCGGCGTCGGAACTTATGGGCTTATCCAATGGCAAGCTCAGCCCCGACCTCAGACCAAAGATAACAAAGTAGCCTATATTGAGGACAAGACTTCAGGCGACAAGACGGATAAAAATTTGACATCTGATCAAATCAATGATGAAGAAGGTATCGAAGCAGAGCAGATTGTCGTGAAAATCACAGATCAGGGCTATGTCACTTCCCATGGAGACCATTATCATTACTTTGACGGGAAGGTGCCTTTTGATGCCATTATCAGCGAAGAGCTGATTATCCGAGATCCTAACTACACGCTGCAGGAAGCAGATATTGTCAATGAGGTCAAGGATGGTTATATCATCAAGGTGGAGGGGAAGTATTATCTCTACCTCAAGGATGCCAAGCATACCAGCAATGTCCGCTCGGTGGATGAGATTGCTCGGCAGAAGAAGCTGCATAAGAGCAAGCAAGAAGGCGATAGTGGCAAATCTTCCACAACAAAATCAAGCAAGACTCGCGATTTCAGCCAGCCCAGCAAGTCCTTAGCTGCGGGAAAGACAGCCGCAGATCTTGCAGGAGTTTCTTACCAAGGCCAAGGGGGATATAGGACGGATGATGGTTATACGTTCAGTCCCTCTGACGTCATCGAGGATACTGGCGATGCATTTATCGTGCCGCATGGCGGGCATTTTCACTACATTCCTAAGAGCGACCTGTCACCAGCAGAATTGGCTGCGGCTCAGAGCTACTGGAATAGCAGGCAGGCTGGCGGAAGGGTGAATCCGCCTGACTACGGCAGGACGATTGCTTCTTCCAACACATGGAATCAAAATAGTGCTATCAATCAGGGTGGAGCCGTCTCAAATCCGTCTCCACAGCTGCCAAATCATTCAAAGATTGAGCAGCCAAGTCCTGGCTTAGCGGTTACTCAGCCGAGTCCATCCAATCCGCTTCAGCCGTCTCAACCATCTCAGCCATCCATATCAAGTCTGCTGCAGCAACTCTATGCCCTGCCTCAGTCTCAGCGCTATCATGAAGGAGACGGCGTGGTGTTTGACCCGCTGAAAATCAGTCGTCGGACAGAAAATGGAGTCGTTATACCCCACGGAGACCACCATCATTTCATTCCTTATGACAAGCTGTCAGACTTGGAAGCGAAGATTGCCCGCTTGATTCCTATTGGCTATACTTACGAGCCGCTGGGCGATCCACTGCAAGCTTTGAAGCCTCAGCTACCGTCACAGCCTGAGCACGACCATGGTTTTCATGCGGAGGCTGTTATTGGCAAGGACGACCAAGGCTACATGGTATCGCACGGAGACCATGCTCATTACTTTTACAAGAAAGACTTGACTGCTGAACAGATTCAAGCAGCTGAGAAGGTCTTGGCCAAGCAGCAACCAGTAAAACCGTCAGCAGCAGTCAATGACGCTGAACGCTATTCACGCGATGCCAGCGATGAGGAAAAGATTGCTTATATCTCCCAGACCTATGGCGTTCCCAAGGAGGCGGTTCGCATCTCAAACGGTTTCTTTGTCTTTAATAACCCTGACCAAGCCTACGATCCGACTCATATCCACCCCTATGCTGTTCGCAAGGAGCATGTTCGTATTCCTCTGGTAACGGGTAATGCAGAGCTGGACTTCATGAATGAACTCTACACAACAGCCTTGCGCTCAGGTCTTTCGCCTTACAGTCTGCAGGTGGAAGATGGTCAGTTTGTTATTCCTCATGGCGACCATAACCACTATATCAAAATCCAGTCCAAGGGCGCAGCAGAAGCCTTGAAAAATCGTCTGCCTCAGATTCAATCTAAGTATGAGCAGGGCGATTATGATGAGGCTGCTGTTTTGCAAAAAGTAGAAAGCCTAAAAGCAGACAGTCAGCGTCTCTATGCCGATGATCCTCTTATGCAGCGGCGGATTGAGCTTGCTTTGGGGCAGTTTGTAGAAACCATGAAGAAGCTGCCAAGCAACTCAACAGCTGGTTATCTGAGCAGTCTGGATAACTTTGATAAGCAGTTTATCCATGTGGATCAGACGGTCAACCCAATCCAAGAGACCGAGCTGGACAAGAGCTATCAAGGACTTTTGGAGAGAATGAACCGACTTGACACGGATAGCTATGGGCTGAAGAAAGCTGACTTGCTGCAGCGTCTGCAAAATGCTTATGCTGGGCAGAATCAAGCTGAAATGGCAGAGATAGGACAAGTATTATCCGCTTTAGAAGATTATCATGATAGGACAGGCGTCACAGCGGTTGAGTATATTCATTATTTCTACCAAGCATTGGAGGATGGTCGCTTGAGCCCTGAGCTGCGCAGAAAAGCAGCTGGGCTGACCTTGACTCTCTATAAGTCCCAAGCCTTTATAGAAGCGACCAATCTCCAGCAGCTTTTTCCTGCTCTCTATCAAACTAAAAAAGAGATTGCAGCAGCCCTTGCTGGCGGCCGACCTTCTCCGTCCTCTGAAAAGACAGAGCTGGATCAGGGAGAGCCCGATCAGCCAACCTACAAAGCCATGATTTATGACTTTTTGAAGGGGATTTATGATGATTTTGGCACCTCAGATGATAGCGAGAAGAGTGCCCAAGCAATTGTCTTCCTTGGAAAAGCGCAGGAATTGCTAGGAGAAGTAAAGGACCAGAACAGCCGAGCAGACTATGCAGCTAGAATCTTGGAACTAGGCAAGGAACTAAAGATCAGCAGCTCAGATAAGCAAGCTCTGCTGACAGCAAGTCAGAAGCTTTTGGACCAGATGAGCCGGACCATTGCTGGACAAAAGGAAGAGCCATCTAATACGGAAAATCAGGAAGCTTATCAACAGCTTTATAATCTTCTCATGTCTATCCATCAGTATTTGGAAAAGAATCAAGGAAGTGAGCTGCAATACCAGCAGCTGGACCAGCTTTTTGATAAGCTTGGACAGAGAGCTACAGACAAGAAAGAGCTGCTTAAGGAAATCCTGGCCTTCCAGAAGTCACTTGTCAATCCTAAGGGAACAAGCGAGTCCGATTCTCAGCATAGCAACGATGATGACTATCACTTTAATCTGCAGGATATGGTCGGAGCCGATGAGCAAGGCTATCGTGTAGCCCATCTGGATCACGAGCACTATATTTACAAGAAGGACTTGTCAGAAGACGAGCGTCAAGCAGCAGATGCCTATGCGGTACAAAAAGGTTTCTTGAAAGCACTGGCTGAACAGCGTGCTTCTGGTCAGGTATCAAGCAGCAGTGCTCCAGAAACTGCGCAAAATGGCAATCTACCTTCCGAATCTACCACTAGAGAAGCAGCTCAAAACCAATCTGACAAACCAGCAGAAGCTTTGACAGCAACAAACCCAATTGGTCAATCAAGCTTAGCAGCGAGTTTTGGCATGACAGAGGAAGCATTCAACCAGAAATTGCAGGAACTTTCTCAGTTCTACGGTGTCAGCCCAGAGACTTTCAGCTATAATCCAGCAACCAGAAGCATCAGCTTTACAGGAGCAGACGGGCAACAGAAAACTGTTCAGATTAGCTAAGCTTACATTTTAATGTAAAACAACAATCAAACGAATGATGAAGACCAAGTCAAGTCTAAGACCATCATTCGTTTTTGATTTTCACAACCCTATACTTATTTGATTGATATTGTGTTAAAATAAACAGAGAAAATAATAAGGATTGGCAAGGTATGCTTATTATTGGAATGATTTGACCGTTGCTTGGAGAGGAATATTAAAATGAGATTATTCAATTATACATTTGAAGAAAGTCAATCTTTCGTTAATGAAGATATTATAAATAAAGTAAAGACCAAAGGGAGTTATAAACGCTTCATAGGATTTGCATTGTTTTCAATCTTGCTATATGTTTTATCTTTAGTAGTTCCTGTACTATTAAGCGGTGATACTATATATACTACGCAAAATTTCAGTTGGTTCAATGTACCTTTAATTCTTATGTTCCTTATGTTTTACATCATTTATATTATTTCTTCTATAAAGTATAGAAACAATCCAATGATTTTAAAATATATAACTTTTTGTTATATGCTTTTGTTAATATTCATAATGGAAATTTGTTTAACTTTATCAATAGCTTCACGAAGAAATCTTCTAGGAATTCTATCGGGATTTCTGTTTGTAATTGTCTGCTATTATCTCATGAGAACCGTTCCTAGAAAAATAAGAGAATCGGTAGAAAAAGGGAAACATTTGTTCCTTTATCAGCTTTGTTTACAGAGAAAGTCTCTGATGGCCTCATTTTTATAGGGGAACGGGAATTACTGCGTTTTTAGTGTTATTTGATCGTTCGACAGGAAGTGATACTAGGGGGGCAATCAATGCTATTGTCACACCTTTTGTGCCTGCGATTCTTTTATTTGCTGTATATGTCTTTTCCATTGACCTTCTGAGAGGCTATTATCTTTTTAATTATTCTGAACAATATCGGAAACAATTCGGTTACTCAGTTAAAGACTGGTATGCTGTTTTCATTCGCTGAATGTATTATTCTCTGCAAATTATAATGGTGAGGTAGCTTTTCTCTACAAATCACAAAAAAACCACAGAAATTCCTCGTAATTTCTGTGGTTTCGTTTTTAATCTTGATAGGAAACAATGCCGATGATGGTATCGACAGCGCGTTCCATGGTTTCTAGGCTGACATATTCGAAGCGGCCGTGCATGTTTTCGCCGCCGGCAAAGAGGTTAGGTGTCGGGATGCCCATAAAGGAAATTTTAGAGCCATCAGTTCCGCCACGGATAGGCTCGATAATAGGCTGGATGTCCAGACTTTCCATAACCGCCTTGGCGATATGGATAGGGGTCATGTCTTTTTCAATGACCTGCTTCATGTTGTAATACTGGTCTTTGAGGGTCAAGATAACACGCTCGCTGCCCAGCTCTTGGTTCATCTTGTCAGCAATAGCCTGCATAGCAGCCTTGCGATTTTCAAAAGCCTCTGTCTCAAAGTCGCGGACAATGTAACTAGCATGTGCTTCTTCGACAGTACCGGTCAGGTTCATCAGGTGGTAGAAGCCTTGGTAGCCTTCAGTCTTCTCTGGTCGGTCCGCTTCTGGCAGCTGGTTGTGGAAGTCAATAGCCAGCTGGAGAGCATTGACCATCTGGTCTTTAGCAGTTCCCGGATGGACATTGCGACCTTGAAAGGTCAGCTCTGCTCCAGCAGCGCTAAAGGTTTCGTACTGGAGCTCACCTAGAGGTCCGCCATCTACTGTGTAGGCAAAGTCCACATCAAAGTCCTCAGCGTCAAACTTATCAGCCCCGATACCGATTTCCTCATCTGGTCCAAAGCCAACTCGAATTTCTCCATGCTTGATTTCTGGATGAGTAGAGAGGTATTCGATAGCAGTCATGATTTCAGCAATACCTGACTTGTCGTCTGCTCCCAAAAGTGTGGTTCCGTCAGTCGTAATTAAGGTTTGGCCCTTGTATTTATGGAGACTGGCGAAGTCCTCAGGATCTAGGTTAAAGCCGGATTGCCCCAGCGGGATCACACCGCCGTCATAATTCTCGATGATCTGTGGCTGGATGTTTTCTGCGTTGAAGTCCGCCGTATCCATGTGGGAAATAAAGCCAATCTTGCGGGTAAATCTAGGGTCGTTGGCTGGCAGAGTTCCAATTGCAAAACCATTGGGTAGGTAATAAACATTTTCCAAACCGACCCGCTTCATTTCAGGGATGAGGACATTTTTGGCAAAGTCCACCTGACTCTGAGTGCTGGGTGTAGTAGTAGATGTCTCGTCTGAGCGCGTGTTGACCTTGACATAGGTCAGGAAACGCTCTAAAAGATTAGGATATTTCATAAATGCTCCTTTTTCATTTCATTTAAATCTATTTTAGCATATTCAGGGGAGAGTGAGAAATGTTTTTCGTTTCTTGAGGGCAAAGGTAAAATCTAGCAATTAGTTTTATATCTTGTCAAAATCTGGTAAACTATATCTATGCAATTGGAAAAAACAATCAGCAAAGCTGTGATTTTGGGGGCTTCGGGAGGTATAGGTCGTCAGCTAGCTAAAGAACTGGCTCAAAGGACAGACCAGCTTGTCTTGGTTGGCAGAGATGAAGCGAACCTCACTCAGTTGCAAGAGGACTTGTCTGGAGTTAGAGCTAAGCTTTCCTGTAGAGTTTTGGATTTGCTGGATGCAGCTGCGGTAGACGATTTTGCTCAGCAGCTAGAGGCAGATCTACTGATTAATTGCTGCGGTCTGGCGAACTTTGGTCCAGCGCTATCTCTTTCGGAAGCAGATGAAAATGCCCTCTGGCAGGTCAATTACCAAGCGCCGATTCGACTGATGAGGCAAATCGTGGAGCGCAATCGCAAGATAAGACTTGTCCAACTTTCCTCTCTGGCAGCGCTTTGTCCCCATCCTTATCTGGCGGCTTACAGCGCCAGTAAGGCCGCTTTGCAGACCTACTGTCTAGCCTTGCAAGAAGAGCTGCGCCTCAAAGGCTCTGAAATGACAGTTTGTCTTTATATACTGGGACCGGTTCGGACTTCTATCTTTCCTCCAGAGCTGCAGGATGCTTTGGGTGGAAGTCAGTTGCAAATGAGCCCAGTGATAGCGGCACGGCGGATCATCAGACTCCTTCAGCAAGGCCGTTCCTATGCTATAGTGGGCAAGAGATATCGACTACTGGCTTGGCTCATGAAGCTACTTCCGCAAAGATGGATTATCCGTTTGATTGGCGCATATCTACGAAAGGGGCTTTGATTATGAAACTTATTTTTCTCCTGCTGACTGCTGCTTATCTGTTTCTCTTTATCTTGCGTTGGCTCTTGTCTTTGGCTTATTTGAAAAAAGGGCAGAGCTCTTCATCAGACTTTCAAGAGAAGCTTTATACGGTGGTCCAGCCCATCCTATCTGGTGATCCTCGTTTGGAAAATGACTTACTAGCCAATCTCCAGCAGACAGAAGCAGTTGAGTTTTACTGGCTGATTGATCAGTCTGACCCAGAGGCGCAGCGAGTGGCTGATAAGATTTGTCAAAACCCTTCCTATGCCCAGCGTATTCGCGTTTTTCTCATGGGGGATGTCCCTCAGGGGATTAATCCTAAGAGTTATAAGATTGAGAAGATTATAGATGGGCTGACCCGGCCATATCTGATTGTTCTCGATGACGACAGTGTCATTGATTTTTCAAAAATGGGAGAATTGACAGACTATCTAGGTGAGAATGTTATTTTGACAGGCATTCCCTATAATCAAGAGAGAAGTAATTTCTGGTCCAAGCTAGTAGCGGCTTTTGTCAATGGAAATTCTTTCATTACTTATTTTACCATGGCAGAAGTCAAAGCCAATCACTCGATTAATGGAATGTTCTACATCCTGCCACTTGAACTAGCTAGAGAGCAGCAGCTCTTCAGTGCTATAAAAGACTACCTATGTGATGATTTGGCTGTAGCGGATTTTCTGCGCAGCAAGGGAGTGGAGATTATCCAGACGCGGGTGACCTGTAATGTCCGGACTACTATCAAGGATGCCAAGCAATATCTGCTGCAAATGAAGCGTTGGCTGCTTTTTAGCTCTATCTATCTGAAGGAGCACTTGGACTGGAAGGTTATTATTTTAATTGTTCTTCCTAGTTTTCTGTCCTTTCCTGCCTTGCTCATTAGTTTCTTTCTTGGCTGGCCTTTTGTACTTCTGGCTTTGCTTTTGCTCTTGATCAAAGCGGTTTGGATGCTGGCATATCGTCGCCTTATCCTAACTGCTCGGCCGTATCCTGATGAAGTGTTCTACGAGGTGCTGAACGACCTAGTCTTGCCTTGGCTTTTCCTCTATGTCTTGCTCAGTCCGCGGGTGATTAACTGGCGGGGAAGGAAGATTCGAGTGACGGATGGGAAAATCCGCTATGAGTAAGATGAAGCAGTATTTGGATAAGTTGGATGCTCTGTCGCCAGACCAAACCATGTTAAAATCAAGCAAAGTTTTGCTTTTTCTCAGTGGCAGCAGTCATTTGGAGAGCGCTAGTCTGACTGCAGGACAACTTGAGTTTCTTGAACAAATTTGTCCACCAGATTTCTCAGTGGTGGCTAGCAATTTTCCGTTTAACCAGAGATTTGAGCATGAGCGACAAACCCAAATTTCCTTGCTGACAGCTTCCATTTCCAATATCCGTTACTATGGGCATACTCTCTACAATTCTCGCTTTCAGGAGGCTTTGCAACGTCATATATCTCCTTTACTGGATGCTGAGGATGCTGTCATTATCTGCAAAAGCTCTGGGCTCAATATGCTAACCCAGTGGCTGAAGGGCTTGGGTGAGGAAAATCTGCCGATTAGACTGAGGGTGATTGCGCTAGGGCCTGTTTCACGGAGACTCCTAAATAGCAAGGATATTGACTTGCTGGTCATCAAGGGCAGGAAGGATATTTACAGCAGATTTTTAGATGGCCATCCAGCTGATGTGATGGTGGATAGCAATCATTTTGATTATGAATACAGGGAAGATGTGAAAGGATTAGTTTATGAATGGATTAGAAAAAGTGATAAAGATTGATGTGATTAGTGTGCCATTTAGTGGCCACCTACTGCCTACTTTGACCTTAGTTAAGCCTCTGCTAGCGGATCCACGTTTTCAGATTCGGGTTATCACTGGCTGCCAAAAGAAAGAGCTAGTAGAGGAAATTGGTTTTGACTGTCTGGCCCTCTTTCCAGAAAGACCGACCGTGATGGAAGACATCGCCAATACTCCGCAGCAAAGCAATCTTTTGATTGCCTATCAGCAGTTTCGGGCCAATTCTAGACTAATTCCAGAGGTTATAGACGAATTAAATCGAATTTGGCAAGAGGGTGGTAAACCGGATTTGGTCATAGCAGATTTTGTTGCTTCACCAGCAGGTCTGATTTCTGATCGCTTTGACATCCCCTGGATAACCACAATTCCGAGTCCGGTTGCGATTGAGTGCCGGACGACAACGCCGACCTATTTGGGAGGATGGAAACCTCATCAGGGTGCCTTATACAAGTTCAGAGATGCCTTGGGCAGGCAAGTTATTCGCTGTGGAAAGAAAATGGCTTTTGCTTTAGTTCGGAAGAGTTTGGGAGACTATCAAGATTTTAAACTTTATAGGGAAGACGGCACAGAAGCTATTTATTCGCCTTACTCTATCTTGGCTTTGGGCATGAAAGAGCTGGAGTTTCGAGATGATTTTCCTAAGCATCTTCGCTGGGTTGGCTACAAATGCCTGTCCTTTGATCGTCTGCCTGAAGCACATGAGTCTTATTTTGAGACCGATAAGAAGCGGGTTTTAGTGACTTGCGGTACGCATTTGAAATGGGAGAAGGAGCGCATGGTGGAGCGGGCGAAAAAACTGAGCCAACTCTACCCAGATTACCTCTTTTACGTCACCTTGGGAGAAGCTAGTGGCTTGGGAAATGTTCCTCGCAAACTGGCGGAAAACCTGCTGCTCTTTGACTATCTGCCTTATACAGATATTCTGGATAAGATAGATTTTGCCATTCACCATGCGGGGACGGGTATCATGATGGCCTGTATTGAGCATGAGATTCCCAGTCTCATTTTGCCGCAGGATTATGACCAGTTTGACAATGCCGTTCGTGCTGAGCTAGCTCAGGTGGGGCTAGTTGCTCGCAGAAAGACCGATGCAGAAGTGCAGCGCCTTTTTAAGGAATTGACGAATCGCCCGGACTGGTCTCAGTTGAAAACTCTTGCCCAGCAAAGCAAAGAATATCAGCCTACAGAAATTCTCTATCAAGAGCTTGGGCAGCTGCTCAAGGTTGATTTATAACTGGAAAACTCAACAAACTATTAAAGCATACTTCCAATATTAAAGTGTCTGAATTATTAAATTTCCCTATTCTTTTCAAGGAATAGGTTTTTTGGTCTATTCAAGTCTTTTTTAAGATGTTAAAATGAAAGTGATTACAAGAAAGTCATTGGAAAGCCAGCTTGGCTTTCTCGGTGTGACTGAAGAGGAAAGATGATGAAGAAAGCAATTCTAATGATGACTTTTGGCTCGCCAGAGGAGATTAGCTTTGAGGGAGTGGCTGAATTTTTTACCAATATTCGCCGCGGTGTCAGGCCGCAAGACCATGAAATTCAGACCCTCTATGATAACTATGTCCTCATCGGTGGAACGCCTCTGCAGCGTATCAGTCTAGAAGAGGTTGAAAAGGTTAGTCAGCGTTTGGCTGGCGAGTATGCGGTTTATTTTGCCAATAAATTCTCATGTCCTTTTATTCCAGATGTGATTGAGCAGATGGAAGAGGATGGTATTGAGGATTGTATCTGTTTGATTCTAGAGCCTCATTTTTCTTACTATTCTGTCATGGGCTATGAGAAGTTTATCCAGAGTGATTCCATCCGCTTTAATATCATTAAGGAATGGTATCAGGAAGAAGCTATTCTTGGTTATTGGGCAGAGGAGCTGAGAAAGATTCTTACAGAAGAGGTTAGAGAAGAGACCTTCAAGATTTTCTTCTCAGCCCACAGTGTGCCTATTCTGGCCTTGGATTTCGGAGATCCTTACATTGATCAGATCTATGACAATGCCCGTTTGATTGCTGAAAGGTTAGGTCTGACAGAAGAGGATTATCTCAATGTTTGGCAAAGTGAGAGTGACATCGGACTCCCTTGGATCAAACCTGACGTGCTGGACTATATGCGCCAGCAAGAAACACTTCCGCAGCATTATATTTTTGTGCCGATTAGCTTTATCAGTGAGCATATAGAGGTCCTTTTTGACAATGACGTGGAGTGTAAGGAACTTTGCGATGAACTGGGTGTTGCTTATCATAGACCGCCTATGCCCAATGCAGACGACCGTTTAATTGACGCCCTGATTCAAACTATCCGCCGCCATGAGCATGAACCCTTCAAAGAATGCTTTCCAGAAGAAGAAACCTTCGATGAATTGCAGCCGTCGGAGGAGAGCTGCCAGATTCTTGCAGAGGATGCAGAGCTGAAAATGCCAGATTTCGTCAAGAAGCTGATTGAGAAAAAGGGGCGCGAGAATGTTAAGATGCCGTATTTTGTCAAGAAAATGCTGGAGAAAGCAGGAAAACTGCCCAAGAGTTGATTGTTCATATTCGTTGATGATTTTATAAGATTATTCTAGAAGGAGAAAATCGTGAGACTTTGGCACCAAGATTTAATTGAAAAACTTCCGCGCCAGCAGCTTTTAGGTCAGCATCGAGAGTGTGCAGCCTTGCGTGGACGAGGTTGGGGCAAGCCGCATGCGACGGTCAACTATGTTTTTGAGCACAGTCCTTATTGCCTCTATGCTTATCACCTCTTGATTATGGAGGAAATGCAACAAAGGGGCTATCAGCCGGATCCCGTTTGGCTGGATAAAGACTACCGTGGCAAGACTTGCCCTCCTTACCAGCAGTTGCCAGCTGAGGAGCTAGAACATCCTATTTATCCGGAGCATGACGCAACCTATCTGCAAGAATGCTTGGAAAATTTGAAAGAGAAAGGAATAGAAATTTTCTGATTTCCAAGTACCAAGACTATAGCACAAAAAAGGAAGCTACAGCACTCTTCCTTTTTTGTTTCAAGTCCATGTTTTCAAAACTGCCGAATGTCTTGGTAAGTGACTGTTTCATTCTCGAAAAATGGGAAGCAATTCAAGGGCTGCTAAACTCTAAACTATGTTTGCTCCCTAAACATAGTTAGTCTAGATATTATGACTAGCTTTTTTGTATGTTATTTTGGAAAAAATACTAGTGATTTTAGGAACTCGAAATTTTTTTAAGTTTTCCGAGTTGTAATCATTGACATTACAATCTGATGTGTTATAATTTTAGATGTAATAAATAACATTACAACAAAATTTTGTAAATTAAAAGGAGGAATATATTATGGCAAACATTACAATTTTTGGACAAGGAAATATGGGACAAGCAATCGCAAGTGTATTCACTTCAGGTGGACATGAAGTTGATTTTGTAGGGAAAGAAGGTCTTACAAAACGTGCGGGTGATATTGTTGTATTGGCTGTTCCATACGTTGCAATTGCAAGCATTCTTGAAGCTAATAAAGCAGAGCTCGCTGGAAAAATCTTAGTAGATATTTCTAACCCTGTAAACTTTGAGAATATGGATGAATTGCTTACACCAGCTGGGAGTTCGGCAGCAGAAGAAATTGCTAAGTTAATTCCTGAAGCTCGAGTGGTCAAAGCTTTTAACACAAATTTTGCGGCGACAATTGCTTCGAAACAAGTCGCTGGTAAAGAAAAAACAACTGTTCAATTGGCATCGGATGACCAAGAAGCAAAGAAAATTCTTGCTGGATATATCCAAGAAGGTGGTTTAGATACGATTGATGCGGGAGAGCTCAAACGTGCCCGTGAGTTAGAGGCAATGGGTTTCTTGCAAATAACACTTGCTGTACGTGAGAAAATCAACTGGACCGCTGGTTTTGCTGTTATTAAATAAAGAAAAAAATTAGCCTCAAAGTGGGCTAATTCTTAGATTGAAAACAAAATCCTCAGAAGTTTCACTTCTGGGGATTTATACTTTTATGAGTTCAAAATAAACTTCTCAATAGCTGTAGCGACCCCATTTTCCTCGCAGCTATCTGTGACGGCATCGGCTAGGCTTTTGACATGGTCTGAAGCATTGCCCATGGCTACACCGAGGCCAGCATATTCCAGCATTTCGATGTCGTTGTTAGCATCTCCGATTGCCATGATTTCCTGAGGATTGACGTCCAATTGTTTAGCCAATCGCTCTAGGGCAAAGGCTTTGGTTACACCAGATGGCATGGCCTCGTAAATGACCGGCTGGGAGCGAACACCGCTGAAACGCTGGCAGATTTCTTGGCCAAAGTCAGCTTCAAAAGCATCTACCTGCTCTTGGCTGCCTAAAAACATAGCTTGAAACATTCTGTGTTTACCGCTGCAAGCCTCTTCCAGACTAATCTCGGTTGGAGTGGTGAATACTAGGCTAGCATCATTCACGACATAGGAACTGGCTTTTTCTCCGACGACGAAATAATGCTCCTTATCAAAGAGAGTCAGCTGGACAGGGCTATTTTCAGACAGGCTGTAGAGATAGCGAATATCCTGACCGCTAAGCTCTTGCCAGTCCACCAAACTCCATTCGCTGGTCTGATGTGTAGCGCAGCCATTGTCCACGATGACATATTCGTTTTCTTGTGCAAGGCCCAGCTTGTTGTAATAAGGCTTGACGCCGACCAAGGGACGGCCTGTGCAGAGAACCAATTTTACTCCTTTTTCAATAGCTCGATGCAGAGCTTCGATGTGAGCCTGGGGAATTTCTTTTTTGCTGTTGAGCAAGGTGCCGTCCATATCAAGTGCAAGAATTTTAATCATAAAGTGTCTCCAAAATTATTCTCTGACTAGTATAGCATAATTTATAGAGAAAGTCCGAGTCTATAGGAAAAATCACTGGTCTTGTGTTATAATAAATAGAATACCCTAAAAGGATGAGAAAAATGAATTTAGAAGATTTGAAAAAACGTCAGGAGAAGATCCGCAATTTCTCCATCATTGCCCATATCGACCACGGGAAATCAACCTTGGCTGACCGGATTTTGGAGGCGACTGAGACGGTTTCCAGCCGGGAAATGCAGGCCCAACTCTTGGACAGCATGGACTTGGAGCGGGAGCGCGGTATCACCATTAAGCTCAATGCTATCGAGCTCAATTATACTGCCAAGGACGGTGAAACCTATATCTTCCACTTGATTGACACGCCGGGACACGTGGACTTTACCTATGAGGTATCACGGTCGCTAGCGGCCTGTGAAGGGGCTATTTTGGTCGTGGATGCAGCTCAGGGGATTGAAGCTCAGACCTTGGCTAATGTCTATCTAGCGCTGGACAATGACTTGGAAATCCTGCCAGTTATTAATAAAATTGACCTGCCAGCTGCGGATCCAGAGCGGGTGCGGGCAGAAATTGAAGATGTGATTGGGTTGGATGCTAGCGAAGCCGTATTGGCTTCTGCCAAGGCTGGCATCGGAATTGAGGAAATTTTAGAGCAGATTGTGGAAAAAGTTCCAGCTCCGACTGGAAATGTTGAAGCACCACTCAAGGCCTTGATTTTTGACTCGGTCTATGATGCCTATCGAGGGGTAATCCTACAAGTGCGGGTTATGGACGGCGTGGTCAAGCCGGGAGATACCATTCAGCTCATGAGCAATGGCAAGACCTTTGACGTGACTGAGGTCGGCATCTTTACGCCCAAGGCTATTGGACGTGATTTCTTAGCGACAGGGGATGTTGGTTATATCGCAGCCTCTATCAAGACGGTACAGGATACTCGGGTCGGGGATACAGTGACCTTGGCGGATAATCCAGCCGCAGAACCTCTGCACGGCTACAAGCAGATGAATCCTATGGTCTTCGCTGGTCTCTATCCGATTGAGTCTAATAAATACAATGACCTGCGTGAGGCGCTTGAAAAGCTCCAGCTAAACGACGCCAGTCTGCAGTTTGAACCGGAAACATCACAGGCGTTAGGATTTGGTTTCCGCTGTGGTTTCTTAGGCTTGCTGCATATGGATGTTATTCAGGAGCGCTTGGAGCGTGAGTTTAATATTGATTTGATCATGACGGCTCCGTCCGTTATCTATAAGGTCAATATGACGGATGGTGCCTCGCTTAATGTGTCCAATCCGAGCGAGTTTCCAGACCCGACCAAGATTGATTCCATTGAGGAGCCTTATGTTAAGGCGCAGATTATGGTGCCCCAGGAATTTGTCGGAGCGGTAATGGAGTTGGCTCAGCGCAAGCGCGGTGACTTTGTGACTATGGACTACATCGATGATAATCGGGTCAATGTCATCTATCAGATCCCGCTTGCTGAAATCGTCTTTGACTTCTTTGACAAGCTCAAGTCCTCTACTCGTGGCTATGCTAGCTTTGACTACGAAATTTCTGAGTATCGCTCGTCCAAGCTGGTGAAGATGGATATTCTCCTCAATGGTGACAAGGTTGATGCTCTTAGCTTCATTGTTCACAAGGAATTTGCTTATGAGCGTGGTAAGCTGATTGTAGACAAGCTCAAGAAAATCATTCCTCGTCAGCAGTTTGAAGTACCTATTCAAGCCGCTATCGGACAGAAAATCGTGGCTCGGACAGACATCAAGGCCTTGCGTAAGAATGTCTTAGCCAAGTGTTACGGTGGTGATGTTTCTCGGAAGCGGAAACTCCTTGAAAAACAAAAAGCCGGTAAAAAACGGATGAAAGCTATCGGCTCTGTCGAAGTCCCACAAGAAGCCTTCCTCAGTGTCCTGAGTATGGATGAGGAATAAAGTCCGGTGGACTTTATTCGCCTAAACCCTGAATTATAAAAGCTAAGAAAATTTCAGTTGATGTTACTCATCCAAGCTAGGAAATAGGAGTGTGAATCAAATCTTGGATAAACCGATTATTTTGATAATAGCCATATGTTTCTTTATTGGCCTTACAAATTTAGTTTTATACCTATTCTATCGACGGGAGAAGAGTATTCAGAAAAAATGTACTTCTAAAATTTCAGGTCTAGTGGTTGATTATGATAGCTGTAATGAAATGGCTATCCCTTTGCCTATTGTAGAATATCTCGTGAATGGGGAAACATACAGAAAAAAATTTGAATATGCATATTATATAGAAACATCTAAGAAGAAAGAGCAAAAAGATGTCTTTGACAGGAAATATATTCTTAGCGATGGACAGAATTTACAGTTGAGAGAAATATTCCCAAAAGGTTCAGCCATGATGGTTTATTATAATCCAGAGAAGCCTGAAAAAGCCTTCGTAGAACGTTATGTAGGTCTTGATAAAATTTTTAAGTTGCTAATATTAATCTTTTCCATTGTTAGTTTTGTTCTTATCGCAATAGTTCTAGGAATTTCCTATTTGAGTTGATACTTATTTGAGGCTAGTTTGCTCATTATTCTGCATTTTCAGCTATGAGATGTCCTAGTCTCAAAAATTACTTCTAACCTTCCTAATGGTCTTGATAGCTTTATCTCTTGTTACTTATAAGTCTAATGAAGATTATCGCAATCATAAATCGTCAAATTTTAATGATGCATTTATTATGCTTCACAAAAAAATAGTGATAAATCAGAAAAAAACGTTCGACTACTACCAAATCCAAGCAAAAAGACTTACAAAAATCTGTAGGTCTTTTCTTGAAATCCGAACGTTAAGAAATCTTTTTTTGATTTTACTTGACATTTTCTGAAATAGGAATATGATAAAATATGAATACTGCATAAGACAAATCTTGTGCGTGTTCGAAAATAATAGAGCGTTGCATCCGTAAGTCAATTTGACACGGCTCTTAAAAAACAAAAGGAGAAAGAATGAATACTTATATCCAAAAGAAAATCGCAAACATGAAGCTGACGCTTTCTGAAATGTCTGGTGGCTATAAACGCATGGTGACTAGTATGAAGAAGCTCGGCTTTTCTGGTACCTTGAAGCTTATCTGGGACGATTTGTTTGCTCATCGCAGTCTAGGTCAATGGGTTTATCTCTTGATTCTAGGGAGTTTTCCGCTCTGGCTGGAGCTGATATATGAACATCGCATAGTGGATTGGACGGGGATGATTTGCAGTCTGACTGGGATTATCTGTGTAATCTTCGTTTCTGAAGGACGGGCTAGCAATTATCTCTTTGGTTTGATTAATTCTGTGATTTACTTGATTTTGGCCTTGCAGAAAGGCTTCTATGGCGAGGTCCTGACGACTCTTTACTTTACCATCATGCAGCCAATTGGACTCTTGGTGTGGATTTACCAAGGTCAGTTTAAAAAAGAAAAGCAAGAGTTTGTTGCTCGTAAGCTAGATGCCAAAGGATGGACAAAATATCTATCGCTTAGTGTGCTTTGGTGGTTGGTCTTTGGCTTGATTTATCAGTCTGTGGGTGCCAATCGTCCTTATAGAGATTCAATCACAGATGCGACAAATGGTGTAGGACAAATCTTGATGACGGCTGTTTATCGCGAACAGTGGATTTTCTGGGCAGCGACCAATATTTTTTCTATCTACCTCTGGTGGGGTGAAAGCCTTCAAATTCAAGGGAAATATCTGATCTATTTAATCAACAGCTTGGTCGGATGGTACCAGTGGAATAAGGCTGCTAAAAAAGCATAGTCCTATAAACGGAAAAGAAATCGGATGCGACAATGTCTCTCTTTCCTTCCGTCCTAAAAATATGGTAAACTAGTATTAGTAAAATTTATTAGATTTAGGAAGGAATGACCATGAAAAAGAAGTACTTTCTGCTCTCCCTGATAATCTTAGCCGGCCTTTCTCTGTCTTCCTGTAGCCTTATCAAGAGCTATAGCAGTCGGAAACCATCTGATTCTTCTAGTCGGGTTTCCCTGAGAGATGACAGCGATACAAGCAGTAGCAGTCGTAAAGAAAAAGATTCGTCAAAGACAACAGGTACTATGCGCGTCGGCTCTGATGATTATGGCTATATTAGTATTCCTGATAATTGGATTAAGTTTACAGACGTAGATGGTGGCGATAGTGTCCAATATACGGATGGAAGTGGCTATAACATTGTCACGATGAACGCTTATACAAAAGAAAAAGCTAACATTGGAGAAGGTGAAGAATTCAACGCTGAAACCATTGCCCAACGTATTGCCTACCACTGGAAGGATAATAAGGAAGTTGATGATTTTTGGGGAGCAAAGAGTACCGTAGCTGGAAATGAAGCCTTTCAGATTAATGTTGTTTTAAAATCCACTCAAAACCTAACGGTTTGGGTCTTCAAACAAGGCGATAAGGTCTATATGATGTCCTTTGAAGGCGATGAAGACACTCTGTATGAATTTATCCCCTATATCGAAGATACTTGGAGCGTCAGCAAGGACGGTGGGAAAAGCATTTAGCGACAGCATTTGATGATTACTCTCTAAGTTCATAAAAAGCAAATCTGGGACTCGTTCTCAGATTTTTTTGTTAGATGGGATATCTAATATTCTTTGAGTTTGATAAGATTTAAGAGGGCTCATTTTATGATATAATAAAAGCAATTTGAATACAGAAAGAAAAATATATGACCCAAGAAATCGACCTTGAAAAGTACCATCAGCTAGCTTTGCAGAAGCAGAAAGAGCATCGAAAATTTTTAGCCAGTCTCAAGAAAAAGCCACCAAAAAACCTAGATAAGATTGCCCAGCAAATCCATGATGAGGTTTTTGAGGAGATTGACTGTACAGCCTGTGCCAATTGCTGCAAGACGCTGGGACCAGACTTTAAGGAAGCTGATATTGTCCGCATTGCCAAGTATTTCAAGATGAAGCTGCCGGCTTTTGAAGAGGAATTTCTGCAGGTAGACGAAGACGGTGACAAGGTCTTCAAGGCCATGCCTTGTCCTTTTTTAGGTGGAGACAATCTCTGCTCGATCTACGATGTTCGTCCAAAGGCTTGTCGAGAGTTCCCTCATACAGACCGCAAGAAGATTCATCAGATTAATCATCTGACAATCAAAAATACCCTGACCTGCCCAGCAGCTTATCTCTTTGTGGAGAAGCTACGGGATAGGTTGTAGAATCCCCCTCTAAATCTTGTACAAAAATTCTAGGGCAGAAGTATCTTAGATCTGCTAGACTATAGATAGGAGGTAGGAAGAAAAGAATATGATGCATCAATTCAATCGAACCATGGAATATCTGGAAAGTAAGTTGGACGCAGAAGTGGACTTGCAGCAATTTCAGCAGCTATCGGGCTATTCTTATGCTCTCTTTAGCAGGCTCTTTTCTATTCTAGCAGATATGACTTTAGCAGAATACTTGCGCAATCGCAGGCTGTCAGAAGCTGTGATAGACTTGCGGGAAAGCTCTGAGAAAGTCATTGACATAGCGATGAAATACGGCTATGAGTCTTCGGATGCTTTCAGCGCAGCCTTCAAGAAATTCCATGGTGCGACTCCCTCAGAAGTTCGAAATGGAAAACCTTATCGCGTCTTTCCTAGACTTCAATTATCCTTAAAGATTACAGGAGGAAAGAACATGGATATCAAGATTCAAAAGAAACCTGCATTTACCGTGGCAGGCGTCCTATTGGAAGCTATTGACAATAGCCAGTGCCCGTCTGCCTGGGAGCAGCTCTATGCCAATCACAGCTTTGAAAGCCTGGAAAGTCTGGGCAGTGGCCAATCTTTTGGCGTCTGCTCGGATGTCAAAGAAGGCGAAATCATCAACTATATGGCAGCTTATGATGTGGCGGATAAAGCCAAAGCAGAAGAATTTGGTCTGTCAATCAAAGAAATCGCAGAAGCTGAATATGCCATCGTACCAGTCAAGGGGGCTATACCAGCCAGCATCCACCATGCTTGGAAATATGTTTTGGAAGTCTTTTTCCCAGAAACTGGTTATCGCCACTCAGGAGCACCAGATTTTGAAGTCTACACCGAGGGTGATATGTCCTCCCCAGACTATCAAATGGAACTCTGGATACCGGTGGTAAGATAGAATGGTGATTGTAAGTCATTTTTTGGGTGTCAATTACAGAGGAGGATGATGCTATGCTGATGTATTTTGGGGACGTTTCTCTTTGTTATACATATTCACTTGCGATGGCGCTGTATTCGTATGGTTATGATGTTCGCCCTGAGTTTTTGGAAGCCATTATGGTGATGGGAAATGGCGCTAGTATTGTAAAGGAAGATGAAAAACACCCCTTAGTCTTCTTTGATAATGGGATGCCAGATAGTTCTATCAGTCATTCTTTAGACATTCTGGGTTTTACATATGATGAATACTATATAAAGGATTCAAATGCGGTGGATCTTCTCTCTATCAGAGAAATCTTAAGTAAGTTATTACTTACCGGATCTGTTGTTCTTGGCCCCTTGGACATGGGTTATCTCACTTATAATCCCAATCATATTCATTTGTATGGGGTGGACCATTTTGTTTCGGTTTATGATCTAGATGATGAGTTTATCTATTTCCATGATCCAGCAGGCTTTGCTTGTATGAAAATGAGTTTCTCAGAATTTTCGAAAGCCTGGGAAGCTAAAAATATCGACTATAAAAGAGGTTCTTTCTCTATGTGGGGAAACTTCAAAAAAATCAAATTTCCTACTTCCAAAGAGATTTACCAGAAAACATCTATGCTGATGAAGCAACAATATGAACATGGCGAGGAGAATGTGATAGCAAGATATGCTAAGTCGGTAGCGGACTATGGCTTGAATGAAGAACAAAAGCATCTTCATCAATACTTTAGTTTCAAATTAGCTTCTATCAGAAATCTATACATGAGCAACTTCTTAAAAGACCACGATACGGTCAGATCTGAACTAAAAGAAAATTTAGCAAAGTTGTTCGGCCAAGCTCATCTATTTTGTATCAAGGAAGATTATCAGAAACTGTCAAAAGTCTTGTTTGATATTGCAGCGCTAGATAATAAATTTAGAGATTTGTGTATTCACTATAAAGAAGAGTAGAAGAAGTGGGAAAAACGAAAATGCTGTTTGGTAATGCAGCAGAATCAAAACAAGAGCCACCAAACTATCAAATGAAAGTCTGGATTCCAGTAGAGAAATAGATTAGAAACCAGCCGTTTATTTTTGAGCGGCTGGTTTTTTATGTCTAGGTATGTATATAACATGTAGTTGTAATGATTTTATCCAGTCTCAGGTGGATTAGTTGTTGTTTGTGTTATAATAGAATCGGAGGAAATTAAATGATACAGATTGAAAAGTTGGATCCAGTTTACGTGAGAGAGTGGTGTGAATCTATATACGAACAAATGAATTTTCCACAGAAATATAGAGGTGAAGAAACTTTTAAAAAGGACATTTCAAAGTGGATTCGGGAGTATTTAGTCATTGAAGGGATTAATTGGAGCACAGGTGATGATGTGCTTTTAGAATTGATGCAACTTGAATACGAAGATTTATATAAAATATTTAAATGGTTTTTGAATGCTAGAAAAATGGATAGAAAAGATCGGATTTTTCATCCCGGATATAAAGGACTTGGTTACTTCCAAAAATTTGAATCATGTTTAAAATCTTCTTATAATCTTATTACAAAGGAGCTTAGGTTTTCTAGAGTAAAGGCTTCTAGATTTATTGTTTGTCCCTACTGTAATAGGAATTTTATCAATTCTACAATGAAAGTTTACAAGTGTGAAGCATGTCGAGATAATAATGCAAATAGTTTTGAGTACAATATTGATGAAATATATTTAGAAAGAAAATGCCCAAAGGGCCATGAAATAAATGAGCAACATATTGAATTGCTGAATTCGTGTCAATTAGATCATTTTTGGTCAAAAATAGACTATCCACTATTAGCAGTTTGCTTTTATAATTTGGTACCTAGTTGCGCCTCTTGTAATTACAATAAATTGACTAGTGAGATTAGTATTTCCCCTTATGATTCAAGTATTGAGGTGGATGAACTTTTTAGGTTTAATTATGATTTGAAATCTATTCATCAACCTAGAATTTTTATTGAGAGGCAAAAATCAGAAAAGTTTGATTTACTTAAGAAAGACCTCGATAATATTGGTATAATAGAGTTATACCAAGTTCATTCTGATGTAATTGAAGAATTGTTGTGGAAAAAAGAATATTATTCGAAACCTTATACAGAAAGAATTAAATCATTATTTCAAGAGAATGGAATGAAGGAACTTACAGAAAGTGAAATTAAACGATTTCTTACTGGTGTATATACTGACTCTAAAGAGTATGGTAAGCGTCCCCTATCTAAGATGGTTGCAGATATTAGTAGAAATATCGGATTAATAGGTGAATAATATGGAGTTAATAGGATTGATAGTTAAAAAATACAACAATATTTCATGGAATGAACCAATTATTTTCAATTCTAACTATACAATAGAGTGGAAAAATCAACATTTAAAAGTTAACAAGGTTGAGGATTCAGTTCCAAATTTTTATGGAGACAGTATAAGTAATATAACCGCAATAGTTGGGAATAATGGTGTTGGTAAGACAACTATTTTAGATTTGATTGGTTGTACCAAAGAGGAGAGAAAATATCATGCTTTTGATTCTTCTTACTGTTTAATTTTTTGGGATAGCAATGTTTTATTGGAGATGTTTAATTTTGATATAGAAAGTATTGAAATCAATAGCCATATAGAGCAAATAAACAAACTTAAATACACAGGCATTTATAAATTGGATACAGTAGAGGATGGTCAGATAGGCAATATATATTATTTCCAATCTTCAAAAGTATTAAGAGGTAACGAAGATTATAATGATTCAATTAAACTTAAACGACGATATGGTAATAGTAAACAGTTCTCACTGAAAGATGCAAAATCCAAGTTTGATGCTTATAAACTACTTGTTGATGAAAGATTTATTTCAAACAGTTCCAATTATAAATGGGAAATCAGAATAAATACTTTCGAAGAGACTTTAGATGATTTAACTGATTATTGTTTTAGAAAAGTACTTCCCTTGGATTGGATGCCTGAATATAATTTTAAAGAGTTTATTTCTGAATTTGTATTTGAAGACGGTAGTTCTCATATAATTGATAGCGAGTATAATATTTATTTTGAGGCTTTCTTTTCTTTAGGAGATATTAAGAAAGAATTGCTAGAGTTTGATTACTCTACTAAACAAAAAGATTATAACAACATAGATGTAGCACTAGAAGATGAAAAAATTCAAAAAAAATTCAGTAGACTCATCTTAGAATTTAAACATTTTGTAGTATTTAACAGATTTGGATTTATATTTAAGGAATTTTTTGGTAGAGTTTCTTTTGAAGAATTTTTAGAAAAAGGGTTAGCTTTATCTTTCAATGAGTTGCAGATTCTAAATGTTCTCGTTGATACATATATGTATATTCGAGATTTATATTTTCCAAATTATAATAAAGTATCTAATGCAGATGATATAGTAGCTAATTGGGAAATTCTTTTTGAAGATATAACTATTTTTTTTACTCAACTTTTAGACAAAGATTTTGTGAGGGAAGATGACGGAAAATTTGTTGGAGAAGACCTACCTTATGATAAATGTAAAGATTTGGGTGTAGAACCTAGCAATGATATTATTGAATATATTAATTTTACTGCTCGATTTTTAAGAGAGTTTTATCAGCTTAATGATAATCTCAAATCAATTGATGCTCAAAGCTGTATTGTAAAAATAGATTTTGAAGATCAATCAGTTAAGGACTTTATAGATGAATTAAGAACTACCATTGACCTCCCAGATAAAAGGAAAATAGATTTAATAAATGAACGTGGGGAAGCAATTTGGTTTCAAGTTAGGGAGGTTACTTCAAAAGGTGAGAAGAATCTACTTGATTTGGTTGCTTTGATAAAAACTAGATCATTTGAAGGTAATTATATAATTCTTGTAGATGAAATTGAAGAAGGCCTTCATTTAGAATGGTCTAGACGCCTAATATACTTTTTAATCAGTGAATTTAAACAAATCGTTAATTCAAAAATCCAATTCATTTTTACAACACATTCTCCTTTTATGTTATCGGATATCAAGAATGGAAATGTTATTTGTTTAGTAAAAGATGAAGAGGATGTAAAAGTAAAATTAATGAGGAATACATTTGCTAAGAATATACAGGAAATAATGCATGATGATATGTTTATAAAGGATATCTATGGTGAATTTGCAATTTCTAAAATTAATACTATTTTAAAAGAACTTGATCCTCTTCATAACTCAGACAGTCTTGTATCCTATTTAACTAAGGAAAACCTACTATCAGAGATTGATATGATTTCAGAGCCGTTACTAAGAAATAAATTATATGAAATGTATGAAAGAAAATTTCAAGAAAGTACAATTGATAATAGAATTGAACAACTAAAATTGGAGTTAGCAAACTTAGAATCAAAAAGAATAAATCAATAAGTTATTTAATAGAGAGATACTAAGAAAGGAAATTCCCTACCTTGTCATACAAATTTCTACTTTTCGACCTTGACCATACGTTGCTGGATTTTGATACGGCAGAAGACATCGCCTTGACTCATTTTTTGGAGGAGCAGGGCGTGACGGAGATCCAGACCTACAAAGACTATTATATTCCCATGAACAAGGGGCTTTGGCGGGAACTGGAGCAGGGTAAAATTACCAAGCCAGAGCTGGTCAATACTCGCTTTTCTCGCCTTTTTGCCCATTTTGGCATTGAGAAGGATGGCGCCGAGTTAGCCTTCCTTTATCAGCAGCATATTGCTCAGCAAGGACAAACTTACGCTGGTGCAAGCGAGCTTTTGGACAGTCTGACAGAAGCTGATTATGAGATTTACGGAGCGACCAATGGCATCACGGCTATTCAGACTGGCCGCATGGCCAATTCCGACATTTCTCCTTATTTTAATCATATTTTTATCTCGGAAAAGATGGGGACTCAGAAGCCCGAAGCTTTGTTCTATGAAAAAATAGCAGAGCAGATACCAGATTTTGATCTTTCTCAGACTTTGATGATTGGAGACTCCTTGACAGCTGATATTGCTGGCGCTAATAATGCCGGACTGGACTCTATCTGGTACAATCCCAAACAGCTAGAAAATAAAAGTCTTTTTCAGCCGACCTATACCGCTTATTCTTATGACGACATTATCAGACTATTGGTTCCATAAGGAGACTGCAAATGAAAAAAATCCTTGTCTTGTTTTCTCTTAAATATATTTTTATCAAGCAAGCTAGTAAAAACGCATTGTGCTTTTAAGTAAAAAAGACTAATCTAAAGAAATTTTAACTCTGTCAAGAAAAAAACTTGACAGCTGTTTTTAATCTGCTATAATAGAACATGTGCTTAATAGCTTTGCTATTTCACCAAAAGAAAAAATAAAGAAAAGAGACCTTAATAATGGCAGTAAAAATCCGTTTGACTCGTATGGGTTCTAAGAAAAAACCTTTCTACCGTATCAATGTTGCAGACTCACGTTCACCTCGTGACGGACGTTTCATCGAAACCGTTGGTACTTACAACCCACTTGTAGCTGAAAACCAAGTGACTTTGAAGGAAGACCGTATCCTTGAGTGGTTGGGTAATGGTGCACAACCTTCTGATACTGTACGCAATATCCTTTCAAAAGAAGGCGTATTGAAGAAATTCCACGATTCAAAATACTCTAAATAATAGAAGCGTAGGTTGACATATGGACACGATTGAAAATCTAATTATTGCGATAGTGAAACCTTTGATTTCACAGCCTGATGCCTTAACTATCAAGATTGAGGATACACCTGAATTTTTAGAATATCACCTGGATCTTGATCAGAGTGATGTTGGACGTGTAATCGGTCGTAAAGGTCGTACTATATCCGCTATAAGGACGATTGTTTACTCTGTCCCAACCGAGTACAAAAAAGTTCGCATCGTCATTGATGAGAAATAAGAAGAACGGGACCAGTATGTCCCGTTTTTTTCTATTTCTCTTAGCGAACTGAGTGCACAGCACTCAAGTGAGCTTAGAGAAATTGATGCCCAGCAAAGCGTGGGTACAAGTTCCTTAGATAAAACAAGCCGTCAAGCGCAGTTGAATTTAGGGGCATTGATGCAGTTCGAGCGTATGCGAGAACTAGACACTTCATTTAAGAGAAGAACGAAATGCAGGGGCGAGTTTAGAAAAATTTGAAACTGGAGGGCATATGAAGCCAGAAGATTATGCTTGGAACGCTCATGAGCGCAAGTGTTATGAGAATAGCCAAGTGATTTTACCGAGCCCATACAAGCTGAAAATCCTGGATGATGGTGAGAAGAGATTGGAATTGGAGCTTGTTTTGGAGGAACTTCCTCAAGGGAAACTGGCTCGATGGGCTATGAAAATAGCGTCAAGCTTTATAGCTCTGATAGACGCGGAAGATGAGTCTGAAAAGCAGAAGATTTTGACTCAGGTAAGAGCGATTTTTCAGGCTCGACTTGATGGTAGGGCATCTGCCTATGAACTAAGGCAGGCTGGTTTCTTGGCTAACAAACTGTCGCAGCAAGCCCAATCACAAATCGGTAAATATGCTGCGCGTGTCTTTGCCCAAGCAGTCGCAACAGGCCACATGCGGGGCCATGCTATCGTCGCAGCGGATTATGCCATCAAAGTCAGAAACTTGCAGAGTCCAGATGATTTGCAGCGGGCTGTCAAGGAAAGAGAAGGGCAGATAGAGCTAGCCTCTGCTTTTATTAGATCAGGAAAGGAAACTTTATGAAGCATTTATTTTCACGCTTGTCACCAGCGCAAAAGATTATCTTGTCTTTTCTTCTGGTGATATTCTGTGGCTCCTTGCTACTCAGTCTGCCTTGGGTGCAGACGGAAAGTTCCCAAGCGGGCTATCTGGATCATCTTTTTACAGCTGTCTCGATGGTCTGTGTGACAGGGCTTTTTACTCGATCGGTTGTGGATACATACAATGTCTGGGGGCAGCTCCTTTGCATGTTACTGATTCAGATTGGTGGCTTGGGCATCCTGACCTTTATCGGTTTTTTCACCATGGAAAGTCGGAAAAAGCTCAGCCTCAAGGATCGCCGTATTCTGCGGGATAGTTTTAGTTATGGTCACAATCGTACCTTAGGTCAATTTGTCCGTTCGATTTTTATCACGACTTTTAGTATCGAAGGACTGGGTGCGCTCCTTCTCATGATTCGCTTCATTCCCAAGTTTGGTCTGAGAAAAGGGATTTTTAATTCTATCTTTTTAGCCGTTTCTGCATTTTGTAATGCGGGCTTTGATAATTTTGGCAATGATAGCCTACTAGGCTTGCAGACAGATGTTTTGGTCAATATCACCTTGGCTCTCCTCATCATTACTGGAGGACTGGGCTTTATGGTCTGGTTTGACTTGGCGACTAAATTGGGAGGAAAACAGAAGGGGCTGCACTTTCATACTAAGGTAGTCTTGCTGCTGACTGCTGGTCTCCTCGTTTTTGGGACGGTCACGAGTCTCTGGACGGAGTACAATAATCCTGGAACGATTGGCAATCTTTCCTTTGGCGATAAGCTACTGGTCAGCTTTTTTCAGACAGTCAGTATGAGGACAGCTGGCTTTGCTTCCATTGATTATACAGCTGCTCGTCCAGTAACCCTGTTTATCTATCTGCTCCAGATGTTTCTGGGAGGGGCTCCGGGTGGTACAGCGGGCGGTCTGAAAATTACGACCTTCCTAGTTCTTTTGCTTTTTGCTCGAAAGGAAATCCTGGGCTTGCCTCATACCAATATGGGACGGAGAACGCTGTCTCCTCAGCTAGTGCAGAAGGCTTTTGGTGTGACAGTGATTTTTCAGCTGACATTTCTGCTTGGTCTTTTGGCTCTTGGGCTAGTGACCGATAGCAGTCATCGTTTTATTTACCTGATATTTGAGACTGTGTCGGCATTGGCTACAGTTGGTGTCACGGCCAATATCACTACCAGCCTCAATACAGCTGGTATGATTGTGATTATGTTGCTAATGTTTATTGGACGGGTGGGGCCGCTGACTCTTATGGTCAGTTTCAACCATTATCAACCGAAGAAGGCTGCAACCTTGCATTACAGCAAGGCGGACATTATGATTGGATAGGAGAAAAGAAATGGCAAATCAAACAGTTGGAATCCTCGGCTTGGGGATTTTTGGACAGAGTATCATTGAGGCTTTGATTTCTCAAGATGTAGAAATCATTGCGATTGATAATCACGAAGAGACAATCAATCAGTATGAAGACATGATTGCCGTTGGTGTGATCGGGGACATTACTGATATGGAGCTTTTAGAGGCGGCAGACGTTGGGTCCTGTGATACGGTCATCGTAGCGACGGGAGAAAGTCTGGAATCCAGCGTCCTAGCGGTCATGCACTGCAAGGCATTGGGCGTTAAAAATGTCATTGCCAAGGTCAAAGATGAAGTAACTCAGCAGGTGCTGGAAAAGGTGGGAGCTGATCTGGTTATTCTGCCTGAAGTGGAGGCTGGTATTTCATTGGCTAAGACTATTCTCTTGAACCATTCGATTGAGGTCTTCCAGCTGGATGACGATGTAGTAGTGGCTGAGTTTGAACTGCCTGCTAGCTGGGTCGGGAAAACGGTCCGTGAAGTAGATGCTCGCAGGCTTTATCATCTTAATATTATCGGATACCGTCTGACAAAAAATCAGCCTTTGGAAAGCAAGTTTACTCCAGACTTTGTTTGGCCAGAAGGCGTCAGCATTATGGCTGTGACTGATAACCAGCATTTGGATAATTTACGTGAAATAGTGAGTAGCAGCTAGGATAATTCCTCTTCGGTGGGGGCCAACCGATTCTATCTAGGCATTCGGCACCTTTCTATTATATGAAGAAAAATATATGAAGAAAAAATGGATACATAGGAGCTCTTTCAGGGCTCTTTTTTGAAACCAGTTGCAAAATTTATTATACTATCACTAGAAAAGGAGTGATTTTATGAGCTTAACCAGCCAGATCATTACAGCAGATTTTCCAGATTTGGATAAGGTAGAAGCCTTGAATAATGAAGGTTTCCCAGAAGAGGAAAGGATACCGCTCAGTGAATTTTTACGATATGAGGAACAGGAGGATGCTAATTTTTTCGCCTTTTATCATGAAAAGGAATTTGTTGGTTTTGCCTTTGCCATCTCCAACGCGCAAGCCTTTTATGTTAGTTTCTTTGCTATTATGCCCCACTTGCGCAGCCATGGCTATGGCGGTGAAATCATCGAAAAGCTGGTCAATTTCTATCAGCGAACCATGCTTTTAGAAATCGAGCGCCTAGATGAGCCGTGTGATAATCTTGAACAGCGTCAGGCTCGCTGGGAATTTTATAAAAGCAAGGGTTTCCACTCGTCGAATGCATTTCTGGAATATGAGGATCTTAGCTTTGAAATTCTTTATCGAGGGGATTCTTTTGACGAAGAATCTTTTTCGATACAAAGTCCTTGCCAGCCTTCCTCGCACTCATCCCAGTAGAAAAAGCGCTCCAGATTTTTAGGTCTGCCAAATAGTTTAGCTATGATTTTGGCTATTACAGGAATGCCCGTATTTTCCAGTAGCTCAATATAGGGGCCTTGACTAAAGTATATTAAGGCATTGTTGGGTTTTTTCCTTCTGCCGTATTCGACGACAAAACCCTTTTCTTCCCATCCCTTGACCGCCTGCCGTAAGCCTTTTACCTTGTAAATCAGATGGCCGCTTCTTATCATAGTAGCCCCTCCTTTTCGTATTCTGCCTTTACCTTAGCATAGATTTTTAGGAAAAACAAGCCTTGAGATTAGCCTTCATTCACAGTGCAAGCAACTGCCTCTTCTAACACGAATCTTGGTTGAATATGAAAAATTTTTGGTTTATAATTTTTGGTATTGGAGTGTCCTTATTCTGCTAGTAAAATAGCTAGCTCTCAGATAGTAGTGTGTGCCCAGATGATATTTGTAAGAATTGATTGGAAACATTATGAAAGAAAAAATAATCAAAACGAAAGTAGGACAGCTATTTGTATCTTATCAACCTGCAGAAAAGATTGCTGTATTTTTAAGCGGCGCAGGGAGTCTGCCGACCTATGAAAATTTTTTGCCAGTTATTCGGAAGTTACCTAAAAATTGGGGCTATTTAACAATAGATTACCCTAATACTGGCCAAAGCCCACTCGAAAATCAAGAAAATTTTGTTTTGGACGATTTGGTTCAATCTATTTTGGAGGTTTTATCGCAGTTTAAAGTCATCCAGTATGCTGTTTGCGCGCACAGTATTAGTGGTATTGTAGCAGTTAAAGTTGTTGAGTCAGAGCCGCTTTGTCAGGGACTAATCTTGATTGAACCAACCACTTATTCTGTTCTATATGGAGAATTAGCTCAGAATCCTTATCCCGAATTTTTATCCTTACAGGAGAAAGTTCAGACGCTCGGTGGAGGATATGAATATCTGAAAAAAATAGGACAAGAGAGTTTTTCAGTAGCTGATTTTAAAATCTTATGGGCTAAGGCAGAAAGGAGTTCTGATAGATTAAAATCTGTACAAGAAGGATTTCAACATTATTGCAGTATCGCAAAAAGCGATTTTCAGAACCTAGATATTTCTTTTCAATTTCCGATTTTTATCCTGAGTCAGGCCTATCGAGAACAAGAATATAAAGATTCCGAATTTGCTTCACAAAATACTCAGATTATTTTAGGAGGCAGCCATCATTATTTACATTGGAGTCAGTCAGAAAAGATAGTTGAGCTTCTTTTAGAAATGGGATGAGCAAGATGTATGCAAGCTTTAAATAGTATATTGAATGTGGGAGTGATGATACATGCAAAATAGCTGAGATTTTAATCTCAGCTATTTTGTACGTATTTATGAGAGTCTATCCTAGAATCTCAGCAATAGCATCTCGAATTTCCTGAACGGTTGCGGATTTGCTATGGTCACTGGTATCAAACTCAATGTATTTGCCATCAGCATCAACAGTTCCACCTACAGGCCCTTCGGATCCGTCCACAGATGTTCCGATGGCTGGTGGCAAACTTTTATCCGCATCATCAGTATCAATAACTATGATGCGAGTATTGGACTCGAGATCATCTATCATTGGAAGAGACGATGCGGAGGTCATGTTCTGACTAGCATAGTATTCTAGAAAAGCCTTGATGGTTCGATTGTCAATTTGAGCAATTTTTTCATCAAGGGCTGAGAGATTTCTAGTTTCCCTCGTTTCATTTTCCATTGCTTGGCCTTTTTTGACCTGTGTCAAAGCAGTCAGACTGGCGGCTGTTGTGGCTAGAATAGCAGTAGAGAGCAGGAGTTTACTTAACTTTTTTCCCATAGTCGTCACCAACTTCTTTCTAGTTTTGCGTAAACACACTTGAGTGTTTATAGTGTTGTGGCTCTATATGTATAATTATACATTAAACAGCAATTTTAATCAAATAAATATAGGCAAGGGAAATCCCTCTTATCTCCCTTGTACATTCCCCTATATCATGATAAAATACTAGGCAGAGTATAATATGTTGGAGTCGAGATGAATTATTTTAATGTTGGAAAAATCGTCAATACTCAAGGTCTGCAAGGAGAGATGCGGGTTTTGTCTGTGACAGATTTTGCAGAAGAGCGTTTTAAAAAAGGCAACACCCTTGCCCTGTTTGACAAGAAGGATCAGTTTGTCATGGATGTGGAGATTGCCAGCCATCGTAAGGTCAAGAACTTTGATATTATTAAGTTTAAGGGGATGTACCATATCAATGACATTGAGAAATTTCGTGATTTCACTCTGAAAGTCCGAGAGGAAGATTTGACGGACTTGGAAGACGGGGAATTTTACTACCATGAAATCATCGGCCTTGAAGTCTATGAAAATGATATTCTTCTTGGTAGGATTAAGGAAATTCTGCAACCAGGAGCCAATGATGTTTGGGTTGTCAAACGTAAAGGCAAGCGTGATTTGCTTTTACCATACATTCCGCCAGTGGTACTGGGGATTGACATTGAGCAAGGTCGGGTTGATGTAGAGATACCGGAAGGACTGGACGATGAAAATTGATATTTTGACTCTCTTTCCAGAGATGTTTGCGCCCTTGGAGCACTCTATCGTTGGTAAAGCACGGGAAAAAGGCCTCTTAGAAATCAACTACCACAATTTCCGAGAGAAGGCTGAAAAATCGCGGCATGTAGATGACGAGCCATACGGCGGAGGTCAGGGTATGCTGCTAAGGGCCCAGCCTATTTTTGATGCCTATGATGCCATTGAAAAGAAGCAGCCGCGCGTGATTTTGCTGGACCCTGCTGGCCGGACTTTTGACCAAGCCTATGCTGAGGAGCTGGCTAAAGAAGAGGAACTCATTTTCATCTGTGGCCATTATGAAGGCTATGATGAGCGGATCAAGACTTTAGTGACAGATGAGATCTCGCTTGGGGACTATGTCCTTACTGGAGGAGAATTGGCGGCCATGACCATGATTGATGCTACCGTTCGCCTGATTCCAGAGGTTATTGGCAAGGAAGCCAGTCATACAGATGACAGTTTTTCGTCTGGGCTCTTGGAGTATCCTCAGTACACTCGGCCCTATGACTATCGGGGCATGGTCGTTCCTGAAGTCCTTATGAGCGGCCATCATGAAAATATCCGCAAGTGGCGTCTCTATGAAAGTCTGAAAAAGACCTACCTAAGACGACCTGACTTGCTAAAACATTATGAAATGACGGCCGAAGAAGAAGCGATGTTAGAGGAAATTCGACAACCTCACTCGGACTGACAAGCAAGGTTAACTCTTAGAAAGTATCTAGGAGTTTTTGCTTTATTTGATACAGAAATGCTCATTTTTGTTGGAAAAACCAGCTTATTTTTCTAACAAAACATTTTTGTAACTAAAATGTAATAAAAAAACTATTAAAAGGATACGTTTGCTACTAGTTAATACTAGCGTTTTGTGATAGTATATTACTATGTGGGCTGCTATACCCAGGTTAATTATAGTATGTGAGATTATAAAAAGGAGATTGATTATGGAAAAGAAAATAGGCAAGTCTGTTGTAGCGACTGGTATCGCGGCTACAACTATTATTTCTGGTGGACTGACCCATCAAGTGCACGCGGATGAGTTGGTTGAATCAACTGTAACAGCTCCAAAAGCGACTGAAGTAACTGAGAAACCAGTGACAGCAGCAGATGTAGCTGTTGCCCAAGAAAATGCTGAAGCAGCCAAAGCTAAACTTGATGAGCAAAGATCGATAGTAGATACTGCGAAAACAGAAGCTGAAGATGCAAAAACTAGCGTGAAAGTGGCTGAAGCCGCTGTTGAGACTGCTAAAGAAGTGCAGGCAGAAGCAACAGAAGAAAATGTTGCTAAGGCGGAGACGGAAGCAAAAACAGCAGAGCAAGAGTTTGGCGCAAAAGACACTGCTGTTCGAGAAGCAGCGGCTAAAGCTGCCAAGGCAGACCAAGCCGTTAAAGATCAAGCGAATACTATTAAGGCGAGCCAATCTCTGGTAGACATTGCCGAGACTGAATTGAAACAAGCTAAAACACCACTTAACTCAGAGGAGCAAGCTGTAGCAACTGCTAAGAGTCAGCAAAGTCAAGCACAGAACGCTTTAGACAATGCAAAGACTGAGTTGACAAAGGCGGAACAAGCAGCGTCTTCTGCTCCACAAGTGCAGGCTGAAATCCAGAATAAAATCAATCAAGCAAAGGCATCTTTGAGCCAAACCAATCAAGCTATCAGCTCTCTTGAAGGACAGATTCCTGCTGCAGAGAAAGCAGCAGCAACAGCTCCTGTTGACCTTCGCAATACGACTTATTCCCAATTTTTAGAAAATGTTCGTAACAATGCGGCTAATCAAGAAATTCGCGATGCTGCTAACAATGCACTTGCTGTTTACCAACGCGGACAAAATGAATTTGGTATCTCAGTTAATTCTGACCCAACTAGTCCAGCTAATCTGGAAAATAACCTGCAAGCTTTAGAGTTGGTCAAGGCTATTAATGCTTACCGTCGTAATGCCGGCTTACAAGAGTTGTTGGTTGATCCATATGCGAATGTGGCTAGCCAGATTCAGACTATCTACTTTGAGCGCAATAACTGGCATATGGGTAAGCTGATTGGTAATGAGAATGTGGCGATTAGTTTTGACCCGCAAGGGGCTGTCAATTTCTGGCACAAAGAAAAAGAAAAGTATCAAGAGATTGCGGCGCAATATGGACTGCCTACTGATGAAACTCAGATTGATGCTAATGCTATCTATATGAGAGTTGGAGCGGGTGTATTTGCTCAGATTGGCCACTATGTTCAGATGATGGACAATAAAGCCAATGCTATCTCAGCAGCTTATGATAAACATCCAAACCAATGGGGCACACCTCATGGTACATCCGAGGTTGGTTTCCATCACATTAGCAACTTTGACCAACGTGTTAATAACGGTACTCTATTGACTGTTGCAGCTATGGAGCAGTTGTTGCGTGCTGGTGGTGGTCGTTCTGCAGGTTCTAACGCTAATGTTACAGCACTTAAGAATCAATTGGCTGAACTCAAGGCTCAAAAAGTAGGTCAGGAATCAGCTATCAATATCCTAAATGCTCAATTAGCTGATGCTCAAAAGACAGCGGCAGCTCAAATTGCAGCAGTTGAAGCAGCTCGTCAGAAGGTAGCAACTGCTGAAAATAATCTAGCTTTGACTAAGCAGAATGTTGCTCTCAAGCAAGAAGCTCTTGACAGAGCAACAGCTAAGATTGCAGCAAGCTTGGCTCCTTACCAAACTAACTTGAGCAATGCTCAGGCAGTTCTAGCAGCAGCTAAGGATAAGTTGGCAGAACTTCAGTCAGCTCAAGAAGCTGCGAAAGCTAGTTTGACAACTGCTCAAGAGGATTTGTTAGCTGCTCAAAAAACATTAGCAGCAGCTAAAAAGAAAGTCATTGACCTTCAAAATGCTCCTCAGTTACTTGCAGAAGCAGAGCGGGAGTTGGCAGAAGCGCAGCTTGATTATGAAGCTAAACAAGCAATCTTAAATCAAGAGACTGCAACTTTAGCTGTTCTTGAGGAATCCTACAACAGTCTTCAAGCGAATTATGAAACTCTCTTGAATATCTTTAATCAAGCATCTCTACTGTATGGAAATGCTCTGAATAGCAACTATCGCTCAGGTGAAGATAAACAGACTCTAACAGCTGTAAAAGGTGGAGCAGCTGGTCCAGGTACAGAGGATGAATCTAAGAAAGATTCAGATGCTAAGACTGCAGAAGTTCATGCAAACACTCGTGAAGTCAAAGGAGCAACTACAGGCGCTATTCAAGCGGCAGGTGGTGGTGCATTCACTGATTTTGTTGTAAATCCTGCAGCTCAGCTAGCTAGTGTGGCTACGACAGCTGATAAGGCTCCAACAGTTCCTGCTATTCTGCCAAATACTGGTTCAGAAGCAGAACGCCTAGCAATTTTTGGTATGGCACTTGGTGCAGCTGCCTTTTTGGGAACCAACAAGCGCCGTCGCAGAGACGAAGATTATAATTAAAGAAATTCAAAATGAGTCTGGAATAATTTCCAGACTCATTTTTTTGTTCAAGCCTAATAAGCAATCTCATATAAAAGCGATGAGAAGTTAAGTTCCACATTTTCTAAGAAAGATAAAAACTTCCGATATTAACTGTCGGAAGTTTTCAATATCCATATTAGATTCTATTTGACTGCTCCGCCTGTTACACCTTCTACATAGTATTTCTGCATGAAGATGAAGAGAAGAGTGATTGGGATAGCGATGATAATTGCTCCAGATGTGAAAGGTAAGAACCATTTATTGATGGCGTCCTTATTAAGCATTTGGAAAAGTCCTAAAGCAACTGTGTATTTTTCCTTGACATCGCCTAGGATGACAGAGGCAAAGATGAAGTCAACCCAAGGTCCCATGAAAGCCATAAGCGCTGTATAAACGATAATCGGTTTTGAAAGCGGCAATGTAATAGTCCGGAAGATTTGGAAGCGGGTCGCTCCGTCGATCATAGCGGATTCGTCCAAAGAATATGGGATGGTATCAAAGAAACCTTTAGCTATATAGAAGCCTAGAGCTGCTCCAGCTGAATAAACCAGAATCAGTGAAGTCAGGGTTTGTGTCAAATTGAGTGCTTTCAAGATATAGTAAACCGCAATCATAGACATGAAGCCTGGGAACATGTTAAGTACCAGAGCCAGCTTGAGGAAACGGTTTTTATGCTTGAATTTGATACGGCTGAGTGAGTAAGCCATACCCACGGTAATCAAAGTAGACAGGATACAGGTCGCTGTGGCAACAATCAGGGTATTCATAAACCACTGAAGAAAAGGATATGTGTTGTTATTAAACAGTCTGATATAGTTGTCAAGAGTATAGGTCTTAGGGAAGAAGTAAGGGACCGCATTAGAACCTTCACCACGGAAGCTGGTCAGAAAAATCCAGATAATCGGCGTTAGCCAGATGAGTGCTAAAACAGCCAGTAAGACATAAATCCCTAATAAACTGAGTTTTTTTCTATTTTTCATTATTTAGCAGTTCCTTCCTTGAATGATGCGGATCTAGTATAAGCTAAGAGACTGAAGGCTGCAGAGATTGCAAAGATCAGGATACCGATAACAGATGCTAGATTATAGTCCTTGGCAGAAACAGTCAGTTTATAGAGCCAGGTAACCAAGAGGTCAGTTGATCCTGCCTGATAGTAGGAAGAGTTAGTAGGTCCACCGCCTGTCAGGAAGTAGATAACGTTGAAGTTGTTAATGTTTCCGATAAACTGCTGGATGAGTGATGGCGCCATAATCAAGAGAATTTGAGGGAAAGTAATGCTCTTGAAGATTTGAAGCTTGCTAGCTCCATCAATCTCAGCAGCCTCGATTTGCTCGCTAGGGAGGTTCATGATAATTCCAGTCGCTACCAGCATGGTAAATGGAATACCAATCCACATATTGACAAGGATGATTGAGAACTTAGCCCAAACAGGGTCACTCAAGAATGGAATTGGATGCTGAATGAGATGGAGGCTTTGCAATAATCCGTTCAAAGGTCCATTGTCATTCAGGAAATTACGCATCAAGAGCAGGGATACGAATTGTGGCACAGCAATAGTGATAACGAAGAGTGTGCGCCAAACTTTCTTGTACTTGAGGCCTTTTGTATTGAGCAAGAGAGCTAAAACGATTCCGAAGAAGAAAGTAGTAGCTGTCGCAGCAACCGCCCAAATCAAGGTCCAGCCTAAAAGTGGGAAGAAGGTGCTAGCCATACGACCTGAGAAGACATCACCGAAGCTGGAGAAGCCAACCCAGTCAAAGAGTGACTTAGGAGCTGGATGCTTATGGTCAAAGTTAGTAAAGGCCAAGCAGATCATGTAGATCAGAGGTAGGATGGTAAAAAGCAGTACTCCGATAAGAGGAATGCTCATTAAGCCCATGTGAAAGCGGCCGTCAGCCAACGTCTTAAAGTCCTCAACGAAGTTAGGAATCTTCTGACCAGACTGCTTGAGGGCCATCAAGTGACGAGCACTTTTCAGATTACACCAGTAGATGTAGGCGAAGACTGCACAGAAGATGAGAGAAGCAAGTCCAAAAATCAGCATCAGCATAGAGTTGTCACCGGCTACTTGAACTGTGATTTCCAAGCCGTTAACTTTTTTGATAGCCTCTCCCTGCTCTTGAGTCCCCAATGTAATCATGCCGCCAATAGCTGGTATGATTTGGACTGCAAAAGCAATCAGGAAAGCAATTTCTGAGAAGAGGAAGAGCAGCCCCTTGATAAATTGTTTGTTTACAAGGTTGCTCAGTCCCATTACCAGAAAAGAGAGTTTGACATCCCAGGTTCCCTCTTTAAAGACCTGAACCATGGATGCATTGTCATAGGATGACTGAGTCATAGTATTCTCCTTATATTTACAAAGAAAGAAGTGAGGAGGCTGCCCCCCTCACTTCAATGCTTATTTAAATTTGCTTGAGTATTATTTAGCTGCTGCTAAATCTTTATCAAACTGTTGTAATTTTGCGAGGTATTGATCTTCACCAAATTTACCGTTGTAAGCATCGCTGAGGATTGCAGCACTTTCAGTCCAGAAGACAGACATTTGGCTAAGTTTAGGCATAACTGTTGTGTAGGTATCAGAAGATCCCATTGTGATAACAGCTTGTGCCAAGGCATCTTTCTTCACATCTTCAGACTCTTGTACTTCTTTGTTAGCTGGGATGATGTGACGTCCTTCAAACTTGAATTGGTTTTCTTGGCTTTCTTTGCTAGTAAGCACTTGAGCCAGTTTGTAGCTTGCTGCGATACGGTCAGTGTCGCCGTTTGAAGGTGTTTGGTTAACTGCGTAAAGTTTTACACCGAGGAAGGCTTTTTGTTGAACGTCTTGTCCACCGATGTTAACAGTTGGGTAAACAGAGATACCAAGGTTGTCTTTGCCGACAGCTTTTTCAGCAGCTGCGTAGTCCCATGGACCTGATTGGAAAGCGTCAACTGAACCATCTTCAAATTTAGCAAGAAGGTTAGAAGCATCTACGTTTACAAAACCGCTGTTATTCTTTTGAGTTGCGATGAACTTCAGAACGTTCACACCGGCTTCGTTACCCCAGTTTGTTCCGTCTACTTGCTCACCATCTTTACCAAAGAGAGTGTCGCCAACAGAAAGGAAGAGTGGAGCAGTGATGTATCCATTAGCCTCTTTCAAGTTTCCACCAAATTTAGCTTTAGAAGTGATGGTTTCATAAGACTTAACATCATCAGCGGAAAGTTTTGATTTGTTATAGTAGGTTACTTGTGATTCGATACCGTATGGGAAAGCATAAGTTTTGCCTTTGTATTGAGCACCAATTGCTGCTTGTTCAGTATCGTTTTTCTTGACTTCTTCTGCCATTTTAGAAGGAACTTCTTGAATAGCTCCAGCTTCAACTAATTTACCAAGTTGGTCGTGTGGCAGAGAGAAAACATCGGCAGCAGTACTAGCATCTTTTGTCAGATTTTCCTGAGCGTTTGGATCTTCCATTTCGACTACGTCAACCTTGTAGCCTGATTCTTTCTCGAACTTGCTAACTGTATCAGAGTAAGAATCTTTAGAACCAGTTGGCACCCAAAGTTTCAAGGTCTTGCTATCGGCTTTAGAAGAAGAGCTCTCCTTGCTACTATTCGAGCTACAAGCTGCTAACAGTGTTCCTGCAGCCAGCAAGCTGACACTGCCCAATACTACTTTTTTCCATGTTTTCATTCCTATTTCCTCCCGGAATTTTTATTTACAGTTCTATTATGCAACCGTTTGCAATTTTTGTCAAGTCTTTTTTTGAAATTTTTTTAAAAATATATTAATTTTTCTAAAATTTTTCTATTTTATTTCTGTTTATTTAATCAAAGCCTATTAAAATGGCTGTGCAATCGCTTGCTTGATTTTTACTTAGAAAATGCTTTATTATGAAGAGAATCATGTTTCTTTTGAAATAGATTTTTGGTATTTGAAAGAAGATTTAAAAACAGGTTATAGTTCATCATTACCTATGGAAGGAATCAAACTTATGATTTTCTAATAATCTAGTGTCTATCTGTTGAATGCTTCCCTTTTCTGCTATAATAGACCTATGAACAAGCTAATCCAATCAAAGCTGGAACTGTTGCCGACCAGTCCTGGCTGTTACATTCACAAAGACAAAAACGGTACCATTATCTATGTCGGCAAAGCCAAGAATCTTCGCAATCGGGTTCGTTCTTATTTCCGTGGCAGCCATGATACCAAGACGGAAGCTCTGGTTTCTGAGATTGAGGATTTTGAATTTATTGTCACCGAGTCCAACATTGAGGCTTTGCTTCTCGAGATTAATCTAATTAAGGAAAACCAGCCCAAGTACAATATCATGCTCAAGGACGATAAGTCCTATCCTTTTATTAAGATTACCAACGAAACCTATCCGCGCCTGATTATCACGCGCCAAGTCAAAAAGGACGGCGGGCTTTATTTCGGGCCTTATCCGGATGTCGGTGCGGCCAATGAAATTAAGCGTCTTTTGGATCGACTCTTTCCTTTCCGCAAGTGTACAAATCCGCCTGAAAAGGTCTGCTTTTACTACCATCTGGGGCAGTGCAAGGCCCACACTATTTGTCAGGTAGACAGTCAGTATTTCAAGGAGCTAGCCCAGGAGGTGGCGGCCTTTCTCAAGGGTCAGGATGACCAGATTATTGAGGATTTACGGGGGAAAATGGCTGGCGCAGCGCAAGCTATGGAGTTTGAAAAGGCTGCAGAGTACCGCGACTTGATTCAGTCCATTGGTACCCTGCGAACCAAACAGCGAGTCATGGCCAAGGATTTGCAGAATCGGGATGTCTTTGGCTACTATGTGGACAAGGGATGGATGTGCGTACAGGTTTTTTTTGTCCGCCAGGGTAAGCTAATCGAACGTGATGTTAACCTTTTTCCCTATTATAATGATCCGGACGAAGATTTTCTGACCTATATCGGCCAGTTCTACCAGGAAAAGTCCCACCTCAAGCCCAATGAAATTTTGATTCCAGCTGATATTGACGAAGAAGCTGTCCGAGCCATGGTGGATACCAAGGTGCTTAAGCCCCAGCGAGGCGAGAAGAAGCAGTTGGTCAATCTCGCTATCAAAAACGCCCGAGTCAGTCTTCAACAGAAATTTGACCTTTTGGAGAAATCTATTGAAAAGACTCAAGGGGCTATTGAGAATCTAGGGCAGCTCCTTAACATTCCGACACCTGTTCGTATTGAGTCTTTTGATAACTCCAACATCATGGGGACCAGTCCTGTATCAGCTATGGTGGTCTTTGTCAATGGTAAACCAAGCAAGAAGGACTATCGCAAGTATAAGATTAAGACTGTGGTAGGACCTGATGACTACGCAAGTATGCGAGAGGTCATCAAGCGGCGCTATAGTCGGGTGATTCGGGATGGACTGACTCCGCCTGATCTGATTGTCATTGACGGTGGACAGGGCCAAGTCAATATTGCTAAAGAAGTGATTCAGGAGCAGTTGGGATTGGATATTCCCATCGCTGGACTGCAAAAAAATGACAAGCACCAGACCCATGAATTGCTTTTTGGTGACCCTCTGCAGGTTGTAGAATTATCCCGAAATTCGCAGGAATTTTTCCTACTCCAGCGTATCCAAGATGAAGTTCACCGCTTCGCTATTACCTTCCACCGTCAGCTCCGTTCGAAGAATTCCTTCTCATCACAACTAGATGGCATTGAAGGCTTGGGACCAAAACGCAAGCAAAATCTCATGAAACACTTTAAATCTCTAACCAAGATTAAAGAAGCCAGTGTTGACCAAATCGTCGAAGTCGGCGTACCACGAGCAGTGGCAGAAGCGGTGCGGGAGAAGTTAAATCCAGTAGACCAGCAGAAAACATCTTTGTCAGAAGTAGCAGAGCCACAGGTGGATTTAGAATAGACAAATCTCATATGAGGACTGTGTATGCAGGATTTCTTTAATAATTAGGAAAAAATTAACAGAAATGGATGGACTATTATAATGCCTATAATGTTTGACAATAAAATAATTTTGTATTATAATATGTCTATTCTTTATTAATAGGAGACAGTAATGAGAAAAATTATTACAGCTAGTGTAGCGCTTTTATCGGTTATAACTTTAGCAGCATGTTCTGGAAAAACAACATCAGATTCTTCTGAAAAAGCTTCAAGTTCTGTAGAAAAAACATCTACTTCAAAGAGTAAATCAAGTAGCTCTGAAACTTCATCAAAAACAGCTAGTTCAGATGTAGAAATCCCAGAAATTGTTCTCTTGACAGATGAAGAAATCGACAATGCTAAAACAATTGGTGACATGAAAGCTCTCTTTAGTAAGTTGATTGATAATTATAAAAAGTACATTGATGAAATTGGGAACAAAGTACCTGAGGCTGGGAAAGAAGCATACAATCAACAAGTAGAACCAGCTATTCAATCTATGGAAACTTCAAGAGAAACTTTTAATGAAACGCTCTCAAGTGCTGGTTCAGATGATACAGAAATTCCAGAACAAAATCGTGCTCTATTTGCTCAGCAATTGAAAACAGGACGTGATGCTATGAAGAAGGCTATTGAAGGGGCTTATAAAGCTCTTGGTCAGCTTAAATCTGGACAATAATATTAACAAAGCAGGTAAGAACCACCTGCTTTTTTTGTAGCAAAATGTAAAATAGATGGAAATTTAAGTGACTTAAAAGATAAGATTGAATCAAAAAATTTTTAAATAAAATATTGTTTATACTCAATTATAAATAAAAATAGGCATAATTTAAGCATTTCTAATAATGATTTAGTGAAATTTATGAAAGGAAAAAAACTGCAAACTCTTACAAAATATGATAAAATGAAGCTAGTATATTTAGAAAAGGATGCGACTTATGAAATTTCTAGAACTCAATAAAAAGCGTCATGCGACCAAGCATTTCAATGACAAACCTGTGGATCCAAAGGATGTTCGTACAGCCATTGAAATTGCAACGTTGGCACCCAGTGCCCACAATAGTCAGCCATGGAAGTTCGTTGTGGTGCGGGAGCGTAATCAGGCTCTAGCTGAGACAGCTTTCGGTGGTAATGTGGACCAGATTAAGGAAGCTCCAGTGACTATTGCCCTCTTTACGGATACTGATTTGACCAAGCGGGCTCGTAAGATTGCGCGTGTTGCTGGAGTTAAGAATTTCTCTGATGAGCAGCTCCAATTTTACATGCAAAATCTGCCAGCTGAGTTTGCTCGCTATAGTGAACAGCAAAAGAGCGATTATTTATCTCTCAATGCTGGTCTGGTGGCCATGAATCTTGTTCTGGCTCTGACTGACCAAGGTATCTGCTCTAACATCATCTTAGGTTTCGATAAATCTAAGGTTAATGAGGTTTTGGAAATTGATGAGCGTTTCCGTCCAGAACTCTTGATTACGGTTGGTTATACTAATGAAAAACTAGAACCTAGCTATCGTTTGCCAGTTGATGAAATCATCGAGAAACGTTGATATAGTTATGTTTATGATTTAATTCATAGTTGAAATGATTTAAATCGAATTGGAAGTTGGGGTGAAATAATGACAATTGATTTTAAAGCGGAAGTTGAAAAACACAGAGAAGATCTCTTAGCTGACCTGTTCAGTCTTTTGGAAATCAACTCAGAACGGGATGATTCCAAGGCAGATAAGGAACATCCTTTTGGACCTGGTCCTGTTCAAGCTCTGCATAAGTTTTTAGAAATTGCTGAACGCGATGGCTATGAAACCAAGAACGTTGACAATTATGCTGGTCACTTTACTTTTGGTGAGGGCGAGGAAGAACTTGGGATTTTTGCCCACATGGATGTGGTTCCTGCTGGAAGTGGCTGGAATACAGATCCTTACAAACCTGAAATTATTGATGGTAAGCTTTATGCGCGTGGTTCATCTGATGATAAAGGTCCAACTATGGCTTGTTACTATGGTTTGAAAATCATCAAAGACTTGGGATTGCCAGTATCTAAGCGCGTGCGCTTTGTGGTGGGGACAGACGAGGAATCCGGTTGGCAAGACATGGATTATTATTTCAAGCATGTTGGTCTGCCTGAGCCAGACTTTGGTTTTTCGCCAGATGCTGAATTCCCAATCATTAACGGTGAAAAAGGAAATATCACAGAATACCTCCACTTTGGAAACAGTAATGATGGCAGCTTTAAACTCAAGTGCTTCACTGGCGGACTTCGTGAGAATATGGTGCCAGAATCAGCGACAGCCATTTTTACAGCACCGGTTGATGCAGCGGATTTGGATGTCAAATTACAGGAGTTTGCTGCTGTTCATAAGGTTTCAGCTAGTCTGAAAGAAAATGGCGACGCTCTTGAAGTGACAGTCATTGGGAAGTCTGCTCACGGTTCTACGCCGGAGGAGGGTATCAACGGAGCAACCTATTTAGCTCTCTTCCTCAACCAATTTGACTTTGCTGATGATGCCAAGGCTTATCTGCAAGTGGCAGCTCAAGTTCTGCACGAGGACTTTGCTGGTGAGAAATTAGGAATTGCTTATACAGATGCTAAAATGGGTGCTCTCAGCGTGAATGCTGGTGTCTTCCATTTTGACAGCGCCAAGGCTGACAATACTATTGCTCTGAACATCCGTTACCCTCAAGGTACTGATCCGAAAAAGATTCAGTCTGGTCTTGAAAAAGTTGCTGGTGTTGTGTCAGTAAGTCTGTCTGATCATGGGCACACTCCGCACTATGTCCCAGCAGATGATGAGTTGGTAGCGACTCTTTTGAGTGTTTACGAAAAACAAACAGGTCTTAAAGGGCATGAACAAGTCATCGGTGGTGGAACCTTTGGCCGTCTTTTGAAGCGAGGTGTGGCTTTTGGTGCTATGTTCCCAGACTATGTCAACACCATGCACCAAGCCAACGAATTTACTGATGTAGAAGACCTTTTTCGTGCTGCGGCCATTTACGCGGAAGCTATCTACGAATTAATCAAATAAAGAAGAACTCGTTTGGTCTTGCCAAATGAGTTTCTTTGCAAGGAGCTGCTATGCATACTTTAGAAGATATTACAAAGGCCATCATGGCTGATCCAGAAAATAAGGAATTTACGGAGCAAGGGATCAAGCCGCTTTTTGCGGCACCTCGGAATGCTCGGATTAACATTGTTGGTCAAGCCCCGGGGCTGAAAACTCAAGAGGCAGGGCTTTACTGGAAAGATAAGAGTGGTGACCGACTGAGGGAATGGCTGGGTGTTGATGAAGAGACTTTTTATCATTCTGGCTACTTTGCAGTTTTGCCCATGGATTTTTATTTTCCAGGACATGGGAAATCTGGTGATTTACCGCCTCGTAAGGACTTTGCGGACAAATGGCATCAGCCGATTTTAGAGCTTTTGCCAGATATCGAGCTGACCATTTTGATTGGTCAGTATGCACAGAAATACTATCTGCATCAAAAAGGAAATATCAAGCTGACCGAGATAGTTCAGCATTATCAAGACTATCTACCTGATTTTTTCCCATTGGTACACCCATCGCCCCGCAACCAAATCTGGATGGCTAAAAACCCTTGGTTTGCAGAGCAGGTTGTGCCAGACTTACAAGCATTGGTACAAAAGATTATTCATCAATAAAGGAAAAAAACTATGGATGCTTATCAACAAGTAGCTAATAAGTTGCAAGAGTTGGGGATTACCTTTGATGTGGTAGAGCACCCACCTGCATTTACGACAGAGCAGGCAGATGGTTATATTGAAGGTATGGAAGGCGTTCGAACCAAGTCCATGTTCTTGACCAATAAGAAGAAAACTCAGTATTATCTTCTAATTATGGATGACAAGAAGAGTCTGGACATGGATTTGTTTAAAGAGCTGGTTTCAGCTAACCGTATTCGTATGGCTTCAGCGGCTTCTCTCTTTGAAAAAATGCAGCTGCCTCCAGGAACGGTATCCCCTTTTGGTCTGCTCAACAATGAGGAAAAGGATATTCAAGTTTATTTTGATAAGGGCATTGTATCAGAGGATATCATGACTTTCCATCCTAATACCAATGAAAAGACCATCTTTATCTCTACACAGGATTTGTTAAAATTTTTGCAAGATTTGGGCTACTCTTACCAAGTGCTGGAGCTTTAACTAACTATTTTGCTGAGATAGAGTAGTACTATCCAGCTGCTCTCTCAGATTGTCAAACCTAGCGTCTTGTCCCTCTATCTTGATCTTGGATGAAGGACATATCCAGCAACGTGCTTCCCTCAGGAGATTCTCAAACAGCCGGCTGATGGATTTTGTAAAAGTTCAGTTTGATTTTCAGAAGTAGCTGACTGACTTTTTGATAAGTCTAAGCTTAGAATGCTAAACTTTGTAGAAAGCGAGGTGATTCTATGGAAACGATGAAGGCTATAGTCATTTACGAATCGGGTGGGCCAGAAAAGCTTCTGCTGGAAGAAAGACCGATTCCAGAACTTCAAGAAGGCTGGACCTTGGTCAAGGTCAGAGGGTTTGGGATTAACCGCTCGGAGATTTTTACTCGTGAGGGTTTATCGCCTAGTGTCGCCTTTCCTCGGATTTTAGGTATTGAGTGTGTTGGCCAAGTGGCCAAGACGACTCGGTCTGATTTAGAGATTGACCAGAAAGTGGTTTCCATCATGGGAGAAATGGGGCGAGCTTTTGATGGTTCTTATGCTGAGTATGTCCTCCTGCCTAACGACCAAATTTATACAGTCGAGACTAATTTGACCTGGACAGAGCTGGCTGCAGTGCCAGAGACCTATTATACTGCCCTAGGTTCTATGAAAAATCTGCGCATTGAGCCCAATGACAAGATTTTGGTTCGGGCTGCCACTAGCGGTGTTGGTTTGGCCTTTGCTCGTCTGGTCAAGGCACAGTTTCCAGACACACATATCGTGGGCTCGGTCAATAGCGGTTCCAAACAGTTTCTACTCAAGCACCAAGCCTACGACGATATCATTATAGACCAGGATGGCCGACTGGAAACAGAGGAGAAGTTTGATAAAATTCTGGAGTTAGTCGGTCCGGCAACTGTCAAGGATTCTTTTGACCATATCGCAGAGGGCGGGATTATCTGTGTGACTGGACTCTTGGGTGGCCAGTGGGAGCTGAATGGTTTCAATCCAATTGAGGAAATTAAAAATAACAGTTTTCTGACAAGTTTTCACTCAACTCATGTGAGCCAAGACCTGATGGATGAATTATTTGATTACATTGACCGCTACCAGGTCAATGTTACACCAAGGCGTGTCTTTTCCCTAGAGCAAGTGCCCAAAGCTCATGCATTTATCGAAGGGACGGCAGGTTTTGGAAAAATCGTGATTATGAATGAATAGGAGAAAAATGATGCAAAAAATTAGTGCGAAAGATTTATATGACAAATTACAGGCAGAAGAACTGCAGTTGATTGACGTTCGCGAGGTGGATGAATTTACTGCTGGACATATCTCTGGGGTTCAGAATCTGCCTCTCAGCACCTTGCCTGAAAATTATAGAAAATTAGATAAACAAATCTCCTACCATATCATCTGCCAAAAGGGAGGCCGTTCAGCGCGCGCCTGCGAATTTTTGGAAGCTAAGGGTTACCAAGTAACCAATGTTGAAGGAGGAGTAGAAGCTTTTCCTGGTAAATTGACGATATGACAAGCGATTAAGAAGAGCAGATGCCGGAATAGATTGAATTTCCGGCCCTTTTTTTGTATACTATAGTAGTATAATAAATTAAGGATAGGAGAATATCTATGTCAAAAGAAGATTGGCTTAGATATTTCTAAAAAAAACAAAGTTCTTCCCAACTAAAGCAAGAAGAATTTGTTTAAACGCAGTTGGTTAGAACGATTTGGGATTAAGCAAGCAAACTAGTCTCAAATTTCTGACTTTTCAGGCCAAAACACTTGGTAATTCATGTTGGCTAAAAGTCGTTGAGTGGGTAATGCGAATTCAGATCAGTCTTAATTTTTTTCAATTGGAAGGTGATTATAATCATTATGAAATACAAGAAATTATTACTTCTAAGCGTAGCTGTTTTCAGCCTTTCAGCTTGTTCCACGAACAGCAAGAGTAATAACAGCAGTACTGGCGGCAATCAACCTGATTCTTCTGTGTCTCAGGAAAAATCGGTTTCTAGTCAAGTAGCAGAAAACAAGGCAGGAGAAGTCAAAAATATTGACGAAAATGTTTCTTATAACGGCAGCTACTACAGTGTCAAAGGGAAATATGATGAGATTCTTCTTGTCAACAAACACTATCCTTTGTCAGCTTCCTATAACCCAGGTGAGAATGCGACTGCTAAAGCAGAATTGCTCAAACTGATTGCAGACATGCAGGCACAAGGCTATGCCATTAGCGACCAATACAGTGGTTTCCGTAGCTATGATACTCAGACAGAACTCTATCAAAACTATGTCAATCAGGATGGTAAGGCAGCTGCAGACCGCTATTCGGCTCGGCCAGGCTACAGCGAGCACCAGACTGGTTTGGCATTTGACTTGATTGACAAGAATGGCAACCTCGTACAAGAAGCTGGAGCAAGTCAATGGCTTCTAGATAATGCCTATAAATACGGTTTTATCGTTCGCTATCTAGAGGGCAAGGAAGGTTCAACTGGCTATATGCCTGAAAGCTGGCATCTGCGCTATATTGGTCAAGAAGCCAAGGAAATTGCTCAATCAGGCAAATCTTTAGAAGAATATTTCAGCATTACTGGTGGAGGCTATGAAGATCAGTAGTCACATCATCCATTAGAAGGAGGAAGAAAATGAAATTTTTTGTTACCAATCCCAATAATGATTTTGCAGAAACACCTGTGCAAGAAGAAGGCAGAATCATCCATCATCTGCATCTTGCTAAAGGAAAAGAAGTACCAGAGCACAGTGCTGATGCACTAGTAACAGTTGTTTGTTTGTCGGGAGATGTAAGCTTTTCTGCTGGAGAACAAACTGTGCGGCTAGTGGCAGGTTCCTTTTTGACGATGGAGCCCAATGAGCCACACAGCTTGGTCGGAGAGGAAGATAGCCACCTCTTGGTTATCAAACAACTCAAATATTAATAAATTCAAAATACTAGAAGCTGGAATAAATGCTTCTAGTATTTTTTACTACTTTTTAAGAACTATTCATTTCTGTAAATAAAAACCCATAAGGAAGGGATTCATAAACAGATTCTTTGATTCTTAAAACAAACTTAAGATAAGCTTAAAAAAGGCTTAAGATAAGCTTAAAATAAACTTAAATAAAAAATCGAAATGAGAGGGTGAGAAGCTTTTATAAATAAATAACAAAAATAATTTACACTATGTAAACCAAATTATAAACATTTTTCTATTATTTTGGTTCGTTAAAAAGAACATTTTATAGATTTTTAAAGCTAAAAAACAGAAAGATAAACAAAAAGACGAACTATAAAAAATTACCCATAAAAATAATTTACACCTTGTTAACTAAAATGCTTGCATTCAAAAATTTCTTGTGCTATAATTCGTCTTGAGGGTGAGATATGCATAAAAAAGTATTTTCAAGCATATTGACTTCTTTCTTTCTAAATCAAATGTTATAAAAACATTTATGTGCAACCTTTAATCAGGTGGATTCACTAACTAGTGATTCGTTTTTTTGCGTTTGATAATGATGGAGTAGTCAACTGTCAGCTGGCAGTATTTTCGTGAAATTCTTTTTTATGAAGTTGTGCACAAAAAATAAATTCCCCCCCACAAAAAAATAAAGTGATGTTGGTCACTTTGGAGGTTTAATTAATATGAACAATCGTTTCAGACTCTTATCAAGATCTGTTGTAGCGGCTGCGGCTATTATTCCAGCAATTGCACTTGCGAATAATGCTCAGGCTCAAGATTATGGCTATAACTACTATCAACCAGGCTATAATTACTGGAATGGTGGTTACAACAATTATAACTATGGTTATAACAACTATAATTACCGTAACAACCGCAACTACCGTTACAACAATTACAACTATGGTTACAATAACTATAATTATGGCTATAACAACTACAATTATGGCTATAACAACTATAACTACGGTTACAATGGCTATAATTATGACTATGGTTATAATAACTATTATCCAGGCTATAACAACTGGAATTATAACTATAGCAACAACTACGGATATAATGGTTGGAATAACTACAACAATCTGGCAAATGATGAGAACTATATTTACTGGAATGGTAACCATTACTACCGTATGACAGATGGTTCTTACCGTATCTATCGTGATGGTGAGTGGAAGCCACTGACAAATACTAACAATAACAGCACATCCAATAACAACCTGGAAAACGATCCACATTATCGTTATGAAAATGGTTATCATTACTATGTATTGGATAATGGCGACTATTACTACTATCAAAATGGTAAGTGGGTATTTGTTAAGGATTCTGCTGATAACTCAACTAATCCAACAACTCCAAGCCAGCCGGAAGAACCAAAACCAGAAGTTCCAACTCCGACTCCAGCGGAACCAGAACAACCAACTCCAGCTCCTACTGATAAACCAGATGAGCCTACTACACCAGCAGAACCAAAACCAGAGGTACCAAGTGTTGATTTGCCAGAAAATCCTCCAATTAACGGTGCAGAAGGCGACCTCAATCCATTTGCTCCGAAACCAGAGCAACCAGCGGAACCAAAACCAGAAACTCCAACAAGACCTGCTGTACCAGAGACTCCTGGTTTGGTAACAACTGATAAACCAAGTGAAGATCAAATCCCGCCATATGTTGAAAAACCAGCAGAAGGTCTTGAACATTTGACATGGGCACCGAATGGACGAGCTCCAAAAATTATCTACCCAACTGGAAAACCAGGTGACAAGGCTCTTGAGTCAGATCCTAACTATTACTTTGATGGTTCTACCCATTATTACCGTATACCATCTGACTCAGAAGCTAATGGATACTCTCCATATTGGAAATGGTTTGGTGACAAATGGAAACTGCAAGGTATGACTGATCCAAACGATCCAGCTCTTGATCCTAAACTTCACGAAAACACTGCAGATGATGAATACATGTACAGTGATAAAGACTCTAGCGTGAAATTGTACTCAACTAACCTAGTGACAACTGCTAAAGCAGGTCAACCGCTGCCATTCAAGAACGTTGAAGAGTTCAAAAACTACGTTATCGAAAAGATGAATCCTAAGTTCCTTGATAACGCAGGATGGGATGCTAAGGTTGAGTGGGAAATCGAAGATCCAGAAATCTTTGAGAAAACCAAAGAAGACCCATATGCTAAGGATTATGTCTTGATTGCAAACCTTAAGAGTGGTGTTGAGGACAAGAAATACAGTGATGTAGAATTTGGTTATGTTAAGTTTGTTTACCGTGTTGAAGCAACAAACGATACAAACTATGACTATGTTTCAAAAGCTAAAGAAGCTTTCGCTAAAATCAATGAAGAGCGTAAAGCTCAAGGCTTGAAAGAGTTGACTTGGTCAGAAGACATTTATCAAAATCAAGCACTTCCAAAAGTAAATGAAATCTCACGTCAATACGATAGCTCAGGCTTTGTTGGACGTCGTGATGAAGATCCATCTGTTGTCGTTAAGAAATGGGCTAACAGCGGTCTGAGAGAATTGCTTCTTGATCCTAACGTAACTGAAGGTGCAGTAGCGACAGTTGTAGACGGAAACGGTGTTTACTACTGGGCTTACAGCTATAAATAATAAGAATAAGGAATTTTATTCTTAAACATCTGTGTTCTTAATCTTTGGTTGCATATAAACCACACTCCAAAAGTTAGATTTTAATCGTCTGACTTTTGGAGTTTTTTTGTTGAATTAACTAGGAAGCAAAAGTGGCGGTTGTGCACAGATTTTAAAGTTCAAAAAAGGCGAAAAGAAATTTTTGAGTACAAAAAAAGCACCGATTGGTGCTTATGATTATTTGAGACCGTATTTTTTGTTGAAACGATCCACACGTCCATCTGCTTGAGTGAACTTTTGACGTCCAGTGTAGAATGGGTGTGAGTCTGATGAAATTTCTACACGGATCAATGGGTAAGTTTCCCCTTCGAATTCAACTGTTTCGTTTGAACGCTTAGTTGAACCACTAAGGAACTGGTAGCCGGTAGAAGTGTCCATGAAGACAACTGGGCGGTATTCTGGATGAATATCTTTTCTCATTTTACAAAAATTTCCTTTCTGCCATGGTCTCTTTGCGAGCCATAGATTAGTTACTTTGATAGTTTATCAAATTCTGATTGATTTGACAAGACTTTTAGACTAATTTCTTACTTTTTTGCCAATTCTTTCATCTCGGTGTAGATTTGCTCTATTTCTTCTTTAGAAAATGCATTGGCTCCGCTGGCTAGTGGATGTCCTCCGCCATGATGATTTTTAGCAATACCGTTGATAGGAATAACCTTGCTGCGCATGCGGACACGGTAGTGACCATCTGGCTGCTCAACAAAGATAGCCCACAGACCGACATCTTCAATTCGTCCAGGTGCCCCGACGATGGCTGCTGTATCAGCATCGGTCAGTTGATAGGCTTGTAAAACTTCCTGAGGCAGAATGACCCGCGCAGTCCCATTTTTATCTATTTCCAACTGCTCATAGACATAGCCCTGCAGTTTAGCTACTTGTCGGCTGATAGAGTCCATTTTGCGAGACAAGGTTGATAAGTCGAAATCGTACTGGCGAAGCTTGGCAGCTACTTCGAATGTGCGGGCGCTCGTAGAAGGATAAAGGAAGCGGCCGGTGTCGCCAATGATACCAGCATAGAGGAGTTCTGCAGCTTCCTTGCTCAAGTCTAAGTTATTTTCAAAGGCAAAGAGAGCAATCATCTCACTGGCACTGCTAGAGCTTGTATCAACTAGAGAAATATCTCCGTAAACCTCATCATCAGGATGATGATCGATTTTGATGAGGAAGTCGCCTGTCGTGTAGCGTTGGTCGTCAATGCGGGCTGTATTAGCAGTGTCACAGACGATGACTAGGGCCTCTTGGTATTCTTCGTCTGCAACTTGGTTCATTTGCGCCAACCACATGAGATTAGGCTCATCGTAGCCTGTCGCTTTGATTGTTTTTTCTGGGAAATGGTACTGAAGCAGCTTTTGTAGTCCGACCTGACTGCCAAGAGCATCAGGATCTGGCCGCATATGGCGGTGGATGATAATAGTATCGTATTCTTTGATCTTACTTAAAATATCATGATAAAGAGTCATAAATAACCTCGTCAACTTTCTTTACCCATTGTAGCATAAGAGTTTTTATTTTTAAAATAAAAAAGATATGATATAATGAGAGCAGATTAGAATTTGGAGGAAACTATGACCTTAGCGAAAATTGTATTTGCCAGCATGACTGGAAACACCGAGGAAATTGCTGATATTGTGGCGGATAAGCTAAGAGACCTGGATGTAGAAGTTGAAGTGGACGAGTGCACCACTGTCGATGCAGAAGATTTCTTGGAAGCAGATATTGCGATTGTGGCGACCTATACCTATGGTGATGGTGAGCTGCCTGATGAGATGATGGACTTCTACGAAGACTTGTCTGGTTTGGATTTGTCTGACAAGGTCTACGGAGTGGTCGGGTCGGGCGATACTTTCTATGACGAATTCTGCAAGGCTGTCGATGACTTTGATTCTGTCTTTGCTGCTACAGGAGCGGTGAAGGGTGCAGAAAGCGTTAAAGTAGACCTATCTGCAGAAGATGATGATATTGCGCGCTTAGAAGCTTTTGCAGAAGGCTTGGTTAATAAAGTTTAAAGTGATAAATAGAGGAAACGGCTGCGGCCGTTTTTTTTGTGCGAAAGTGTTATTTTCTGACAATTCTCATGATTAGGAGTATAATGTAAGTAAGCGCTATCCATCAGATAAAGGAGGAGTCCCTATGAAAGAACGCGACTATGCCTTTGGCTTTCATGACGATGTCAAGCCGCTCTTTTCGACTGGTAAAGGCCTGACAGAAGAAGTGGTTCGAGAAATTTCAGAAATCAAGAATGAGCCCCAGTGGATGCTGGACTATCGTCTGCGATCCTTGGAACTCTTTCATAAGCTGCCTATGCCCGACTTTGGCCCTGATTTGTCAGGGATTCGCTTTGATGATGTTATCTACTATCAGAAGCTAAGCGGAGATCGGGCTCGCAGTTGGGATGAAGTCCCAGAAGAGATTAAGAAAACCTTTGACCGCTTGGGAATTCCAGAAGCCGAGAAGAGCTTTCTATCTGGAGCTGTGGCTCAGTATGAATCTGAAGTGGTTTACCACAATATGAAGGAAGAGTTTGCCAAGCTGGGGATTATCTTCACTGACACGGATACGGCTGTTCAGGAATATCCCGACTTGGTCAAGCAGTATTTTGGTACTGTGATTTCAAACGCTGAGCATAAATTTTCTGCGCTTAATAGCGCAGTTTGGTCTGGCGGAACCTTTATCTATGTGCCCAAGAACGTCCAGTGCCAAGTTCCTGTTCAGACCTATTTTCGAATCAATGGCGAAAATGCCGGCCAGTTTGAGCGCTCCTTGATGATTATCGAGGAGGGCGGTTCTATCCAGTACATCGAGGGCTGTACAGCACCGACTTACACAAGCAATAGTCTTCATGCGGCAAATGTCGAAATCATTGTCAAAAAGGATGCCTTTTTCCGATATACGACCATTCAAAATTGGTCGGACAATGTCTATAACCTCGTAACGGAGCGGGGGATTGTTGATGAAGGCGGCACCTTAGAGTGGATTGATGGGAACTTAGGCAGCAAGGTCAATATGAAATATCCCTGCAGTATTCTCAACGGCCGCAACGCAAGGACTTCTGTTCTCTCTATGTCCTTTGCCAACTATGGCCAGCACTTAGATGCGGGCTGCAAGGTCTTTCATAATGCACCCAAGACCTCCAGTACCCTGATTTCTAAATCAGTGGCCAAGGATGGTGGAAAGACAGACTATCGTGGTCAGGTCCGCTTTGGTAAGAATAGTGCAGGCTCCAAATCTCATATCGAGTGCGATACCATTCTCATGGATGGTGAGTCCAGTTCTGACACCATTCCTTTTAATGAAATCCATAATTCCAATGTCGCGCTAGAGCATGAAGCCAAGGTTTCCAAAGTGTCTGAGGACCAACTCTACTACCTGATGAGCCGAGGCATCAGTGAAGAAGAAGCAACAGCTATGATTATCAATGGATTTATGGAACCTATTACCAAAGAACTTCCAATGGAATACGCCGTCGAACTCAACCAACTCATCAACATGAGTATGGAAGGCTCAGTTGGTTAAAAAGGTCCAGTGGACCTTTTTAATCTGCGGATAAAAATTCGCTTTTGCGAGTTCCCTTTAATAATGTCCGGGAGACTGTTTTAGGTTGCGGATAAGCACTCGGTTAAGCGAGTGCTCTTTAATAAGGTTCGGGGAACCTTTTTAATCTATAGATAGGAGCTGTTTTAGGTTGCAGATAAAGACTCGCCCTTACGAGTTCACTTTAATCATGGTCCATTGGAACTTTTTATTTAGAATTGAACTAGAAAATTTTACTATATTTTGATATGATAGATAGAATACAAGGAGGAAGCAGATGACGTTAGAAGAAATCAGACAGGAAATTGATCAAGTTGATGATGCAATCGTTGCCCTGTTGGAGCAACGCATGAATCTGGTTGGCCAAGTTGTGGCTTTAAAAAAATTAACAGGCACAGCTGTCTTGGATAGCAAGAGAGAAGATGTGATTTTTGCCAGAGTGGCGGATAAGGTTGAAAACAAGGACTACAAGGAAACTGTTGTTGCGACCTTTTCTGACATTTTAAAACGTTCGCGTGAATTTCAGAATAAAAATATCTAATGAAAGAAGTACGGAACTCGATAGCTGTGGCTTTATCTGCAATGGCAGGCGGTTGGCTACGTTACCAAGTAGCGCTCATATCAGTTTTTGATGATTCATTTCCGCTGGCTACCTTACTGGTCAATTATTTGGGAACTTTTTTGCTGGTCTATATCATCAAGGGGTGTCTTAGCAGTAAAGTTAAGTCTCAGCGCCTAATTCTAGCGCTTTCGACCGGTTTTTGCGGAGGTTTGACGACTTTTTCTGGTCTTCTGCTAGACAGTATCAAACTAGCAGATTCAGGGCGTTATACGGAGCTTCTTATCTATCTAGTTTTAAGTGTAGGTGGTGGCCTTGCAATCGCCCTGTGGGCTGGGAAGCAGGTGAAGTCATGATGTGGGCGATGTTAATCTGCTGCGGCGCTGGTGCTCTCGTTCGTTATGTTTTCTCCAAGGTTAATAGCAGAGCATCTCTGCCGATTGGGACTTTATTTGCAAACTTGCTAGGTGCTTTTCTCATTGGATATTTTTATAATCATATAGAAGACAAGCAGCTTTATGTGATTTTGGCAACAGGCTTCTGTGGTGGTTTGACGACCTTTTCCACTTTGAATGCTGAGCTGGCAGATCTCTTTTCGGAGCGAAAGAAATTTGTTCTCTACTTGGGTTTGACTTATATTCTAGGAATTTTAGCGATTCTTTTGGGAATTTTCATTTAAACATCTTTACATTTTTAGAAATTTTGATATAATATAGTTTGTGCCTAATGGAAGCACAAAAAACGACTAATCCGCTGCGGTCATGAACCTTAAGATTAGTAAGATAGGAGTAGAAAAAATGAATCCATTAATCCAAAGCTTGACTGAAGGTCAACTTCGTACTGACATCCCTGCATTCCGTCCTGGTGACACTGTCCGCGTTCACGCGAAAGTTGTCGAAGGAACTCGCGAACGTATCCAGATCTTTGAAGGTGTGGTTATCGCTCGTAAAGGTGCTGGTATCTCAGAAACTTACACCGTTCGTAAAATCTCTAACGGTATCGGTGTTGAACGTACTTTCCCAATCCACACTCCACGTGTTGACAAGATTGAAGTCGTTCGTTACGGTAAAGTCCGTCGTGCTAAATTGTACTACCTTCGTGCATTGCAAGGTAAGGCAGCGCGTATTAAAGAAATTCGCCGTTAATTTTAGAAAGACTCTGTCGTTGGGCAGAGTTTTTCTCTAAGTCCCCTTAGTTCAATGGATATAACAACTCCCTCCTAAGGAGTAGTTGCTGGTTCGATTCCGGCAGGGGACATGGATATGAAAAACTACGTTGTCAAACGTAGTTTTTTTCTATGTTTAAATAAAAAATCTATAAAATAAATTGTTTTTTTAGGAAATAGGAGTACAATACGGTTAGTATAGAAAATAAAAAAGCACCGAATCGGTGCGCACTTTTTCAAGTTGAATACGGACTGGGCTTAAGAACCACTGCCTTATTTTAACTTGCTGTGTTGTTTTGAATAGTTCCAACAAAGTAATTATATAATATTTTTCTTTAAATGTAAACGTTTTTGTGTTAAAATATTGACATAAAAAACAAATTTATAAAAGGGGATTTTTTATGAAGAAACCATATTCAATAGGACTTGATATAGGAACAAATAGCGTTGGATGGGCTGTAGTAAATGATGATTATAAAGTTCCTGCTAAGAAAATGAGAGTTTTTGGAGATACAGATAGAAGTCATATTAAGAAAAATTTATTAGGCACGTTATTATTTGACGATGGAAATACTGCAGAGAGTAGACGTCTGAAACGAACAGCTCGTCGGCGCTATACTCGCCGACGTAACCGTATCCTTTATCTTCAAGAAATTTTTACAGATTCAATGAATGAAATAGATGAAAGCTTCTTCCATCGTCTAGATGACTCTTTTTTAGTTCCTGAGGATAAGAGAGGAAGTAAATACCCTATTTTTGCTACCTTGGAAGAAGAAAAAGAATATCATAAGAAATTCCCGACTATCTATCATTTGAGAAAACACCTGGCAGACTCAAAAGAAAAAACTGACTTGCGCTTAATCTATCTGGCATTAGCTCATATGATTAAATACCGTGGACATTTTTTATATGAAGAATCGTTCGATATTAAAAACAATGATATCCAAAAAATCTTTAATGAATTTATAAGCATTTACGACAACACCTTTGAAGGAAGTTCACTTAGTGGACAAAACGCACAAGTCGAAGCAATTTTTACTGATAAAATTAGTAAATCTGCAAAGAGAGAACGCGTTCTAAAACTATTTCCTGATGAAAAATCCACTGGTCTCTTTTCAGAATTTCTCAAGTTGATTGTAGGGAATCAAGCTGATTTTAAAAAACATTTTAACTTAGAAGAAAAAGCCCCACTACAATTCTCTAAGGATACCTATGACGAGGATTTTGAAAACTTGCTCGGACAAATTGGAGATGACTTTGCAGACCTTTTCCTAGTTGCTAAAAAACTCTATGACGCCATTCTTCTCTCAGGAATCTTAACTGTTACAGATCCTTCAACCAAGTCTCCACTGTCAGCATCTATGATTGAGCGCTATGAAAACCACCAAGAAGACTTAGCAGCTTTAAAACAATTCATCAAAAACAATCTTCCAGAAAAATATGCTGAAGTTTTTTCTGACCAATCTAAAGATGGGTATGCTGGGTATATCGATGGCAAGACCACTCAAGAAGCATTTTACAAATATATCAAAAATCTTCTCTCTAAATTCGAAGGAGCAGATTATTTCCTTGATAAAATTGAACGTGAAGATTTTTTGAGAAAACAGCGCACCTTTGATAATGGTTCTATTCCTCATCAAATTCATCTTCAAGAAATGAATGCCATTCTCCGTCGACAAGGAGAACATTATCCATTTCTGAAGGAAAACAAAGAAAAGATTAAAAAAATATTAACCTTCCGTATTCCTTACTACGTTGGCCCGTTGGCTCTTGACAATCGTGATTTTGCTTGGTTAACTCGAAACTCTGACCAAGCAATCCGACCTTGGAATTTTGAAGAAGTTGTAGATAAAGCAAGCTCTGCAGAAGACTTCATCAATAAGATGACTAACTATGACTTGTATCTCCCAGAAGAAAAAGTTTTGCCTAAGCACAGCCTGTTATACGAAACATTTGCTGTCTATAATGAATTAACAAAAGTAAAATTTATTGCAGAAGGATTGAGAGATTATCAATTTCTTGATAGTGGGCAGAAGAAGCAAATTGTCAATCAATTATTCAAAGAAAAAAGAAAAGTAACTGAAAAAGACATCATCCATTATCTACATAATGTTGATGGCTACGATGGAATCGAACTAAAAGGAATTGAAAAACAATTTAACGCAAGTCTTTCTACTTATCATGATTTACTCAAAATTATCAAGGATAAAGAGTTTATGGATAATGCTGATAATGAAGAAATCCTTGAAAATATAGTCCATACTCTAACTATATTTGAAGATCGCGAGATGATTAAGCAGCGTCTGGCTCAATATGGCGCCATCTTTGATGAGAAAGTATTGAAGACCTTGAGTCGTCGACATTATACTGGTTGGGGAAAACTCTCTGCTAAGCTGATTAACGGCATCAGTGATAAACAAACAGGGAATACGATTCTAGACTACCTGATTGATGACGGTAATAATAATCGTAACTTTATGCAGTTAATCAACGATGACGGACTTTCCTTCAAAGAAATTATCCAAAAAGCACAAGTAGTTGGCAAGACAGATGATGTGAAGCAAGTTGTCCAAGAACTCCCAGGTAGTCCTGCTATTAAAAAAGGAATTTTACAAAGTATCAAGATTGTTGATGAACTTGTCAAAATTATGGGCCATGCCCCTGAGTCCATCGTGATTGAAATGGCGCGTGAAAATCAAACTACTGCCAGAGGGAAAAAGAATTCCCAACAAAGATATAAACGCATTGAAAATGCACTAAAAAATCTAGCACCTGGACTTGATTCAAATATTTTAAAAGAAAATCCTACAGATAATATTCAATTGCAAAATGATCGTCTCTTCCTTTACTATCTTCAAAATGGAAAGGATATGTACACTGGAAAAACTATTGATATCAACCAACTAAGCAACTATGACATTGACCACATCATCCCTCAGGCCTTTATAAAGGATGATTCTCTTGATAACCGTGTCTTGACTAGTTCAAAGGATAATCGTGGTAAATCTGATAATGTTCCAAGTATAGAGGTTGTTCAAAAAAGAAAAGCCTTTTGGCAACAATTATTGGATTCTAAGTTAATTTCAGAACGTAAATTTAATCATTTAACCAAAGCTGAACGAGGTGGACTAGATGAGCGAGATAAAGTTGGCTTTATCAGACGCCAACTAGTTGAAACACGGCAAATCACAAAACATGTTGCGCAGATTTTGGATGCCCGTTTCAATACCGAAGTGAATGAAAAGAACCAGAAAATCCGTACTGTCAAAATCATCACTTTGAAATCCAACCTGGTTTCCAACTTCCGTAAAGAATTTAGGTTATACAAGGTGCGGGAAATTAATGACTACCATCACGCACATGATGCCTATTTAAATGCAGTAGTTGCTAAAGCTATCCTTAAGAAATATCCTAAACTAGAGCCTGAATTCGTCTATGGTGACTATCAAAAATACGATCTTAAGAGATACATCTCCAGATCCAAAGATCCTAAAGAAGTCGAAAAAGCAACTGAAAAATATTTCTTCTACTCAAACTTGCTGAATTTCTTCAAAGAAGAGGTGCTTTACGCAGATGGAACTATCAGAAAAAGAGAAAATATCGAGTATTCGAAAGATACAGGAGAAATAGCTTGGGATAAAGAAAAAGATTTCGCAACAATCAAAAAAGTACTTTCCTATCCACAGGTGAATATTGTTAAGAAAACAGAAATTCAGACACACGGTCTAGATAGAGGTAAACCTAAAGGCTTGTTCAATTCTAATCCATCTCCTAAACCGTCAGAAGATAGTAAAGAAAATCTTGTTCCAATTAAACAAGGGCTTGATCCACGGAAATACGGTGGTTACGCTGGTATTTCTAACTCGTACGCGGTCTTAGTTAAAGCTATTGTTGAAAAAGGAGCGAAAAAACAACAAAAGACAATTCTTGAGTTTCAAGGTATCTCTATTTTAGATAAAATAAACTTTGAAAATAACAAAGAAAACTATCTTCTTAAAAAAAGATACATAGAGATTCTATCAACTATTACTTTACCTAAATATAGTTTGTTTGAGTTTCCTGATGGTACAAGAAGAAGACTGGCAAGTATTCTATCGACAAACAATAAACGAGGAGAAATTCATAAAGGAAATGAATTAGTACTTCCTGGCAAATATACTACACTTTTGTATCATGCTAAGAATATTAATAAAAAACTTGAACCAGAGCACTTAGAGTATGTTGAGAAACATCGAAATGATTTTGCTAAACTTTTAGAGTGTGTACTTAATTTTAACGATAAGTATGTAGGCGCATTAAAAAATGGAGAAAGAATCAGACAAGCATTTACTGATTGGGAAACAGTTGATATCGAAAAGTTATGTTTCAGTTTCATTGGTCCAGAAAATAGTAAAAATGCCGGATTATTCGAGTTGACCTCACAAGGAAGTGCCTCTGATTTTGAGTTTTTAGGAGTAAAAATTCCACGATACAGAGACTATGCACCGTCATCGCTTCTCAAGGCCACCCTCATCCACCAATCCATCACTGGTCTTTACGAAACTCGGATTGACTTGAGCAAACTAGGAGAAGACTAATGGGATGGAGAACGGTTATTGTCAATACGCACTCTAAACTCTCCTACAAGAACAACCACTTGATTTTTAAAGATGCCTCTCGGACAGAATTGATTCACCTGTCCGAGGTAGATATCTTACTTTTGGAGACAACAGATATCGTTCTCTCCACTATGCTGATTAAACGCTTGGTTGATGAAAATATTCTAGTCATCTTTTGTGATGATAAACGCTTGCCAACTGCATACTTAATGCCTTACTATGGTCGGCACGATTCCAGTTTGCAACTCTCTCGGCAAATCACTTGGAGTGAGGAGGTTAAAGCACAAGTTTGGACCACCATTATCGCACAAAAAATTCTCAATCAGGCTTTTTATCTTGGGAGTTGTGGTTTTCTAGAAAAATCTCAGTCCGTCATCGATCTCTATTATGGGTTGAATTTATTTGATCCTAGTAACCGTGAGGGGCATGCAGCTCGAATTTATTTTAATACCTTGTTTGGGAATGATTTTAGTCGTGAGCAGGATAATGATGTCAATGCTGCCTTGGACTACGGCTACACTTTGATTTTGAGTATGTTTGCGCGTGAGATTGTTTTGTCTGGCTGCATGACCCAATTTGGCTTGAAACATGCCAACCAGTTCAATCAATTCAACCTGGCTAGCGATATTATGGAGCCTTTTCGTCCGATTATTGACAGGATTGTCTATGAAAATCGAAAAAGTTCTTTTGTCAAAATCAAGCGAGAACTTTTCACTATTTTCTCGGATACCTTTCACTATAATGGTAAGGATATGTATCTGACCAATATCGTCAGTGACTATACTAAGAAAGTCATCCAAGCTCTCAATCAACCAGAGAAAGGAGTTCCTGAGTTTAGGATATGAGTTATCGATATATGCGTATGATTTTAATGTTTGATATGCCTGTTGATACTGCAGAGGAACGCAAGGCTTATCGGAAATTTCGAAAGTTCCTCATAGATGAAGGATTTATCATGCACCAATTCTCCATCTATAGCAAGCTCTTGCTCAACAACTCTGCCAACAGTGCTATGATTGAACGCCTTAAGACGCATAATCCTAAAAAGGGAAACATTACTCTCTTAACTGTCACGGAAAAGCAATTTTCTCGCATGATTTACTTAAATGGTGAGCGAAATACCAGCGTAGCAAACTCGGATACACGCTTGGTCTTTCTAGGAGAGGAGCCTGGATATGAAGATTAATTTCCCGCTATTGGATGACCCATTAGCTATTGAAAATGCAACCTTTTTAGTGCTTGAAGACCAGTTTACCTTTTCAACTATAGTCAAGCAGTTCTACCAATATACTGATGATGGGGAGTTGAAGTTGTTTGATAGAAATCTAAAATCTCTGAAAGAGACTGAATTACTAGTGATAACGGATGTCTTAGGATACAATCTCAACTCACCTGCCATGCTCAAGCTGATACATGCTGATTTAGAAAATCAACTCAATGACAAGCCCGAAGTCAAGTCCATGATTGAAAAGCTGGTAGCTACGATTACAGAATTGCTGGCATTTGAGTGTTTGGAAAACGAGTTAGACCTAGAGTATGATGAAATCACCATTCTAGAGTTAATCGATGCACTTGGTGTCAAAGTCGAAACTCTAAGTGATACACTTTTTGAAAAGATGCTAGAAATTGTCCAGGTTTTTAAATATCTTTCTAAAAAGAAACTCCTTGTTTTCATCAATGCGACCGCCTATCTATCAGAGGATGAGTTAGTAAATCTGATAGAGTATATCCAACTAAATCAACTAAGGGTTTTATTTGTCGAACCTCGAAAAGTCTATGATTTTCCGCAGTATGTGCTTGATCAAGACTATTTCTTGAACCCTGAAAATATGGTATAATAAGAGTAACAATGGAATTAAACGAACTGAAGTCTAGCTGAGATGAATGGCGTGATTACGAAATTTCGCAAGAAAAATTTTTCTACGAGGTTTTAGAGCTGTGTTGTTTCGAATGGTTCCAAAACATAAAGCGTTAGAATATGTAGTAGAAGAAAGTTTTAGAGCTGTGTTGTTTCGAATGGTTCCAAAACCTTTCTCTGGAGGAGTTCCTCGTTTCTTATGTTTTAGAGCTGTGTTGTTTCGAATGGTTCCAAAACTAACGTTGTAAGTTGGTTCATACGACCTTCTGTTTTAGAGCTGTGTTGTTTCGAATGGTTCCAAAACAGGAGATCCGATGAAACTTATTGACGAAAGGTTTTAGAGCTGTGTTGTTTCGAATGGTTCCAAAACATATGTCTTGTCTTTCTGTCCGGAGGACATGTTTTAGAGCTGTGTTGTTTCGAATGGTTCCAAAACCTGGTCTTGCGGGTTCTGCCGGTGGTATCAGTTTTAGAGCTGTGTTGTTTCGAATGGTTCCAAAACTGATATTCCAGACGAAGTCCAAATTAACTCGTTTTAGAGCTGTGTTGTTTCGAATGGTTCCAAAACCTGAGAGGTCGTATATTAAATTGTAACTTTGTTTTAGAGCTGTGTTGTTTCGAATGGTTCCAAAACACGATTTCCAAGCGGCAAAGTTAAAGTAGAGTTTTAGAGCTGTGTTGTTTCGAATGGTTCCAAAACTGAATCAACTTCAAAAGCCCTCGTCCCCTCGTTTTAGAGCTGTGTTGTTTCGAATGGTTCCAAAACATATTTCAAGAATTCTAACCTCAACTCACCGTTTTAGAGCTGTGTTGTTTCGAATGGTTCCAAAACACCCGAAGTCTTGCCGTCAAATTCTCGCCAAGTTTTAGAGCTGTGTTGTTTCGAATGGTTCCAAAACGTAATCATAGGCATGGCCAGCACCATCTCTGTTTTAGAGCTGTGTTGTTTCGAATGGTTCCAAAACTTATTTCCCAACTGTGTTGGTGGTTCGTGCGTTTTAGAGCTGTGTTGTTTCGAATGGTTCCAAAACTGCTGCCTAATATCAGTAATTAATTAGAAAGTTTTAGAGCTGTGTTGTTTCGAATGGTTCCAAAACTAAAGTAGGATCCATTTATGCATCTCTCACTGTTTTAGAGCTGTGTTGTTTCGAATGGTTCCAAAACATCATCAACAAACGGAATTCCTAAATACTTGTTTTAGAGCTGTGTTGTTTCGAATGGTTCCAAAACAAAGAAGAAGCGCAACAGTTCTATCATCAAGTTTTAGAGCTGTGTTGTTTCGAATGGTTCCAAAACAACTTTTTTGGCAAATCCCCAAGTTCGATTGTTTTAGAGCTGTGTTGTTTCGAATGGTTCCAAAACCTGCCAAATATCAGCAACTAGCTAGAAAGGGTTTTAGAGCTGTGTTGTTTCGAATGGTTCCAAAACCAAGGACTTTGCAAAATACCCTGCCTATGGGTTTTAGAGCTGTGTTGTTTCGAATGGTTCCAAAACGCCTGCCATAGACGTCGAACATAATCACGGTTTTAGAGCTGTGTTGTTTCGAATGGTTCCAAAACCTGGCATAAGGACAAGATTTATTACTATAAGTTTTAGAGCTGTGTTGTTTCGAATGGTTCCAAAACAGACCACGACAAGGAACTATTCCAGCAGGAGTTTTAGAGCTGTGTTGTTTCGTTTTTATTTATCATAAAAAGGACTGAATAGAACAGTCCTTTTGTTCTCTATTTCCCCAAGCAAAATTGGCTGAAGAGTTGGGTGATGAGTTCGTCTGGTGCGGCGTCACCAGTGATTTCGCCGAGGATTTCCCAGGTGCGGGTCATATCGACTTGGAGAAGATCTACAGGCATACCCATTTCCAAGCCTTGGTTGACGGCTTGCAGGCTTTCTAGGGCTTTTTCAATCAAGGAAATGTGGCGGGCGTTGGACAGGTAGGTAGCGTCTTGCTCTACGATACCAGCATTTTCAAAGAAGAGCTGATTGATGCGTTCTTCAATTTTATCGATATTTTGATTGTGGAGGACGGAAATCTTAATGACATCAGTTGGTAGCTGGTCCAGCTCAATCTTTTCCTCAAGGTCAGTCTTGTTAAGCAGGACGATGCGATTGCTATCTTGGCTGATTTCAAGCAATTGTCTGTCTTGGTCTGTCAGAGGCTCGCTGGCATTGAGAACCAAGAGAACCAAGTCAGCTTCCTGCAGGGCTTTTTTAGAGCGCTCAACTCCAATTTGCTCAACAAGGTCGTCAGTTTCCCGAATGCCTGCAGTATCGATGAGTTTGAGGGGGACACCCTTGATATTAACATACTCCTCGATCACATCTCGAGTCGTCCCCTCAATATCGGTCACAATAGCCTTGTCCTCGCGCAGGAGATTGTTGAGCAGGCTGGACTTGCCAACATTAGGTCGGCCGATGATAGCAGTGGAAATGCCTTCGCGTAAAATCTTTCCTCGTCGTGCAGTCTTGAGGAGATTGCTCAGGAGTACCTCGAACTCAGTCGTTTTTTCTCGCATAAGCTGGGTTGTCATTTCTTCCACATCGTCGTACTCGGGATAGTCAATATTGACCTCGACCTGAGCCAGTGTGTTGAGGATTTCCTGACGGGTATTGTTGATAAGATTGGAGAGGGAGCCATCCAGCTGCTTGACAGCATTGTTCATAGCTTTATCGGTCTTGGCGCGGATGATGTCCATGACAGCCTCAGCCTGAGTCAAATCAACGCGCCCATTGAGAAAGGCCCGCTTGGTAAACTCACCAGGCTCAGCCATTCTAGCACCCTCTCGGATAGCAAGCTGCAGGATTTCATTCGTGACCGCAATTCCGCCGTGAGTGTTAATCTCGATGATATCCTCGCGTGTGAAGGTCTTGGGAGAGCGCATGGCACCAAGCATGACCTCGTCCAGAATTTCTTGATTTTGTGGGTCGACGATATGGCCGTAGTTGAGCGTGTGGCTTTCCACTTTGCTTAGATTTTTCCCTTTGAAGATTTTTTGGGCAATAGTAAAGCTGTCAGTTCCGCTTAGTCTAACGATACCGATGGCTCCTTCGCCAAGAGGCGTAGAAATCGCAGCGATTGTATCAAATTCTCTGGTAATCATACTGTATCTTTCCTTGTGTTTAAAATCAATTAATCTAATTGTAACGCAAAAATCAAGGAGGAGCAAGGCTTTCGATTACCAAGTGGAATAAATGAAATTTAAGCCTGGTAAAGAAAACACTTTCATGTTAGTGAGAATCATGATATAATAAAAGTAGTGTGATTCGAGGAGGTGCTATGGAAAATCTAAAGAAACTGGCAGGAATCAAGGCTGCTGAATTTGTCCAAAGCGGGATGATTGTTGGTCTCGGGACGGGTTCAACCGCTTATTATTTTGTCGAAGAAATTGGTCGGCGGATTAAGGAAGAAGGATTGCAGATAACAGCTGTTACGACTTCCAGTGTCACTAGCAAACAGTCGGAAGGTTTAGGTATTCCGCTCAAATCCATTGATGAAGTTGACTTGGTTGATGTGACAGTTGATGGTGCTGACGAGGTTGATTCAGCTTTTAACGGTATCAAGGGCGGTGGCGGCGCACTTCTCATGGAGAAAGTCGTAGCGGTGCCTACAAAGCACTATATCTGGGTAGTCGATGAGAGCAAGATGGTCGAGAAGTTAGGTGCCTTCAAGCTACCAGTAGAAGTTGTTCAGTACGGTGCTGAGCAGCTCTTTCGTCGCTTTGAGTGTGCGGGCTATAATCCATCCTTTCGTCAGAAGGATGGTCAGCGTTTTGTTACGGACATGCAGAATTTCATTATTGACTTAGATTTAGGTGTGATTGAAAATCCAGTTGAGTTTGCACAAGAACTTGATCATGTTGTGGGAGTAGTGGAGCATGGACTGTTTAATCAAATGGTAGACAAGGTCATTGTTGCTGGAAAATCAGGTCTTCAAGTTTTAGAGGCCAATAAATAGAAAGAGGTATTTTATGCCAAAATTTAATCGTATTCACTTGGTAGTCATGGACTCAGTTGGTATCGGTGCTGCACCAGATGCCAATAACTTTGTCAATGCAGGGGTACCAGATGGTGCTTCAGATACTCTGGGACATATTTCCAAAACGGTAGGACTGAATGTACCAAACATGGCTAAGATTGGTCTGGGAAATATTGAGCGTCCTGCTCCTTTGAAGACAGTTCCTCAAGAAGAAAATCCTAGCGGCTACTATACCAAGCTGGAGGAAGTATCGCTTGGAAAAGACACGATGACAGGCCACTGGGAAATCATGGGTCTCAATATTACTGAGCCTTTTGATACTTTCTGGAATGGCTTCCCGGAAGAAATCCTGACTCAGATTGAAGAATTTTCTGGTCGTAAGGTCATTCGTGAGGCTAACAAGCCATACTCTGGTACAGCAGTTATTGATGACTTTGGCCCTCGTCAGATGGAAACAGGCGAGCTGATTATCTACACCTCTGCTGACCCAGTATTACAAATCGCGGCACACGAAGAAGCGATTCCTTTGGAAGAGCTCTATCGTATCTGTGAATTCGCCCGCTCTATTACCTTAGAACGCCCTGCGCTTCTAGGACGTATTATCGCTCGTCCTTATGTAGGTGAGCCAGGCAACTTCACTCGTACAGCCAACCGTCACGACTATGCAGTTTCTCCGTTTGAGCCAACTGTACTTGATAAGCTCAATGAAGCCGGAATTGATACTTATTCTGTTGGTAAGATTAACGACATCTTCAACGGCGCTGGAATCAATCATGACATGGGACATAATAAGTCTAACAATCATGGTGTAGATACTTTGGTCAAAGCCCTCAAAGACGAAAACTTCAAAGAAGGTTTCTCATTTACTAACCTAGTAGACTTTGATGCTCTTTATGGTCACCGCCGTGATCCACATGGCTACCGTGACTGCTTGGAAGAGTTTGATGCTCGCATCCCAGAAATCATTGAAAATATGCGTGAAGATGATTTGCTCATGATTACTGCTGACCATGGTAATGACCCGACCTATGCCGGAACCGACCACACTCGTGAGTACATTCCGCTCTTGGTCTTCGGAAAATCGCTGAGCAGTCATGGTCATATTCCTGTCGGACACTTTGCGGATATCTCAGCTACCGTTGCTGAAAACTTCGGAGTGGACAAGGCGATGATTGGCGAAAGCTTCTTGGACAAATTGGTATAAGCATTATAAGAGAGTGAAGGAAATATTTTATGACAAGCTTATCAGAAAAAATCAAAGAAACAGCAGACTTCTTAAAAGAAAAAGGTATGACAGAACCTGAATTTGGTCTGATTTTGGGATCTGGTTTGGGAGAATTGGCTTCTGAAATCGAAAATGCCGTTAGTCTTGACTATGCGGATATTCCAAACTGGGGCCGCTCAACTGTTGTTGGTCACGCTGGGAAATTAGTTTATGGAGACTTGGCAGGACGGAAAGTCTTGGCACTGCAAGGCCGTTTCCATTTCTATGAAGGAAATCCTTTAGAAATCGTTACTTTCCCAGTGCGTGTGATGAAGGCTCTTGGTGCGACAGGTGTTATTGTGACAAATGCAGCTGGTGGTATCGGCTATGGTCCTGGTACACTTATGGCGATCACTGACCACATCAATATGACTGGTCAAAATCCTTTGATTGGTGAAAACTTGGATGAATTTGGTCCACGTTTCCCTGATATGTCTAAATCTTACACTCCAGAATACCGTGCCGTCGCTCATAAAGTTGCTGATAAGCTTGGTATCAAGCTTGATGAGGGTGTCTATATCGGTGTAACTGGACCAACTTATGAAACGCCAGCAGAAATCCGTGCTTATAAGACGCTTGGGGCGGATGCAGTAGGCATGTCTACTGTTCCTGAAGTGATTGTAGCAGCACATTCTGGTTTGAAAGTCCTTGGAATTTCATGCATTACAAACTTTGCTGCTGGTTTCCAAGAAGAGCTTAATCATGAGGAAGTGGTGGAAGTAACAGAACGTGTCAAGGGTGATTTCAAACGACTGCTTAAAGAAACGCTTGCTGAATTGTAAAAAAATGTTGAAAGGCGTAGTGTCTGGGTTGGTAATTAAACCCGGAACAGCCTTTCTATCTAGCCGATAAAATCATTAAACTAAAGAAAGCTAGAGTGTGTTCAGATTTGAACACGAGCGAAAAACTATCTTTCAAATAAACACAGAAAGGAAGGGCATCTGAGTTTGAATTGAACTCGGGCTAGTCTTTCTATGAAATATTAAAATTAAGAAAGAAAGGAATTGAACCCACCCTAAAAGCGGTGGGAAAAAGATAGATGGTCTTGCGAGCATCGCTCACTGCGCCCATCTCCTATTTTCCCTTTGCTTTTGACGGGTTTGGTATCTTAATTATGTCTATTCATATTGCTGCTAAACAAGGCGAGATTGCTGATAAAATTCTTCTTCCGGGGGATCCGCTTCGGGCTAAGTTTATTGCGGAAAATTTCCTTGAGGATGCTGTTTGCTTCAATGAAGTCCGCAATATGTTCGGTTACACGGGTACTTACAAAGGCGAGCGTGTTTCTGTTATGGGAACGGGGATGGGAATGCCCTCAATCTCTATCTACGCGCGTGAGCTGATTGTTGACTACGGTGTGAAAAAGCTAATCCGTGTCGGAACAGCGGGCTCGCTGAATGCTGATGTCCATGTTCGTGAATTGGTTTTGGCGCAGGCAGCTGCAACTAACTCCAACATTATCCGTAATGACTGGCCACAGTATGATTTTCCGCAAATCGCTAGCTTTGATTTGTTAGATAAGGCTTACCATATCGCCAAAGGTCTTGGTATGACAACCCATGTTGGAAATGTTTTGTCGTCTGATGTCTTTTATTCAAACTACTTTGAAAAGAACATCGAGCTTGGTAAGTGGGGCGTTAAGGCAGTGGAAATGGAAGCTGCGGCTCTTTACTACTTGGCTGCTCAATACCATGTGGATGCTCTTGCTATCATGACTATTTCTGACAGCTTGGTCAATCCAGAAGAGGATACGACAGCTGAAGAACGCCAAAATACTTTCACCGATATGATGAAGGTTGGTTTGGAAACCTTGATTGCAGAAGCATGAAAGTAGATGTCAAAGAAGCCATTCTCTTTGCTATTTCCCGCTATGACTATGCTTATGCCCATAAACTAGCTGAGCGAGCAGGAAGCGGTGTCCAGTCTGACTTGGTCCTTCTTCTTGAGGCTTTAGCGGAGCGAAGAGAGCTCAACATCCAATCTATGATGAATCTAAAGTTGGAAATCACTGGGTCTGACCTAGCTGATTTTCAGCTTTTTTGCCATGAAAATGAAGCGGATGAGCAGCTGGTCAATTACCTTTATGACCTTGAAGCCAAGCTGAGAAATGAGCAGCTGATTGACTTTATCCGAGCTGTAAGTCCGGCTATTTATCGGATTTTTATGCGGCTGATTCGCATGCAAATACCAGATATTGACAGCTATATTCATAACTCTCGAGGGGCCAGTTATGACCGTTGGAAGTTTGAAAAGATGCGAAATTCTGATAATCCTGACCTGCAAAATTTTCATGCGGAAAGCACAGTCAATTCTTCTAGTTTGACGGAGCTGATTTTGCAGTTGCATTTGCCCGAATCCGTCAAAGAATCAGCACGACAGCTAAGAGAGTTAGAAAAGTCAGTCCGCAATCCCCTAGCTCATCTTATCAAGCCTTTTGATGAGGAAGAATTGCACAGAACAACAGGTTTCTCATCTCAGCACTTTATGGAGCTTCTGGTTGATTTGGCGCAAGAGACAGGCATTGTTTATCAGAGGGAACCTTTTTACTTCGACCGAGCGAATGCGGTCATAGAAAGTCTCTTATAAGGAGTAGCAGGATGGATAAGATTGCAAGGCTGCAAGAATTGATAGACCAAAGTCAGAATATCGTCTTTTTCGGTGGGGCGGGTGTTTCGACGGAGTCCAATATTCCAGACTTCCGCAGTTCAGATGGGGTATACAGTGTCAAGCTGGGACGGCATTTTACAGCGGAGCAGCTGGTTTCTCACACTATGTTTGAGCGCTATCCGCAGGAGTTTTTTGACTTTTACAAGAAGTACCTACTCTATCCAGAGGCTAAGCCCAATGCTGCTCATGCCTACTTGGCAGACTTGGAGAAGGCAGGCAAGCTCAAGGCTGTGGTAACTCAGAATATTGATAGTTTGCATGAAATGGCCGGTTCGAAAAAGATTCTCAAGCTTCATGGCAGTGCAGATAGAAATTACTGTCTGAATTGTCAACGGTTCTATGATTTAGACGACTTTCTGGCTCTGCAGGGTACCATTCCTCGCTGCCTTGACTGTGGCGGTATTGTCAAGCCAGATGTGACCCTCTATGAAGAACCGCTAGATATGGAAGTTTTCCGTCAGGCGGCCCAAGCTATCCATCAATCTGACCTACTGATAATCGGTGGCACATCCTTAGTCGTCTATCCAGCAGCCAGCCTCATCCAGTATTTTGCAGGTAAGCATTTGGTCGTCATCAACAAGACCAGCATCCCTCAGGATAGTCATGCTGACTTAGTTATTGAGGGTAAAATAGGGGAAGTCTTGGGGGAATTAAGAAGAGATGGCTAGAATCTATTTCTAAAAATAAGAAAGAAAATACTCTTGTAGATTTTGCAAGGGTTTTTATTGACAACTTAAAATAGATATATTAAAATATTAAATAAAAAGAAAGTGTTTTAATATGACCGATTTGTATATTCAGAACTCTTCATACAGCTTATCAATTAGTGCTCATAAGTTAATGATAAAGAACCAAGAACGCACAATGCTCAAGGCTATTTCATTAAGTCTAATTGATAACATTCTTATATTTGGCAATTCTCAGTTATCAACACAATTACTGAAATCTTTATCTCGCCATGGGATTCCAGTCTTCTATTTTTCTAGCAAGGGTGAGTTTTTATTTTCGATGGATTCTTTAAAGGAAGCAGACTATGAAAAGCAGAGAGAGCAGGCCCAAGCTTCTTTTGATAAAAGTTTCTGTCTGAAGATGTCTCAGAGAATAGCTTCAGCAAAAATCATGAATCAATTAAATCTGCTAAAAGCATACGATGAGCAAGGGCTATTTGACGAAGAGGACTTTAAACGTTTTAAATCTGCTTGTGAGAGCCTTGAATCTGCCAAAAGCATATCAGAAATTATGGGGATTGAAGGCAGGATTGCAAAATCTTATTTCTACTATCTAAATCTACTGGTCGAAGAAGATTTTCAGTTTTATAGTCGCAATAGGAGGCCGTCCTTAGATCGTTTTAATGCGCTGTTAAATTTTGGGTATTCGATTTTGTATTCCTGTTTTATTGGCTTGATTCGGAAAAATGGTCTTAGTGCAGGCTTTGGAGTTACCCATCAGCCACATAACCATCATGCAGTACTAGCCAGCGACCTAATGGAAGAGTGGCGGCCAGTCATCGTAGATGATACTGTGATGAGTCTGATTAAGCATGGTGATATTAGGGGGGAGCATTTTGAGAAGATGGGGGAGGAAATGCATTTGACTTCGGAAGGCATTGAAGTATTTTCTCGAGCTATGAGGGAGCGCATCTTAGAAATCCATCATTATGTCGAATTGGATAAGAACCGCTATACTTTTTTGTACATGGCAGATCAGCAAGTCAAGTCTTTGATTCGATGTTTTAAGTCAAGGAATGCTGACGACTATATCAGCAGTTATACGGGAGAGTGAAGGTGACTTTTTATAATCTTGATAGTGTCAGCAAGGAATTTGCCAGGAAGAAAACAAAGTTTTGTCTGGTTATTTATGATATCGTAAGTGATAAAAGGCGTTTAAAACTAGCCAAGCTTTTAGAAGGCTATGGTAGAAGGGTTCAGCGTTCTTGCTTCGAGGTCGATATAGAAAAGCTGAATTTTGAGCTTTTGATAAAAGATATAAGAGACTTTTATCAAGCCGATGAAGGAGACAATATCATCGTATATGTCGGGCATAAAGAAGAAACTGTAGTCTTTAATCCCTATGCTGGCGCTGAGTTGCTGGAAGAGATATTATTCTTTTAATCTTTAAAATTTGCTGGCTTCATGGTATAATAAGGATAAGTTTCAACTGGGATGTCAAACTATATTTAGTAGTTTGACGCGAAGACCCTATACAAGATATGGGGTTAGAAACCCCAGTCTCCTCGAGAGGGGACGGAAACCGTATAGAAAAGGCGCTAGGAAGATGAGCAAGATAGCTAGTTAGAAACCCCAGTCTCCTCGAGAGGGGACGGAAACCAGATACCATATTAATTGTTGTTGCTGATACATCATTTGTTAGAAACCCCAGTCTCCTCGAGAGGGGACGGAAACGTCATATAAATCACTTTCGCTTGTTATCTCCAACCGTTAGAAACCCCAGTCTCCTCGAGAGGGGACGGAAACTCGAAGTCTTTCCCATAAGCATAGATGGCAGTACCATTCGTTAGAAACCCCAGTCTCCTCGAGAGGGGACGGAAACCAAACTGAATTTTACTTTTAGCTTCTGGATTACTTCTTCAGTTAGAAACCCCAGTCTCCTCGAGAGGGGACGGAAACTCGTACAGTATTGTCAAACTCTTTGATTTGTTCTTCGGATAGTTAGAAACCCCAGTCTCCTCGAGAGGGGACGGAAACTGATTTGCAGTAGAGTCGTCAATACCATCATTTACGGTTAGAAACCCCAGTCTCCTCGAGAGGGGACGGAAACATTACCAACTTGTTCTGTATCGAGCTCGGCAATTTTGTTAGAAACCCCAGTCTCCTCGAGAGGGGACGGAAACTTAGAGAAGTCTACGCCAGAGTTGTCTTCAGTTGCGTTAGAAACCCCAATCACCTCGAGAGGGGACGGAAACTTGACATATATGTTTCATAAATGAAACGCTCTTTTTGTTAGAAACCCCAATCACCTCGAGAGGGGACGGAAACCCTTTGGTATCATTAGGATTCTGACTGTAGCGTGGGTTAGAAACCCCAATCACCTCGAGAGGGGACGGAAACGGAACTTCCTCTACACGTTTAGTAAACTTGTAGTCCGTTAGAAACCCCAATCACCTCGAGAGGGGACGGAAACAGGTCTGGCTTCACCTCTAGAAGAAGACCAACCCGGTTAGAAACCCCAATCACCTCGAGAGGGGACGGAAACGAGAGTTTGAAAAACTCTTCATCTGATTTCAGCACACCGTAATAACCCCCAGCCGCCTCGAGAGGGGACGGAAACTCAAATTCTTTAGTATATTTAATAGCATTTGTTGATGTAAGCCCCCCCAATCACCTCAAGAGGGGACGAAAACGCTATGGACGGGAAGAACATCTGGAAGCACTCGTTATTGTAAGCCCCCCATTCACCTCGGGAGGGTACGGAAACTGTGTCAATTCCAGTGGCAAGGCTTCCTCGATATCAACGTAAGAAACCCCAGTCACCTCGAGAGGGGGCGGAAACTTAACTTTTGACATATTAATGCCCTCCTTAAATTTAGTAACAATTCCCATTCGCCTCGCGAGGGAACGAAAACCGCCGTAGTTCGACCGATAAGTTGTACATTATTCAGGTAATAACCCCCATTCACCTCGCAAGGGTACGGAAACTCAAAATGTATTGTATTCTGGATATTTACTAATTCTGTAAGAACCACCAGTCACCTCGGGAGGGGACGGAAACAGAGAAATTCGTCGCGCTCTTGGTGAAATAGCGAAAAGGTAAGACACCCCAGTTACCTCGGGAGGGGACGGAAACTTAAATACTGTAATCTCTTTAATAATCTCATTCTGGGGTAAGCCCCCCATTCACCTCGAGAGGGGACGGAAACAAATTAAGCACTGCTGCCATTCCTACAAAGTTGACTACATTTAGAAACCCCAGTCTCCTCGAGAGGGGACGGAAACATTGATAGTAATGCACCTATAATCTCACCCCCTTATTTAGAAACCCCAGTCTCCTCGAGAGGGGACGGAACCTCTTCCTCAGACAAGTTTTCGAATACGCTACCGGCGTAAGAACCCTCATTCACCTCGGTAGGGTACGGAAACTCATCATCCTCCAGCCAAGCCACTTGATGACCACGAGTAAGACACCCCATTCACCTCGGGAGGGGACGGAAACTGATAAACCCTTTTAATTTCATTCAACACTTGGATAGTAAGACCCCCATTCACCTCGGTAGGGTACGGAAACTCAAGGAGTGGATTTGTACTACTTTTTGTAATCAAGATAGTAAGCCCCCCCAGTTACCTCGAAAGGGTACGGAAACGCTCGATGCGCTTGTTGTATTCGTCCCACAGTGACTTGTAAGAAACCCCAGTCAGCTCGCGAGGGGACGGAAACAGGCCTTTCATTTCGTTGATGACTGCGATTGTCTTATCAGTAAGAAACCCCCGTCGTCTCGAGAGGGTACGGAAACGTAATAAAATTTTGTCGAACGTCATTATCATTCAAAGTAAGAACCAACCCTCGGTCACCTCGAAAGGGTACGGAAACCTGTTCTTCATGGTTGCATAACATACTGCCATGTTGTGTTAGAACCCCCAATCACCTCGCGAGGGTACGGAGACCTTGTCGTAGTCGTCCAAGTGCCAAGTGTGGTCTTATAAGCCTCCATTCATCTTGAGAGATTACGGAAACTTATCTACGTATTGGTCATTAACTTCAGCACCACTTGTAAGAACCCCCAGTCAGCTCGAGAGGGTGCGGAAACTCAGCTCAATCCGGACATGAATGTTATTAGATATGTGGGTAAGACACCCCAGTCACATCGGAAGGGGACGGGAACATTTCAATTTGTTCTGTACCAATGACATAATTTCCTGCACAATTCACCTCGCGAGGGGACGGAAACTTCTGCGGGCAGTTGTTTACACAACAAAATACACTCGTAAGATACCCCAGTCACCTCGAGAGGGGACGGAAACAGCAACACTGAAATAAATACTGCCATTTTATTTCGTAAGAAACCCCAGTGACCTCGAGAGGGGACGGAAACAGAGTGATACCGTAATCTGTTAAAGCCTTAGACTCCGTAAAAAACCCCAGTGACCTCGAGAGGGGACGGAAACTAGAAACCTTTATTCTTTAAGGTTTTCAACACATAGTAAGCCCCCCAGTCACCTCGGGAGGGGACGGAAACGTTACATCTACCTTGTCGTAGAAGCTGTCTCCTTGTTTCGTAAGACACCACATCCACCTCGGGAGGGTACGGGAACGTATGTGTTGGTATTTTGTTTTCAAATGGTACTACGGGTAAGAAACCCCCAACCACCTTGAAAAGGGGCGGAAACTCTTTCCAATTTGCCCATTGCTGTTGTATCCAGTTCCTGTAATAACCCGCATTCACCTCGGGAGGGGGCGGAAACGTCTATGGTAGCTGTCATCTAACATTGTCCAAACCAGTAACAATCCCCATTCACCCCGCAAGGGGACGGAAACACTGGAATACCGTTTTCTGTCCAGTCAAAACCATCGTAAGCGCCTTAGCGTTCTCGAGAGGGTACGGAAACCTAGGCTCTGCCATGCTTTTAGCAACCGTACCTTTAGTAATAACCCCCATTCACCTCGCGAGGGGACGGAAACCTTGTTGACAAGCCAGCGCTCGATTGTGTAGACGGTAAGAAACCCCAGTTACCTCGCGAGGGGAGGGAAACAAGCTTGATGCAATTTGAAATACCTCTTTATTGCGTAAGAACCCCCATTCACCTCAGGAAGGTACGGAAAACCAATCAAGCCATTATTGGTAGTATCTGTTCCATCTGGTAACAAACCCCAGTCACCTCGGGAGGGTACGGAAACTGATTTTCATATTATATTCCTCTCTTTCTATATAGGTAATAACCTCCAGTCACCCCGCGAGGGTACGGAAACTCACGCACTGCATACCAATAATTTGGAGTTCGGTAAGTAATAACCCCCATTTACCTCGAGAGGGTACGGAAACCCTTTAGCAAGACCTGCTACATGTTGACGGTCATACATGTAAGAACCCCCAGTCAGCTCGAGAGGATACGGAAACTCTCTGCGTTCGAAAATAATAGTTTCCAATTTAGTTTAGTAAAAACCCCCAGTTACCTCGAAAGGGGACGGAAACAAAGATAACAAAGCGGTCTGTAATATCGATATTGGTTTGTAAGCCCCCCAGTCACCTCGGGAGGGGGCGGAAACAGTCAAACGAGCTGTGACCTTTTTACTGATTGCATCAAGTTAGAAACCCCAGTCACCTCGAGAGGGGCCTGCAAACTGGGAAGGCTAAGAGATATTTTTCAAATCAGATTAAACTATAAAAAAATTACAAAAAACCTTGACGACGCTTTCAAAATTTGATATAATAACAATCGTAAAAACAGTACTGATAATAAATAAAAAAGGGCGCCCTAGATTCGGTGAAAAATACTTTCACCGTTTTTAGGCGCTTTTTCTTATTATAGAAAGGAATGGAAATGTGAAGAAAATACGATTGCATCTTTCAAAGGCATCTTTGAAGGATGATGACTTAGTCTGTAAACTGCAGGGCTTTCTCATGGAGAAGCTGTCGGATGACTTTGCCTCCTTCCTCCATCAGCAAGAGACCAATCCCTATTCGATGAATCTTCGTTCGGAGCGGGAGGAGTCTATTTGGACGGTAAACTTACTTTCGGAAGAAGCGGAGCAGCAGATATTGCCCCAGCTATTGAGTCTTGAAACGATAAAATTAGAGACTTATTCTGAGGAGATTCTGGTGAAGAATATCGAGATCCAGTCCCTTTCTTCCCAGTCCTTGCTGGAGATTTTTCAGGGAGATGAGGCTTCGCACTTGATAAGCCTGAACTTCTATACTCCGACGACCTTTAAACGTCAGGGACAGTTTGTCCTTTTTCCAGATACACGTCTAATCTTTCAGAGCCTCATGCAGAAGTACAGCCGGCTGGTAGAAGGCAAAGCAGAGATAGAGGAGGAAACGCTGGAGTTTTTAGCAGAGCATAGCCAAATCACTAGTTATCGTCTGAAGAGTCATTATTTCCCGATTCATGGACGAAAATACCCCGCCTTTGAGGGCAGGGTAACTATTCGGATCCAGGGAGCATCTACCTTAAAGGCCTATGCCCAGATGCTTCTGAGATTCGGGGAATATTCTGGAGTCGGAGCTAAATGCAGCTTAGGAATGGGAGGGATGAGAATTGAAGAAAGAAAAACTTGATTTGATTTACCAGGCCTTGTTTTATAACTTTGGCAGCCTTATAGCAAGAGCTGAAAACAAGGAAGACTATAGTGAGGAACTGGTTAAGAACTGGCTTGAGCAAAACGCTCCGCACTGGTCGGACATAGACAGTCAACAGAAAGAACGCAGTGAAAAAATCATTCTCTTAGCCAATCAAATGGCTAGTGGCTTAGATCTAGATGCTCCTGAAGTTTTATCGGATCATTTTAAGCCACTTGCTGATATTTTTAATGTTTTCAAAGAGAAAAGGAGTTACCTTTATAAGCCTTTGACTTTGTTAGAGGATGAACAAAGGCTACCAGAGTCAGCTGATTTAGGAGGTCTTCCAATTACTCAGCAGGACTATAAGAGGATTCTTGATAAATTGGCAGCTATTCTGAAAGAGCATTCTTTCAGCGTAGAAAGTATACCGGATCTCCTTCACGTACTGGAAGCTCTCTGTTCATTTGTACCTGTAAGTCCAGGTCTGGAAGATTTTGCAGATATTAATGTATCTCAGCATAGTCTCTTAACGGCAGGATTTGCAGCTGCTATCTGGGATTATCTAGAGGAGCATGGAGATGACTGGCTGGATGCCTTTAGCCAAGAAAAGGTCTTTCTACTTGCGAGTTTTGATGTATCCGGTATTCAGGATTTTATCTATAATATCTCAAGTGGCGGAGCAGCTAAACAGCTGAAAGCCCGAAGTTTGTACCTTGATTTGATGAGTGAACATATCGTTGATAGCTTGCTGGAAAAACTAGAGCTTTCAAGAACAAATCTACTCTACGTCGGAGGAGGTCATGCTTACTTCATCTTGGCAAATACGGAGAAAACAACCGCTCTTTTAAAGGAGTTTGAAGCTTCTTTTAATCAGTTCTTACTAGAGAACTTCCAGACAGGACTCTATGTCGCTTTTGGATGGACAGCATTTGCGGCAGGGGAGATTACTAGACAAGTCCAGTCTACATCAATAGATTCGCTTGCTGCATATCGAGCTATCTATCAAAAGACTAGCCGGATGATTTCTGATAAGAAGCTTTCACGATATGATGCAGAGACCTTAAAATTCTTAAACAAAGGTGGAAATAATTCTGAAAGAGAGTGTGAAATCTGCCATTCTGTAGAGAAGCTTAGAAAACAAGTTTATGAGGATGAAGAGCATTCTCTCTGCCATATTTGTGATGAACTGAGAAAATTCTCAAAAAGGATTTCAGATGATACCTTCCGAGTTTGCAGAGGTGGAGCAGCTGGTTTGCCAATCGGTCCCGATGCTGTACTGGTAACAGCTGAAGGTGATCAAGCCTTGCAAACAGACCGCTTCTATGTCAAGAATAAGTGGTCACTTGATCAGTCAGGAACTCATATTTTTGCGGGTGACTATCGCTATGCAGAGATTCATGAGTATGCTGATATGGCTCAGGACAAAGATACTGGTTTGGGAATTCGTCGTTTGGCTGTTGTTCGTTTGGATGTGGATAATTTAGGTGCAGCCTTTATGGCAGGTTTTTCTCATCAAAAAGATGGAATCTACAGTAGTTTTTCAAGATCAGCGATTTTCTCTCGTAATATGAGTCTGTTTTTTAAGTTCTATATTCAGCAGTTTGCGGATGGGAAAAAGATGACGATTATCTATGCTGGTGGGGATGATGTCTTTGCTATTGGTGCTTGGAAAGATGTGATTGATTTTACAGTGGAATTGAGGCAAGCCTTCTTAAAATGGTCTGATGGGAAGTTGACACTTTCTGCTGGTATTGGCTTGTTTGCTGATAAAACCCCTATCAGTCTTATGGCGTCTTATACTGGAGACTTGGAAGAGGCTGCAAAAGAAAATGACAAAGATAGTCTTAGTTTATTTGAGGAGAAATTCACATTTAAATTTGATGATTTTATCACTGAAATCTATCAAGGTAAGCTGATTAACATTCGCTCCTTCTTTAAGAGTCAAGATGAGCGAGGAAAGGTATTTATTTACCGTTTGATTGAACTTTTGAGAGACTATACGAAAATCAATGTAGCTCGTTTGGCTTATTATTTAGCACGTCTTGAGAACAGTTCCAAAGACAAAGAAGCTTTTAGAGAGTTTAAAAATCTCTTTTTCAGCTGGTACAATGCTGGAGCAAAAGAACGAAAAGAGGCTGAGGCAGCTCTCTTACTCTATCTTTATGAAACTAGAAAGGATTAGGAAATGGTAATTTTAACGGATGAAAATTATGTTGATAAGGCAGAAGAGGCTATTAAGAATTTAAAGCGTAATGAGAGAGATAAGAGAAATCCTGATGCTTTTCTTCTGACCACAAGCAAGATTCGCAATCTCTTGAACTTAACAAGTAACCTTTATGATGAGAGCAACAGTAAAGACTATTCTCGCTTAAAAGATAAGGTAGCTTATTTAAGAGTGCAGTTTGTTTATCAGGCTGGAAGAGAGTTTTCAGTCAAAAATTTAGTAGAAGAAGCTGATATTCTAAGAGCTTTACAAGAGGTACAGCAAATGAAAAATAAGGAGACCTTGCAACGTTTTTGTCGCTATATGGAGGCCTTAGTTGCTTATTTCAAGTTTTATGGAGGTAAAGATTAATGACATACGCAAAAGTAAAAATTTCAGCTAATATTCACTTAGAGACTGGTTTACATATCGGCGCTAGCAATGCTTTTGCAGCTATTGGTGCAACTGATTCTCCTGTCATTAAAGACCCGATTACTAATTATCCAATTATCCCTGGATCTAGCATTAAAGGAAAAATGAGAAGTCTGTTAGCTAAGGTTTACAATGAGAAACTCGCTTCTTCACCTAAAGATGATGGAGAAGTTCTAAGTCGACTCTTTGGTAATCATAGCAAAAAAGAATTTAAAATTGGCAGATTAATTTTTCGAGACGCATTTTTGATAAATGCTGACGAATTAGATAAAAAGGGTGCTAGAGGATATACTGAGGTTAAGTTTGAGAATACTATTGACCGCATTACAGCTGAGGCAAACCCGCGTCAAATTGAAAGAGCTATTCGAGAAAGTGTCTTTAATTTTGAACTGATTTATGAAATTACAGATGAGTCAGCCGAACAGGCAGAAGAAGATTTAAAAGTTATTATTGATGGACTAAAACTTTTAGAGTTGGACTATCTTGGAGGTTCTGGAAGCCGTGGGTATGGAAAAGTTTCTTTCGAAGATTTGCAACTTGAGACAGTCTTCGGAACTTATGATACTAGCAACTTGAATGAGTTATTGAAAACGGAGGTCTAACATGGCCTATAAAATGTATCTCTTGAGCTTTCAGACTGCTCATTTCGGTACTGGTAAATTAGATAGTACTGCTTTTACTTTTACAGCTGATCGTTTATTTTCTGCGCTGTTTATTGAAGCTATTAAGATGGGCAAAGAAGAGGATTTTCTATCTTTAGTCCGACAGGATGATTTTGTGCTATCAGATGCATTTCCTTTTGTTGATATGCCATTTTTACCAAAACCAATCGGCTATCCTAAAATGGATAAATTACCCCAAATGAATGACCTTGTTGAGCAGAGAAAACAAGCGAAAAAAACAAAAAAATTAAGTTACATCCGTTTAGATGATTTTGAAGCTTTTTTGAATGGAAAAGTATTAGATAACAAGGAATTTGGAAAACTGAATATCGTTACCAAAAATCAGCCTTTTATGGATGGACATTTATTTCAGGTTAGAACAATTACTTATCAAGAGAATGTTTCTCTATACCTTATTGCTAAACAAAGTCAGCTTTTTGATGAACTTATGACTGCACTGCAATTTTCTGGACTGGGCGGGAAAAGAAGTTCTGGCTATGGAAGGTTTGATCTTGAAATAAAGGATGTACCAGAGAAACTGTCTAAACACTTAGCTTTTGAAGCTGTATCAAATGTTATGACACTAACAACAGCACTGCCAAATGATGATGATTTAGAAGAAGCTATTTGCAATGGACAGTACTTGTTGGCTAAATCAAGTGGCTTTGCCTTTAGCAACAGCTATCAAAGTAATTTTAGGAAGCAAGATTTCTATAAATTTAAAGCTGGCTCAACTTTTTCAAAATCATTTCGAGGGCAGATTGCTGATATAAGGCCGGTCAATTTCTCCCATCCGGTCTGGAATTTTGCCAAACCGCTTTTTTATAAATTGGAGGTCTAGTATGAAACATGAATACAGAACATTTAAGCTGACTCTTCGTACTATGGCGCCATTACATATTGGAAGCGGAGAGAAGTATACTAGTCGCGAGTTTATTTATGAAAATGGAGCTTACTATTTTCCTGATATGGGAAAGTTTTACTCATCTATGGTTGAGAAAGGGTTATCAGATAAGTTTGAGTCTTTTCTGATGGAGCATGGTAAAGCATCTAGAAATAATCGATTAATTTCATTTGTAGAGGGAAATAGAATCAGGGAGCGAAATTTCGGTGGTTATAAAATCCAAGAGACAGGTTTTGAAAAAGATAAATCTACCAAGGGAACTATAAATGAAGTTTCTAAATACATCCGAGATGGATTTGGAAAGCCTTATATTCCAGGTAGTTCGTTAAAAGGCGCTATTCGAACTGTTTTGCTCAATACGCATCCTCAGTGGGAAAAGACAAATTTTGTTTCAGAAAAAAAACGAGAAAATAAAAGAGTAGTTCCTTGGGGAGCAAAGAAGAATGAAAATTTTGATGACATCTTTAATGAAATCAGGATTAGTGACAGTCTCTCGTTGAAAATCAAGAACAGAGAATTTCAAAGTCAAGATTTGATACTAGCACAGAAATGGGATTATTCTGCTATCACAAAAAATGCTAAACCAATTCCTTTATATCGAGAATCTCTTCCCCCTCTTACGATTGCTGAATTTGTTATTACTACTACATCTGATAGAGCGGCGAAGATGATTGAACAGCTTGGTAATTTATCGTTTAAATTTTATAATAACTATAAAGCTTTTTTCTTGGAGGAGTTTGACGAAAAATATTATCAAAAAAATGTTCAGTATCCTCTTTATTTAGGATCTGGAAGTGGTGCTTGGACAAAAACAGTATTTAAGCAGGCTGACGGAATTCTACAAAAACGATATAGTAGAATGAAAACTAAAATGGTTCGTAAGGGCGTATTGAAATTAACCAAAGCTCCCAATCTAAAGTTCTGTGTCAATGGTGATACTAGAACTATTGTTAGAAACACAGATAAGTTTTACGAAATGGGAAAAGTGAATTTTATTATTCAGGAGGTTTCTAAATGAGAATTTTGATCTCTTCGGTGGGTGATACAGATCCTATTCGAGGTTTTCGCGATGGTGCTCTTCTTCATATAGCTAGGAAATACAGACCAGACAAAATCATTATCATTTATTCAGAAAGAACTGTTCTACGACATGATAGGATAGTAGCAGCTCTTCACTCTATTGAAGAATCTTATAGTCCTGAAATAGAGCAATACCCAACAATCATTAAGAATTCCGAAGTTTTTATTTTTGATAAGATGTATGAACAAATTGAGAGGTTTCTAAATCCAGCATTCTTTAATAATACTGATGAATTTATTTTAAATTTATCTAGCGGGACGCCTCAGATTAAGTCTGCTCTATTTATTATTAATAGATTGAATGATATTAATGTAAAAGCTGTTCAAGTTCCTAGTCCGACTGGTTCTTCTAACGAGAGGTTAGAACATGATAATGAAGAAGATATTGATGAATTAATTGAGACAAACGAGGATAATAGTCCTAATTTTGAGGATAGGACGATAGAAGATAAATCAGAGAAGTTCAGACAAGCACTTTTAAAACGAACCGCTAAAAATTTGATTGAAAAATATGATTACAGAGCTGCCTTAGATGTTTTGAATAGCTTGATTTCTGATGATAATCTAAGAAAAGTTAAAGAAGAATTAAAGAATCTCGTGGATGCTCTGGATAGACAGGATATTCCCCAGAGACTAAAAAAGCGGAAGCTGGACGAAACTACTAAGCGAGTTTTAAATGCTTATCTGATTATTGATATTCAGAAAAAAAGAAGCAATGTTGGTGAAAGTTTTATCCGAATGAGATCGCTTTTAGAATTTATTGCTGAAGACTATATTAATAAAAATTATCCTCAAGAATTGAGGAATATTGAAAATTATTTTGATAGGAATTATATACTTTTTGGTGACTATATAACAATTTTAAAGAACAATCAAGAGTGGGAAATATTGAAGGAAATGAAACCGATTAGAGAGTTGACTTCCTCTAGAAATGCAATAGCGCATACTTTGGATTCCTTAAGTCCGGAAGATGTTAAGAAATTAAGCAGAGCACTGAAAGCTTTGAAGAAATTAATCTTAACCTACTATTCTTTTGATAAAAGTTTATTAGATTTCTATGAAAACACAAATGATAGATTGTTAGAAAGTTTGAATGCAAAATGAAAATTTTAATATCTGCAGTTGGGACGACAGATCCCATTATGAAGAATCACGATGGAGCTTTGCTGCATCTAACTCGAATATATCGTCCAGAAAAAATTGTTTTAATTTATAGCGAGGAGATGTTAGCTAAGAAGGAATGGATAGAAACGGCTCTTCAGTCTATTGAAGGCTATTCGCCAATCATTGTTGTCGATTCGACTATTTTAAAAAACGATGAAGTCTATATTTTTGATAAGATGTATGAAGAAATCACTCAGATTATTAAGCGTTATAAAAATGATGAAGATGAACTAATCTTAAATCTTTCTTCTGCGACTCCTCAAATAATTTCTGCGATGTTTGCTGCTAATCGAATCTATGATTATAATACTAGAGCTGTGCAAGTTGCGACTCCAGATAAATCAGCTAATCGACGTTTTGATCCAGCTTCCGGGCCTGACATTGAAGAATTAATTGATACAAATATAGATAATAGTAGTAGCTTTGAGAATCGTAGCTTAGAAGATAAATCTGAAAAGTTTAATCAGTCTTTGGTGAAACGCTACCTGAGACAACTTATCAAGCAGTATGATTATGCAGCAGCGCTTGCAATTCTGACGAAAAAAGATAACAAAATTCTGTCTAAAACAAAGCAAAAGAAAGTATGTGCTATTCTGGAAAATTTTGTTAATGTGTTTAGAAAACAATCACTGCTAGCAGATATTTCAAATCAAGATTTTAGTGCTCAAGAGGCTAAAGCGATCAACTACTTTTTAATGATTGATATTTTAAATCGTCGAGGACATATTGCTGATGTTTTGATAAAATCAAAATCTCTTGCCGAATTTCTTTTAGAAGAGCTTCTTCGTAAAGAGCATCCTAACCTCATTATCAGAACTGACAATTTACCTAGATTAAATCCAGAACACTCAGACTCTGATGAAATTATTACTTATATTGATTCTATTCTAAAGAAGGAGAGAAGTATTGAAAAAGAAGAGAGAATTTTTCAATACAATTCTGTTTTAAATCTGCTGTCATTTTATAATATTTTAGAGTTTTATAAAGAAGATGAGGATTTGATGGACAGTATCAAGGTTGTAAAAAGTTTCAATGGAGAGCGAAATAACCTTGCTCACGGTTTGATGGAGATTGATAGTCAGACTGTAAATAATAAAAGGATGCTGAAATTAATCAGAGCTTTGCAAGCAATGCTTCAGTATAATTACTCCTTTGATGTAGAATGGTTTAGTTATTTTGATAAGAAAAATGAATTTTTACTTGATCAGTTAAAATAAGCCAGCTTGTAATCAATTATGGTTCTTTAAACTGTAAAAAAACCCGCATCGGTTATCCCGATACGGGTTTAATCTATTATTATTTATCAAACTTCACTTCCTCAATCAGATACTCAATGAAGCGTTCTCCCATTTTGGATAGGCTGGCTTTTTCGTGCTGGATGTAGACCAGCTCAATCGGATCATCAATGTCCAGTGGGATTGACACGATATTATCTCCGTTGAGGTTGCTGTTGAGAATACCGGTTGCAATCGTATAACCATCCAGACCAATCAAAAGGTTAAAGAGGGTCGCACGGTCACTGACGACGATTGATTTTTTATGGTGTTCCTGAGAGAGAATTTCCTCAGAAAAGTAGAAAGAGTTGTGAGTCCCTTGGTCGTAGCTGAGGTAGGGGAAGTTTTCTAAATCAGATAATTGAACCAGCTTTTTCTTGGCCAGCGGATTGGACTTGCTGACAAAGATATGGGGCTGCGCTGTGAAGAGATGAGTGGCAATCAAGTGATTGTCATCCAGCATCTTGGATAGGACATCGCGGTTGTAGCTATTGAGAAAGAGGACGCCGATTTCACTGCGGAAGTTTTTTACGTCATCAATAATTTCCCAAGTCCGAGTTTCCCGCAGAAAGAGCTCGTATTTCTCCATATCGCTTTTTTTAAGCAGGGAGACAAAGGCATTGACCACAAAGGCATAGTGCTGGGCAGACACGCTAAAAAGCTCACGGTGGGCGACAGGGTTTTTGTATCGCTCCTCTAGAAGCTGAGTCTGCTCAACTACCTGCCGGGCATAGGAAAGAAACTCCATGCCGTCCTTGGTCAAGGTAATTCCTTTGGGATTGCGAATAAAAATCTCGATACCCATTTCATTTTCCAAATCCCGTACAGCATTGGATAAGCTAGGCTGGGTAATGAAAAGCTGCTTTGCAGCTTCGTTCATACTGCCAGTCTCGACGATTTTGATAATATAGTGTAACTGTTGAATTCTCATAGGACTATTTTATCACAAACTGGGGATTTTTTCCCGATAAATCAATGAAAGCTAGCATGTTTTTATAATTGAATTTATTAAAATGGACAGATGGTAAAAGAAATTCTATTGGATATAGTGACATTTTTAAAGTTTATTCTTATCGGAATTATAGAGAGATTTTATCAAGTCTTTTATAATGAAACAGGTTTTGCAATTTCAAGTTATTCGTGATATGATGATTTTTAGACTGTAAAAGGAGTAGTTATGAAGAGAAAAGAGGATTCTTTTGAAGATATTGCTTTTGAGTTAGAGAAGGAGACTTCTAAGTCTAAGTTCTTACCATTCGTTCTATTAGCCATTATTGGCTTTTCTATCGTTGGAGCAGTATTTTTAATGCTTTCCATACCGGAAAAAGCTAAATCTAAGCAACCAGTGAGCCAGTCAAGTAAGATTATTTCACCATCAAAAGAATTAGAGGATAAGGAGACTGAAGTAAAAAAATTCGCTGAAAGTCTTACAGTTCCTCCAGAAAAAAGTGGTTCCTTTCTTTGGACGGTTGACAAGGCAGTTTCTCTACCCATGGACAAAGCTAAAGGCGGAGCGGCCTTGGAAGATGTTTTAAGAGAATTTGGAAGACCTGTTGAAGCTGGTTCGTGGATTGATTTTTCATCAAATAATGAAATTCAAAAGCATATTCGTCTTTTTTGGAAAGAGAAGGATGGTGCTCTTGGTTATGTTTCTTTAACCTTTGCTGAATTTGATGGTGTCTATAAGCTCATTTCCAAGTACCATTCTAACCTTGCAAGTGATGAAATTAAGGTGGATCAAAATCCTAATAGAAACTTTTTATGGACACAAGAATATATAGATAGTCTTGTTATTGGTGCTAGAGAAGGTACTGACAAAGGTACGGTGTATGATGAGATTGTTTCAAATGTTGGTTTGCCGCTGTATCAGACGATTTTGGGAGAGGACAATCAACTTCAAATGCGAGTTACTTATCATAATCCTCATTCTTTGACAAATCCGGAACAATTGAAGTCTGTCAATCTAGAATTCTATAAGCAAGAAGATGGAACATGGCGTTTGGTTTCTAAACAAAACCAGTAAACTAAAATAAAAAAGACAGAGGAGATAATCTTGAGAAGGAGTAGCAAGAAAAAACATGATGCTAATTCATTTAGAGCCATAAAAAAAGAACTTTATAAACAACAAAAGATAAAAAGAGAAGAACTTAGCATGATGGCCATACAGGAGGAGAAAAAAGGATTAATTCGGCCTTTATTCTTCTTTGTTTGACCTTGTCATTTGCTTTGTTCTTTGGCTTCTATTATTATTCTCAAAAGATTCCTAGAGCCAACCTTAAGTACAAATATAACAAGACAGTATCGTCGGTTAGTAGAGAAAGCTCTACTACTCAACAAGATGATGAGTCAGAAATAAATCAAGATCAAAAGGAACTGAAAAAGAAAATTGTTGAGGAAGATGAAAAAAAGTTTTCTTTTAATTGGACGTTAGACAATTTTGTAGAACTCAAAATAGGAAAGGTTGGGGAGTGGAAAAATAATCCGACTTTGGAAGAGGTTATTATGAAATACGGTAAGGGTTCAAATGTGAGTTTTACCGAAAATGGATTGACACTAACTTATAAGACAAGAATTGTAGATGTTCCTAGATATGGCTCATCAGGACATCCTCAGGAAATCAGTTTGGGTTTTTATGACCCCGATTCCAATGGAAAAAAGTACTATTTAATAACCAAAACGGCAGTTTACTTGGATGACATTCATAACCTACCAGCTACCAAAAATGAGTTTGTTTTTAAGTGGAAGCCAGAAGATACGGATACATTGACAGTAGGTGATAGTCAATATGGAAAAGGTGGAATGACATATCAAGAAGTTGTTGGGCGATTTGGACTGCCTTCAGATATTAATTTTTCTGGAAGCGATACAGATTATAGCCCGTTATCGTTGCAGGTGAATTATTTTAATATTCATCGTCCACCTGCTGAACGAAAATCGGATAGGGTGTCTTTGATTTTCAAGAGGCAGGAGGATGGCAGCTTTTGTCTTGCAGATGTAAGAAGTGAATTTGACAAGAGCTGGTAATGCTTCGATTCATTAGTGACATGAAAATTCTGATATTTTTATGCCTTGACATTCCTCATCGCTAACGATATAATGTTTACAATTTAACCTTTAATCAAGTCCAGTGAGGCTGCAAGGTGAGAAAAACGGTATAAGAGGCAGTTGGCTGCCTTGTTTTTTGCGAAACCTTGCTGCGGCGAGGTTTTTTCTTTTAGAAAGTGAGGTTGTCATGGTTAGTGACAGTTGCAAAAAGAGATTTGGAAAGATTATGCTGGAGCAGATGGAGCTATTGGAGCAAGTAGAAATTGCGCCTAATATTTTTTCTATGCTCCTAAAGGGGCAAATGGTCAGCCAGATGCAGGCTGGGCAGTTTTTACATATTCGGGTACCAGATGACAGCAAGCTTTTGCGCCGGCCTATCTCAATCGCAGAGATTGATCGAGGCAATCTGACTTGTCGCATCATTTATCGGATAGAAGGCGGCGGGACAGCTATTTTTTCTCAACTTCCAGTTGGGTCTTTTCTTGATGTTATGGGGCCCCAGGGCAATGGCTTTGATTTGAGTCCTGTAAGGACAGGTGACCACGCTTTGATTATCGGTGGTGGGATTGGTGTCCCTCCCCTGCTTGAGGTTGCTAAAGAATTGCATGCCAAGGGAGTTCAAGTGACAGCTGTACTAGGATTCGCTGATAAATCCGCTGTTATTTTAGAGGAAGAAATGAAAAAATACGCCGAGGTCATTGTCACGACGGATAACGGCTCTTATGGCCGCCAAGGCTATGTATCAGCCGTTGTGGATGAGTTGTCCCAAGACTATGCGGCTGTCTATTCCTGTGGAGCGCCAGCCATGCTCCAGTATGTGGACAAAAAGTTTCAGGACCATCCGCATGCTTATCTCTCCATGGAGTCTCGTATGGCTTGTGGTATGGGTGCCTGCTATGCCTGCGTCGTTCATGTGGCTGGTCAGGATGAGTCGGTCAATAAGCGTGTTTGTGAAGACGGTCCGGTCTTTGAGACGGGCACGATTATTGTTTAGGAGGGGTAAGAATGAGTGATCAACGTTTAAGAGTTTCCTTGCCAGGCTTGGACCTGAAAAATCCTATTATTCCAGCCTCTGGCTGCTTTGGCTTCGGTCAAGAATATGCCAAGTATTATGACTTGGGCTTGCTGGGTTCTATCATGATAAAGGCCACGACTTTGGAGCCCCGCTTTGGTAATCCTACACCGCGGGTGGCAGAAACGCCAGCTGGTATGCTTAATGCTATTGGTTTGCAAAATCCAGGTGTTGAGGTTGTTCTAGCTGAAAAACTGCCCTGGTTGGAAAAACATTATCCCGACCTTCCAATCATCGCTAATGTAGCGGGATTTTCCAATCAAGAATATGCCACAGTGGCTGGGAAAATTTCCCAAGCCCCCAATGTCAAGGCTATTGAGCTCAATATCTCCTGCCCTAATGTTGACCATGGAAATGCTGGCCTTTTGATTGGCCAAGTTCCAGAATTAGCCTACGAAGCAACCAAGGCAGCAGTAGATGCTTCTGCAGTACCTGTCTATGTCAAATTAACTCCGAGTGTGGCTGATATCACTCAGGTAGCTAAGGCTGTTGAAGACGCTGGTGCTGCTGGTTTTACCATGATTAACACCTTGGTAGGTATGCGATTTGACTTGACGACGTGCAAGCCTATTATTGCTAATGGCACAGGCGGTATGTCAGGCCCGGCTGTCTTTCCGGTAGCGCTCAAGCTGATCCGTCAAGTGGCGCAGACAAGCAAACTTCCCATTATTGGTATGGGGGGAGTTGATTCGGCGGAGGCTGCTCTGGAAATCTTTATAGCGGGCGCTTCAGCTATTGGAGTGGGAACTGCCAATTTCACGGATCCTTATGCCTGTCCGACCATCATTGAAGATCTGCCTGAGCTTATGGATAAATACGGCATCGAAAGTCTTGAAAGCTTACGTAAAGAAGTTCGAGAGAATTTGCTTTAAAGTTACATTTTTACTTGACAATACTGCTGTGAAATTATAGAATGAATTAAATATAACCTTTAAAGAAGTCCAGAGAGGCTACTAAGGTACATACGTTTGAATGGCAGATACTGCCACATTTTCGTGTAACCTTGCTCTCGGGCAAGGTTTTTCTATGGCTCTGAGCCTAATGCGAAGGTTGGTTTTGAGATATAAATGCCTAATGGACTTTTTTGAAGATAATAATTTAAAAGGAGATTTTCCCCTCATGCGTGAAGAACGGCCTATTATCGCCCTCGACTTTCCATCTTTTGACGATGTCAAAGATTTCTTGGAGCATTTTCCGGAAGATGAAAAACTCTATGTCAAAATCGGCATGGAATTCTTCTATGCCATCGGTCCAGAAATCGTTCATTATCTGAAAGGTCTTGGACACAGCATTTTCTTGGATCTGAAACTGCACGACATTCCCAATACGGTGCGCTCAGCCATGTCTGTCTTAGGAACTTTTGGTATCGACATGGTGACGGTCCATGCAGCAGGCGGTGTAGAGATGATGAGCGAAGCCAAGAAGGTCTTGGGAGATAAGGCTAAGTTGGTTGCGGTGACTCAGCTGACCTCGACCAGTGAGGAAGATATGCGTAATTGCCAAAATATCCAGACTACGGTTCAAGAGTCAGTTGTCAATTACGCTCGGAAGGCTAAAGAAGCTGGCTTGGATGGCGTCGTTTGTTCGGCTCAAGAAGTTGAACTGATTAAGGCGGCTACTGCAAATGACTTTCTCTGTGTGACGCCGGGTATTCGTCCAGCTGGATCAGAAATCGGTGACCAAAAGCGGGTCATGACTCCACAGGAAGCCCATCAAATCGGCAGTGATTATATTGTAGTCGGCCGTCCGATTATCCAAGCTGAAAATCCTTGGGATGCTTACCATGAGATCAAGAAGCAGTGGAATAGCTAAGTAAGAACAAGAGATACGATTTAAATCGTTATACGAAATTGACAGCATCATAAACATTCAAATTTATAAGGAGCAAAAAATGACTTTAGCAAAAGAGATTGCGCGTGATTTATTGAAAATCAAAGCTGTGTATTTGAAGCCAGAAGAGCCTTTTACATGGGCCTCGGGCATCAAGTCACCTATATATACGGACAACCGTGTGACCCTGGCTTATCCAGAGACTCGGACCTTGATTGAGAATGGTTTTGTCGAAAAGATTCGGGCGGAATTTCCTGATGTAGAAGTCATTGCTGGAACTGCGACAGCGGGCATTCCTCACGGAGCTATTATCGCTGATAAGATGAACCTGCCATTTGCCTATATTCGCAGCAAACCCAAAGATCACGGAGCGGGCAATCAAATCGAAGGTCGCGTAGCACCTGGGCAGAAGATGGTTGTCATTGAAGACTTAATCTCGACTGGCGGTTCGGTCTTGGATGCTATCGCTGCCGCTAAACGTGAAGGTGCGGATGTGATTGGCGCAGCAGCTATCTTTACCTATGAGCTACCAAAAGCAGAAAAGAACTTTAATGATGCGGGTGTGAAATTGGTGACTTTATCAAACTATACAGAGTTGATTCACTTAGCTGAGCAAGAAGGCTATATCAATGCTGAAGGATTAGCCTTGTTGAAACGATTTAAGCATGACCAAGAAAATTGGCAGGCCTAGACCGAATAGAAGTAAAATGATCTGACTCTTATTCAGGTCATTTTTCAGTAAAACGTCCTTGTCTTGCCTTTTAAAATAGCTTAAAGTCTCGGCATTTGGTATAATAGAGCTATGTCTAAGATTTATCATCTATCCTTTTCGATATTACAGAAAGTTATGCTGATTACGGCTGTTCACTGGTTTCTGATTGCCATCTGGCATATTTCAGAGCTGAATAGTATAGCTACGATTGCCTTTGCTGGCTTGGCTTATCTGGCCTATCGCTATCGGAATTTGCTAGGAAAAGCTTATCATTGGCTGATGAAGCATAAACTTCTTGTTATGCTAACTGCCTTTATTTTTCAGCTGATAATGCTCTTTTCAGCAGAGCTTTTGATTAGGCGGGATGCAGCAGTAGTTTTTACAGGGGCTTTCAAAACTCTGAAAGAAAGCTCCATTTCCAGCTATCTGACCCGCAACCCTAACAATGTCTCACTCTTTCTCTACGAGCGTTTTTTCTTTAATGTATTTGGGGAATCTGGTCTATGGGTCATGCAGGCCTTGAATATTGTTTATACTAACGTAACGGCCTTGATTCTCTACAAGGGCTGCCAAAAGTATTTTTCCCAAAAGGCTGCAGATGCTGTCTTTAGTCTTTATGTGCTTTTACTGGGCTTTTCTCCTTATTTCTTTTCAATGTATACCGATATTCCGCCCCTGCCTTTCATTAGTCTGCAGATTTTCCTAGTTCTGGGATTGCTGAAGGGAGAGGAGTCCAGCCGACAGCTGGTTTGGCGCAGTATCTTGCTTGGACTGATGACTAGTCTGGCTTTCTTCTTTAGACCAACAGTAATGATTCTGCTGATAGCTGTCTTTGGAGTTCTCTTTTTCAAAAAGAATTGGAAGAAGTTCTTTCTGACACTAGTCGTTTTTGCTTGCAGTTTTGCGATTAGCTATGCCCCGCTGCATTACTGGTCCAAGCATCAGAAGGAAGTGCCGATTATGGAGGGAGAGGGATTGGCAAAAGGTCCCCTGCTCTTTATCAATCTAGGTCTGACCTTTAATGGCCACAATCAGGAAGACATGAAAGAAGGGCTCTTGCAGTATATTGAGCCCGATAAGCAGTATGATTATAACAATGGCATGTTTGCAAAGGAAAATGTTATCAAGGAAATCAAGCGGCGCTTAAGTGAATATAATCCTTTGACTTTAGCTCATCATCTCTTCCACAAGCAGTCTTTGACTGTAGCAGAAGGAGATTTGGGCTGGCTCTACCGCAGTGTTGAAAATGAAAAGACGCCTTATATATCGCCTTTTTACCAAGATACGAAGGATAATCCTTTAACTCAGTTTGTCCGTGACTTCTTCTTGAATACTGACAAGTCAGAATTTGTCTATTTCTCGCTGTCCAAGCAGGTGGTCTGGATTGTCATGGCGGCAGGACTTGTCTTTGCTCTTTGGAAATATCGCTCCAGTGATGAGCTGAATTTTCTAACCCTAGCTGTTTTTGGTGGCCTGCTCTTTCTGCAGATTTTCGAGGGAGGGAAGACGCGTTATCTGATTCAGTTTTTGCCACAGATTCTAATTCTATCCGCCGTGGGCTTATCACAGTATCCACAAACTCTAGGAAAATTTATCTTTTGGACTAGAAAGAAGGAGTCTTTAGAATGAAAAGACCTGTTCCTATCTATGAACCGCTTTATAGCTTGAAGCCCATCGCCGAGAATATCTGGATTGTTGATGGTGATTTGATTGAGATGGATGCGGTGCTGACAAATCTGCCCTTTTCTACCCGCATGACTGTTATCAAGTTATCAAATGGTCAGCTCTGGTGCCATTCACCAATCCAGCCAAATCAAGCCTTGTTTGACCAGTTGGATGCTTTGGGACCAGTCGCACATCTCGTTTCACCTAATAAGATTCACTATGCTTATATTGCTGACTGGAAGAAGCGTTATCCGGAGGCAATTGCTTGGTCTAGCCCAGGTGTTGAAGAGAGAGCGGCCAAGCAGAAAATCCCAGTCTCTTTTGATGAAAAGCTGACGGATGAGGCTCCTGAAGCTTGGACAGGTCAGATAGATCAGTTGGTTTTCAAGGGAAGTTCTTATATTGAGGAAGTTGTCTTTTTTCATAGGGACAGTCAAACCTTGATTTTGACAGATTTGATTGAGAATTTTGAAACAGAGCATTTTCCAAATCAGATTCGCGGCAAGGCTTATAAATTAGTTCGAGTTGCAGCTCCGGATGGCCAGACACCTATTGACTACCGCATGACCTTTATCGGTCATCAAAAAGAAGCCAAAGAATGTCTAGAGCAGATGTTGGCTTGGCAACCTGAAAAAATCATCCTAGCCCACGGTTCTTGTTTTTTTGAAAATGGTACAGCAGAACTCAGAAGAGCGCTTAGGTGGATAAAATAGGAAAAGAAAATACTTATTGCCTTGTTCCAAGGAGGTTATCTCTAAAAATTTATGATAAAGAGAAGTTTGTTTTTTAATTTTATATACAAAATCGTTTTTCTTACGCTTCTGATTTTGCTGACCGTTTTTGCTTTTTCCTATTTGATTCATAATGGAAGTGGATATGTACGGGAAGAAGCGAGTAAGAGTGAGAGAAAAAGTTCTTATATAGGGGTTGCTGGTGGAATTATTATTTCTGGTTTCACTTTTGTTCGATTTCTTGAGTTAACTGAGCATATTAGCAGGCATAGAAAATATCTTAAACTAATGACGGAGGAATTATCTCCAACTCCTGATTTTGAAACAATAGAAGAAGAGGCTGACTTTCATGATAAAGAATTAAAGATTTTGATTTATAAGAATTGCCTCATTACTTATCATAACTATTTCTGTTTTAGGAAGATTGATTCTCAAATTTGGCAGATTTTCTTGAATAAATATCAGAAATATAGTCGATACAAGAGCAAGAAAAGCAAGTCCCTTTTGCCGCCGAAATTCTTCCTTGTTGTTAGAAATCAAGACTATAGGGAACAGTTTATGCCATTTAGGTACAAAGAGAAAAATTGGAGTCGCTTTAGTTCTTATCTAGCCGACCATTATCCGGCCATAGAGCTAGATGAACAAGTTCGTGAAATTGAGACGTAAGGAGACATGTATGCAGCATTCAGCTTGGCACGCTTTGATTAAGGAGCAGCTGCCGGAAGGTTATTTTGCAAAAATCAATCATTTTTTAGACGAAGTGTATGCTTCAGGGACCATTTACCCACCTAGAGAAAAGGTATTTAATGCGATTCAGACGACAGATTTAGCAGATGTTAAGGTGGTTATTTTGGGGCAGGACCCCTACCACGGACCTAGACAGGCACAGGGCTTGAGTTTTTCGGTACCTGATGACATTCCAGCTCCGCCTTCTTTGCAGAATATTCTTAAAGAACTGGCAGACGATATCGGAGTGAAGGAGTCGCATGATTTGACTTCATGGGCTAAGCAAGGGGTTCTCTTGCTCAATGCTGGTCTGACAGTGCCTGCTGGCCAGGCTAATGCGCATGCCGGCTTAATCTGGGAGCCTTTTACAGATGCTATTATCAAGGTAGTTAATGAGAAGAGCGATCCAGTTGTCTTTATCCTATGGGGTTCTTACGCCCGTAAGAAAAAAGCCTTGATTAGTAATTCCCAACATTTGATTATCGAGTCAGCTCACCCAAGTCCGCTGTCAGCTTACCGTGGTTTCTTTGGCAGCAAACCTTTTTCACGTACCAATGATTTCTTAGTGGCTAAGGGCTTGGAACCTATTGATTGGTTAGCTTAGGAGGTAGTATGGTTCAGTTAGCAACGATTTGTTATATCGATAATGGCCGGGAGTTTCTCATGCTGCACCGCAACAAAAAGCCCAATGATGTTCATGCTGGGAAGTGGATTGGTGTCGGTGGCAAGCTAGAGCGAGGAGAAACCCCGCAGGAATGCGCTGCACGCGAGATTCTAGAGGAAACAGGACTAAAGGCTAAACCTGTTCTCAAAGGCGTTATTACTTTTCCGGAGTTTACTCCCGACTTGGACTGGTACACCTATGTTTTTAAGGTGACTGAGTTTGAGGGTGAACTGATTGAATGCAACGAAGGGACTTTGGAATGGGTGCCCTATGACCAGGTTTTATCTAAACCAACCTGGGAAGGCGATCATACTTTTGTTGAGTGGCTTTTAGAAGACAAGCCTTTCTTTTCTGCAAAGTTTGTTTATGACGGAGATAAGCTATTGGATACGCAGGTGGACTTTTACGAATAAGGAGATAAGATGATGCTATTAATCAAAAACGGACGAGTTATGGATCCTAAGACTGGTTTTGACCAAATTACTGACCTCTTGGTCGAGGGGAAGAAAATTGTCAAAATCGGTCAAGATTTGCAGGCAGAAGGAGCAAAAGTTATTGACACGAGTGGTTTGGTTGTGGCTCCAGGTTTGGTGGATATACACGTTCATTTTCGGGAGCCGGGCCAGACTCATAAGGAAGATATTCACACGGGGGCCTTGGCAGCAGCAGCAGGTGGTTTTACGACCGTTGTAATGATGGCCAATACCAATCCGACCATTTCTACAGTTGAAACTCTGAAAGAAGTACTGGAGTCGGCTAGTCGGGAAAATATCCATATCAAGTCGGTTGCAACAATTACAGAGAATTTTGATGGACAGCATCTGACAGATTTTCAAGGTCTCTTGGCAGCTGGTGCAGTAGGTTTTTCTGATGACGGTATTCCACTGACCAACGCTGGCATTGTCCGCCAGGCGCTCGTAGAAGCACGTAAAAATGACACCTTTATCAGCTTGCACGAGGAAGATCCCAATCTCAACGGCATACTCGGTTTTAACGAGCATATTGCTAAAGAGCATTTTCATATCTGCGGCGCGACAGGTGTGGCAGAGTACAGCATGGTTGCTCGCGATGTCATGATTGCTTATGATGCAAAGGCTCATGTGCATATCCAGCATTTGTCCAAGGCTGAGAGTGTAAAGGTTGTGGAATTCGCTCAGAAGCTAGGCGCTCAAGTCACTGCTGAAGCAGCACCTCAGCACTTCTCTAAGACAGAAGCTTTGCTATTGACCAAGGGTAGTAATGCTAAGATGAATCCGCCTCTGCGCTTAGAATCGGACCGTCTGGCGGTTATTGAGGGGCTCAAATCAGGTATCATTTCTGTCATTGCGACGGACCATGCTCCACATCATGCTGACGAGAAAAATGTAGCCGATATCACTCAGGCGCCTTCTGGTATGACTGGGCTTGAGACTTCGCTTTCTCTGGGACTGACCTACTTGGTAGAGGCTGGTCATCTGAGCTTGATGGAGCTTTTGGAGAAAATGACATTTAATCCAGCTCAGTTGTATGGTTTTGATGCTGGATTCATCGCTCAGGATGGTCCTGCTGATTTGACAATATTTGATCCAGAAGCAGATAGACTTGTGACTGACCACTTTGCCTCCAAGGCAGCCAATTCACCTTTTGTTGGTGAAAAGCTTAAAGGCCAAGTGAAGTTTACTATCTGTGATGGGGAAGTTGTCTTTAAAGGATAATGCAGATTAGACTCTGATGAATTTCAGGGTCTTTTTTAACACAGAAAATTTTCTAGTAATTTTCTGAAAAACCGAATGTTTGTTAAAATAGTAGTGGTTTAGTTCCTTTTTAAGCAAAAAAGATGTATAATATAACAAAATACTAAAGAGGAGTGTTCGTTATATGAAGAAGAAATTTTTCATCTTACCTGTTCTATCAACGGTGCTTTTGGCACCTGCTTTTTTGGCCCATCAAGTCTCTGCAGAAGAGGCTCAGGCTAGTCCAGAGCCAGCAAAGGCTGAGTTGACCAATCAGCCAGCTGCTGAGACAGCTTCTGAAGTGCAACCAACTGCTCCAGCAGCTTCAGCAGAAGAAAAGCCAGCAGCAGATAGTCAGAATACAGCTGCTCCGGCTGGTCCAGCTGCGACAGAAGCCGCTGCAGCACCAGCCCAGTCTGAAAATCTACCAGAGGCTACGATTCTCCATACTAACGATGTGCATGGCCGCATTGTAGAGGAAAAAGGCGTTATCGGTGATGCTAAGCTGGCTACTGTTATCAAGGAAGAGCGCGCTAAAAATCCTAAAGTGCTAGTTGTGGATGCGGGTGATGCCTTCCAGGGGCTGCCAATTTCCAATAGCTCAAAAGGTGAAGAACGAGCGAAAATCCTCAATGAAATAGGCTACGATGCTATGGCAGTCGGAAACCATGAGTTTGACTTTGGTCTAGATGAGGCAAAGAAATACAAGGAAATTCTTAAATTCCCACTCCTAAGTTCCAATACCTACGCTAATAATGCTCGAGTTTTCCAAGCATCTACTATTGTAGACAAGGATCCAGCGGTTGAGGGAGATGAGTTTGTGGTAATCGGTGTGACAACACCTGAAACTGCTACAAAAACTCACCCTAAAAACATCCAAGGTGTTACCTTCACTGATCCAATCACAGAGGTTAATCGAGTTATTGACGAAATTGAAGCACGCGCAGCAGCAGAAGGAAAGAACTACAAAAACTACGTTGTTCTAGCTCACTTGGGTGTTGACACGACAACTCCGACTGAGTGGCGCGGTTCAACCTTGGCTGAAGCTCTTTCTAAAAATCCTAAGCTCAAAGGCAAGCGCGTAACCGTTATTGACGGCCACTCCCACACAGTAGAGTCTACGACTTATGGCGATAATGTCACCTACAACCAGACCGGTAGCTACCTACACAATATCGGTAAAGTGACTTTCAAGGCCAATCAGCTTCTGGGAAATCCTCAGCAAATTCCTGCTGAAACAGCTAAAAAAGTCGCTCCAGACCCAGTTGTAGCAGACATGGTCAGCAAGATTAAAGCCAGGTACGACGCTGATAATGCCAAGGTTATCGTGGCAAACAGCCCAGTAGAGCTTAATGGTGACCGTGAAAATGTCCGTGTTCGGGAAACCAATCTGGGTAATGTCGTAGCGGATGCTCTCTACGATTATGGTCAAACTGGCTTTGCCAATAAAACAGACTTAGCTGTTACTAACGGAGGCGGTCTGCGCGAAACTATTGCCAAAGACAAGCCAATCACCAAGGGAGATGTTATCGCCGTATTGCCTTTTGGGAATACTATTTCTCAAATCAAGGTTACTGGTCAAAATATTGCAGATATGTTTGCCAAATCTCTAGGCTCTATTCTCCAGGAGAAAGATGGTAAACCTGTGCTGGATGAGAACGGCCAACCCTTGCTAGAACCAAGCGGTGGTTACCTGCAAATCTCAGGAGCTAAAGTCTACTACGACACCACTCTGCCGGCTAATCAGCGTGTCCTTCACATCGAGATTAAGAATAAAGAAACTGGTGTTTATGAGCCTCTCGATCCTAATAAGACCTACTATCTGACGACCAATGACTTCTTAGCTGCTGGTGGTGACGGCTATACCATGCTGGGCGGCCCTCGTGAGGAAGGACCATCTATGGATGTGGCCTTTGCAGACTATCTGGCAAAAGCTGATTTGACAGTCTATGCGGTTATCAATCCAAACTCCCGCGCTATCTCTATTTCATCCACTAAGGATACAGACGGTGATGGCTATTCAGATATTGAAGAAATCAAGCAAGGAACGGATCCGGCTAATGCGGCTTCCTACCCAGCTGGTGCTAAAGCAGCTGATCCTGGAAAACAGGCAGCACCGCTGGTTAATACTCCAAAACAAACCAAGCAAGTACCTGTTCATGTTGCCAAGACCTTCACTAAGGATCCTGCAGCTAAAGAACTGCCACAGACAGGCAGCGAATCAACAGTTGCCCTGAGCCTAGTTGGTATTGTTTTAGGATTCTTTGGATTGGCAGGAATCAAGAAAAGTCACAAAGAAGACTAGTTAGAAGACACAATAAAACGGAAGTTGTTCACTTCCGCTTTATTTTTTAGCCTCAGGATTTTGATGTGTGATATTCAAGCCCCAAGGGATTAAGTTTTCTTTTTTCTGCTTGATACGTTGAATATTGTCCTTGTGCCGGAGGATAATAATCAAAGCCAGCGCAATGATAATCAGAGTAAAGAAGAGGTCATAAGCGGGCAGTATAAAGCCGACTAGAGGAAAGAGCAGAGCCGACAGGATAGCGATGACTGCTGAGAGCACGCTTGCCAGAGAAATCATACTTCCTAGATAGAGGATGCTGGTAAAGATGACAATCAGATAGACAAAGAAGGCTGGTGAGAAGCCCAGAACAACCCCTGCACTGGTTGCCACTGCCTTGCCACCCTTAAAGCCAGCAAAGATGGGAAAGGTATGGCCAATCACAGCCAAGAGGCCAAAGACAAGCGGCGAAACTCCCTCAATATGCAAAAAGAAAGGCAGCAGGGTCGCTGCAGTTCCTTTGAGAAAGTCGATCGCAAAAGTAGCCGTCCCCGCGGTCTTTCCCAAAATGCGGAAAGTATTGGTCGTTCCGGTATTGCCGCTGCCGTATTCCCGCAGGTTCTTCTTAAAGAAAATTTGCCCAATCCAAAGTCCAGTCGGAATAGAGCCCAGTAAGTATGCTAGTATTAATCCAATTATCGTGTTCATCATGATTTTATTATACCATTATTTCGCTTTCTTACAATAGAAAAGGATAGAATTTATAGCAGGAAATGTCTACTCGGATATTGGATTGTTCTTCGTGTAAAATTAGTCCTCATCAGCAGTTTTTTCAAAAAAATCTTTGCAATATTTGCCAAAAACTTGTAAGATAGAAAAGATGAATCATTAGGAGGTTCTTGTGGCAAAAAAGGAAATTAATATTAACAATTATAATGACGATGCCATTCAGGTATTAGAAGGGTTGGATGCGGTCCGCAAACGTCCAGGGATGTATATCGGATCAACTGATGGAGCGGGACTTCACCATCTGGTTTGGGAGATTGTGGACAATGCTGTTGATGAGGCCCTGTCAGGCTTTGGTGACCGAATTGATGTGACGATAAACAAAGACGGCAGTCTGACTGTCGCAGACCACGGACGCGGGATGCCAGTCGGCAAGCACGCTATGGGCATTCCCACGGTTGAGGTCATCTTCACCGTTCTCCACGCCGGCGGTAAGTTCGGCCAAGGTGGCTATAAGACCTCGGGCGGTCTCCATGGTGTAGGTTCCTCTGTTGTCAATGCCCTGTCCAGCTGGCTGGAAGTGGAAATCACGCGGGATGGGACTGTTTACAAGCAGCGCTTTGAAAATGGCGGAAAACCAGTTACTACGCTCAAGAAAATCGGCACTGCACCTAAGTCTAAGTCTGGAACCAAAGTGACCTTCATGCCGGACGATACGATTTTTTCAACGACAGACTTCAAGTACAACACTATTGCTGAGCGGCTTAAGGAATCAGCCTTCCTGCTCAAGAATGTCCGCCTGTCGCTGACCGATGCGCGGACTGGCGAAGAAGTAGAGTTCCATTATGAGAACGGAGTTGAAGACTTTGTCAGCTATCTCAATGAAGACAAGGAAACCCTGACTCCTGTCCTCTATTTCGAGGGTGAGGAGAGCGGCTTCCAAGTTCAGGTTGCCCTCCAGTACAACGACGGTTACGCCGATAATATCCTGTCCTTTGTCAATAATGTCCGCACCAAAGACGGTGGTACCCATGAGACGGGTCTCAAGACCGCTATTACCAAGGCTATGAACGACTATGCCAGAAAGACGGGTCTGCTCAAGGAAAAGGACAAGAATCTGGAAGGTTCGGACTACCGCGAGGGTCTGGCTGCTGTCCTGTCCATCCTGGTCCCTGAAGCGCACCTGCAGTTTGAAGGCCAGACAAAGGATAAGCTGGGCAGTCCTTTGGCTCGTCCTGCCGTGGACTCCATCGTCTCTGACAAGCTGACCTTCTTCCTCTTGGAAAATGGTGAGCTGGCATCTAACCTTATCCGCAAGGCCATCAAGGCCAGAGATGCTAGGGAAGCAGCCCGTAAGGCGCGTGACGAAAGTCGGAATGGCAAGAAGAATAAGAAAGACAAGGGCTTGCTGTCTGGTAAGCTGACTCCGGCCCAGTCCAAGAATCCAGCCAAGAACGAACTCTATCTGGTCGAGGGAGATTCTGCCGGCGGCTCTGCCAAGCAAGGCCGTGACCGTAAGTTCCAAGCCATCCTTCCTCTGCGCGGTAAGGTCCTAAATACTGAGAAAGCCAAAATGGCAGATATTCTCAAAAATGAAGAAATCAATACCATGATTTACACGATTGGAGCGGGTGTTGGGACAGACTTTACCCTTGAGGATGCCAACTATGACAAGATCATCATTATGACCGATGCGGACACCGACGGTGCCCATATCCAGACCTTGCTGCTGACCTTTTTCTATCGCTATATGCGCCCGTTGGTCGAGGCTGGCCGCGTCTATATCGCCCTACCGCCTCTCTACAAGATGTCTAAAGGTAAAGGCAAAAAGGAAGTTGTCGAATATGCTTGGACTGATGGTGAGCTTGAGGAACTTCGCCAAAAATTTGGTCGAGGTGCTCTTCTCCAACGTTACAAAGGACTTGGTGAAATGAATGCTGACCAGCTTTGGGAAACAACCATGGATCCAGAGACCAGAACGCTTATCCGAGTGACTATTGACGATTTAGCGCGTGCTGAACGTCGTGTCTCAGTCCTTATGGGAGATAAACCAGCACCACGCCGTAAGTGGATTGAGGATAATGTCAAGTTTACGCTTGAGGAGAGTGGGGAGATGGTGTTTTAGGGGGATATAGCAAAGTATGTTTATAGCAATACAAAATGTTCAGCAAAATAATTTACCAATATCACAAGAGTGGTGGTGGGTAGTATTAGCTCTGATAATGACTACGATTTTGGGACCATTTATAGTGCATAGTTTAAAAAATGGATTTGACAATGCAAAAAAGATATATATAGTTGGAAATAGTATTTTAAACATAAATAACAGAAATGGACTTCCTGAACCAGCAACTTCTGGACAGCAATTATATTCAAATTTTATATTAAACACTCTAACTGTAGAAAATAAAAGAAGTACTACTCAATCAGTAACAGAAATTGAATTATATAATATCAGGAAAAACAATAATGATTTTCAAGATATTCAATACGATGGTGGTTTTTACGAAAGAAATCAGAAATTTGTGTTGCTAGCATATAACAATGGAACTAAAGAGTCAATGGTAGACCAGTATATTGTTAAGTTTACTAGGCTTGAGAAAGATACTTTTAAGGAAATTTATGAAACAAAGAAAGTTCTACAAAATCCTCTGATTTTAAAGTCTGGAGATATTAAGAGTTTAATTATATTTCCATTCGATGAATTTGTTTCTGAGTTTGAACAAAATAGCAAATTACAATTTCTAGAAGTTTCAATTTTTGATAATACTGGAAAAGAAATACCTGATCTAATGTTAACTGTAGTTTACGATAGAAATGAAAAGAGATTTCACAATAGCCCGCGAGGTTTTGCTGGTCTTGGAATGGGCGAAGTTCCATTGATTAATTTGCTGGAAGACACCAAACAAAAATCTGTTACTTGCTTCCAACGATTAACTCATGGTTCTAATGATGTTAAGTTTACCGTTTTAGTTGATAGAAGTTGTGAATTGAAATATAATGTAGCTGTTAAATGTGGTAAGAAAAGAATAGAAGATAAACAAGAATATTCTATAGATATTCGAGTTCCCGTGTATAAACAGGAAAGGGGGACTTTTTATGGTGATTTTTATTTATTCTTATTTAAATTGAATCATGCTTTAAATGATGATATTGATTATAATAAAGATCTAATCAATACTTTTAATAGTGAGTTAATTTATGATAAATATTATGCTGCTAGAACCTTTGCTAATGCAAAAATATAGTAAGCACTTTGATGAATGTGCCATAACATACAACAAACACCTCACCAAATTTTCTGTCAAGCTCACTGGAGTTAAAGTGAGACCGTCAGATTTTCTGATAAGGCATTTTTTGGCAAATTCTGTTTGGCAGAAAATCTGGCGAGTATTTTTTGAGTAAAAGACGAACGTTTGTTTTTCTGGCGAGCAGTTTTAAAGCAAAAAACCTTTTCTGAAAATCAGAAAAGGTAAAAAGGGAATTAAAGTTAAAATAAATAAAAAATTTAGGAGATTATAAAAATGAAAAAATTTTATGGAATTACTAGTGTAGATGTTCAGACTTTAGAAAACAACGAATTTTTCCAGCTCATGTCCGAGAGTTGGAGCGAGGTTGCGGCATTTATCAAGGAAAATAAGGTGGATGGCATTTACACGACCAAGCTGGATGAGATGGACAAACTTCTGGAACAGCTGCAGGGCGGGCTTCATCAGACCAAGTCCAGCAAGCTGGTGGCTAGTTTGGATCAGGCTGACCGCGAGCGCGATGATGCTTTGGGCACACTCCAGTCTTTGGTTCGGGCCTTTGCACGGGTCAAGGATGCAGCGACCAAGGAAGCTTACGAGACCCTGTCTCAGCTCCTGAAAAACTACACTGGTCTAGCCGCAACTAGCTTGGAAAAGGAGACCGAGGGTATTAACCACCTACTCCAAGAGCTGAAAAAGCCGGCCTATCAGACAGCACTGGCTAAGCTTCATCTGGAAGCCCATGTCGACAGTCTTGCTGCCGCTCAGAAGGCCTTTGAAAAGGTCTACAAGGAGCGCCTGACTGAGCTTAAGGGTAAGACACCGAGCCAGAATAAGAACGTCCGCCTCAAGCTGCAAGAAATCTATGATTTTCTAGTGGATTTCACTGCAATCATTGCCTACGCTTATCCTGAAAGAACTCACGTGGTCAATCTCCGCGACCACCTCAACACTATCCGCAGCCGCTACAAAAAACGCAAACTAGCTAAGAAGGTGAAAGAAGAAGTGGGGAGCGTTAATTAAGTCTAACAGATTTGGAGGAATAGAAGATGATTATCAGACCTGCAAGCAGAAAAGATTGTCAAGCTATTTATAGCCTTTATCAAAGTGAAAAATGGCTTTCTTTTACAGAGGAAAAAGTGACATCTCTATTTTCAACAAATCTGTCTCATTACTTGGTGCTTGAAGAGGACCAGAAAATCCTTGGCTTTGCCCGTTATCTGACGGATGAAGTACTAACGACCTTTTTAGCTGAAATGATCATTGATAAGTCCTACCGCAGAAAAGGACTGGGACAGCAGCTGATTGAGGAGATCCGCAAAAAATATCCTTTGACACGGATTGATTTAATATCTGAAGCAGATGGATTTTATCGGGCAATAGGTTTTAAGCCTGTTGGTACAGGATTTAGAAAATCTGAATGAAAGGAGACAGCCAATGACGCTTGACAATAAACTGGGTCTGACAGATTCGCTTGAACTAGCAAAGATGGAAGAAAAAATCAGCAAGACCCGAGCTAAAGAGCTTTTTGAAGAGCAGCTTCTGGACGATAAAGCAGCTGGCACCTATGCCACTTTGGCCTTTATTCACGGGTTCTTGTTTGAAGAAATTTATGACTTCGCTGGCCAGATTCGGACAGTCAATCTCTCCAAAGGGAATTTTCGCTTTGCTCCTGTCATGTATCTGTCAGCTTCCTTGGAAAATGTTGATCGCATGCCTCAGCAGACCTTTGATCAGATTGTCGAAAAGTATGTGGAGCTCAATATTGCCCACCCTTTCCGTGAGGGAAATGGCAGAAGCATGAGGCTTTGGCTGGACCACCTACTCAAGGCTGAGCTGGGGCAAGTCGTGGACTGGTCTCAAGTGGACAAGGAAGATTACCTCCTAGCTATGGAGCGCAGCCCTATTCGAGACACAGAAATCAAGCACGTCCTTAAGCAAGCCCTCACTAATGATGTTGATAACCGTGACCTCTACATGAAAGGTGTAGACCATAGTTACTATTATGAAGGCTATAGCCTATATAAAGCTGAGGAGTTGTGAGATAAGAAAGATTGCAGAGGAGTGATTAGATGAGAATTCTTGAAACTGACCGTCTCATTTTACGGGACTTGCAGGAATCTGATTTGCAAGCTTTGATTGCTCTGAATCAGGATCCAGAGGTCATGCAGTATTTCCCAAAGCCATATAGTCAAGCAGAGTCCTTGCGTCTTTATCAGGGCATTCAAGATGAAGTTAAGGCTTGTGGCTACAGTCTTTGGGCTGTTGAAGAAAAGTCCAGTCAGGAGTTTATCGGCTTGGTAGGTCTGCACCATTCGGATTTACAGATTTTCGCTGGAAAAGAAGCTGTAGAAATCGGCTGGCGTCTGCGAAAAGAGTTTTGGAATCGTGGTTATACGACAGAGGCTGCCCAAGCCTGTCTAGACTTTGCTTTTCAGCAAGCTGGCTTATCAGAAGTTTACTCTTTTACATCCTTACTCAATCTCCCTTCGCAAAAAGTCATGCAAAAGCTAGGCATGGAATTTGTCAAAGAATTTGATAATGAAAAAGTTCCAGCTGACAGTCCGCTTTATAGACATGTCCTCTATAAAATCAAAAGTCTTCACTAATAAGGTAGGTATTCCTATGAGAACTGAAACCGAGATGTTTGATGTGATTTTGCAAACCGCAAAAGCGCTACAGGTCGAGGCTGTTGCTATGTCCGGCTCGCGGACAAACCCAAAGGCTCCCAAGGACGAGTTCCAAGACTATGATGTGGTCTACATTGTAGAGGATTTGGATGGTCTGGTGGCTGACCTTGCTTGGTTGGACCAGTTTGGCAAGCGCATAATTGAGCAGCATGTCCTAGTAGACCATCGCCGCCTCTATCTCATGCTCTTTGAAGATGGCAATCGGATAGATTTGACCCTTTGTCCTAAGGTGCACATCAAAGAGTGGGTGGATAGCGAAGCAGATTTCACGGTGCTGGATGACCCGCAGGGATTGTTTGCTCCTTATGCACCGACACCCAAGCGCTATTGGACGGTAGCAGCCAGTGCGACTGACTTTGACAAATCCTGCAATGAATTCTGGTGGGTATCAGCTTATGTAGTCAAGGGCATTCATCGAAATCACCTTGTCTATGCGACGGATCATCTGTATGGAATCTGCCAGCAAGAATTGCTCAAGCTTTTAGCTTGGCAAGTGGCAGCAGATAAGGGAACGGTCGATGTTGGCAAGAACTACAAGTACCTCTTTCAGTATTTGCCTGCTGAGAAAGAGAAAGAATTTACAGCCTTGCTTGACTTTTCCGACCAGAAAAAAATCACCAAATCTCTCTTAGCTACCATGCGCTTTTTCCACAAAGAAGCACAAGCTTTCTCTCTCAAAACCGGCTTCCACTATGACAACGAAACAGCAGAGAAGATGATGGAGTATGCTGAGGATAAATTAAGATAGAACTATGAGAAGGGATTAGTATCTTTTTATTATAAATTTATAGATTGGAATTGTAGCTATGGAATATAAAAAAATAATCATTAAAAAAAATTTTTTGCCTAGTAAAAAAATAGAGATAGAGTTTGAAGAATTCGAAAAGAGTAGCAAAAAGTATTTCAAACCCCAACTTATTTTTGCTAGAAATGGCATGGGGAAAACAACAATTTCAAATGAAATTGATGAAAAAGGGGATGTTGAGGAAGTTGAATCAATCTTTCAAGATTCTAACAATCAATCATATCAAATAACTAATGACGATATTGTATGTACTATAAGAATTGATTCTGAGGACAGATTTACAAGTATTGGAGATGACGCAATTTTTATCTCTGACGATTATATTGCTGAGAATGTAAATATTATAGATAGGGAAATAAATAGGTTAGAGGACGGTCTCAAAACAAGTGTAGAATTTCTTTTACGGCGTGGAGGTTCCAGAAAATCACCTGATAATATGCTTGTAAGAGAGTTGCCACAGTTCTTTGGTTTGAATATTGGGAGTTTTAATAAAGGAAAAAACAAGCTAAATCTGTATGATTCACCAATAGAAATATTGAGAAAGATATCGAAATTTTTAAAATCTTTCACTACAGAAGAGAGTGATGAAAAATTGGCTGTTCATAATAAGCTGGAGAATGGTATTAAAAATATAATAATATCAGAAAAATTCAAGTTACAATCTGATTTTATCGATGAAGTATCTAACAATTTTCAGCTTTCCGAAGAATTGCAGAATTCTCTTAATGATAAATTAACGAACAGCGAAAACTCTAATACCTTAGATGGTTTTATAACACAATTTGAGGATATCTTGTTATTTTTAGAGAACCTAAAAAAGGAGCTTCTTGAACAAATAACTGAAGACTATTCTAAACGTTTAAATCAAGAATTTTCTAAAATATTTTTTGACACTAAACGTTTGCAGATTGATAAAAAGGGGAAAATCTTCTCTCGGGATGATGTATATGGACCTGTTCCTTTTACAAAGTTATCAACTGCAGAAAAAAATATAATTAACTTGGTGTTTTCATTCTTAGAATTAGAAAATCTAATAAAGTATAGAGACCTAGAATCATTATTAGTTGTTATAGATGATCCTATTTCTAGCATAGACTATTCAAATAAGGTTGGGCTATATACTTTTTTCAGAAATAAAATCGAATCTCTCTCTAGTATGTATAGTGAAACTAAATTTATTATCTGCACACATGATGAGGAAATCTATTATCATTTTTATAAGATATTTGATGATTTGAAATGTTATTCTCAAAAAAATCCAAAAAATCCAAAAAATATCTCATGCCTTGAACTTACCTATGAGGGTCTTGTTAAAAGAAAGTCAGAATATAACTTCTATAAGCAGCAAATTAATAGTATTTATAAATATGCTCTTGGTTTAGTGCCTGAGATCAGCCTATACATTGGGAACACTATGAGACGAGTTTTGGAGGCATATTCAACTTTCAATTATAATCTAGGCCCCAGTGAAATATCTACTAATCAAGGATTGCTTTCAAAAATTCAAGATGAAACTGAAAGAGAGTTCTTCAAAGCTTACATGTATCGTTTAATTCTAAATTCAGATAGCCACGCAAGTGATAGAGTCAGACGATCATCATCTAATTTTAGTGAAATGTTTTCTGATGAAGAAAAGATAAGAACTGCTCAATTATTATTAGGATTTCTATATAGATTGGACCCTGTCCATATAGAAAGAATGATTGATTTTAAACAACTTAAAGATGAAAATGAAAATAAAATCGATAAGTGTAGTGATTATAAAAAGAAGTGTGAAAAAAAACTAAATACACAAAAGAATAACATTGAAGGTATAAAAAATAGCAAACAATATACAGATGATGAAAAATTACAAAAAATTCTGGAACGAACTGATGAGTACAATAAGAACCAACACAAAATAGAATACTTGTCGGAGTGTATAGAAGCATGTAAAACAAGAAAAGAAATGTTGAAAGATGGAGTTGGTTCAAGTATTGAATTCTGGTTAAATTCAATAAAATAGCAAATAAAATCATTAAGCACCTATTTTTTCTAAAGAAAGGAGTTGAATACGCCCTAAATACTGTGTGAAAATTCCTTATTACTCACTGAAGAAACAAATTTATAACACATTAAACTACAGAAAGGATAGTTTGGTTACTTGTAGTAACTGAACACGGGACTAAGACTTAGGAAAAAAGATAAATCGCTTGGGGTTCATCGAACCCTGCATTGATTTCCTATTTTTCTACAGAAATTTTCGGCAAGCCGAAACGTCCCTTTGTATCTTATGTCCAACATTCAAAACATGTCCCTTGAGGACATCATGGGAGAGCGCTTTGGTCGCTACTCCAAATACATCATTCAAGAGCGGGCCTTGCCGGACATTCGCGATGGCTTGAAGCCTGTTCAGCGCCGTATTCTTTATTCAATGAATAAGGACGGCAACACCTTTGACAAGGGCTACCGCAAGTCTGCCAAGTCTGTCGGGAACATCATGGGGAATTTCCACCCTCACGGTGACAGCTCCATTTACGATGCCATGGTCCGCATGTCTCAGGATTGGAAAAACCGTGAGATTCTCGTTGAGATGCACGGTAACAACGGTTCTATGGATGGTGATCCACCGGCAGCTATGCGTTATACCGAGGCGCGCCTGTCTGAGATGGCTGGTTATCTTTTACAGGATATCGAAAAAGATACCGTTCCTTTTGCTTGGAACTTTGACGATACCGAGAAGGAGCCGACTGTTCTGCCAGCAGCCTTTCCTAACCTCTTGGTCAATGGAGCAACTGGGATTTCCGCTGGTTATGCGACTGATATTCCACCTCATAATCTAGCTGAAGTCATTGACGCGGTCATCTATATGATTGACCACCCGTCTGCCAAGGTGGACAAACTCATGGAGTTTCTGCCTGGTCCAGACTTTCCAACAGGAGCTATTGTCCAAGGTCGAGATGAGCTCAAGAAAGCTTACGAGACTGGTAAAGGTCGAGTTGTAGTGCGCTCCAGAACTGAGATTGAAAAGCTAAAGGGCGGAAAAGAGCAAATCGTCATCACTGAGATTCCTTACGAGATTAATAAAGCAGTCTTGGTGAAAAAGATTGACGATGTGCGGGTCAATAACAAGGTGGCCGGCATTGCTGAGGTGCGGGACGAATCCGACCGGGACGGTCTTCGCATTGCCATCGAGCTTAAGAAAGATGCTAATACCGAGCTGATTCTCAACTACCTCTTTAAGTACACTGATCTGCAAGTCAATTACAATTTCAACATGGTGGCAATCGACAACTTCACGCCTCGTTTGGTGGGGATTGTACCAATCTTGACCAGTTATATTGCCCACCGCAAGGAGATCATTCTAGCTCGCAGCCGTTTTGACAAGGCCAAGGCTGAGAAACGGCTTCATATCGTGGAAGGACTGATTCGGGTGCTTTCCATCTTAGACGAGGTGATTGCTCTGATTCGTGCTTCAGAAAACAAAGCAGACGCCAAGGAAAATCTTAAGGTCAGCTATGATTTCACTGAGGAGCAGGCTGAGGCTATCGTCACTCTCCAACTCTACCGTTTGACCAATACAGACGTAGTGGTTCTGGAAGAGGAAGAAGCAGAGCTGCGCGAGAAGATTGCCATGCTGGCAGCCATTATCGGTGATGAGCGCACCATGTATAATCTTATGAAACGTGAGCTCCGCGACGTCAAGAAGAAGTTCGGTAATCCGCGTCTCAGTGAGCTGCAGGATACGGCAAATGCTATTGAGATTGATACAGCTAGTCTGATTGTTGAGGAAGAGACCTATGTAAGCGTGACTCGTTCTGGTTATATCAAGCGGACCAGTCCGCGTTCCTTCTCAGCTTCGACCGTAGAAGAGATGGGCAAGCGTGACGATGACAGACTGATTTTCGTCAGCCCAGCCAAGACAACTCAGCATTTGCTGATCTTTACGAGTCTTGGAAATGTCATTTACCGGCCTGTTCATGAGCTGTCAGACATCCGCTGGAAAGAAATCGGAGAACACCTAAGTCAGACCATCAGTAATTTTGATACCAAGGAAGAGGTTATCTATACAGAATTGCTGGACAGTTTTGAGGAAGGCGCTTACTTTGCAGCGACCAAGATGGGCCAAATCAAGCGTGTAGAGCGCAAGGAGTTCAGTCCTTGGCGGACCTACAAGTCTAAGTCGCTTAAGTTTGCTAAACTAAAAAATGAAGACGACCAGGTCATTGCTCTGGCGCCGATTAAGCTGGATGATGTTATGCTCGTAACCAAGAACGGCTATGCCCTTCGCTTTAATATCGAGGAAGTTCCTGTCATCGGAGCTAAGGCAGCTGGGGTTAAAGCCATCAATCTCAAGAAAGACGACGTCCTAGCAGCAGCCTTTATCGCCAATACAGACTCACTTTACCTCTTGACTCAGCGTGGTTCGCTCAAGCGTATGGCAATCGCAGATATTCCTGTTACCAGTCGGGCAAATCGCGGTCTTCAAGTTCTGAGAGAGCTTAAGACCAAGCCACATCGTGTCTTTGCAGCTGGACCAGTCTATGGCGAAGCAGTGGACTTTGACCTCTTCACAACAGAAGCAGAAGCCGGCGAGGAGCAGATTTTGCAGGTGCTTTCTAATAAAGGAACGGCCTATGAAATCAATCTGGCCGACCTCAGCTTGTCTGAGAGAACTAGCAACGGCAGCTTCATTTCTGATACTATTTCAGACGAAGAAGTCTTCTCAGCTTACATCAAATAATCATCAAACCAGTTCGCAGGAGCTGGTTTTTTTAAATTTCTATGAGTTTGATAACAGGAAAAAGTCTGGATAACAAAATTTTCTGAAAATTGAAAATAATACTTGAAAATATCTCAAAAAGGTGTAAAATAGGGAGTATCTAAAAATGAAGTTTGGAAGAAGAGGAGAAAGACCATGACTGTAAATCTTGACTGGGAAAATCTAGGATTCTCATATATGAAACTGCCTTATCGCTACATAGCATACTATCGCAACGGCCAGTGGGAAGAAGGAACGTTAACGGAGGACGCTACGCTCCATATCTCTGAGTCGTCTCCCAGCCTTCACTACGGACAGCAAGCTTTTGAAGGTCTGAAGGCTTATCGAACTAAGGATGGCAGTATTCAGCTTTTCCGTCCGGATAAAAATGCGGAGCGTTTACAGCGGACAGCTGATCGCTTGCTCATGCCGCAAGTTCCTACAGAAATGTTTGTGGATGCAGTTAAGCAGGTTGTCCAAGCTAATGAAGAATATGTGCCACCTTATGGAACGGGCGGAACTCTTTATATTCGTCCGCTCTTGATTGGAGTCGGCGATATTATCGGCGTGAAACCAGCCGAAGAATACATTTTCACTATCTTTGTAATGCCGGTTGGCAATTACTTCAAAGGCGGTCTGACTCCGACTAACTTCATTGTGTCAGATGACTATGATCGCGCTGCACCGCACGGAACAGGTGCAGCAAAAGTGGGAGGCAATTATGCTGCTAGCTTATTACCAGGAAAGATTGCTAAGGATAAGCATTTTTCAGATGTGATTTATCTGGATCCGGCAACCCATACCAAGATTGAAGAAGTGGGTTCTGCCAATTTCTTTGGTATCACCAAGGATAATGAGTTTGTAACACCGCTCAGTCCGTCTATCTTGCCATCCATCACCAAGTATTCTTTGCTTTATCTGGCAGAGCATAGACTAGGGCTCAAACCGATTGAAGGGGACGTTCCTCTGGCAGACTTGGGTAAATTTACTGAAGCTGGCGCTTGTGGAACAGCTGCAGTCATCTCTCCTATCGGTGGTATCCAGCATGGAGATGATTTCCATGTCTTTTATAGCGAGACTGAAGTTGGTCCAGTTACTCGCAAGCTATATGACGAATTGACTGGTATCCAATTCGGCGATGTTGAAGCACCAGAAGGTTGGATTGTTAAAGTATAATCTAAAAACTGTCCTTGATTGGGCAGTTTTTTTCTGCAATTCTAGCCTAAGATAGCTTGCGAAGTCAGCCTTTTTCGTGTACAATAGAAATTTGAAAGAGGTAAGTTATGAGTAAAAAAGATAAAAAAATTGAAATTCAAATCACAGACAGCAAAGTGAAGGTCGGAGCAGACCAATTTGACGGTTATAGTCTTGCTATTGGCAAGAAGGTTATCGGGGAGATTGCCGAACTAGATGGCCAGTTTGCAATTATCAAAAATGGAAATGCTGAAAGTTTTTATAAAAAACTTGAAAGAGCTGTGGAAACTTTGATTGAAACCTATAATTTAAGCAAATAGGGCTTGCATTTTCATTGTATCAATGTTATAATAGATAGCGTTGATTGTCGGAGAGATAGCGAAGAGGCTAAACGCGGCGGACTGTAAATCCGCTCCTTCGGGTTCGGGGGTTCGAATCCCTCTCTCTCCATTCTTTATATTAATGGGGTATAGCCAAGCGGTAAGGCAAGGGACTTTGACTCCCTCATGCGTTGGTTCGAATCCAGCTACCCCAGTTCTTAGGTAATAGATCTGATAAAATAATAAAATATCTTTAGGTGTTTTATTTCTTTATAGGATGGAAATCGTTAACGATAGATCAATGTCATTTGCGGGTGCTTAGGAAAATAAATAAGTAGTATGTCAAGCGAAAGCTTGATTGTTGGAGGATTTTTTTAGATGAATGAATTTGAAGATTTGCTAAACAGTGTTAGCCAAGTTGAGCCAGGTGACGTCGTTACTGCTGAAGTATTGACTGTTGACGCTAACCAAGCTAATGTTGCAATCGCTGGAACTGGTGTTGAAGGTGTATTGACTCTTCGTGAGTTGACAAATGACCGCGACGCTGATATCAACGACCTTGTAAAACCAGGTGAAACACTTGAATTGCTTGTTCTTCGTCAAGTAGTAGGTAAAGATACAGACACCGTAACTTACCTGGTATCTAAAAAACGTTTGGAAGCTCGCAAAGCTTGGGACAAATTGGTTGGTCGTGAAGAAGAAGTTGTCACTGTTAAGGGCACTCGTGCTGTTAAAGGTGGACTTTCAGTTGAGTTTGAAGGACTTCGTGGATTTATCCCTGCTTCAATGCTTGATACTCGTTTCGTTCGTAACACTGAGCGTTTTGTAGGTCAAGAGTTTGATGCTAAGATCAAAGAAGTAGATCCAAAAGAAAATCGCTTCATCCTTTCACGTCGTGAAGTTGTAGAAGCTGAAGCTGCAGCAGCACGTGCTGAAGTCTTTGGTAAATTGAATGTTGGTGATATTGTAACTGGTAAAGTTGCTCGCATCACTAGCTTCGGTGCTTTCATTGATCTTGGCGGAGTTGATGGATTGGTTCACTTGACTGAATTGTCACATGAACGCAACGTATCACCTAAGTCTGTTGTATCAGTTGGTGATGAAATTGAAGTGAAAGTTCTTGACTTGAACGAAGAAGAAGGACGCGTATCCCTCTCTCTTAAAGCAACAACACCTGGACCATGGGATGGCGTTGAGCAAAAACTTGCTGCAGGTGATGTGATCGAAGGAACTGTAAAACGTTTGACTGATTTTGGTGCTTTCGTTGAAGTATTGCCAGGTATTGATGGACTGGTTCACATCTCACAAATTTCACACAAACGTGTTGAAAGCCCTAAAGATGCCCTTAAAGTTGGTCAAGAAGTAACTGTTAAGGTTCTTGAAGTGAATGCTGCTGATGAGCGTGTATCACTTTCTATCAAGGCTCTTGAAGAGCGTCCAGCTCAAGAAGAAGGACAAAAAGATGAGAAACGTCAATCACGTCCTCGTCGTCCAAAACGTCAAGAAAAACGTGACTTTGAACTTCCAGAAACTCAAACTGGATTCTCAATGGCTGATTTGTTTGGCGATATTGAATTGTAATTAGATAAAAGAAGTTGAGTTTCCTCAACTTCTTTTTCTGATTTTCACTTGTATTTTCAGAGAAAATCAGTTATAATGAATTAGTTGCCACCCTTAGTGTAATGGATATCACGTAAGATTCCGGTTCTTGAGATGGGAGTTCGATTCTCTCAGGGTGGATGACTTAAAATTGGACTCTTCGGAGTCTTTTTTTTCTTTCTTGGAGGAACACATGCAATGACAGTAAAATTAATCGCCCATACCTTAATTGAGAAAGACGGGAAGTATTTACTTATCAAGCGCTCTAAAATAAAGCGTGGCCTCCCTAATGTCTATCCATCTTATTGGGATATTCCCGGTGGTAGTGTAGAAGAGAATGAACTGCCTAGAGAGGCGGCTCTACGTGAGGCTATGGAGGTGGTTAATCAAAAGATTCGGATTGATAGGATTACCCACGAAGATAGTCAGTTTGGTTCTGAAAAAGATACTGTTTTCACACGCTTGGTTTATACGGGTAGGATTACGGAGCAGCGTGATATTATATTAGATCCAGAAGAGCATTCAGACTTTGTCTGGGTTACTTCTTTGAAAGACCTAGAGGGAAATCTCATCGTACCTTATTTGACTGATATTTTTGCTGACAAATCTATATAAAACAACTAAAAAACATCCCCTTTTATCAGGAGATGTTTTTTTATAATTAGTTTTTAGATGCTTCTTGGAATTCAGGATTCTTCCATGCTTCATCAATAATTGCTTGCAATTCTTTAGCAGAAGCTTGCATTTTTTGAGTCTCAGCATCGTTAAGTGGGATGTTTACTGGACGTACAATACCGTGAGCACCAACGATAGCTGGTTGACCAATGAAGACATTTTCAACACCGTATTGTCCTTCTTGGAAGACTGATAATGGCAATACAGCATTTTCATCGTCAAGGATAGCTTTTGTGATACGAGCCAAAGCAACCGCGATTCCGTAGTAAGTTGCTCCTTTTTTGTTGATAATTGAGTATGCTGCGTCACGAACGGAGATGAAAAGATCAACCAAGTCTTGTTCGTTCAAGTCGCGGTTAGCTTGCAACCATTGCTCCAATTTCACACCTGCAACGTTAGCATGTGACCAAACCGCAAACTCAGAGTCACCGTGCTCACCCATGATGTAGGCATGGACAGAACGAGCATCGATACCAATCTTTTCAGCAAGAGCTTGACGGAAGCGAGCTGAATCAAGTGAAGTACCTGAACCAATAACACGCTCTTTAGGGAAACCAGAAAATTTCCAAGTTGAGTAAGTCAAAACGTCAACTGGGTTAGCAGCAACGAGGAAGATACCGTTGAAGCCTGATTCTACGACTTGAGTAACGATAGATTTGTTGATAGCCAAGTTTTTACCAACAAGGTCAAGACGAGTTTCACCTGGTTTTTGAGGTGCACCTGCAGTGATAACAACGAGGTCGGCATCCGCACAGTCTGCATAAGTAGCTGCATAGATTTTTTTAGGTGAAGTGAAAGCGAGGGCGTGGCTAAGGTCTTCAGCATCACCGACAGCCTTTTCAAATAATTGAGGGATTTCAATGATACCAAGTTCTTGAGCAATACCTTGGTTTACAAGAGCAAATGCGTAAGATGAACCTACAGCACCGTCACCGACAAGGATGACTTTTTTATGTTGTTTAGTAGCAGTCATTTCTAAACATCTCCTTATTTTTTTAGGGAAGTTTTCCCGTACACATTCATTCTACCACTTTTGACATATTTTGTCACGGTCAACTTGTATATCTAGCGATGTAAACGTTTTTACAAACGGTTCAAAATACTGAAAAATTAAAGAAAATGTGGTATAATAAAGGGTAGTTTAATATGAAAGAAAGGCATTTTTTAATGCAAGACAGAAACTTAGTAAATGTTAATCTGACTAGTGAAATGAAGACTAGTTTCATTGATTACGCGATGAGCGTTATCGTGGCTCGGGCACTTCCAGATGTTCGTGATGGTCTAAAGCCAGTTCACCGTCGGATTCTCTATGGTATGAATGAGCTGGGCGTGACACCTGAGAAGCCTCACAAGAAATCAGCTCGTATCACAGGGGATGTCATGGGTAAGTATCACCCGCATGGTGACTCTTCTATTTATGAAGCGATGGTGAGGATGGCTCAATGGTGGAGCTATCGCTATATGCTTGTAGATGGCCATGGAAACTTCGGTTCTATGGACGGAGACGGGGCTGCTGCTCAACGTTATACAGAAGCACGTATGAGCAAGATTGCTCTTGAGATGCTTCGTGATATTAATAAAAACACTGTTGATTATATTGACAACTATGATGCCAGCGAGAGAGAGCCTGTAGTTCTTCCTGCTCGCTTCCCTAACTTACTTGTAAATGGTGCGACAGGGATTGCAGTTGGGATGGCGACCAATATCCCACCTCATAATCTTGGTGAGTCTATTGATGCAGTTAAGCTTGTCATGGACAATCCGGATGCAACAACTCGCGATATCATGGAAGTCCTTCCTGGACCAGATTTTCCTACAGGTGCACTTGTTATGGGTAAGTCTGGTATTCACCGGGCTTATGAAACAGGGAAGGGTTCGATTGTTCTTCGCTCTCGCACTGAAATCGAAGAGATGAAAAATGGCCGAGAGCGAATTGTCGTAACCGAGTTTCCATACATGGTTAATAAGACCAAGGTCCATGAGCATATTGTTCGTCTGGTGCAGGAAAAACGTATTGACGGTATCACAGCTGTTCGTGATGAGTCCAACCGTGAAGGGGTCCGTTTTGTCATTGAGGTACGTCGTGATGCCTCTGCTCATGTCATTCTAAATAACCTTTTCAAGCTGACTCAGATGCAGACCAATTTCAGCTTCAATATGCTGGCTATTCAAAATGGTGTGCCGAAGATTCTGTCTCTGCGTGAGATTTTGTTGGCCTACATTGAGCACCAAAAAGAAGTGGTGACTCGACGGACTGTCTTCGATAAAGAAAAGGCAGAAGCTCGAGCTCATATCTTGGCTGGTTTGCTGATTGCATTGGATCATATTGATGAAGTGATTCGCATTATCCGTAATAGCGAGACAGACGCAGAAGCACAGGCTGAATTGATGGCTAAGTTTGAGCTGTCTGAGCGCCAGAGTCAGGCTATCCTCGATATGCGTCTGCGCCGTCTGACTGGTTTGGAACGTGATAAGATCCAGTCAGAATACGATGAGCTGATTGCCTTGATTGCAGACCTGGCTGATATTTTGGCTAAGCCAGAGCGCGTTATCGCTATTATCAAGGAAGAGTTAGATGAGGTCAAGCGTAAATTTGCGGATGACCGCCGTACTGAGCTGATGGTGGGAGAAGTTCTTTCTCTTGAAGATGAAGATTTGATTGAGGAAGCGGATGTTTTGATTACCCTGTCTAATAAAGGTTATATCAAACGTCTGAATCAGGCTGAATTCACTGCTCAGAAACGCGGGGGCCGCGGTGTTCAAGGAACTGGTGTCAAAGATGATGACTTCGTCAAAGAGCTGGTTTCAACAAGCACCCATGATAGACTGCTCTTCTTTACAAATAAAGGTCGAGTTTATCGTCTCAAAGGATATGAAATTCCTGAGTACGGTCGGACAGCCAAGGGCTTGCCAGTAGTCAATCTCTTGAAGCTTGATGAAGGAGAGACTATTCAGACTATCATAAATGTTCAGCAAGACCGAAGTGATGATTCCTATCTCTTCTTTACTACCCGTCATGGGGTGGTCAAACGGACCAGTGTGACAGAATTTGCTAATATTCGTCAGAACGGTCTTAAGGCTTTGAATTTGAAAGATGAAGACGAGTTAATCAATGTCTTTCTGACGGACGGCGCTGCAGATGTTATCATTGGTACTAAGTTTGGTTATTCTGTCCGCTTCAATGAGACAGCTGTCCGGAGCATGAGCCGTATAGCGACTGGTGTTCGCGGAGTTAATCTTCGAGATGGTGACCAGGTCGTTGGAGCTGGTGTGATTGCTGAGGGAGACGAAGTGCTTGTCATCACCGAAAAAGGCTATGGTAAGCGAACTCTTGCTAGTGAGTATCCAACCAAGGGCCGTGGTGGTAAAGGGATTAAAACAGCCAATATCACTGATAAGAATGGACCTCTCGCTGGTCTGATGACTGTTACTGGAGAGGAAGATTTGATGATTATCACTAATACAGGCGTCATCATTCGGACCAGTGTGGCTAATATTTCTCAGACAGGCCGCTCAACTATGGGTGTTAAGGTCATGCGTCTGGACCAAAATGCACAAATTGTCACCTTTACAAGCGTCGAAGCAGACGATAAAGAAGATGTAGCAGAGGAAGAAAACGAATCGTAAAAGAGGACCTCTATATGGTACAAGGAAAAAGAAGTCGAAAAAGAAAACAAAAAAGTAAAAGAAATATTTTTATCAATATTGTTGCGACATTATTAATTTTTGTGGCCCTAGGCTTAATCTTTAATGCGCAAATCCGAAACATGATTATGGTTTGGCATACCAACCAATATCAGGTCAGCAAGGTTTCCAAAGACTCTATTAATAAAAATAAAAATGCTGAGACTAGCTTTGATTTTAATAAGGTAGAGTCGCTTTCTACAGAAGCAGTTATCAATGCTCAGTGGAAAGCCCAGAAGCTGCCTGTTATCGGAGGTATCTCAATTCCAGAAGTATCCATGAATTTGCCGATCTTCAAAGGGCTGGATAATGCTGGATTGTATTATGGTGCTGGTACGATGAAAGAGACTCAGCAGATGGGACAGGGAAATTACGCCTTGGCTAGCCACCACGTCTTTGGCATCACAGGGGCTAGTAACATGCTCTTTTCCCCACTGGATCGTGCTAAGGCTGGTATGAAAATCTATATCACCGATAAAGAGCAAGTCTATACTTATGTAATCACCAGTGTTGAAACGGTAACTCCAGATCGAACGGATCTGATTGAGGATACTGAAGGCGTTACAGAGATTACTTTAGTTACTTGTGAGGATGCCGCGGCAACCAACCGGACTATTGTCAAGGGAACGTTAGAAGGCTCTGTCGAGTATGACAAGGCTCCTAAGGAAGTTATTGAATCTTTCAGTAAGTCTTATAACCAAATGCAGATTTAAAGACGAAAACTAAAAAAATTCACTCCAAAGGTTAGGAAGAACTCTAATTTTTGGAGTTTTTTTATATCAATTCTTGCTGATTTTGACTCTTTTTCCGAATTATAAGGTAAGGAGGTTTCTATGTATAGCATTTCATTTCAAGATGATATTAGCATGATGCCGCGGGAGCGTTTGATGAGAGAAGGGGCTGAAAAACTCAGTAACCAAGAGCTTCTATCAATTTTCCTCAGGACAGGCAACAAAAAAGAAACTGTTTTTCAAGTTTCTCAAAGAATTTTATCATCGATTTCCAGTTTGAACGATCTTAAGTATTTAACTTTGCAGGAATTGCAGACTATTTCTGGAATCGGTCCGATTAAGGCTGTGGAGCTGCAGGCCATTATCGAATTAGGACGTCGGATTAACCGAGCAGAGGTTCTGCAGAAAGAGCAGATTATGGGCAGTCAAAAATTAGCCCAGAAGATGCAGCAGGAATTGGGAGATATGAGGCAGGAGTGCTTGGTTGCTATTTATCTTAATAGTCAAAATCAAATTCTGCATCAGCAGACTATTTTTATGGGGACAGTCAGCAGAAGCATTGCTGAGCCGAGAGAAATTCTCCACTACGCTCTTAAGCATCTGGCGACATCTATCATACTGGTGCACAATCATCCATCAGGCTCAGTCATTCCCAGCAGAAACGACGATGAGGTGACCCAGCATATGAAAGAAGCGTGTGAGATGATGGGCTTGGTCCTTTTGGATCATTTGATTGTCTCTAAGGTCAGTTACTATAGCTACCGAGAGGAGACAGATATGATATAATTTGATTTACTTGAATATAAAAAACTTCTATTCATGTTGAAAAGAAGTTTATCTAGGAGTAGAGGTTTTTAAAGAATATTGACAACATAATCAAACAGAGCTAAGTCTCCTTCTCTGGAGCCAAATAAGAACTCTGGGTGCCATTGGACGCCAAGGAAAGGACTACCATCAGTAGAAGTGATGGCTTCAATAATCTTATCTCGAGGATCATAGGCAATGACTTCTAGGCCGGTCGCTAAATCCTTGATACTTTGGTGGTGGAAGGAGTTGATTTCAGATGCAGGGCCATAGATTTCATGCAGAATAGAGCCATTCTTGGTCACCATGCTTTGAGTTGTGTACTCAGCAGAGCTATCTTGCCAATGATCTTCAATATCTTGATGAAGAGTACCGCCTAGAGCTACATTATAAAGTTGGGTTCCGCGGCAGACGGTGAAAATTGGTTTATTTTGACGGCGAGCTTCCTTAATTAAAGCTAATTCAAAAATGTCCCGTTTGAGTAGATAATCATCGCTGTCAATGGTTTTCTCTTCACCATAGAATTGAGGGCATACATTCTGACCACCTGTGATAATTAATTTGTCAACAATGGAAACATACTGTTTAGCCATTTCTTCATCACCGATTGGCAAAATCATTGGAATTCCGCCAACTTCTTTAACTCCCTCAACGAATCCTGTCGCCGTATAGCTCATATAGATGAAGTGATCGTCTGGGATTTCTCTTTCATTTCCGGTTATTCCAATAATTGGTTTACTCATTGAGTGTTCAATACCCCTTTCAAATTAATGTTCATTTTTTCTCATGAAGTAGAGCAGAGTCTGCAGTTCGCTAGTCAGGTCAACGTACTGAACGACCACGTCCTTAGGTAGGGATAGATTTACTGGCGAGAAGCAGAGAATACCTTTCACACCTGCTTGAACTAAGATAGATGCAACTTCTTGGGCTTTTACGCTAGGTACAGTTAGGATGGCAGTTTGCACATTTCCTGACTGTATTTTTTCTTTGATTTGGGAAATTCCATAGATAGGAATCCCATCGCTGGTTGTGCTGCCAACTTCTGGATGGTCATCTGTGTCGAAAGCCATTACAACCTTCATTTTATTGCGCTCATGAAAACGATAGTGCAGCAGAGCCCGCCCCATGTTACCGACACCAACAATCATGACATTGGTGATAGCATTGTCGTTCAAGAGGTCAGCAAAAAAGTTCATCAATTTCTTGACGTCATAGCCAAATCCTCTGCGGCCAAGTTCACCGAAATAAGAAAAATCTCGTCTGACGGTGGCAGAGTCAATGCCAATAGCTTCAGCGATTTGCTTGGAGTTGGCTTTCTCAATCTTCTCAGCATTAAACCGTTTAAAAATACGATAGTAGAGCGACAGTCTCTTAGCTGTTGCTCGAGGAATTGTAGTATTTTTTTCAGTTTTCACAAAATCACAACCTTTCTAATTCTATTTTATAGGAAGTTTGTGAAAAAATCAACTAATTAAGGATGTTTAATGCACTAAAAAAGAAAAGAGTTAACGTTTAAGTTATGTTGCAGTTGCGAAGAGATTAGTCCTGATAGGGAGTTAAGTCTAACTGGTACATCTGGCGGTACAAGTCGCCGATTAACCCTGTAAATGGCAGCTGGTGTCCATTATAAGTGATGGAAAGTACTTTGAGAGAGTCAGGAACTGTGACGCAGCCAGAGAAGGCGAGAAGAAATTCGTCGAAGTCTTCATAGGTAAGTGTCCGTTTCACCTTATATGAGTCCAAATAGGTCAGTTCAACCATTGTTAATCCTTTCTTTGGGTTCGGTTGATCTTTTCTTCAAGTGTTCTAAGTAGAAGTCAAGCTCGTTTAAATTTTGAAGTGTCAAAACCAAAAAAGCAAAATTGCGAGAATCTTGCTTATTGTGGTGTCTTTTCAAAAATATTTCTTTCAACCAAGCTATCCATCAAGAAATAAAATTTTTGCTGGATAATGTGATGATCTTCTGATTTGAAAATATTGACCAAGCGCAGGCCTGATTTGTCAGTGATATTGATTTTGAAGCCATTCAAATCTTTATTGACGATGATTTTAAGCAAAAAACCATTTCCGCTGTTGGGAACAGATTCCAACAGACGAGAGAGTTCATAGTTGCCAACCTTGCTTTCAGCGAATGTATTGTCGCGTAAGGTGAATTTCTTGACATTTGGGTGAAGTGAATAGGTATATTCACAGTTTGCTAAGCTAACAGATGTTTGAAAGGCCATCTTATCCTCCTAAAATTTCTTTTAATTTCTTTGTAAATGATTGAATCTCTTGCAGGGTCGTTTGGTCCGAAGTACTGATTCGAATAGACTCATGCAAGCGGTTGGAATCCTTGCCATACATAGCCTGCAAGACATGACTGGGTTGTATAGCTCCGGCTGTGCAGGCTGAGCCTGTTGAAATGGAAAATCCATTTAAATCCATTTGAAGCAGAAGCAGGTCATTCTTTTGATTGGGAAATCCCAAATTGATGACATATGGCAAGCTTGGCTGACTTTCATTTAAGTAATGTTCAATGTCCGATAAGTCAGCAAGTAAGCTGTCTTTTAAGTCTTGCGCATGCGCTAGATTTTCCTCAAGATGTTCCGTGCTATCTGACAGAGCCGCCGCCATACCTGTGATAGAGATTAGATTTTCAGTTCCGGCCCGGTGTTTTTCTTCCTGGTCGCCACCGTGCATGAAATTGTCAAAATCCATCTTCTTGGCATAAAGGAATCCAACGCCTTTGGGACCATGAAATTTATGCGCTGAAGCAGATAGAAAGTCAATCCCTAGCTCTTCAGGGTAGATGGGAAGTTTACCAATTGCTTGGACAGCATCAACGTGAAAAACAGCAGGATGTTCTTGCAGTAATTCACCAATTTCCTTAATGGGGAGCATGGCACCTGTCTCGTTATTAACCGCCATGACGGACACAAGAATAGTATCAGGCCTAAGAGCCTTCTTAATATCCTCCGCCCGAATCTGACCATCCACCGGCTGAACAAAAGTAGCTTCGAAGAAGAATTTATCTACTAGGTACTCCACCACTTCTAAGACAGCATGGTGTTCAATAGCAGTGGTCACAATATGCTTTCCTCGGTTCTGGTGACGAAGGGCATAGCCTTTGATAGCAGTATTATTGCTTTCAGTGCCGCCTGAAGTAAAAATAATCTTATTGCTTTGAGTATGCAGAGATTGAGCAATATCCTCACGCGCCTGTCTAAGGAGTTTACTAGCTTCTCGGCCATGACTATGCGTACTGGAAGGATTCCCGAAGACAGTCATCGTCTTGGTCATTGCTTGGATTGCAGCGGGCGACAAAGCAGTTGTAGCGGCATTATCTAAATAAATCACTCCGGTTACCTTATTTCTTTTGATAGGCAAAGAGTGGGCTGACTGGTTTTCTTTCTTGGATGCGGACAATGGCATCACCAATCAGTTCACTTGCTGTAATGTAGTGGAGATTCTTAGGTGTTTTTTCTTTGGTATCAACAGAGTCAGTTACAAGAATTTCCCTGATAGGAGAATTATCTAGCAATTCCGCAGCTTTATCCGCAAAGAGACCATGACTGGATACAGCATAGATTTCGACTGCGCCTTCGCGACAGACAATTTTAGCTGCTTCAGAGAAAGTCCGACCGGTATTTAAAATGTCGTCAATCAGAATAGCTTTCTTGCCCTCGACATCTCCAATGATATATCCCTCAGAGCGACCCGCCTCATCTTCGCCATAATCAATGATAGCGATAGGAGCATCCAGATATTCAGCCAGATTGCGGGCGCGTTTTACACCAGAGTTTTTAGGGCTGACGACAACGACATCATCGCCAGTAAGCCCCATGTTGCAGTAGTGTTTGGCAAAGAGTGGGATAGTGAAGAGGTTATCAACTGGGATATCAAAGAATCCTTGGACCTGCACGGCATGAAGATCCAGAGAAATCACACGATCTACTCCAGCTCCGACAAGCATGTTGGCAACCAGTTTAGCTGTGATTGGCTCGCGAGGGGCAGCAGTCCGATCCTGACGGGCATAACCAAAATAAGGCATCACAACATTAATCGTGTTGGCACTTGCACGCTTGCAGGCATCCACCATAATCAAGAGTTCCATCAAGTGATTATTGACAGGGAAACTAGTAGACTGAATGATGTATATATCATAGCCACGGACACTTTCTTCAATGTTAATCTGAATCTCGCCGTCCGAGAATTGGCGGGAGGAAAGTTTTCCCAAAGGAACCCCAGCAGCCTCAGCGATTTTTTCAGCTATGGAATGATTGGAGTTGAGGGAAAAAAGCTTCATATTTTTTTTATCTGACATGAGTTGGACCGTCCTCTTTTTGTGTCATTTCTATAATCTAATGCTCCATGAAATTTATATTTCAATAGTCTTTAGATTGCTACCTTTTATTTTACCAAAAAAATTAGATTATTTCAGCTATTTTGTGGTCGTTGATTTACAAGTTTTCAGAAAATCTTGCTATCTTGCTCTTACTAGGTTTGTAGTCGATGCAGTGCTGTTTTAGGAAGTTGAGGAAATTTTCTTTTCCTTTTTCGAAATCTTCAACTTCGACTTCGAGTTCGAAGTCTTTTTTGTCCAAGTAGTGACTCTCATCCAGAGCAAGGAGGCCAATTTCGTCTTCTTTTTCATAGCGGATAGTCTCTAGAGAGCCAAGAATCTTCAAGTCTTGGATAGGAATTTCTTTTTGAAGCAGTGTTTCTAAAATCTCTCCCGTAGGAAATTCATTGTTCTGCAAAATATTTTCAGTTTCTTCTGGTGTCAGGTTCTGATTAAGTTCCAAGGCTCCGACTTCTTGAGGAATCTTGAGCGTCAGCTCAGCTTCGCGATGGTTAAAAGTTCGTACTCGAAAAGCCATATGGGCGTGTCGAATACTTTGCTGATCTGAATCGATGTAGTGGTTGGTTTGGCTAATAGGCGAAATATCAGCAAAAAACTGGAGCAGACGGTCGTGCTCTTCTTTTGTCAGCATGGTTTTGAATTCAATTTCTAAGTGATTCATTTTCATATCCTTTTCTTTTTTTTGAAAGCGATTTATGTTATAATAACAGTTGTGTTTATTTTATACAAAAAAAAATGATATGACAAGGTAAGTGTATGACAATAGAATGGGAAGAGTTTTTAGACCCCTATATTCAAGCGGTTGGAGAGCTGAAAATTAAGCTTCGTGGGGTGCGAAAGCAATACCGCAAGCAGCAGCGTCATTCCCCGATTGAGTTTGTGACCGAACGTGTCAAGCCGATTGAGAGCATTAAAGAAAAGATGATTCTGCGAGGTATTCGCGAGGAGAATATTGAGCAGGAGATGCAGGATATTGCTGGCTTACGGGTCATGGTCCAGTTTGTCGATGATGTGGATGAAGTTTTAGAAGTCTTACGAAATCGGACTGATATGCGCATTGTGCAGGAGCGGGATTACATCAAAAACAAGAAAGCCAGTGGCTATCGGAGCTATCATGTGATTATAGAGTATCCGGTCGATACAATTAATGGTCATAGGCTTATTCTGGCTGAGATTCAGATTCGCACCCTTTCGATGAATTTTTGGGCTACGATTGAGCATTCTTTGAATTACAAGTATAAAGGAGAATTTCCCGAAGAAATCAAATGCCGCTTGGAAACGACAGCTAATCTTGCCTATCAGCTGGATGAGGAGATGGGAGAAATCCGTGATGCTATCCAGGAGGCGCAGGCTCTCTTTGATCCTCTTCACCGCAAGTTAAATGACGGTGTGGGAAATAGTGATGATACAGATGAAGAATACAGATAAAAAAATAGCGATTATCCGCAATCGGAAAAGACAGAGCGAACAAGTTTATCAAGATTTAAAGCAGAAGCTGAAACAGAATGGCTTTATTTTAACTCCTAAGAATCCCGACATCGTGATTTCGGTGGGTGGTGACGGCATGCTGCTATCTGCTTTTCATATGTATGAAGAACAGTTGGATCGGGTCCGCTTTGTTGGTGTACATACAGGGCATCTCGGCTTCTATACGGACTACCGTGATTTTGAACTAGATAAGTTGGTAGAAAATCTCAAATTAGACACTGGTGCTCAGGTTTCTTATCCAATTTTAAATGTCAAAATTACTTTTGAGAATGGTGATACACGCATCATTCGTGCTTTGAACGAAGCAACAATCAAGCGTTCGGATCGAACTATGGTAGCTGATGTCATTATCAATCGGGTTCATTTCGAGCGTTTCCGAGGAGATGGAATTTCCGTTTCTACTCCGACAGGCAGTACAGCCTATAACAAATCTCTAGGTGGAGCGGTATTGCATCCGACTATCGAAGCCTTGCAGGTGACAGAAATTGCTAGTCTCAACAATCGGGTTTATCGGACGTTGGGCTCGTCGGTCATTGTTCCTAAAAAGGATAAGATTGAGTTAGTGCCGACCCGCAGTGACTATCATACTATCGCAGTTGATAATCAGACTTTCTCTTTTAAAAACATTGTCCGCATTGAGTATCAGATTGACAATCATAAGATACATTTTGTGGCTTCGCCAAGCCATACCAGCTTTTGGAATCGTGTCAGAGACTCCTTTATTGGAGAGTGCCAGGAATGAGGTTTGAGTTTATTACTGATGAGCATGTCAAGGTAAAGACTTTTTTGAAGCGACACGAAATTTCCAAAGGCCTCTTGGCTAAGATAAAATTTTCCGGCGGAAACATTCTTGTCAACCATCAACCTCAGAACGCTATTTATCTCTTGGATATTGGCGATAAAGTGTCGATTGACATCCCGTCTGAAAAGGGATTTGAGAGTCTGAAAGCTGTTGATAAGGACTTGTATGTCGTTTACGAGGATGAGCATTTCTTGGTTTTGGATAAGCCGGCAGGGGTGGCTAGCATTCCCAGTGTTAATCATTCCAACACTATGGCTAATTTCGTTAAGGCTTACTATACTCGTCAGGGCTATGAAAATCAGCAGGTGCATATCGTGACGCGTCTGGATAAGGATACAAGTGGGCTCATGCTCTTTGCCAAGCATGGCTATGCTCATGCCAGATTGGACAAACAGCTGCAGAAGAAGCTGATAGAAAAGCGCTATTACGCTCTAGTTCGGGGGACTGGTGACTTAGAAGAGCAAGGTGAGATTATTGCTCCGATTGGACGCAACCCTGAGAGTATCATTACGAGACGCGTGACAGAGGATGGCAAGTACGCCCATACCAGCTACAGGGTCATAGAGCGATTTGGAGATGTCTATCTGGTGGATATTCATCTTCATACTGGGCGGACTCATCAAATCCGCGTTCACTTTTCACATATTGGCTTTCCGCTTTTGGGTGACGACCTTTATGGAGGGAGTTTGGAGTGCGGAATAGAGCGTCAGGCTTTACATTGTCATTCTTTGAAATTTTATAATCCTTTTAGTGGTCAGGAAGTTGAGCGTGCCAGTCCTTTGCCAGAAGATTTTAAACAAGTTATTGAGAAATTAAAAGAATAAGAGATAAAGGAGTTTTAAGAAACATGAAAATTTTTGATTCAATTCGTGAAGCCTTGAAGGATAAGGAAGTAAAGATTGTCTTGCCAGAGGGTGAGGAACCACGGATTTTGCAAGCAACTAAACGTTTGGTGAAAGAAACCGATATTACTCCAGTTCTTTTGGGGAATCCTGATAAAATCCGTATTTATCTGGAAATTGAGGGAGTAAAAGAAGGATATCAGGTTATTGATCCTTCAAACTGTTCCTGCTTTGAGGAATTGGTAGAAGCATTCGTTGAGCGTCGTAAAGGAAAAATCACTGCAGATGAAGCACGTCAGTTGCTTAAGGAAGATGTCAACTACTTTGGGGTTATGTTGGTTTACCTTGGTAAGGTTCAAGGGATGGTTTCAGGAGCAATCCATTCTACGGCAGCGACTGTTCGGCCGGCTCTTCAAATCATCAAGACCCTGCCTTGGGTGTCTCGTACTTCAGGGGCCTTTCTCATGGTGCGTGATGATGAACGCTACATTTTCAGTGACTGTGCCATTAATATCGATCCAGACGCCAATATTTTGGCGGAGATTGCTGTTAACTCAGCTTTAACAGCACAAATTTTCGGTATCGATCCAAAAGTTGCCATGCTCAGCTATTCGACCAAGGGCTCTGGATTCGGTGAAAAGGTTGATAAGGTAGTGGAAGCGACTAAGCTGGCTCGGGAAATGCGTCCAGACTTGGTTATCGATGGTGAATTGCAGTTTGATGCAGCTTTCGTCCCTGCAACAGCAGAACTGAAAGCACCTGGCAGCCCTGTGGCCGGTCAAGCAACTGTCTTTGTCTTCCCAAGTATCGAAGCTGGGAATATCAGTTACAAAATGGCAGAGCGTTTAGGTGGCTTTTCAGCGGTAGGACCTATCCTGCAGGGACTTAACCACCCAGTTAATGACCTTTCTCGAGGCTGTAATGCGGATGATGTTTATAAGCTGACTTTGATTACAGCTAGTCAGGCAGTAGGTCATTATTAAACGATAGGAAATGATTGGAGGGCATAAGCTCTTCAATTTTTCTTGCCTTATGCTATACTAGATTTATGTTAGATTTGAAAGTATACGGAATTGAGATGTGGGAGGCAGATAAAATTGCCTCTTTTAGAGAGAAATTATTAACTTGGTATGATGAAAACAAACGTGATCTGCCTTGGCGCAGAACAAATAATCCTTATCATATCTGGGTTTCTGAGATTATGCTGCAGCAGACTCGGGTAGATACGGTGATTCCTTATTATGAGCGTTTTCTTGACTGGTTTCCGACTGTAGCTGACTTAGCGCAGGCACCAGAAGATAGACTGCTCAAGGCTTGGGAAGGACTGGGATATTATTCGCGGGTGCGAAATATGCAAAAAGCAGCCCAGCAGATAATGACGGATTTCGCTGGAAAATTTCCTGATAGCTATGAAGGAATTGCTAGTCTTAAAGGGATTGGACCTTATACAGCTGGTGCCATTGCTAGTATTGCCTTTGGCCTAGCTGAGCCTGCGGTAGACGGCAATGTCATGCGGGTGCTGAGTCGCTTGTTTGAAGTTGGTTTAGATATTGGCCAACCTAGCAATCGTAAGGTATTTCAGGCTATGATGGAGATTCTGATTGATCCAGATAGACCCGGAGATTTCAATCAAGCACTGATGGATCTGGGGTCAGATATCGAAGCTCCTGTTAATCCTCATCCAGAAGACAGTCCTGTAAAAGAGTTCAGCGCAGCTTATTTGCACGGAACTATGGATAAATATCCAATCAAAGCACCTAAAAAGAAGCCAGTTCCAGTCTATCTGCAAGGCTTGATTATCGAAAACGAACAGGGACAGTTCTTGCTTGAAAAGAATGAGGCTGCTGGCTTGTTATCAGGTTTTTGGCATTTTCCCTTGATTGAAATTGAGGAATTTCAAACTGAAAATCAGATGTCCCTCTTTGAGGTGGCAGAAAATCAGTCAAGTCTGGACTTGTCTCCTCAAGAAAGTTTTGAGCAGGATTATGATCTGATTGTTGATTGGCAGCAGCAGTCCTTTTCAAAAGTACAGCATGTTTTCAGTCATCGTAAGTGGCATATTCAGCTAGCTTATGGACGAGTCAAAGATAGCCAACACGCAGCTGATGGAGAGGTCTTGTGGCTTCATCCAGAAGATTTTGGCAATTACCCCTTTGCCAAACCCCAGCAGAAGATGTGGGAGGCTTTTCAGGAAGCTAGAAATAAATAAAAAATCTGAGACTAATTGGTCTCAGATTTTTTTGAATCAATTTTACAAGTTTGCAAAAGCTTTAATTTCATCTGCAGTCATAGAAGAATCACAACGAACAGAGACTTGGCCGTCTTGAACATGAACAAAACCAGGAACCGTCGGAATGCTGTATTCAGAGCGGAAGGCTTGCAATTTCTCTAATTCGCTAGCTTCTTCGCTATTGATAAAGAAAATATGCGCCTTGGTATCAGCGACAACGCCAGCAAGAGTAGCAGCGAATTTACGGCAGTAAGGGCAAGTTTTGCGACCAACGAAGAAAGTTGCTGTCTCTTTGTCAGCAATCGCTTGACGAGCGCGGTCAACAGTTGTGACTTCAAGGTCTTTAATATTTTGAGCAAATTGTTCCATAAATAATCCTCATTTCTTTTGATAAAACTAGTATGCCATAAAAAACAGAAAAATGCTTGATTTGGAAACGAAAAACCAGAGAATGTGAAATTCATTCTCTGGTTGATTGGTTGATAGTGTTATTTTACTTGATAAAAGCATTAATCTCTGCTTCAATAGCAGCAATTTTTGCTTGAGCGTCTTCATTGCTGTCACCGACAACGGCAATGTAGAACTTGATTTTTGGTTCTGTTCCGGATGGGCGAACAGCAATCCAAGAAGCATCAGCCAAGGTGTATTTTAGCACATCGCTTGGAGGAGTCGTCAGAGCTGTAACAGTACCATCAACAGCGGTAGAAGTCTGCGCCTTAAAGTCTTCTGTAACAGAAATAGCAGTAGCGTTGAATTCTTTCGGAGCATTGTCACGGAACTTAGCCATGATAGCCTTGATTTGCTCAGCTCCATCAACACCAGACAAGGTCACAGAGATAGTCTTTTCAGCAAAGTAACCGTACTCTTTGTAGATTTCTTCAATACCATCAGCCAGAGTCAAGCCGCGTGAACGGTAGTAGGCAGCTAGCTCAGCTACAACCAAAACAGCTTGGATAGCGTCTTTATCACGTACAAATGGCTTAATCAGATAGCCGAAGCTTTCTTCAAATCCCATCATGTAGGTGTGGTTGTGCTTTTCTTCGAATTCTTGAATCTTTTCAGCGATAAATTTGAAACCAGTCAAGACATTGAACATGGTTGCGCCATAACTTTCAGCAATCTTAGTCACCAAGTCAGTAGAAACGATAGACTTGCAGAGAGCTGCGTTTGCTGGCAGAGTTCCAGCACTCTTATGAGCTTCCAAGATGTACTTAGCCATGATGGCTCCGATTTGGTTACCAGAAAGGTTGAGGTAGCTGCCGTCTTTTTGCAGAACTTCAACACCGACACGGTCAGCATCTGGGTCAGTTGCAACCAAGACATCTGCACCAACTTTACGGCCTAATTCCTCAGCCAAGGCAAAGGCTGCTTGGCTTTCAGGGTTTGGAGACTTAACAGTAGAGAAGTCTGGATCAGCTACAGCCTGAGCTTCGACAACTTCAACAGAATCAAATCCTGCTTGAGCCAAAGCGCGACGAGCCAACATTTCACCAGTACCATGCAGAGGAGTATAGACAATCTTCATGTCCTTACCGTATTCATCAATCAGTTTTTGGTTGATATTGACATCTTTAACTTCCTTGAGGTATTCAGCATCAATAGCATCGCCAATCACTTCAATCAAGCCAGAGGCTTTTTCGGCTTCAACATCAGCTACTTCGATAGCGAAAGGATTTTCAATCGCACGGATGTAGTCAGTCAATGCATCTGCATCATGCGGAGGCATTTGTCCGCCGTCTTCACCATATACCTTGTAGCCATTAAATGGAGCAGGGTTGTGGCTGGCTGTAATCATGATACCAGCGAAAGTTCCCAGATGGCGCACTGCGAATGAAAGTTCTGGAGTTGGGCGCAGACTTTCAAAGACATAGGACTTGATGCCGTGTTTAGCTAAAACAGCAGCAGATTCAAAGGCAAATTCTGGTGAGAAATGACGGGAGTCGTAAGCAATTGCAACACCGCGTTTTTTGAACTCATCACCTTTTTCTTCAATCAAGCGAGCTAAACCTTCGGTTGCCTGACGGACAACATAAATATTAATACGGTTGGTACCAGCGCCAATTAAACCACGCATACCAGCAGTACCAAACTCAAGATTGGTGTAAAAGGCATCTTCCTTAGTCTTTTCGTCCATACTGTTCAAGTCTTGGCGAAGATAGTCAGGAAGTTCAGCATAATCAAGCCATTTTTTGAAGTTATCTTGATAAGTCATAGGTGGAGTCTCCTTTATTTTTGAAATGAAGAGATGGAAATTTTAGTAAAAAATCCTGCTCTTAAATTTTCTTAATCGCTTTCATTGTAGCATATTTTCATTAATTTTGAAAGAGGTTACCTAGAAAACGATGAAATACTTTTCAAGGTATTGTTTCAAGGATTTCAGAATGGTATAGCGGAATTGTGGGATTAAAAAAAGACCAAAGCAAGGCTTGGTCCAGAAAACTAAATCACCATCATTTTTTGGCTTTCTCAAGCGCAGGAATGATAGTTGCTGTCAAAATCGCAGAAATGATTAACTCGGCAATGGAATTCGCTGATAGAATCACAGCTAGAAGTGCTTTAATATCCCCTTGATAAACATTTGCAAAGAGAAAGAAGATACCGCCCAAGACGAAGATGGTATTGGTAGCAGAACCGACGGAACCTGCTACAATCAAGCCAGCCTTATTTTTCATTGCTTTATATACAAAATAAGGAGTAATACCGATGAGAATGCGAGGTACTATGGCAACAAGAAGCGAAGAAAAGCTTCCATTTGGTACAAAAGGGCTAAAGAGATAGCTGGTTGGCAGCAGCACCAAGGTATTGGTAATAACGCTGATACACCCCATGAGGCCGCCTAGAACAGCTCCGACTTTAGGGCCATAGAGGATACTGGCGATAATCACTGGGATGTGAATAATCGTAGGTTTAATCGGTACTGGAAGTAAGTTGAAAATGACTGAGCTGAGCAGGTGCAGTACCAACATGATGGCAAAGAAAATAGCAATTTGAGCAATTTTAGACTGTTTTTTCATAAATAAGTTCCTTTACTGTATCAATAATTGTATCAACTTCAGCTAGAGCACCTGTCCCCTGGTCGCCACAGGCTAGCACTGCTTCACGTGGCTGAATAATCTTCCAACCGAAACGTTGAAGACGTTCTAGATTCTCCTGAGTTAGTGGATTTTCATACATCTTGGTGTTCATAGCCGGAGCCAAAACTTTCTTAGTATGAGTCGGCAGAGCCAGGGCAGTAGCTGTCACCATATTGTCAGCTAAGCCGTTGGCTAGTTTAGCGATGGTATTGGCTGTAGCGGGGGCCAGCAAAAAGAGGTCAGACTTTTTAGCGATATCAATGTGATTGACCTTGCTAGGGTCAGGTTCTTGCATAATATCGATTGCAACTTGTCTTTGCGACAAGACTTGCAGGGTCAGCGGTGTGATAAATTCTGTTGCTGCATTTGTCATGAGGACAGCTACTTCAAAGTTCTCTTTCTTTAGACGGCTAGTGATGTCAGCAGCCTTATAGGCCGAGATACTTCCACTGACAGCCAAGGTAATCTGTGTCATCTTTTCCCTCCTTATAGACTGTGAATATGCAAGTAGAGGAGCTGAGCAATTTCTTCTTTGGATTGAGCTTGAGTTACAGTCTCTTTTCCGACAAGATAGGCTCTATGCTCTTGGTTAGAAATCTCTGCCAAATCATTGGCGACAATGATTTCTGCCTGATTTTTTATAAGACTGGCTCGTGCGGTCTTGAGTAACTCTTCCTTAGTAACATTGACCAAGAGTTTGAATCCAATCAAGCGAATGGCTGGATTCCATTTTTTTACTAAACTGATGATTTTAGGTGTCTTTTTGAGAAAAAGAACTTGAACATCAGCCTGAGAAGAAATCTTGGTTTCTGAGTTAGTTTTATTCAGAAATTCAGTCATGTCAGGGCTAGCCGCTACAGCTTCCAAACCAGTCATGTAGACGGGAGTATAGTCAGAAACAGCCATTGCATGAATCAGTACATCATGTGTGTGAACGAGCGGCTTCAAGCTTTCAAGCAGTTCTGCAACATTTTCAATCTGGACAATGGTAAGATTGGGATGAGCTGCCGGGCGGACAGCCTTGGGAGTCGTCACCAGAGTCACCTGATCGCCTTTGTCTAGGAATTTTTCAGATATAATTTTCCCTAGCCTGCCCGTCGAATGATTTGTAATAGAGCGGACACGGTCGATTTTCTCGCTGGTCCCGCCAGAAGTAATCAATATGTTCATAGCACTATTTTACAAGAAAAAAGAAATTTAGTAAAATAATTCGAATTGCAGAGTGTCACAGCGGAAAAGTGACTCTAAAATCTTATAGTTTAGAGGACAAAAATTTCCAAGTTTTTTGTTTTTCCCGAACATTAAAATCTATTTAGAGCTTAATCATGTAGATTTTGCTCTTTTTTGTTATAATCTTTATATTAATTGATAGAGGAGTTCTTGATGAAAACAGATATTGAAATTGCTCAAAGTGTTGAATTGCAGCCTATTGTTGATGTGGTGAAAAAAGTCGGCATCGACTATGATGACTTGGAACTATATGGTAAGTATAAGGCCAAGCTCAGCTTTGATAAGATTCGTGAGGTTGAAAAAAATCCTGTTGGCAAACTGATTTTGGTAACAGCAATCAATCCCACACCTGCCGGAGAAGGTAAGTCTACCATTACCATTGGACTAGCTGACGCGCTCAACAAAATTGGCAAGAAGACTATGATTGCCATTCGTGAACCATCTCTGGGGCCGGTAATGGGGATTAAAGGAGGAGCTGCTGGTGGCGGTCACGCGCAGGTTCTACCGATGGAAGACATTAACTTGCATTTTACTGGTGATATGCATGCCATCACGACAGCCAATAATGCCCTGTCAGCTCTTATCGATAATCATCTTCATCAGGGAAATGCACTGGGAATCGATCAGCGTCGTATTATCTGGAAGCGGGTTGTTGACCTAAATGACCGGGCTCTTCGCCATGTGACCGTTGGCTTAGGAAGTCCTGTCAATGGTATTCCGCGCGAAGATGGTTTTGACATTACGGTTGCATCTGAAATCATGGCGATTCTTTGCTTAGCTACGGATATTGAAGATTTGAAAAAGCGCTTGGCTAACATTGTCATCGGTTATCGCTATGACCGCTCACCAGTCTATGTTCGTGACCTTGAGGTAGAAGGAGCCTTGGCTTTGGTCTTGAAAGATGCGATTAAGCCAAATCTAGTTCAGACTATTTACGGGACACCAGCCTTTGTTCATGGTGGACCGTTTGCCAATATTGCTCATGGCTGTAACTCTGTTTTAGCGACTAGCACTGCGCTGCGCTTGGCTGATTATACGGTGACTGAAGCAGGGTTTGGTGCGGACCTTGGAGCGGAAAAATTCTTGAATATTAAAACTCCGAACTTACCAACTTCTCCAGATGCAGTAGTGATTGTCGCAACCTTGCGCGCCCTCAAGATGAATGGTGGTGTGGCTAAGGATGCACTTACTGGAGAAAATGTTGAGGCGGTACGAGCTGGCTTTGCCAATCTCAAACGTCACGTTGAAAATATCCGTAAGTTCGGTATTCCAGCAGTAGTAGCCATCAATGAATTTGTATCTGACACGGAAGCTGAAATTGCTGCTCTTAAGGAGCTTTGTGCAGAAATTAAGGTACCAGTTGAGCTAGCCAGTGTATGGGCTGATGGCGCTCAAGGTGGTGTGTCTCTGGCTGAGACTGTAGTCAAAACCATTAATGAAGAACCTGCTCATTACACTCGCCTCTATGACAATGATTTATCTATTGAGGAAAAAATCGAGAAGATTGTCAGAGAAATCTATCGTGGTTCGAAGGTGAACTTTGAGAAAAAAGCGCAGACTCAGATTCGCGAAATTGTCAAAAACGGCTGGGACAAGCTACCAATCTGTATGGCCAAAACACAGTATAGCTTCTCTGACAATCCTGCAGCTCTGGGGGCGCCAGAAAATTTTGAAATTACCATTCGTGAACTGGTACCAAAACTTGGAGCGGGCTTTATCGTGGCTTTGACAGGAGATGTCATGACCATGCCAGGATTGCCGAAACGTCCTGCGGCACTCAATATGGATGTGGCGGCAGACGGCACAGCGATTGGTCTATTTTGATCATGGTTTAAAAGGCTCTTTACGGGTCTTTTTTGGTATAATGGTGAAAATAATGAGAATAGAATATGGAGTCAATATGAACATTAGATTAGCAAGACCATCAGACGCTGCAACCTTGCTTGCTATTTATGCGCCTTATGTAGAAAATACAGCCATCACTTTTGAATATGAAGTTCCAACCATTGAGGATTTTGCAAATAGGATTGAAAAAACGTTGGAAAAATATCCTTATCTGGTAGCAGAAGAAGACGGTTTAATTTTAGGTTATGCCTATGCTTCGACTTATTATGCGCGTGCCGCCTATGATTGGGCGGTGGAATTGTCCGTCTATGTCAGTCAAGATGCTAGAGGAAAAGGAGTTGGCAGTAAGCTTTATGATGAACTTGAAGACTTGTTAGATCAGATGGGATATATGCATTTTCTAGCCTGTATTTCTCTGCCAAATGAAGCTAGCCTGGCTTTACATCGAAAAAGGGGCTACCAGCAGGTGGCGCATTTCCCTAAAATTGGCTATAAATTCGAGCGTTGGCATGACATTGTTTGGCTACAAAAATCCTTAGACAAGCAAGCTGGACCAATTAAACTTTTAAAAGAAATGGAGTGTAAATGATGAAAAAGAAACACCTATTAATAACTCTTCTAAGCATTGCCCTTTTGACTTTGAGCGGCTGTCAGGCCGTTGAAAATTGGTTTAAAAATGCCAAGGAGGAATGGATTGGTTTAGAGATGACAGTTCGCACCTATGATGAAAATTCTCAGCTTATTGACCAGATGTCGGGCAAGTCACTATCCATCTCGCGTAACGAGGAGTTTGACTCAGTTGATGCGGAAGGAAATTCCAAGGAAGATTCTTCTGTGCTCAAAATCACCTTGGGTAAGTATGAGATTGACCATGTGGGCTCTTCCTTGATTGCAGAAGAAAAAGGCTTGAAAGATGTGTTTGCCCAGTATCAAAAAACAGCAGATGTTGAGGAGAATAGCCATTCTCTCCCTGTTTTAAATCGCATGATTTCAGCTTTTAAAAACGACTTTACCGGAAAGAAAAAGGTTGTTCTGATTCGCTCTCAAAACGGCACTCCGTTGGCTGCCTATGCTGGTGACCGAGTCTCTCTAGATAAATCCGATGCTCCTAAAACCTCTGAATTACTGATTGACGGCAAACGTCTCGTGATTTACCGCTGCGACTACACTATTTATGACCGTGAATTGCTGGAATAAACTATGGATGTAGAGGAATTAGAAAAAGAGTTAAAAGCTGTAGCTAACCCAGATGATGCGGTGACTATGAAAGCCTATATGAAAAATAAATTTGAGTTTCTATGAGTCAAGACTCCGGCCAGACGGAAGCTCACAAAGGCTTTTTTCAAACGGCAGACTGACTCCATTATTGACTGGGATTTTATAAATGAAGCTTGGAGTAATTCTTATCGAGAATTACAGTATGCTGCGCTAGATTATCTGGAAAGTCGCAAGAAACTATTGACTCCATCTGACTTGCCACGTTTGAAAAAGCTGGCCCAAACAAAATCCTGGTGGGATACGATTGACTTTCTAGACCGCTTGGTCGGATCAATCATTGCTCGATTTCCAGAAACCAAAGAGATTATTGTAGCTTGGAGTTGTGATGAGGACATTTGGTTACGGCGCTTGGCTATTGATCATCAGCTGTTGCGAAAAGAGAAAACAGACACAAAGCTCTTGGAGAAGATTTTAGTGAATAATCTGGTCAAAACAGAATTCTTTATTAACAAGGCCATTGGCTGGGCGCTGAGAGATTATTCAAAAACCAATCCAGACTGGGTCAGAGATTTTATCGAGCAGCATCAGGCAGAAATGGCTGCGCTTAGTATTCGAGAGGGAAGTAAGTATTTATGAAACATATTTATTTAAAATATCTGGAAGAGAAGGATTTCTCGGTTTGGCTGGAAGGATTTTCCAATAGACTACCTTCCCAATCGCTATTTGATGATGGGCTTTTAGATATGACAATTTGTACAGAAAGTTGGTTTTCGGACTTGGTGGCTAAGCACCGTGATTTTCGAGAGAAAGACCAACAGTATATTTGGGGAATTTATGACGCAAAAAGCGGAAAACATGTTGGTATGGTTAATTTATTTGTGCTAGCTAGAGACAATTTCCAATGGGCGGAAATAGGTTATACGATACATAATCAATTTTGGCGTCAGGGCTACGCCAGAGCTATGTTAGAAGAACTCAAGAAAGTCAGTCGCGAACTAGGATTTCATCGTTTAGAAGCACATGTTGATCTACAGAATATCCCTTCACAAAAATTGCTGGAGCAAGCTGATTTCTATCTTGAAGGAGTACGAAAACAATTCCAAAAAGAAGGGCAGGATTGGAAGGATAGACAAGTTTTTGTTTATATTTTAGATTAAATACCTTGACAAAACGGAAAAAGATAAGGTAAACTATGTTTCGTGCGATGAGTCGATATGCAGTTTTTCTGCAAATTGAAGCATGGGAGGTCATAACGCAGGAGCGGACTTTGATCAGTTGTGTGAACCTGCTGATCACACGAAAGTGCCCTTATCCCCAGTCTACGGATTGGGGATTTTTCTATGTCTCTTAGAGTGGCAAGACCATTAGTCGCAGCCGAGCTTAGAGACATTGATACTGAGACGGTCGACGTCGTGAGTGCTATTGCTCTTGACGAAACGAGTCCGCAGGAGGAAATTGAGTCATAGAGCAGTGGATACAGTTTTGTTCGTGAGAACAAAAACTGTAAACCTTGAAAGTTCTCATAGAGAGGCATGAGTGTTAGTGTGTTTTATCAAAATATCGCACTTATATTCTTCAGAAATATTTGCATTTTTCCTTAAAAATAGTATAATACTAACAATAAAAATTTTTTGAAAATTTAGAGAGGTTATCGCATGGGATATACAGTTGCTGTAGTAGGTGCCACTGGTGCCGTTGGATCTCAAATGATTAAAATGCTGGAAGAATCTAGCCTTCCAATTGATAAAATACGCTATCTGGCGTCTGCTCGTTCAGCTGGTAAAGTTCTCCAGTTCAAAGGACAAGACATTACCATCGAAGAGACGACTGAGACGGCTTTTGAAGGTGTAGATATTGCTCTCTTTTCAGCTGGTGGTTCTACCTCAGCAAAATTCGCTCCTTACGCAGTCAAAGCTGGAGCAGTAGTGGTCGATAACACCTCTTATTTCCGTCAAAATCCTGATGTTCCTCTGGTTGTTCCAGAAGTCAACGCCCATGCCTTAGATCAGCACAAGGGAATTATCGCTTGCCCTAACTGCTCGACAATTCAGATGATGGTGGCTTTAGAGCCTATTCGTCAGCAATGGGGGTTGGAGCGTATCATCGTGTCTACCTATCAAGCTGTTTCTGGTGCAGGTATGGGAGCCATTCTTGAAACCCAAGCTCAATTGCGCTCTGTTCTCAATGATGGTGTAAATCCTAAGGACGCAGAAGCCAATATCCTGCCATGTAGTGGTGATAAGAAGCATTATCCTATTGCCTTTAATGCCTTACCTCAGATTGATGTCTTTACAGATAACGACTACACTTATGAAGAGATGAAGATGACCAAGGAAACTAAGAAAATCATGGAAGATGATTCTATTGCTGTTTCTGCGACTTGTGTCCGTCTTCCAATTTTGTCTGCCCACTCGGAGTCTGTTTACATCGAGACTAAGGAAGTAGCACCTATTGATCAGGTAAAAGCAGCAATCGCAGCCTTTCCTGGTGCTGTTCTGGAGGATGATGTAGCTCATCAGATTTATCCGCAAGCAATCAATGCGGTTGGTAAGAAAGAAACCTTTGTTGGCCGAATTCGTAAGGATCTAGATGCAGAAAAAGGAATTCATATGTGGGTTGTTTCAGACAATCTTCTTAAGGGGGCAGCTTGGAATTCTGTTCAAATCGCAGAGACACTGCATGAGCGTGGTTTAGTTCGTCCGACAGCAGAAGTAGTTTTTGAATTAAAATAAAGTGACCAAGGAAACTTGACAGTACAGGGTTGAATAATCGTTCTTTCAACCCTCTTTTCGTATAATAAAGAGAGGTAAGTTTATGGCGTATGCGGATCTGAAAAACTGTAAAATCATCACAGCTTTTATTACTCCTTTTCATGAAGATGGTTCCATCAATTTTGAAGCTATTCCAGACTTGATTGAGCACCTTTTGGCGCATCATACGGATGGGATTTTGCTGGCTGGAACGACTGCTGAAAGTCCAACCCTGACACACGATGAAGAGTTGGAGCTATTTGCGGCAGTTCAAAAGGTTGTCAAGGGGCGCGTTCCTTTGATAGCCGGTGTCGGTACCAATGAAACGCGCGACTCTATCGAATTCGTCAAAGAAGTAGATGAATTTGGTGGTTTTGCAGCTGGTTTGGCCATCGTACCCTATTATAACAAACCTTCTCAGGAAGGCATGTATCAGCATTTTAAAGCCATTGCGGATGCTTCAAACCTGCCAATCATTATCTACAATATACCTGGCCGGGTAGTGGTTGAGATGACGCCTGATACCATGCTGAGGTTGGCAGAACATCCAAACATTATCGGTGTTAAAGAATGTACCAGTCTGGCGAATATGGCCTATCTGATCGAACATCGTCCAGAGGAGTTTCTGATTTACACTGGTGAGGATGGCGATGCCTTTCATGCTATGAATCTGGGGGCTGATGGAGTTATTTCAGTTGCTTCTCACACAAACGGTGATGAAATGTTTGAAATGTTGGACGCTATTGAACACAATGACATCAAAAAAGCAGCAGCTATCCAACGGAAATTCATTCCTAAAGTCAATGCCCTTTTCTCATACCCAAGCCCTGCCCCAGTCAAAGCAGTCCTTAATTACTTAGGATTTGCAGCTGGGCCAACCCGCTTACCACTTGTGCCTGCACCTGAAGAAGATGCCAAACGCATTATCAAGGTCGTGGTTGATGGCGACTACCAAGCAACCAAAGAGACGGTTAAAGGCGTCCTGAGACCGGATTATTGATTTATAGAAGCAGTTTTAGGATTGACATAATAAAAATAATAAAGAAAGAATTGAAATTTGTGTCAGAAAAACATAGTGAACGAATTGAGGAGTATAAGGCTAAGCATAGACTGGAAAAACTTGAGGGAAAAAAAGTTTATGATAAGCCAGTTATCCGAACTGGTGATAAGGCAGGTTGCTATGGTTCAGGATTGATTTTACTTGGATCTGTTTTAGGAATTATTTATTTACTTCTAATACTGATAACGGACTGGGATTTGAAACTTTTCTCTTTCATCTGGGAAACACTTGCTGCGTTAGGGATAGTTTTCAGTCTCTTTGGAGCTTTTAAAATCGGTCAGTTGGAGCTGCACAGTTTGTCAATGGTGGCTGACAAAGAGAAAAATTTTGAAATTGATAAAGTTTTCAATCTTTATAACATCATTCACAAACCAACAAAGAAAATTCTACTTCAATATGATAGTGAAGATGATAGTTTAATTTCTCTGAACGCTGGAGGAGAGTTATTAGTTGAGCTCTTAAAGAGAGTTGAAGAAGAAAAATTGTCCTTTAAGGCTATTAACAAAACATTGAGTTTAGAAGAATTGTCTGAAAATCACTGGAAAATGCACTATCGTTATAAAAGACAGGACATAACATTAGAGAAATCCGATACATAGTGTTTGGCTTGTTATTTTAGTTGTATTGACTTAAACTGAAAAGTGAATTCAGAATCTGATAGTTTTTGAAGAGCATATAAAAAAGAGAGCTTCCTTTGAAAAATATTGGAAAAAATTATATAATATCAAGGTATGGTCTGGCTTTGAGATTTCCTTTTGAGCAGGCTTATAGATAATTGGATTGGCAGCAGTCATGTTAGAGACTTACATTAGATTAGAAATATATAATATAAAAGGAGTTTTTTATGCAAGTTATTAAACGGAGCGGTGAGGTTGTAGAATTTGACCCAGATAAAATCTATCAAGCAGTTTTAAAGGCAGCTCAGACTGTCTATGTGTTGACAGATGATTTGCGTCAGAATTTAGCGCAGGTTACAAAGAAAGTGGTTCTGGATTTGGAAGAAGCTAAGGTTGAGCGTGCGACGATTAGCATGATTCAGTCCATGGTTGAAAGCCGCCTCTTGGGTGCAGGTTATATTACTATTGCAGAGCATTATATTTCTTATCGCTTGCAGCGCGATTTAGAGCGAAACGGCTATGGAGATCATATAGCTGTGCATCTGCATTTTGAGCAAGTGAGATAAAATCAGAAAGCCCGTTAGGGCTTTTTTTTTGCTCTTGAGGTAGAGAGTATCACTTTAGGATTCATCCGCTTAAATCCCAGAAATATGTTAAAATAGTTAAAGAAATAAAATTTTATCAATATATTCGTTGAAAGGATAAATTATGGCAACGATTCAATGGTTTCCGGGGCATATGTCCAAGGCACGGAGACAGGTACAGGAAAATATTAAGTTTGTTGATTTTGTGACGATATTGGTTGATGCGAGACTTCCTTTATCCAGTCAAAATCCTATGCTGACTAAGATTGTGGGGGATAAGCCCAAGCTTTTGATTTTAAACAAGGCAGATTTGGCAGATCCTGTTCGTATCAAGGAATGGCAGAACTATTTTGAAAGCCAGGGGATTCCGACCTTATCTATTAATTCCAAAGAGCAATCTGCTGTAAAAAAAGTGACAGACGCAGCTAAAAAGCTTATGGCTGACAAATTGGCGCGACAGAAAGAAAGAGGAATTCGCATCGAAACCTTGCGTACCATGATAATCGGTATTCCCAATGCTGGCAAATCGACCCTCATGAATCGCTTGGCTGGTAAGAAAATCGCTGTTGTAGGGAATAAGCCAGGTGTGACCAAGGGTCAACAATGGCTCAAATCAAATAAAGACTTGGAAATCTTGGATACACCAGGGATTCTCTGGCCTAAGTTTGAAGATGAGACGGTTGCTCTCAAGCTTGCTCTGACTGGTGCTATTAAGGATAATCTGCTGCCTATGGATGAGGTGACGATTTTTGGTCTCAATTATTTTAAGGAGCATTATCCTGAGGAGCTGACAGCACGCTTCAAGCAGCTGGATCTAAGCCAGGAATCGCCTGACATGATTATGGATATGACCCAAAAACTTGGCTTCCGCGACGACTATGACCGTTTTTACAGCCTTTTTGTCAAAGAAGTCCGTGATGGCAAGCTAGGCCGTTATTGCTTGGATATGGTTGGTGAACTAGATGGCAACGATTAAAGAAATCCAGCAACGTTTAGAGTTAGTGACTGATTTGGCTGATCCTTTTCTGGCAGAAGCAGCTAATGATTCGCGCAGTGGAGTTCAAAAGGCGATTGAAAAGCGTAAAAGAGCTATTCAAGCAGAGTTAGACGAGGAACTGCGTCTGGAGCAGATGTTACGGTATGAAAAAGAGCTTTATAAAGCCGGCTACCAAGCAATAGCTGGAATTGATGAAGTCGGCCGCGGTCCTCTAGCTGGACCAGTTGTCGCTGCAGCTGTTATCTTACCTCCAGGATGTAAAATTAAAGGGCTCAACGATAGTAAAAAAATTCCCAAGAAAAAACATCAAGAAATCTATCAGGCAGTTCTAGATAAAGCTTTGGCGGTCGGTATTGGCCTGATGGACAATGAGATTATTGATCAAGTCAATATCTACGAAGCGACCAAGCTTGCTATGAAAGAGGCTTTGTCTAAATTGAGTCTCAAGCCGGATTATCTGCTGATTGATGCCATGAAACTGGATGTTGAGATTCCGCAAGAGTCCATCATCAAAGGTGATGCTAACTCTCTGTCTATTGCAGCGGCCAGTATTGTAGCGAAGGTTACTCGGGATAAGCTGATGACAGACTACGACAAGGAATTTCCTGGCTATGATTTTGCGCAAAATGCCGGTTATGGGACTAAAAGTCATTTGCAAGGATTGGAACGAAACGGCGTAACTCCTATTCATCGCAAGACATTTGAACCAATAAAATCCATGTATGAATAGGCACGAAGAGGTGAGGCATGCTTATCAGTAAAATCTTAAACAATAATGTGGTGATTTCTGAAGAAAACCAAGAAGAAGTTATTCTCATGGGACGAGGACTGGCCTTTGGTCGAAAAGTTGGCCAGGAGATTCCAGATGAGCTGATTGAGAAAAAGTATGTCTTGTCAGAAAATAGACGACAGCTTCTGATGGAGTTGCCAGCAGAGGTCATGGAAATGTCAGATAAGATTATTTCTTTCGCAAAGGAGAAACTGCAGAAGAAGCTCAAAGACAGTGCTTTTCTGGCGATGGCAGATCATATCCACGGAGTCTTGCTGCGCTTGGAAGATGGTATTTATCTCAAGAATTTCCTCATATGGGATATTAAACGCTTTTTTCCTATCGAGTTTGAGGTTGGTCAGTTTGCAAAACAGCTTTTGAGCGCATATGTCAGCAAGGAACTTCCAGATGATGAAGCAGCATTATGGCGCTGACCTTGGTCAATGCAGAGCTGGAAAATGGCGACGGTGCTGCGCGTGATTTGACTATGATGATGGAGGAAATCATGACCATTGTCAAGTACAGTTTGGAAATTTCTTTAGACGAGGAAGACATCTACCTCGAGCGCTTCATGACCCATCTAAAATTTTTCTGTGAGCGAGTCCTGACTGATAGAGGCCACCGTGACCTAGAGGACAATGAGATGTTTGACTTACTTAAATGTAAGTATCCCTTGGCCTATGAAACCACTAGGAAGATTGCTGAATTTTTAAAGCAAACCAGAAATTACCAAATATCAGAGGATGAACAACTTTACCTGACCATCCATTTGTCACGCATGAAAAGGAGGATGACATGCAAAGCGAATACGAAAAAATGATTGCTGGAGAGATTTACCGACCACAAGACGAAGATTTAAGAAAAATTAGAGCCCGATCCAAAGAATTTCAATATCGTTTTAACAAAGAGCAAGACAGCGACAAGAGAAGTGCTATTATCAAAGAATGGTTTGGCAGTACAGGGGAGAATCTTGCTATGAAGCCAGATTTGGTTTGCGACTACGGAATTAACATTCATTTAGGAGAAAATTTTTGTTCTAACTGGAACCTAACTATGCTGGACGTTTGCCCTATTCGCATCGGAGACAATGCTATGCTCGGTCCAAATTGCCAGTTTCTGACACCTCTTCATCCGCTTGATCCAGTGGAAAGAAATTCCGGAATTGAGTACGGAGCCCCAATCACTATTGGTAATAACTTTTGGGCTGGCGGAGGTGTGACAATTCTGCCAGGCGTGACACTAGGAGATAATGTGGTAGTCGGAGCAGGAGCGGTTGTGACCAAGTCTTTTGGTGATAATGTAGTCTTGGCTGGCAATCCTGCTAAGATTATTAAGGAAATCCCTGTTCATAAAGAATAAAAGATGTGTTAAAGGCGATAGGCATAGAAACCAGCTATTGACAACATCAAATTTAATAGAATCGTAAAGAAGGAACTGTATTGCAGTTCTTTTTTTGAACTTTTTTACGAATAAGAAAGTGAGGTGAAAAAATGAATAATTTTGAGATTTATAAAATGAAAAAAGCTGGTTTGACTAATCATCAGGTTTTAAATGTTTTGAGATACGCCGAGAGTAAAGATGGCAAGCTTTCTCTGCGAGATAAGGCTGTCGTATCTGAGTGCCGCAATCCTGCACTCTTTATAGAGAAATACAAGAGGCTTGATTTACCAGCTTTGAAGGAAGAATTTGAACTTTTTCCGTCCTTTTCTATCTTGGATGATATTTATCCTTGGGATTTATGTGAAATTTACGATGCCCCGACTTTGTTATTTTATCAGGGAAATCTAAATCTACTAGAATTGCCCAAAGCTGCGGTCGTTGGCAGTAGAGACAGCAGCAAGCAAGGAAATGCCTCAGTAAAAAAGATTATCAAAGAGCTAAATAATGAATTGGTTATCGTCAGCGGCCTAGCTCGTGGAGTAGATACGGCGGCCCATATGGCTGCCCTGCAAAACGGAGGTCAGACGATTGCTGTCATTGGTACTGGATTAGATGTTTTTTATCCCAAGGCCAACAAAAAATTACAAGCTTACATTGGCAAAAATCATTTATTGCTGACAGAGTATGGTCCAGGTGAACAGCCCTTGAAATTTCATTTTCCAGAGCGGAATCGTATCATCGCTGGTCTCTGTCGAGGCGTCATCGTGGCAGAAGCTAAGATGCGCTCAGGCAGCCTGATTACCTGTGAGCGAGCAATGGAAGAAGGGCGGGATGTCTTTGCTATCCCGGGGTCAATTTTAGATGGAAAATCTGACGGTTGCCATCATTTGATTCAAGAGGGGGCAAAGTGCATTACATCAGGCTCTGACGTTCTTTCTGAGTTTGATTTTTAAAACAAGTTTTCCTATAAGAAAAGTTAGCAGTTGACATCTATCAAAAAATAGTTTAAACTCTATGAGATTTATTTCTTATAGAAGGTGTCTAAATTGGTAACAAAAGCAAAGAAAAAGTCTACGACCAAGAAAAATCTTGTCATCGTAGAGTCGCCTGCTAAGGCAAAAACAATAGAAAAATATCTGGGACGAAATTATAAGGTTCTAGCCAGTGTCGGGCATATTCGTGACCTGAAAAAGTCTACTATGTCTATTGATTTTGAGAACAACTATGAGCCGCAATACATCAATATTCGTGGTAAGGGTCCCTTGATTAATGACTTGAAAAAAGAAGCGAAGAAAGCTAAGCAAGTCTTTCTGGCAAGTGACCCGGACCGCGAAGGAGAAGCTATTTCTTGGCATCTGGCTCACATTCTGAATCTGGATGAGAAAGAGAAAAACCGCGTCGTCTTTAATGAAATCACCAAAGATGCAGTCAAGAATGCTTTTAAAGAGCCGCGCCAGATTGATATGGATCTGGTCGATGCCCAGCAGGCTCGCCGAGTTCTGGACCGCTTGGTTGGTTATTCCATTTCTCCTATTCTCTGGAAGAAAGTCAAGAAAGGTCTGTCAGCTGGTCGGGTGCAGTCTGTCGCTCTCAAGCTGATTATCGACCGGGAAAATGAAATTAATGCCTTCAAACCAGAAGAATACTGGACAATTAACGGAACCTTCAAGAAAGGAACCCGTCAGTTCCAGGCCAGCTTCTATGGTATGAATGGCAAAAAGATGAAGCTGACTAACAACGATGAGGTCAAAGAAGCCCTGTCTCACCTCAAGGGTGATGACTTTACAGTCGACAGTGTCGAAAAGAAAGAGCGTCGACGCAATGCTCCGCTGCCCTACACGACTTCCTCTATGCAGCAGGATGCTGCTAATAAGATTAATTTCCGGACTCGTAAGACCATGATGGTGGCTCAGCAGCTCTATGAAGGGATTAACATCGGTTCTGGCGTACAAGGTCTGATTACGTATATGCGTACCGACTCAACTCGTATCAGTCCAGTAGCGCAGAATGAAGCAGCAAGCTTTATCACGGATAAATTTGGTGCTAAATATTCCAAACATGGCAGCAAGGCTAAGAACGCTTCTGGCGCTCAAGATGCTCATGAGGCCATTCGACCTTCCAGCATTTTCAATACTCCAGAGAGCATCGCAAAGTATCTGGATAAGGATCAACTTAAGCTCTATACGCTGATTTGGAACCGCTTTGTAGCCAGCCAAATGACAGCAGCAGTCTTTGATACTATGAATGTCAAGCTGGGGCAAAATGGTGTCCAATTTGCTGCCAATGGCAGTCAGGTCAAGTTTGATGGCTATCTGGCTATTTACAACGACTCTGACAAGAATAAAATGCTGCCGGACATGGAAAAGAGTGATACCGTCAAACGTGTTAATACCAATCCAGAACAGCACTTTACCCAGCCACCTGCACGTTATTCTGAAGCGACTCTCATCAAGACTTTAGAAGAAAATGGTGTTGGTCGACCATCTACCTATGCTCCGACCATTGAGACTATTCAGAAACGTTATTACGTTAAGCTGGTTTCCAAGCGCTTTGAGCCGACGGAATTAGGTGAGATTGTCAATTCATTGATTGTCGAATTCTTCCCAGGCATCGTAAATGTGAAATTTACAGCCGAAATGGAAGCAAAACTGGATGATGTAGAAGTCGGAAAAGAACAGTGGCAAAAGATCATTGACGAGTTTTATCGACCTTTCGAGAAAGAAGTGGCTAAAGCCGAGACCGAAATGGAGAAAATCCAAATCAAGGATGAACCGGCTGGTTTTGACTGTGAGGTCTGTGGCAGTCCCATGGTCATCAAATTGGGTAGATTTGGCAAGTTCTATGCCTGCAGCAATTTCCCAGACTGTCGTCACACTCAGGCTATTGTCAAGGAAATTGGCGTGACCTGCCCACAGTGCCAAAAAGGTCAAGTTATCGAGCGTAAGACTAAGCGAAATCGCATTTTTTATGGATGTGATCGTTATCCAGACTGTGATTTCACATCTTGGGACAAGCCGGTTGGACGTAACTGTCCAAAATGTGACCATTACCTGATTGAAAAGAAAGTACGCGGTGGCGGCAAGCAAGTGGTCTGCAGCAATGGCGATTACGAAGAAGAAAAAGTGAAGTAGATAATTTTACATAATTTATATTACGTAAAATATTTTTCTAAAGAAGAGGTGCAGTTTTATGACAGATAAATTTGCAGAATTTCTAAAAATCGCGTCTCAACTTAATAAGATGGGAATTGTTCCATTGCTAATGGGCTCCTTGGGGCTGGATCAGGTTACTGGTCAGGACTGGCAGGCGCGGGATATTGATATTCATGTTCATGGTGATGAGCGTGGCTGGGAAGCACCAGATGAAGAGCGTATTTATGATATGGATAAGATTGAGCCAATGATGGAACGTTTGGGCTATCGTTTGGTCGATCTGCACGAGCATGAATTTCAAAAAGAAAGCTTATCTATTGAATTTGGGGTCATGGAAACCTTAGAGGCATTTTCAGGTGTGCCGTTAGAGAAGCTAACTCGAAAAGAAGTTGAAGGTGTTGAATTTCTACTGCCGACTGCGGAGCAGTTTTTGGCTATCTACCGTGCTTCTTCACAAGATTCTTACCGAAATGATAATAACAATCATAAGGATTTTGCTAAGATTGCTTATTTGGAAAAAATGACAAAATGACGGACAGACGGGAATTCTCCTGTCTGTCTTTTTTACTATCTTTTTGTTATAATGGTCAGAGTGAAAATCTAGAAATATCCAAGGGAGAGTATCATGTCATCATCCTATATCAATGTTATCGGTGCTGGTTTGGCTGGCAGTGAAGCAGCTTACCAGATTGCCAAGCGTGGCATCCCAGTCAAACTCTATGAAATGCGGGGTGTTAAATCAACTCCTCAACACAAAACTGTGGACTTTGCAGAACTGGTTTGCTCTAACTCTTTGCGAGGAGATGCGCTGACCAATGCAGTCGGTCTGCTCAAGGAAGAAATGCGACGGTTGGACTCGGTTATTTTAAAGTCAGCAGAAGCGACTCGAGTGCCCGCTGGTGGTGCTCTAGCTGTTGATAGAGAAGGCTTTTCGCAGCTGGTGACGGAGCTAGTGACTAACCATCCATTGATTGAGGTCATTCGCGAAGAAATCACAGAAATTCCAGAGGATGCCATCACAGTCATTGCTACGGGACCCTTGACCAGTGATGCTTTAGCAGAAAAAATCCACGCGCTCAATGGAGGTGACGGTTTTTATTTCTACGACGCAGCAGCGCCGATTGTTGATGTCAATACTATTGATATGACCAAGGTCTATCTCAAATCCCGCTATGATAAGGGAGAAGCAGCCTATCTCAATGCACCCATGACCAAGCAAGAATTTATGGATTTCCATGATGCTTTGGTCAATGCCGAAGAAGCACCGCTTAATTCCTTTGAAAAAGAAAAATACTTTGAAGGCTGCATGCCTATTGAAGTTATGGCCAAGCGAGGCATTAAAACCATGCTTTATGGACCGATGAAGCCGGTTGGTTTAGAATATCCAGATGACTACCAAGGACCTCGAGATGGTGAATATAAGACGCCATACGCTGTGGTGCAGCTTCGTCAGGACAATGCAGCAGGTAGTCTTTACAACATTGTCGGCTTCCAAACTCATCTCAAGTGGGGCGAGCAAAAGCGAGTCTTTCAGATGATTCCCGGCCTTGAAAATGCAGAATTTGTACGTTATGGCGTCATGCATCGAAACTCCTATACGGACTCTCCAAATCTGCTGGAACAGACTTTCCGCTCTAAGAAACAGCCAAATCTTTTCTTTGCAGGTCAAATGACTGGCGTCGAAGGCTATGTTGAGTCTGCAGCTTCTGGTCTGGTTGCTGGTATCAATGCCGCTCGACTCTTCAAGGGAGAAGAAGCACTTGTTTTTCCAGAAACAACAGCTATCGGCAGCCTACCACATTATGTTACCCATGCTGACAGCAAGCATTTCCAACCCATGAATGTCAATTTTGGGATTATCAAAGAATTGGAAGGTCCGCGCATTCGTGATAAAAAAGAACGTTACGAAAAAATCGCCGAGCGAGCATTAAAAGACTTACAATTTTATCAAGAAATTTAAAAAAAGTTAGGATTTTCTTGAATTTTTCTTGATTTTGTGCTTTAATAAATAAAAAATTTGGAAATCGGACATCAATGACCAACCTACAATCTCAAATTAGGAGGAGACCATGAACCAAAAAGTAAAAAATCTGCTGGATGATTGGCTAATTAATAATCCTGCCTTGTATGAAATCGCCAATAGTGTGCGCACGAAAATACGGCAACTGTCAGATACGGTAGTCGAAGAAGTGAAATATGGCGGTATTTTGTTTGCCGCCCCCGAACCGTTTTGTGGCATTTTTGTTTATAAGCAGCATGTAACTGTGGAATTTGGTCGTGGCGCCGAGATGGCAGACCCATACGGTTTGCTGGAAGGCAAGGGTAAAGGCCGTCGCCATTTGAAATTACATACGCTTGAAGATATAGAAAACAAGCATTTGACGGATTACTTGCGATTGGCTCAAAAAGCAGCAGAATAAAATTGCTGAGCGCGCCTTGCAGGATTTACAGCCTTATTTGGATAAATAATCTATTTTCTATCATTATCTAATAAAAATCATTAAAAAGTTAGGAAATCCCTAACTTTTTTGCTTAATTTGTGATATAATAAATAAAAATTTTGAAAATAGAAAGTTTTCTGAAAATGAATAAATCCTATTTTTATCTTGAAATGAAAACACATGAGTTAGTCGTTCCTTATACCAAGCAAAAACGCCGTGTCCGCGTCTTACTTCCAAAAAACTATAGCCAGGACACAAATAAGACGTATCCAGTCGTTTATTTTCACGACGGCCAAAACGTTCTCTATAGCAAGGAGTCTTTCAGCGGCCATTCGTGGAAGGTGATTCCGACAATCAAGCGTAATCCTGATATTGAAAAAATGATTGTCGTGGCTATTGATAACGATGGCCAACGGCGGATGAATGAGTATTCAGCTTGGAAGTTCCAAGAGTCCAATATTCCCGGTATTCAGTTTGGCGGCAAGGGAACGGAGTATGCGGAGTTTGTCATGGAAGTCGTCAAGCCTTTCATTGACCAGCATTATCGGACCAAGTCGGATCGGCTGCATACAGCTATGATTGGTTCCTCTCTTGGGGGAAATATTAGCCAGTTTATCGGTGTTGAATACCAAGATCAGATTGGTTGTCTGGGCATCTTTTCATCAGCAAATTGGCTGCATCAGGAAGCCTTTGACCGTTATATTGAGAGAAAGACGCTTCAAACTGACCAGCGAGTTTTCATTTATGTTGGGACGGAAGAGGCTGATGATACAGATAAGACATTGATGGCTGGTAACATCAAGCAGGCCTATATTGATTCATCGCTCAGCTATTTCCGACAGTTACTTGTATCTGGAGTCGATTTGTCCAATATTCAGATTAAGATCCAGTCTGGAGCTATTCATAATGAAATCGCTTGGGCAGAGCACTTGCCAGACTGTTTCCGTTTTATCAGCGAGAAATGGTAATCTAGTCAAACAGTGAGAAAGAGGTAGAAACTATGCATGTAGAATTTTTAAGTCATTGGAGCGGCAATCTAGGCCGTGAAATGTATGTCAATCGCTATGGACATGCTGGACTCCCGATTATAGTCTTCGCATCATCAGGCGGCAGCCATAATGAGTATGCTGATTTTGGCATGATTGAAGCCTGTGCAGGTTTTATTGAGGCTGGTAAAGTCCAGTTTTTCACTCTCAGCAGCGTTGATAGCGAGAGTTGGTTGGCGGACTGGAAGCACCCACACGACCGAGCAGAAATGCATCGTGCCTATGAGCGTTATGTCATTGAAGAGGCGATTCCTTTCGTCAAGCATAAGACAGGTTGGTTTGACCCTATGATGACGACAGGCTGCTCTATGGGTGCTTATCATGCCCTTAATTTCTTCCTGCAGCATCCGGATGTTTTCAATAAAGTGATTGCCCTCAGTGGTGTCTATGATGCACGTTTCTTTGTCGGTGACAATTTGAATGACGAAGTCATTTATCAAAACTCACCAGCTGACTATATCTGGAACCAAAATGATGGCTGGTTTATTGACCGCTATCGACAGGCTGATATTATCGTTTGTACTGGCTTGGGCGACTGGGAGCAGGATGGCCTTCCTTCCTTCTACACGCTGAAAGAAGCTTTTGAGCATAAGAATATTCCAGCTTGGTTTGCTGAATGGGGCCATGATGTTTCCCATGACTGGATTTGGTGGCGTAAGCAAATGCCTTATTTCCTTAATGAACTCAATCTTTAAAGGAGGTTTCCTATGAATTATATCGTTATTTCTCCCTACTATCCGCAAAATTTTCAGCAGTTTACAGTGGAGCTGGTTAACAAAGGAATCACTGTTCTGGGAATCGGTCAGGAGCCTTATGACCAGCTAGACCAGCCTTTGAAGGATTCATTGACTGAATACTTCAGAGTAGAAAATCTTGAAAATCTTGACGAAGTGAAAAGAGCTGTTGCCTTTCTCTTCTACAAGCATGGACCTATCGATCGGATTGAGTCTCATAATGAATACTGGCTAGAACTGGACGCAGAGTTGCGCGAGCAATTTAATGTCTTTGGAGCAAAACCAAAAGACTTGAAAAAGACCAAGTTCAAATCAGAGATGAAAAAACTCTTTAAAAAAGCAGGTGTTCCAGTCGTTCCAGGTCAGATTGTCAACACAGAAGCTGGGGCAGATTTGGCTGTCAAGAAACTCGGTCTGCCTTTGATTGCCAAGCCTGATAACGGAGTGGGAGCAGCTGCGACCTTTAAGCTAGAAACAGCAGAAGATGTCGAACGATTCAAGCAAGAATGGGATCACCAGACAGCTTATTTCTTTGAAAAGTTTGTCCAGTCTGGCGAGATTTGTACCTTTGATGGTTTGGTAGATAAGGACGGTCAGATCGTCTTTTCAACCACCTTTGACTATGCCCATACACCACTGGATTTGATGATCTATAAGATGGACAATTCCTATTACGTTCTCAAGGATATGGATCCAAAACTGCGTGCTTATGGAGAAGCGATTGTTAAAATTTTCGGCATGAAAGAACGCTTTTTCCATATTGAGTTCTTCCGCGAGGGTGATGATTATGTAGCCATTGAGTACAATAACCGTCCAGCAGGTGGCTTTACCATTGATGTCTATAATTTCGCCCACTCAATCGATCTTTACAGAGGCTATGCAGCGATTGTAGCAGGAGAGCCTTCCCCAGCTGCCCACATGGAGCCGCTGTATTGTTTGGCAACCTCGCGCCGTGCATCGACAAACTATGCTTACCCTGAGGCTGACTTGCTGGAGAAATACAGAGATAATTTCAAGGTTAAAAAAGACATGCCAGCCGCTTTTGCAGAGCTGCAAGGTGACTACCTCTATATGCTAACAACACCAAGCCGTGAGCAGATGGAGCAGATGATTGCAGATTTTGCTAAACAGGCGGACTAATCAAAAGCATGCTCTGCTATTATTTTCGTATAACAGTTTCAAAATAGTAAAAACTACTCTAGCACAAAAAGTTTGTGAAATTTCTATTTTGGTATCGAAAACCAGTTTATCCAATGGATTGACTGGTTTTTCTTTGTGAAATGTAAGTGAGCAAAAGTTTTGACAGTGCTTACAGCTTTAGATAGAATTAAATAGAAGAATTATGCTTAGAAAGGCAAAAAAATGGCAACTTTAGATAAAGATCTTTTGTTAGAGATGTTCCGTAAGATGGAAGAAATCCGTCGCATGGACTTAAAAATTGCTCAACTTGTAAAAAAAGGAAAGGTTCCTGGGATGACTCACTTCTCGGTAGGTGAGGAAGCAGCCAATGTCGGTGCTATGCTGGCCTTAAATGAGGATGATTTGCTGACTTCTAATCACCGGGGACACGGTCAAGCTATCGCCAAAGGAATCAACCTCAACGAAATGATGGCTGAAATCCTTGGTAAATACACTGGAACCTGTAAAGGAAAAGGCGGCTCTATGCACATTGCGGACCTAGATGCTGGAAATCTTGGTGCTAATGGTATCGTAGGTGGTGGCATGGGAATTGCTGTCGGAGCAGCTCTGACCCAGCAAATGCAGAAGACAGGTAAGATTGTTGTCTGCTTTTTTGGTGACGGGGCTACCAACGAAGGTGTCTTCCACGAAGCAGTCAACATGGCTTCTATCTGGAATCTACCAGTAATTTTCTATTGCATCAATAACGGCTATGGTATTTCTGCCGACATCAAGAAAATGACCAATGTAGAGCACATCCACGAGCGCAGCGCAGCTTATGGCATTCCAGGTATGTTCATCGAAGATGGAAATAATGTTCTGGATGTTTATGAAGGCTTCCAAAAAGCTGTAGAGCATGTTCGCAGCGGTAAAGGACCTGTCTTGATTGAGAGCGTCACTTATCGTTGGTTGGGACACTCTTCTTCTGACCCAGGTAAATACCGTACTCGTGAAGAAGTAGAAGAATGGAAGAAAAAAGATCCAATCGAAAATCTTCGTAAATACTTGCTGGAAAACAAGATTGCAAGCGAGGAAGAGCTGGAAGCTATCCAAGCTGGAGTCAAAGAAGCAGTAGAAGCATCTGTGAAGTTTGCAGAAGAAAGTCCATTCCCACCGCTTGAATCTGCTTTTGAAGATATTTACGCAGACTAAAGAGAGGAGAAAAAGAAAATGGAAACTAAAACTATGTCTTTTCGTGACACCATTATCCTCGCTATGTCTGAGGAAATGCGTCGCGATGAAAATGTACTCTTGATGGGAGAAGATGTCGGAGTCTTTGGTGGAGATTTCGGAACATCTGTTGGTATGCTGGAAGAGTTCGGTCCAGAGCGTGTACGTGACTGTCCGATTTCGGAAGCAGCTATTTCTGGAGCAGCAGCTGGAGCAGCTATGACAGGGCTGCGTCCAATCGTAGACATGACCTTTATGGACTTCTCTGTAATTGCCATGGATGCTATTGTAAACCAAGCCGCTAAAACGCGCTATATGTTTGGCGGAAAAGGGCGGGTGCCAATGACTGTCCGTTGTGCGGCAGGTAATGGAGTTGGTTCTGCAGCTCAGCACTCGCAGTCTTTGGAATCTTGGTTTACCCACATTCCAGGACTTAAGGTAGTCGCTCCAGGAACTCCTGCTGATATGAAGGGGCTCCTTAAGGCTTCTATCCGAGACAACAACCCAGTCATTATCCTGGAATATAAGTCTGAATTTAACCAAAAAGGCGAAGTGCCACTAGATCCTGAGTATGTGATCCCACTCGGTGTTGGCGAAATCAAAAAAGAAGGTACCGATGTAACAGTTGTTACCTACGGAAAAATGCTTCGCCGTGTCATGCAGGCGGCTGAAGAATTAGCAGAAGAAGGTATCTCTGTAGAAGTGGTTGACCCACGTACATTGGTGCCACTTGATAAGGATATTATCATCAACTCTGTTAAGAAGACTGGGAAGGTCGTTTTGGTTAATGATGCCCACAAAACTAGCGGTTTCATTGGTGAAATTTCAGCGATTATTTCTGAGTCAGAAGCATTTGACTATCTAGATGCGCCAATCCGCCGTTGTGCAGGTAAAGATGTGCCAATGCCTTATGCACAAAACTTGGAAAATGCGATGATTCCGACCGTTGAAAGCATCAAAGACGCTATTCGGAAGACATATCATAAAGAATAAGGTATAATAAAGAAAAGGCTTTCTCATGAATTAGATTACATAAATTATTTTATGTAATCTAATCTTGTGTAGAGGGTCAAAGTAGCTAAAATTTTACTAATTGCAGACAATCGTTATTCGGATCGATTTTATCTGATGAGCGAATTAGTAAGCCTACAAGGTTGATTGCCGATAGCGGCAACCCTAGTAACTTGAGATACGTTTGTATCCAAGTTCCTTGTAGAGTTGAACATGGGCTAAAGTCTGTGTGAAAAAGATAAACTTTTCTAGAAACGAAAATTTCTTCGTTAAGTTTTCTATTTTCGCTATGATTTTTAACGCCTTAGTATCATGTAATTGAATTCGGACGGAGGACTGCGAAAAAAAGATAGATTTCCTTGTGTTCATCGAACACAGCATCAATCTCCTATTTTTTCATTGTCCTCTGCGTCCTTAATATCTTATATTCGAACTCGGGCTAAAAGCTCGGAAAAAAGATAAATCTCCTTGGCTTCATCGAAGCCTGCGTCGATTTCCTATTTTTCAGTCGCTTTTTACGCCCTTAGTATCATAATTAGAATTGGAGAGGTCATGGCTGATGATAAGCTAAGAGCGACTCCTGCAGCTAGAAAGTTAGCGGATGATTTGGGAATCAACCTCTATGATGTTTCTGGCTCAGGCGCAAACGGTCGTGTCCACAAAGAAGACGTGGAAACTTATAAAGATACAAACGTGGTGCGTATTTCACCACTGGCAAAACGAATTGCCCAAGAACACAATATTGCTTGGCAAGAGATTCAAGGAACTGGCCATCGTGGCAAGATTATGAAGAAAGATGTTCTTGCTTTCTTGCCTGAGAATGTTGAGAGCGATACAATCAAATCTCCTGCTCAAATTGAAAAAGTAGAAGAAGTGCCTGATAATGTCACTCCTTACGGTGAAATTGAGCGTATTCCAATGACACCAATGCGGAAGGTCATTGCTCAGCGGATGGTAGAATCTTACCTAACTGCGCCAACTTTCACCCTCAACTATGATGTTGATATGACAGAAATGCTGGCCTTGCGTAAAAAAGTGCTGGATCCAATCATGGAAGCCACTGGCAAGAAAGTAACTGTCACAGACCTGCTTTCGCTGGCTGTTGTGAAGACTTTGATGAAACATCCTTATCTCAATTCGACCTTGACAGAGGATGGCAAGACCATTATCACTCACAACTATGTCAACCTTTCAATGGCAGTCGGTATGGATAACGGCCTGATGACACCAGTTGTCTACAATGCAGAGAAAATGACTTTATCAGAGCTTGTGGTAGCCTTTAAAGATGTTATCGGACGTACTTTGGAAGGCAAGTTAGCTCCAAGCGAGCTGCAAAACTCAACTTTCACAATCAGTAACTTGGGTATGTTTGGCGTTCAGTCCTTTGGGCCCATCATCAACCAGCCTAACTCTGCTATCTTAGGTGTGAGCTCAACAGTGGAAAAACCTGTCGTTGTTAATGGCGAAATTGTTATCCGTCCAATTATGAGTCTTGGCTTGACCATTGACCACCGTGTAGTTGACGGAATGGCTGGAGCTAAGTTTATGAAGGACTTGAAGGCTTTGATTGAAGACCCAATTTCAATGTTGGTATAAGATTTTCTTTGCTAGTTTAAAAAGTAAAGAAACGAAAGACTCAGCAAGTGAAAAATTAAATTAGAAAAGGAAAGAAAAATGGCTTTAGAAGTAATTATGCCAAAAGCCGGCGTGGATATGACCGAAGGGCAAATTGTCCAATGGAATAAGAAAGTCGGCGAATTTGTCAAAGAAGGGGAAATCCTTCTGGAAATCATGACTGACAAGGTCAGCATGGAATTGGAAGCCGAAGAAGATGGCTATCTGATTGCTATTCTCAAAGGTGACGGAGAAACTGTTCCAATAACGGAAGTCATCGGTTACTTGGGAGAAGAAGGAGAAAACATCCCAACCGCTGGCGGCTCTGCTCCTGCGGAAGCACCAGCTCCTACAACAGCGGCAGTAAGTACAGATGATGATAAGAGTGATGATGCTTACGATATCGTTGTTATCGGTGGCGGACCTGCAGGTTATGTAGCGGCTATCAAAGCAGCCCAGCTGGGTGGCAAGATTGCCTTGGTTGAGAAGTCTGAGCTCGGCGGAACCTGCCTGAACCGTGGCTGTATCCCTACTAAGACTTACCTGCACAATGCTGAAATCATTGAAAGCCTTGGCCACGCTGCTAACCGCGGTATCATTATCGAAAATCCAAGCTTCTCAGTGGACATGGACAAGGTTTTGGAAACCAAAAACAAGGTTGTTAATACGCTTGTTGGCGGTGTTGCTGGCCTTCTTCGCAGCTATGGCGTAGATGTTCATAAGGGAATTGGTACCATTACTAAAGACAAGAATGTTCTTGTAAACGGCAGCGAGCTGCTAGAAACGAAGAAGATTATCCTTGCTGGTGGTTCAAAAGTCAGCAAGATCAATGTCCCAGGAATGGAATCATCTCTAGTTATGACCAGCGATGATATTCTGGAAATGAACGAAGTGCCAGAAAATCTGGTAATTATCGGTGGTGGTGTTGTCGGTATTGAGCTTGGACAAGCCTTCATGACATTTGGCTCAAAAGTCACTGTTATCGAAATGATGGACCGCATCGTACCCGCTATGGATGCGGAAGTTTCTAAAAACCTTCGCCTCATCTTGGAGCGCAAGGGCATGACAATCCTGACTGAAACTAAGTTAGAAGAAATCATCGAAGAAAATGGAAAACTTCGTATCAAGGTAGAAGGAAAAGAAGATATTGTTGCAGATAAGGCTCTGCTATCTATCGGACGTGTGCCAGACCTAGAAGGTATTGGCGAGGTTGAGTTCGAACTGGATCGTGGCCGTATCAAGGTTAATGAGTACATGGAAACTTCTGTTCCAGGTATTTACGCACCAGGTGATATCAATGGTACTAAGATGCTGGCTCATGCAGCCTTCCGTATGGGTGAAGTTGCTGCTGAAAATGCTCTGAAAGGTAATCACCATGTTGCTAAACTCAATCTGACGCCTGCAGCTATCTACACACTGCCAGAAGTAGCAGCAGTTGGTTTGACAGAAGAGCAAGCTCGTGAGAAATATGATGTAGCGATTGGTAAGTTCAACTTCGCTGCTAACGGCCGCGCCATTGCTTCAGATGCAGCTCAAGGTTTCGTTAAAGTCATTGCTGACAAGAAGTACGGTGAAGTGCTCGGTGTTCATATCATCGGTCCTGCGGCGGCAGAATTGATTAACGAAGCATCCACCATCATCGAAATGGAAATCACTGTAGAAGAAATGCTTAAGACTATTCACGGTCACCCAACCTTCTCAGAAGTCATGTACGAAGCTTTTGCAGATGTACTGGGCTTGGCAGTTCACTCACCTAAGAAAAAATAATTAAAAAGATAGATTAGACTGGGCATAAATCATTGTTCCAGTCTCTATCGTATAAAGAGGTAGCTTATGAAATACATTGTTAACTACTCAAATGATACAGCTTTTAATATTGCTCTGGAAGAATATGCTTTCAAACACCTCTTAGATGAGGATGAAATTTTCCTGCTCTGGATTAACAAACCTTCTATCATCGTAGGGCGTCACCAAAATACCATTGAAGAAATCAACCGTGACTACGTTCGTGAGCATGGCATTGAGGTCGTGCGTCGTATCAGCGGCGGCGGAGCTGTTTATCATGATCTGAACAACCTCAACTACACCATTATCTCCAAGGAAAGTGAAGATCGTGCCTTTGACTTCAAGAGTTTTTCTACGCCGGTTATCAACACCTTGGCAGAGCTTGGGGTAAAGGCTGAATTCACCGGCCGTAACGACCTGGAAATTGACGGTAAGAAGTTCTGTGGCAATGCGCAGGCTTATATTAACGGCCGTATCATGCACCATGGTTGCCTGCTCTTTGATGTTGATTTGTCTGTCTTGGCCAATGCGCTTAAAGTTTCTAAAGACAAGTTCGAATCAAAAGGAGTTAAATCTGTCCGTGCACGCGTGACAAATATTGTCAATGAATTGCCTGAAAAGATTACTGTCGAAGAATTCCGCGACCTGCTTCTGGACTATATGAAGAAAGAATATCCAGAAATGACAGAGTATGTCTTCTCTGAGAAAGAACTGGAAGAAATCAAGCAAATCAGAGATAGCAAGTTTGGAACTTGGGACTGGAACTACGGTAAATCACCTGAATACAATGTGCGCCGTGGCACCAAGTTTACCAGCGGTAAGGTAGAAATCTTTGCCAATGTTGTTGAATCTAAGATTCAGGATATTAAAATCTATGGAGACTTCTTTGGTATTGAAGACGTAGCAGCAGTAGAGGATGTGCTGCGCGGTGTTAAATACGAACGTGAAGATGTTCTGAAAGCTCTTGAAAGGATTGATATTAGCCGCTACTTTGCTGGAATCAGCAGAGAAGAAATTGCCGAAGCTATCGTCGGTTAAAATATGACATAAAGAAAACCAAGCTCTCGAAGAGTTTGGTTTTTCATGTAAACAGTATATTTCAAATCAACAACATTCTTACGTTTCCTTAACCAGCTAGTTTTCTCTAGGCTTTATCTACCAGATATGATAAAATGATAGGGAATTAGAGAAAGGGGTGCCTTGATGCAGAAAGTCCCAGTAGAAAGCCTTGGTCTGTTTGAGCAGTTGGACCGCACAGTTGTAGCTTTTCTGAAGAAAAAACCATCTCCTAATCCAGACAATTTTTATGTTAGCATATCTCCAGAAGATTATGAGAAAAAGAAAGAAGAATTTGAAAAATCAGGCTATCAAGCTGTGAAATTACCGCTTGGCATGGCGTTGGATAATGTTATTCAGCAACCTTCTTTCCAAAACCTAGTCATTGGCGGGCTCTACATGGTAGATGTTTTCGTTCCCAAGGAAGACCTGATGCCCTTGAAGGATCTTGTAGACAGCTTTTGTATCATGTTTGCAGCAGCTAATAATCGAATAGAGAATATCAAGGCTTACGATCTGATGAAGAGTAAAACGGTCTATTTTATCGGAAAACTCTTCACGGATAATCCTCAGCCAGGCGATGAAGTTAGCTTCGAAGGGCTGAATAGAGAGACAGCAGAAGGCTCCTACGAAGCAGTCAAATGTTTCCTAACTAGAGAAAGCGCTGAAAAGTACAACTCCAAGAATCGACCTGTCACAGCAGCAAATCTGGAGCATCTCAAGCACTTCTGGGGCAGACCGCTTATTATTGAACCTCATCGGAACTATTGGATTGAATTTTTATAAAAGAAAGAGCGAAGCATCTAAACTAGATTTTCGCTCTTTTGTTGTTATTGCTGTCTCTGTTGTTACATATTTTAAATTATGTAATATTATAATTTATCCAAAGCATTCTTTTGCTCATCATTGACAATATGGGTGTAGAGGTCCGTTACCTGAGTGCTAGCATGCCCTAGCTGATGACTTACGAGAACTTGAGATTTGGTTGCATCATATAAGCGTGTAGCAAGCGTATGGCGGAGTTTGTGAGGAGTCACTCGCACTTTGAAGTCCTCGGAATACTTGGCCACCATTTTTTCGACACTGGAAGCATCGATTCGATTAGGATTGCCGCGGTATTCAGTCAAAAAGAAGGCTGTATCAGTCTTTTCGGCCTTGTATCGCTTGCTCCGAATACTTAAATACTCTTCTAAATAGGACATGGCAAAGGCAGCAACATTGACAGAGTCCCTTTTTCCGCCTTTTCTTGTTACTTCAATGACCATCATTTTGAGATTAATGTCTTTCAGGTCTAGATTAACAGCTTCAGACAGACGAACACCAGAGGCTAGCAGCAAGGCAATGATGGCTAAATCTCGTTCCTTGTTCTTGTTAAAAGAGGACAGGGCGCGATTAGAGAGCTTCTTAGGGTACTCCCTATCAATATACTGGAGAAATCCTTCCGTCTCATCCCCTAAAAAGAGCTTCTGCTTAATATTCTCTGCACGAGCAGCCAGAGTTTCCTTTTTCTTCTTAGTAGCAACCTTTTTCATCACATTTCGATAGAAGTAGGGCTCACCCTGCTCGTTTTCAACTTCCTCAGTCAAATATTTGTAGAGGCTTGACAAAGCCGAAAGAGTTCGATTGATGGTTGTCTGGGAAACACCGTTTTGGGTCGTATTAGCATTGAGAAGCGGCCGCTCGCGCAGATAAAGAATAAAGGCTTCCATGTCTTTCTTGGTCATGTTTTCCAAGACCGAGAGAGGAATCTCAGCAATATGCGAAGCGTCTGTGATGCCAGATTCCAGCACCCAGTTAAAAAAGCGATCATATTCTTTGAGATATTCGTATAAGGTTGTAAAACTATAAGGTACTGCCAGCTTAGACTGGTAATATTCCAAAATGTACCAGGGCATGGTAGCCTTAAGTTTATCAATTCTTTCTAACAACAGTTCACGTCTCATCACATTTCTCCGTTTTTTCTATAACAGTAGTATAGCATATCTAGATATATTTTTCAAGAAAATTATAGTTTTTCGGAAAGATGATAGAGGGAGGTAAGTAATCTAACTTTACTACAAAACAGATAACAGATAATAAAAACAAGACAGAATTGAGAAACTAAACTCTGTCTTGTTTTTCCTAAAACTTATTCTTCTAATTCGATTTTTTGAAAATAATCCAGCTGTTTTATTTAAATTGCTGCACCAGGACGGATAAAACCGCATAGCCATCTTTCCTTTACAATCCTTTAATGACAGCCGTCGATCACGACAATAACCAGTTCGTCACCCAAGTCTTTATCAGTATAAGGAATATTCTTGTTGTCTTGGTCTTTTTTCCAAAAGACTGTAAAGTAGCCTTCTTTTTTAGGTGTTTTCTTTGCCAAACGGCATCTTTTGTATTCTTGATTATCCTTTGGCTTAATCAAAATGATTTCATAGTCTTCATTGTCTTCATTCCGTTTTTCATTTATCAGATCAAAGTCACCATATACCTATGAAGAATGTCTGTCATTTTCATTTTTTAATGTCTTTCTATTTTTTTACTGAAATAAAATTATGTAAAAATTGCTAGAATAAAAACTCCCTAATCAAATCAACTACCTGTTCATTTTGTGGCAAGGAAGAATGGTGTGCATCCTTGCCTGTAATGATTACCTCTCTGTGTGAAGCAATCTTTCCTTTGTAAATCAAGCTCCCAGCCTCTACACTGCTTTTATGGACAATTCCGTCGCCATCTCGGAAAAAGATTCCCAAAATCGACAAATGCTGCAGCTTCTTAGGCAGTTTTCTTTGATTGGCTATAAAGTCATCTAACATCGGGACTCGATGATCGAGATTTTTCTTGTTTAGATTATAAGGACTGCCGATAGTCAGAAGCTTTTCCATCTCTAACCCAGAGTGGTTTGCCAGATATTGCTGCAAGAATATTGTATAAACTAGACCACCGTTAGAATGCCCCAGCGCCTTAAAGCTGTCAAAAGAGTACTTCTCTCGCAAAACAGTTAAGGCAGCATCAAACATGGCCGCCTGCTGCTTGATGTTTTCATAACCATCGCGATTATTTTGAAAGCCAACCACAAAAATGGGATTTCTATCCTTGCGCTTCAAATGCCCTCGGTAAGTCATGTGTCCGTCATTCCATACTTTAATACGGACCAGACTATGACGTGGATGCTGATTGCGGTTGAGCTTTTTAACCATTCGATTAAATCGATTCTCTGTCGCCGAACTACCTGGAATCATGATAATGGGACATATTTCGACCTTGCTGGCAGGTAGATGAGAAATAGGGTGGGAAGGCAGCTTATTCAATAATTTTTGAAAGGTTTTAGCAAGTCGATGAATCAATTGAGTCAAAAAAGGCTTCATTCTAGTCTCCGTATCTGAATCTGATGTTTCCAAAAACAAGCCACATAAAACTTAGTTATGCGACTTGTTTTTTTGTTATTACTTCCGCTTCTTCTTGTTTTTCTTCATTTGCTTGGCCATTTTATTCATGCTGCGGCGCATCAGGAACTCTCCGGCCTTCCCTTTGAGACCACCTCCGAACATTTGGCTCATATCCGGCATGCCGGCTCCTCCTAAGCCTGACATATCTGGCATACTTCCTTGGCCCATCATGCCTTCAAGAGCTGACATGTCGGGAATTCCTCCGCCACCAGGCATGTTCTTAGGCATATTGTTTGGATTGAGACCCATTTGCTTCATCATCTTGCTCATATCGCCTGACAGAACGCCCTGCATCATCTGCTTAGCTTGATTGAAGTCTTTGATAAATTTATTGACATCAACGAAACTGTTACCTGAACCATTAGCAATCCGACGGCGACGGCTAGGACTCAGCAAGTCAGGATTTTCACGCTCAGCCGGTGTCATAGAGGATACGATAGCGCGCTTGCGGGCAATTTCTTTCTCGTCCACTTTGATATTCTTGAGGGCAGGATTATTGGCCATACCTGGAATCAGCTTGAGCAAGTCTTCCATAGGTCCCATGCCTTGTACCTGATCCAACTGATCAATAAAATCATTGAAATCAAAGGTGTTTTCCCGCATCTTTTCAGCCATTTCAAGCGATTTTTTCTCATCATATTCTTGAGAGGCTTTTTCAATCAAAGTCAGCATGTCCCCCATGCCTAGAATCCGGCTAGACATACGGTCTGGGTGGAAGGTTTCGATATCAGTGATTTTTTCACCGGTACCAGTAAATTTAATAGGCTTACCAGTAATCTGACGAACAGACAGGGCTGCACCACCACGGGTATCGCCATCAATCTTAGTCAGGATAACCCCGGTCACTTCCAGTTGACTGTTAAACTCACGAGCGACATTAGCCGCTTCCTGACCAATCATGGCATCGACAACCAAGAGGATTTCATTCGGATTAGCCAGCGCTTTGACATCTGACAGCTCCTGCATGAGCTTTTCGTCAATCTGAAGGCGCCCAGCCGTATCAATCAGGACATAGTCATTGTGGTTTGCTTTGGCTTGCTCCAAACCCTGACGGACAATCTCAACTGCTGGAACTTCGGTCCCCAGAGCAAAGACAGGTACATCAATTTGCTGTCCAAGTGTTTTCAGCTGATCAATAGCCGCCGGACGGTAAATATCCGCCGCAATCATGAGAGGACGAGCATTTTCTTCTTTCTTGAGCTTATTAGCAAGCTTTCCGGCAAAGGTGGTCTTACCAGCCCCTTGCAGACCAACCATCATGATAATAGTTGGAATCTTTGGTGACTTGATAATCTCAGCAGTATCAGAACCCAGAATAGTTGTCAGCTCTTCGTCAACAATCTTGATGATTTGTTGCGCTGGATTGAGGGTGTCGATAACCTCATGACCGACAGCGCGCTCACGGACTTTCTTGATAAAGTCTTTGACAACCGGCAGAGCAACATCGGCTTCTAAAAGGGCCAGACGAATCTCTTTGGTTGCTTCCTGGACATCGCTCTCTGAGATTTTCCCTTTTCTGCGTAGATTTTTAAAGACGTTCTGCAAACGTTCTGTTAAACTTTCAAATGCCATTTTTTATTTCTCCTAGTTTCTATTTCAATCAATTCAGTGGAAATTTTCCAAAACGAGTTAAACAAGCGTATTCCTCAGCAGAGACTTCTTTCATAATCTCATTTGGGTAGCCCCAGCAGTTGAAGCCTTCTTGCATTGCCTTAGAAAGATCGTCAGGGGAGATGATTTGTACCCTGGCAGGAAAAGATTCTTCCAACTCTAACAACCAACAAGACATTCCTTTGTATATCACTTGTTTAGGCATGGTCACTCTCGGTTGTCAATACCAGACAGAATCCCAATTTGCTCCTGCAGATAGCTGTCGTCAGGGTATTTCTCTGTAATCTGGTCAAATATCTGGCTTCTAACAATGTAGTCCGAGTACATGTGCAGCTTTTTCTCATAGTCTTCCAGAATCTTCTCTGTCCGTTTGATATTATCATAAACGGCCTGACGGCTAACGCCAAACTCCTCAGCAATCTCAGCCAGGCTGTAATCATCTGCATAGTAGAGTTCAATATAGTTCATCTGCTTGTCAGTCAAAAGCGCCGCATAAAACTCAAAAAGAGCATTCATTCGGTTTGTTTTTTCAATTTCCATAAGAAACATTATACCAGAAAAGCATGATAAACTCTAGTCTGACAAGGGAAATAAACACTGGAAATGTGAGATTGCAAAACTTCAATCAGCTTTTTCTTCTGTGTAAAAGACAAGTAAAAAACTCTTAGTGATAACCAAGAGTTTTGCAATAATTAATTGTTTTCCAAATAAAATTCAAAACGATCGCCAACATACTGACTTTTTACATATTCAAAAGCTGTGCCGTCGTCAAAGTAAGAAATCTGAGTCAGTCCTAAGATGGCATGACCACGAGGAATATCAAGGTAATTGGCGATTTTTTCCTTAGCCAGCCGAGCATAAATCGTCTGCTGGGACTTGCCAATCTTATAGCCATGTTCCTGCAAGGTCTGGAAGAAATGACTGGTCACCTCTTCTTTTTTGAAATTCTTAATGAACTTCTCTGGAATTGAAGCCACCTCGTAGACCACCGGCAAATCGTCAGCGTAGCGAACTCGCTCCATCCGAATGACATTTTCTGTCTTATGGATGCCTAGCTTCTCCACTTCCTGCTCGCTGGGCAGGGTACGCCGATAAGAAATAAGCTGGCTGGATGGCGTTTTGCCTTGCGCCTTCATGATTTCCGTGAAGCTGGTGGTGCCGCGCATTTTCTCCTGAACACGTGTGCTGGCTACGAAGGTACCACTGCCGACCCGACGCTCTAGCACCCCCTCATCAACCAAGAGCGTAATGGCCTGACGCAGGGTCATACGGCTGACCTTAAAGGTTTCGGCTAGATCTCGCTCACTGGGCAGGCGCTCTCCAATCTCCCAAACGGCATCGTCGATGTCTTTCTTAATCTGATCATGAATTTTGATATATGCGGGCAACATGTTGACTCTTCTTTCTTATTTGATACCTTCCTTTATTTTAGTACCAAATACTTCAAATGTCAAACTAAATGATAAGTATTAGCTCTCAAACGCTTGCTTTTCTAACGATTCTAGCAGTTTTGTCAAATAAAGACTCATATTCGTTTTTTCATCACTCTTACTCCTTATTACCTTGGAAAAATTCCTTTTTTGTGATAAAATGAGGGGAAAAGATAACTTCTTTTAAGAAAGGGAACAGATGACAACTAGAACTGAATTGCAAGATGTCGAAAAGATCATCGTGCTTGATTACGGAAGCCAGTACAACCAGCTGATTTCACGTCGCATTCGTGAAATCGGTGTTTTTTCTGAGCTCAAGAGCCACAAGATTACTGCTGACGAAGTCCGTGCTATCCAGCCTGTCGGGATTATCCTTTCCGGCGGTCCGAATTCTGTATATGAAGACGGCTCTTTTGATATTGACCCGGAAATTTTTGAGTTGGGAATCCCGATTTTAGGAATCTGCTATGGTATGCAGCTTTTGACTCACAAGCTGGGCGGCAAGGTTGTCCCTGCTGGTCATGCTGGAAATCGTGAATATGGTCAGTCAACTCTGTCACATACTGCTAACTCCAGTCTTTTCAACGGAACACCTGAAAGCCAGCTAGTTCTTATGAGCCATGGAGATGCAGTAACAGAAATTCCTGCAGACTTTGTCCGTACTGGTACTTCTGCTGACTGTCCTTTTGCAGCCATTGAAAATCCAACTAAGAAAATCTACGGCATTCAGTTCCACCCTGAGGTTCGTCATTCAGAGTTTGGTTATGATATTCTTCGTAACTTTGCTCTGAATATTTGTGGAGCTAAAGGCGACTGGTCTATGGATAACTTCATTGACATGGAAATTCAAAAAATCCGCCAAACCGTTGGTGACAAGAAGGTTCTGTTGGGACTTTCTGGTGGTGTAGACTCTTCTGTTGTCGGTGTTCTCTTACAGAAAGCAATCGGCGATCAACTAATCTGTATTTTTGTGGATCATGGTCTTTTGCGTAAAGGCGAAGCAGATCAGGTCATGGATATGCTGGGCGGTAAATTTGGCTTGAATATCATTAAGGCTGACGCAGCTAAACGTTTCCTTGATAAACTAGCTGGTGTCTCAGATCCAGAACAAAAACGTAAAATCATCGGAAACGAGTTTGTCTATGTCTTTGACGACGAAGCCAGCAAACTAAAAGATGTAAAATTCTTAGCTCAGGGCACACTTTATACCGATGTCATCGAATCCGGTACCGACACTGCTCAGACTATTAAATCTCACCATAACGTTGGTGGTCTTCCGGAGGACATGCAGTTTGAGCTGATTGAGCCGTTGAACACACTTTATAAGGATGAAGTTCGTGCTTTGGGTACCGAGCTTGGTATGCCTGATGAAATTGTCTGGCGCCAGCCATTCCCAGGACCAGGACTTGCTATTCGTGTCATGGGAGAAATCACTGAGGAAAAATTGGAAACGGTTCGCGAATCTGACGCTATTCTCCGAGAAGAAATCGCCAAAGCTGGTCTTGACCGCGACATCTGGCAATACTTTACTGTTAATACAGGTGTCCGATCTGTTGGTGTCATGGGCGACGGCCGAACTTACGACTACACAATTGCGATTCGCGCTATCACTTCTATTGATGGCATGACAGCTGACTTTGCCAAGATTCCTTGGGATGTTCTGCAAAAAATCTCTGTTCGTATCGTCAACGAGGTGGATCACGTCAACCGCATCGTCTACGATATCACCAGCAAACCACCTGCAACTGTAGAGTGGGAGTAAAAATATAAAAACATATTATTCTTACTTCAAAAAGGGCGAAAAGCCCTTTTTGATTGCATTGACTTCGCACACCATTTTTTATATAATGACTAGTAAAATATTGATGAAGGAGTTAGAGATGAAAAAATCGCTGGATGCTTTTCATTTGAAATTGATTGCTATTGCTGCTATGCTTATCAACCATTTGGGACATACGCTAGAGTTGGAAAACCAGAATATTTACTTGTATTTCTTGACTGAAACAATTGGACGACTGACTTTTCCAATCATGGCTTATTTACTGGTTGAGGGCTTTCAGTATACACGAAGCAGAGGGAAATACGCACTTCGTCTAACTCTTTTTTGGTTACTATCCATTCTACCATTCTATTATCTTTTTGAAAGCCACAAACCATTGACGGTTAATAATAACATTCTCTACACTTTGCTCTTAGGGCTTTTATTGCTAGTATTTTTGGAAAAGGTTCAGCATTCTTTTCTGCGCTTGCTCTTGATTTTGACATTCTCTTTTCTGACTTGGCAATCGGACTGGGGCTTTTTGGGAATCTTGACGATCGTTGGTTTCTACGAAAAACGAGAGGAATCAGACGGCTTTGTCACACCAATCCTCACCCTTATGGTAGTGTCTATTCTGATAAATCTTTGGGCCTTTTATACAGTTCCCAATCCTGTCCTGCTCTGCGATGCGGCTGCTATGTTGGGTCTACTCCTGACTCTGCCGCTTCTCAAGGCCTATAACGGCCAGCGCGGTTATTCGCCTGCCTGGGTAAAGTGGGGTTTTTATGCTTTTTATCCGCTTCACCTTTGTCTACTGCTGCTCTTCCGTATTTTCTTTTTAAAAAGCTAAATTAAAATTTCATTTCTAGACATAAAACAAGGCTAGGACTAAAATGTCCTAGCCTTGTTTTATGTCTAGAAATTAACCGCCGAACAATCCTTTAAAGAAGTTGACAATGGCATTCCAGATATTAGAAAAGAAATTACCGCCTTCTTGAAGGAGGCCGTTTGCATCAAAGTTGAGGTTAATATTGTTAAAAGTATCCCCTGCCTTTGAAACGATGCTGTCTTTCAAGTCACTAAGTGTCTTTGTAAAGTCAGAATCTGTAATGACTCCACTGTTTGAAAGATTAACAGCGAAATTCACGATGAGGTTGATTTGGTCACTGGTCACTGACTGAGTCAGACCGTAGTTTTTCAAGGTTTCTTCAACAATCTTACGAACATCATCTGCTGTCAGATTGCTGTTGTTCTTCTTAGCATTGGCAATAGCCGCTTTGATATCAGCCAAGGCTACGTTGAGCTTGTCTGCGTCATAGCCTTCCTTACCTGTATTTTCAGCATTGATGCCAGAAAGGGCAGCCAGTTCTTCCTGTGCTAGATTTTTATTTTCCTGAGGAATGGTCGCGCCATTATCCTCTAGAGAGTAGTAAATCCCTGCCAAGGCGCTCTCACCTGTTACCGGAATTGGTGCTGCAACGGTAATCTGCGCGTGCTGAACACCCAGAGTAACAGCTGCATTGCGATACATATCTTCTGTAACCTTAGTGATGTTTTGTGGAGTGACAATTTTGACCTCTAATGGCTTATTGCCGCCTATCTTCTGGATTTTTACAGAAGAATAAAGCTGCAGGCTAGGGTCGTTAGCAACATCCATGATTTTAGAGTAAACTTCTGGCGTCATGGTCTTAAGCGGCTTGCTGTCGCTGGATGAATTGTAGCCCAGCATCTGCAAGGTCTGCTGTTTTTGGCTCTCATCTAAGGAGTAACCCAGCACATACTCGGGCTGCACGTATGTCTCATCAATGACTTTCTGAACATTTGAATCGGCAGCTGCGGTCGATACAGTAAACAGAGTAGCCAGCAAGGCTCCTGCTGTCATTAAAGTTTTTTTGAATTTCATATTTTTTCCTCTTTTCCTCCCGCTATAGTTTCCCAAATTCTATAGCTTTTTTTATAGAGCAAACTTCTTTCTGAGTGACTCGAATTTCTGTTTCTTGAGCTTGTGATTTTCGCTCCTTTTGATGTTTAGAGTGCTTCAGTTAAGTTGCTGCAATGATGGAGCTATTATTATCTCATCCATTGAGGGCTTGAGATAATAGATACATTTTACAACATTTCTCAAAGAAGTTCAAAGAAAAAACAGTCACTGGATTTGCTAGCAAGTGACTGCTCTTTTCTACTTTTTCCAAAGGAAGTCAATTAATAACTCGTCTACTTCTGGATTCTCATGCAATTGGCTATGCTGAGCCAACTGACCTGTAATTTTCTTTTCCTGGTAAGATTTAGCATTCTCAACTAGGAGATATTTGAGGCTGCGGGAAGAAATATTGAGGACAGAACCGTCGGATTCATTTTTGAAATCGCCGTAGATATTAAGGACATCTACCTGCTCTTGCGGGTAAACTTCTCGTAATCCCAGTAGTTTTTGATAAGTCTGGCTCATAGCACTAGGCTGGCCAGTTTGGTCGTCTAGGATACTCAAATCTTCAGGCAAGTCTCTTCCTTGCAGACCATTAACATGGTTGGCAATATTGACCTGCTTTTGCAGCTCGGGCAGCTTTTCATCCTGACCGTTCTCCAGCATATAAAAGAGGATGGACATATTTCCCATCGAATGGCCTACCAGATTCATCTTCTTAAAACCATAAGTTTCTTCTAGCTTGCGAATCACAGCTGCTGCATATTTGCCATCTTGAGCGTAGTCGGCATTGCGGTTATCTTCATAGTTTACCTTGATAATGGGATTGATAGCACCTTTTGGTATCTCGCCTAATAAGCTTACTTGCCCGTTTTTACTGACATTTGCTGTGATAATTGTCTGAGTGACTCCAGCTTTTTTGGCTGCCTCTGTCATATGATTTTCAGCATTAGAGCTGGATCCAAAACCGTGGAAAAACAAGGTCGGCGTTGTTGACTGAACATATTGTTTTGTATTGAGTGCCGTGGCTTCTTTATGGTTGTAAAAAGCTGTTAGACCGGCAATTGTCACTAAAACCAGAATGAGGAGCTTAAAAGCAAGTTTTTTGTTCATTTTTCATTCCTTTTTATGATAGATGTACAAAATTATATCATGTATCCATCGTGGTTACAAATATCTGGATTATTACTTCACCATCAAAAAAGAAAGAAGGCTGAAAACTTCTTTCTAAAACCATTTTAAGAGGCGCATAATGTGCATGTTCATCTTGACCTGACGGGAATAATAATAATTACCGCCGTTGATATAGAGCTCTGGGCCGTGGAAAATAGAAATCAGGTTATAGTAGCCGTAGGTCTTGCCAGTTACATTCCCTAAGCTTGGCGCCACCACATCTTTTGAATATTTCTTAGCCAGCTCCAGCGTATTTTCGCCACCGTTTTTAGCGACGTAGTCGATATAGGCCTGACCGAAATTATAGGCTTGTACTGCTGTCCAAACATCCACCTTTTTCTCGCTGGCTAACTCTAGGTTATCAGACAGGGTTTGAACGCCCTGGCGAATACTTTCTTTGTTGTCCGTAATGGCATTAGTCTGACCAGTCGCGCTTTCACTGGACTGCATGACATCAGTGTCTTTTCCCTTTGTCTCTGTATAAATCATGGCCAGAACCAATTCTTCATTGGCCGCTGTGTCCTGCTCGTCCAGCACTTCTCTGACTAAGCTCTGATACTTCATGACTTGTTTGACATCATGATGAACCTGATAAATTTTATAGCCGGCAAATAGCACGAAAAGGACTAAAATCAGTCTTCTTAGAAATTTAAACATTATTTATTTTGGATATCCTCGATGTTCTTAATCAAAATAGAATAGGTTCCGTTGTCGTTCTGGATAAATTCTACAGACTCTGCGTCCTGATAGACATTATTAGGAACGATGAGCTCAATTCCATTTGAAAGGGAGAGTTTCTGATTTTCGAACTTTTTCTTCTGGCGGCTACTATCAATCTCATCAAATTTGACTGGCTCAGGAATAGCTTCCTTGACTTGGTCAATAAAGGTAAGTCGGGCAGTTAGATTGCTGTCAAAAAGATCATCGGCCAGTTTCTCAGGCGACAATTCGTCGTTTTCTTCCAGATTTTTGAAAATACTGGATTTAACCTTAGACTGAAACTGGAAATCGTCTTTGTTAAAACTTTCGGCAACTTTTTGAGCAGTCTTCTCAAGCGCTTTGATTGATTTCTTGGCTGAGATTGTCGGATTGACCTGCAAGAGATTGTCCGACATATAATTGAGAAAGGCACCGTTATACTTGATGCGTTTTTCAATCAGATGGTACTTGCGAGACTTGAGATTGATGACCAAAGCCTCGTCTGCACCTGTACCAAATCCAGGTAAATTGTTCTGCGTCAGCTTGATAGGATTGTCCACCTCACCACCCAAGTGGGTCAGAGTTTCCCGCAGAGCAATCCGCAGAAAAGCGAAGTGTTCCACACCTTCTTTGTCAAACTGGACAAAAATCAAATCATTGGTTTTCTGGTTTTCACTGACAGAAAACTCCTCCTGCCAGAGCTTGGCCACTGTCACTGATGTTTCTAGTAGGTCGTCTGAAAGATGGGCTAAAAAGACGTTTTCGGGATCGAAAACACCTGTTTTAGCATCGTCAGAATAGACCCGCTCAATCTTCTTGCGCAGGTATTCTTCAATCTTAGGAGTAATGTTGAGAAACTTATCCGCCAGCAGCAGTTCGGTATCAGCTGGGCTGAATTGATGAATAATCGCTTTTTTTACGTAAATATCCATCTTAGTTCAAGCCCTCATAGAGTGGAAAAGCGTCTGTCAATTCACGAACTTCCGCCCGCACCTGATTCAGCACCGCTTCGTTTTCAGCATTTTCCAGAGCCTTGATAATAAGCTCGGCCACCTTGATACTTTCTGTTACACCAAAGCCTCGAGCTGCAATAGCTGCTGTACCGATACGAATGCCGCTAGTCTTAAATGGTGACAAAGTCTCGTAAGGGATGGAGTTTTTATTAAGGGTAATATTGACTTCATCCAAGAGATTTTGAGCGACTTTTCCATTTTCTACAACCTTAGTGACATCCACTAAGAAAAGGTGATTTTCAGTACCATCAGAAATCACACGGAACTTGTCATGTTGACGGAAGACTTGGGCCATGGCTTGGGCATTATCCAAAATCTGCTGAGCATAGACTTTGAAAGCTGGATCAAGTACTTCTTTAAAGGCAACTGCTTTGGCTGTAATAACATGCTCCAATGGTCCGCCCTGAATTCCTGGGAAGATAGCTGAGTTGATTTTCTTAGCTAGGTCTTCATCATTTGTCAAAATCAATCCACCGCGAGGTCCGCGCAAGGTCTTGTGGGTCGTCGTGGTTGTGATATCCGCATAAGGCACAGGGCTTGGATGGAGGCCTGCAGCGACTAAGCCAGCGATGTGAGCCATATCAACCATGAGCTTAGCCCCTACCGCATCAGCAATTTCACGGAATTTTGAGAAGTCAATAATATGAGAGTAAGCTGAAGCTCCCGCCACAATCAGCTTAGGCTGAACCTCTTTGGCTTGCTGGAGGATGGCATCAAAGTCCAGTAATTCTGTTTCGGGATCTACGCTATAAGATACAAAATTGTAGGTTTGACCGGAGAAGCTAACTGATGCACCATGAGTCAAGTGGCCGCCCGCAGACAAATCCATGCCCATAACTGTATCGCCTGGCTCAATCAAAGCCATATAAGCAGCGCAATTTGCTTGGCTGCCTGAGTGAGGCTGAACATTAGCAAACTTGGCGCCAAAGATTTCCTTGGCACGCTCAATTGCCAGACTCTCAATCACATCCACTACATCTGTCCCACCATAGTAACGGCGGCCTGGGTAGCCCTCAGCGTACTTATTGGTCAAAATAGAACCTTGAGCAGCCATGACAGCTTTAGAAACGACATTTTCTGAAGCGATCAGCTCAATATTATGCTGCTGACGTTCTTCTTCTTTAGCAACTGCTTCCCAAATCTCTGGGTCAAATGCTTTGTAGTCTTCTTGGTCAAAAATCATAAGGTGTCTCCCTTCTTTTGCGAAAATAGGACCTTAGGTCCTAAAGTTAAAAATTTATATCATTTACTTGGGCGAGAATATACTCGCGCGTGATTGCCCCTTGGCGTAAAATGAGTGCCTTTTCTCCAGACAAGTCCAGAATAGTTGAATCCTGACCTGTCAAAGATGCATCATCTTCTACACCTGAGATCTCTTCTTGAAAATCCATCATAATCTGCTGGAAAGAAGTTCCACTAGCTTTTCCAGAAAGATTGGCGGATGGACCAATCAAGGGACCGTACTTGCGAATCAAGTCAAGCGTAACCGGATGCTTAGGAATCCGAAAGCCCACAGTTTCCATACCTGAGTTGATCCAAGTCGGCACTCGGTCATTGGCTTGGAGGATAATAGTCAGCGGCCCAGGCAGAAAGGCTTGATAGAGTTGCTTCAGATAACTGGGCTGGTTCTTAGAAAAAGCATAAATCTCTTCTATGCTAGCCACATTGAGATTAAGAGCCTTGTCACGAGGTCTTCGTTTTAATTCGTAGACTCGCTCAACTGCCTCTTCATTTAAAGCCTGAGCAAAGAGGCCATAAACAGTTTCTGTCGGCAGGACAACCGCTCCACCTGCTACCAGAGTCTTTTCTATCTTATCCATTGTCCATCGCCACCATTCTATCTTTGCCAAATTGATCTTTCAGGACTCGGATTCGTTTTTGAGGGAAGTTTTTTTCCAGCAACTCCCTGATGCCATCTCCTTGCTTGTAACCAATTTCCAGATAGATTTTTCCTTTTTTTGTCAGATAGTCTCCTGCTTGCTCGGCTATTTTCCGATAGACGGCATAGCCATCTTCCTCAGCAAAGAGGGCCATGTGAGGCTCTGAGGTCAAAACATTGAGTCCAACTTCGTCTTTATCTGCTTCTGAAATATAGGGCGGGTTGGAGACGATAATGTCAAATTTTCCTTGAATCGAATCCAAGCAATCGGATTGGACAAAAGCAAGGTTAAGTTCGCAGGACTGAGCGTTTTCTGCTGCCAAGGCAAGAGCATCATCCGAGAGATCAGAAGCAGTAATCTGCCAGTTTGGACGGCTGTTTGCCAGTGCCAGAGCAATGGCTCCGCTACCCGTTCCGATATCCAAGACAGACAGAGAACTTTCGGGATTTTCTGACAAAATCAGCTCCACTAGCTCCTCCGTCTCAGGCCTTGGAATCAGAACCCGCTCATCCACCTTGAGAGTCAGGCCGTGAAAGTCACTGCTGCCAATGATATACTGGGCTGGCTTGTGAACAAGCAGCTGCTCTTGAATAGCTTTTAGCTGGTCACGGTCTTTTTGACTTACTTCTGCCCTAAGTTTGAGAACAAAGTCGGTAAAGGAGAGCTTATTAAGAGCCCTATAAACGAAAGACAGGCTTTCTGCTTCTTCTCCAGCTGCTACTAGCTCTTGCTCTAGCTGCAGCAAATATTGAGCTAATGTCATTATTTATTCAGCTCTTCTAGTTTTTGCGTTTGGTCATAGAGAACCAGAGCGTCAACGACTTCATCCAGTTTGCCAGCTAAAATCGTGTCCAGCTTTTGCAAGGTCAAGCCGATACGGTGATCTGTCACTCGATTTTGCGGGAAATTATAGGTGCGAATCCGCTCTGAGCGATCACCTGTACCAATCGTAGACTTGCGCTCTGCATCTTGCTCATCTTGAGCGATTTGAGCAAAGTGGTCTGCTACACGAGCTCGGATGATTTTCATAGCCTTATCCCGGTTCTTCTGCTGGGTCCGCTCTTCCTGCATTTCGACCTTGATATTGGTTGGTAGATGGACAATACGAACCGCGGTCGCAACCTTATTGACGTTCTGTCCGCCAGCACCTGAAGCATGGTAGATGTCCACTCGCAGATCTTTAGGATCAATGTCGTATTCGACTTCTTCGATTTCTGGCATCACCAAGACAGTTGCTGTTGAGGTGTGAACGCGACCTTGGCTCTCGGTTACAGGAACCCGTTGTACGCGGTGAGCACCAGATTCATACTTAAGCTTTGAGTAGACTGACTGGCCTGAGACCATAGCGACCACTTCCTTGATCCCACCTACACCATTGTAAGAAGCTTCCATAACTTCAAAGCGCCAGCCCTGGCTTTCAGCATATTTTTGATACATCTGCAAGAGATCTCCTGCAAACAACTGCGCTTCGTCTCCTCCTGCAGCACCACGGATTTCAAGGATAATATTCTTATCATCGTTTGGATCTTTTGGTAAAAGAAGGATTTTTAGTTTTTCTTCGTATTCCTCTTTTTCAGCCTTGGCGTCTTTTAGCTCTTGCTTGGCCATTTCTTCCAAGTCGGCATCACCAGAGGCGTCTTTTATCATTTCTTCAGCGTCTGTGATGTTTTGCAGGACTTTTTTATACTCGCGGTATGCCGTCACTGTATCACGGGTGCTGGCTTCTTCCTTAGAAAGCTCCATAAACCTCTTGGTATCGCTGACCACATCTGGGTCGCTTAGGAGTTCACCAAGCTCTTCGTAGCGATCTTCAACCGCTTGTAACTGTTCATAGATGTTCATAGATTTTTCATCATCTCCTTTTTTCTATCGTTGGATTACTTAATGTCGGGATTAAAATAGTGCTTGCGGCAGACTGAAATATAAGTCTCATGGCCACCAATTTTGATCTGCTCACCATCATAAACTGGCTTTCCGTTATCAGTCCGTAAAACCATGGTGGCCTTACGAGAGCAATATTGGCAAATGGTTTTAATTTCCTCAATCTTGTCAGCTAAGAGCAAGAGGTGCTTGGAACCTTCAAAGAGTTCATTGCGAAAATCGTTCTTCAGACCAAAAGCCATAACTGGAACATCCAGCTCATCCACCACTCTAGCCAAATCATAGACATGATGGCGTTTCAAGAACTGAGCCTCATCAATCAAAACGCAATAAGGCTTCTCAGGCAGCTGTTGGATATAGCCAAAAATATCCGTTTGATCTTCAATAGCTACGGCATTCCGCTTCATGCCGATACGACTAGAAACGACACCAAAGCCGTCGCGGGTATCAACAGCCGAGGTCATGATAACCACGCTCTTGCCTTGTTCTTCATAATTGTGGGCGACTTTTAAAATCTCAATGGTCTTGCCCGAATTCATCGTGCCATATTTGTAGTATAACTGAGCCATAATTTAAATCTTTGCTAATTCACTATCTCCATTTTTACTTCACATTATTTTACCATAATTCACTACTCTTTAAAACCTCATTTGTGATAAAATAATAATAACGAAATAAAGGAGGCAGAAAATATGCCATTTGTTAGAATTGATTTGTTTGAAGGACGCACTCTAGAGCAGAAAAAAGCTCTTGCCAAGGAAGTAACTGAAGCTGTTGTCAGAAATACTGGCGCACCTCAGTCTGCTGTCCATATCATCATTAACGACATGCCAGAAGGAACCTACTTCCCACAAGGTCAAATGCGGGAAAAATAAAACAAAGCAGCTAGTTGTTTAATTAGCTGCTTTTCTTTTGAATTTTATTAAGCCGCCACTGAAAGAGAATGCCACTCGTCACCAAGCTGGCAATGAGACCAATCCAGTATCCATAAGGGCCTAAACTAGTATAGTGATCTAAGAAGAGCCCCAGAGGCAGCGAAACTCCCCAATAAGCAATCAAACCTAAGTAAAATGGCACCTGAGTATCCTTGTAGCCCCGAAGAATACCCTGCAAAGGAGCCGCAAAAGTATCTGCTAATTGGAAAAAGAGGCTGTAGGTCAGAAAAACAGATGTCATACGGATAAACTCGGTATCCGACCCATAGAGAGCAGCCACACGGTCGCGTAAGATATAGAGAAAGAGGAAGGTAAATCCAGCAATTCCCAAAGCCGTCAGCCGCCCAAGTTTACAGAATTTCTTAACATCGTCAGGACGATTAGCTCCAATTTCATAAGAAACGATAATAGACATTGAGGTTGAAATACTCATAGGAAAGGCATACATTAAGTTCGAAAAATTCATTGCCGCCTGATGGCTGGCAATGATTAGTGAGGAAAACTTAGCCATGACCAGGCCAACAACAGAGAAAATCACGACTTCAGCAAAAAAGGTTCCGCCGATAGGCAGTCCAAGTCGAATGCCTTCAATTAAGCCCTTTTTATCTAGTGGTCGAATCTTCCATAGCTCATAGGCTCGGATTTTTGGATGTTTGACTGCTACTAATAAGGATATGAGAAGCAAAACCCAATAAGCCAAAGAAGTCCCAAGTCCGGCTCCAGCTCCGCCCATTTCTGGAAAACCAAATGCTCCGTAGATTAGGGCATAATTAAAAGTGCCATTCAAAGGTAAAAGTAAGAGCATGAGATACATGGAAAGCTTGGTCAACCCCAGAGCATCAAACAGAGAACGAATGATGCTAAAGAGCAAAAGAGGGATAATGCCGAGCGCTAGATACCAAAGATAGTTCTTTGCCACTTCTTCTACCAAAGGCTCTAGGCCAAGGTGAGACAAAACTAGAGGAGCGCCCACAAATACCAAGGCAAATAAAATTAGCGATAGCCCCAAAGAAAGATAAATAAACTGATAAAAATCAGAAGCAATCTTTTCTTTTTTCCCTTGTCCTAAATGATGCCCGATTATGGGTACCAAGGCCGAAACAATCCCTATCAGCAGGTCGAAAAATGGAATCCAAAGACTAGTTGCCATAGAAACACCAGCCAGATGCAAGGTGTCATACTGACCTGTCATGGTCGTATCGACAAATGAGGCTGAAAAATTGGCCAGTTGGTAGATCAAAATTGGCAAAAAAATAGAAATAAAGAGCCGCATCCTCTGCTGTAAATTATGAGTTTGGTGCATAGAAATCCCTCAAAAACTTTTTCTACCCAAGTATAATCAATGAATCAATGAGCTTAGATTTTTAAAATATCAACTATCTTTACTATACTATAAGCCAGACAGATAGTCAAAAGTAAGAGGAAATCATATATCTGCCTCAGTAAAGACAACCTGACCTTTCTCAAAACCTGCGATTCGCGCCAAAGAAAGAACACGATAACCAGCTGTTTCCAAAAGTTGACGGCCATTCTGAAACGATTTTTCAATGACAATGCCAACCGCTTCAACCTGCGCTCCTGCTTACTCGATAATGGTAATTAAGCCCTTGGCTGCCTGACCGTTAGCTAAAAAATCGTCAATAATCAGCACCTTATCGTCAGAGTTGAGAAATTTCCCAGCAATCGAAATGGTCGAAGTCACTTGCTTGGTGAAAGAGTATACTTCAGCTGTCAAAATCCCCTCAGTCATGGTGATGTTTTTGGATTTCTTGGCGAATATCATCGGGACATTCAGCGCTTCAGACACATAGACAGCCGGAGCAATGCCAGAAGCCTCAATGGTCACTACCTTGGTAATTCCTGCGTCCTTTACCGCCTCCGCAAAGACCTGGCCAATCTCTTTCATCAGAGAAAAATCAACCTGATGGGTCAGAAAAGAGTCAACTTTCAGGATATTTTCACCTAGCACTTGTCCATCTCTAAGAATCCGTTCTTCTAATTTTTTCACTTTTACTCCTTAATACAAGCATACTTGATGTTAGAAGAAAAACACGGCTATCCGTGCTTTTTCTTTACTATTTTTCATTTTTATTCTCGGTCTTGTCTTCTTCTCCAGCATGATTGACTGCTTTTTTAAATTCTGAAAACATTTTACCGATAGACTGCCCCAGCTCGGGCAGGCGTTTTGGTCCGAAAATAAGCAGGGCACCCAGAACAATAATGATTACTCCAGGTACTCCGATGTCTTTTAAAAGTCCCATTAATTTCTCCTCGTTGATTTTCTTTGATAAATGATGCGACTGAGCAAGATGCTGACTTCATAGAGCAAAATCAAAGGCACTGTCATAGACAGATCGCTGATAAAGTCGGCCGGTGTCAGGACAACAGCTAAAACCAGCAAAATAAAGTAAGCGTATCGTCTATATTTTACCAAAAATTTCGGATTGAGCAAACCAATAGAAGTCAGAAAGGACACCAGAACTGGCAGCTCAAAAAGGCAAGCAATCGGAATAGTGGTATGAAAGACGAAACTAAGATAATTCTGCGCTGTCAGTCGAGTCTCAAAGAGGTCCTCACCTAGCGACAGCAAAACCTGTAAAATAGCCGGAGTCACAAAGTAAAAGCCGAAAGCCAGCCCCAGAACAAAACAGAGAAAGGTAGCTGGGATATAAGCGAAAACAGCTCGTGCTTCATTGGCTCGCAAAGCTGGTCGGACAAACTCCCAGACCTGATAAACCAAAAATGGCAAGGTCAGGGAAAAAGCGACAAGGCTAGCCAGACTGATATAAATCCAAAGGATATCATCCGGCCCCAGCACCAGCAGCTTCTGCTCAAAATTACTAGTCAGCCATCGATAAATATCGGCTGAAAAGAGCAAGCCAACCAGAAAAACCACGAAGAAGCAAGCCAATACCGCTAGAAAACGCCGTCTGAACTCTGTCAAATGCTCAATAATAGTCAGCTCTTTTTTATCCATGCTGCTGCTCGCTTTTCTGATTTTTAAAGCTAACATAAACGACTAGCAGGATAAAGAGGGCCTGACTAACTACCACTTCTAGGCTAGGATAAATCCCCATCCAGTCTACAGTCACAAAGCCATTGATTAAGTGCGTTGGTAAGATATTGGTCAGCTGAAGAGCATGGATGCTGACACCCAGCATTTTAAAGGCCAGGGCATAGATTAGCCAGGTCAGCCAGAAGAAAATGCTGTGTGGCTTGAGAAGACCTGAAGCCTTGCTCATGATAAAGGCCAGCGAGACCAAGGCCAGAACAGCCAAGCTGATTCCCAAAAGGAAATCAGTCATAGTGATGCGCGGCAAAATTCCCGCATAAAAGAGGATAGTCTCAGCCCCTTCACGGAAAACTGCCAGAAAGCTAAGAGCAAACATGGAAAGAAAACTGCCTGTGGCTGTTACAGCCTTCATTTGGCTTTCCATAAAGTCGTTCCATTTCTCGATAGATGCCTTGCTGTGCAGCCAGATACCAACCAATATCATCATGGCGACAGCGAAAATTCCCACTGCACCTTCAATAATTTCACGATTGGATCCGGAAGCAACTGCTGGGAAAAGAAACTGCAACAAAGCCGCAATCACAGCACTGGCTAGAACTCCACTTGCTGCCCCGGCATAAACCCATTTGAGTCCTTTCTTCATCTTGGAAGCTTTCAGAGTTGTTATCAAAGCCATGACGATCAAGAGCGCTTCTACACCCTCACGCAGCAAAATCAGCATAGCATCAAAGAAATGATAGGAAGCTGTCGTGTCAATCTGGGACAGCTCACTAATCAAGGATTCTAGCTGCTTTTGATACTTCTCTTCGCTCCCCTTGACCATAATAACAGGTGTCTGACTCTCAACCTTGGTATAAAGCAAAGGGTTATTGACACTGACATCTCCTTCAATCGTTGGCCAAATGGTGATGAACTCTTTCATCTTGGCAGCAGCCTTTTTATCATCTCCGCTTTGAAAGAGACTCAAGGCTTCCTCTAGGAGCTTAATTCCATCTTTCAGCGTCAGATTGCCAGCAGCTTCTTGGACTTTCTCACCTTTGACAAAATTATCAATGGCGGCCTTCAAATCATCAAAAGAAGACTGAATCATGTCAAAGTCAGTAGGCTCCGTCTCAACGGCACTGCGCAGAAATGAAATGGCTGTTTCTACCTTGCCGTAATGGGCTGTGCTGTTGTCTCGCACCACGCTTTCATTGGTGGTCCAGGTGCTATTCATCTTCTTGTATGCTTCTCGTGTCGCTTCTAAATCCTTAGCACTAATGGCTTTTTGTAGATTTTCAAATTTTGGCTCTAGCTTACTGAGAAGCTTCTTTTTCTCAGCCTCTAAGTCGACTGGATTCTGCTCTTTCTCAAATTTCAAGAGGGCCGAAGAAATCTTTGTCAGTTTCTCCTCAGTCACCTGGCCCGATAAGTCTAGTGCCTTGCTTACCTCTTGTCCCGCTGCTGAGTCATGATTAGCCATCTTTTCAAAGTCAGTCTTGATCTCTCCGACTAGCTGCTTGGCTTTTTCCTGGTCTTTCTGCTTGACTGCAGTGCTGGCATCAGTAATTTTGACAAATAGACTGCTGTAGCTATCATCCGCTAAAACCGGCTTAGCTAAAAAGACAAGCAAAAGCCCCAAAATCACCAGGCTTTTATTCAAATAATTTTTGACCAAGGTATTCTCCTTTTTTCACTCCGCCAAAGCAAGCAAACAAACCACTGCCGATATGCGTGACGTATTCATTCATCTTATCTTGAGCGCCTAGATTAGTCAGAACTTTGACAAAGCTATCAGGATCTTTCTGGAAGGAAAGAAAGAGCAGGCCTGTGTCAAACTGACCAGTACTTTCATCAATCCCGTCCGAGTATGAGTAAGACCGACGGTATATAGGCTTATCAACCTCCTTGGCCAGACGGACATGTGAATCCTCTGGCAGCAATTTCAAGTCAACCTCGTCAAACTCGTCTTTCTTGCCAAAAGGCGCTCCACTCTCCTTATAGCGACCGAAAGTGTTTTCCTGCTCCTGCAGATTGGTTCGGTCCCAGGTCTCAAGGAACATCTGGATTCGGCGGATAGCCATGTAAGAGCCCCCCTGCATCCAGTCCTTGCTATCGCACCAAATGACCTTGTCGAAGTCTTTTTCCTTGGTCACATTGGCTGTGCCGTCCTTAAATCCAAAGAGATTACGAGGCGTTGACATCCGGTCTCCGATAGCAGCAAAGCCTGATTGACTCCACTTCATAGTGATGGCATTTCTGCCCTTGCGAACCAGATTGCGGACCGCATGAAAGGCTACCTGCTCATCATCCGCGCAGGCCTGGATGACAATATCGCCACCCGTATATTTTTCTTTAAGCTGCTCCTTTGGAAAAGGAGGCAAATCCCGAAAAGCTTTCGGTCGTTTGTCTGACAAGCCCATTTTTTTCAGAAAAGAGGCTGAGATACCAAAGGTCAAGGTCAGTCGATAAGGGTTGAGACCGACTGTTTCTCCAGTATCCATGGGTGGCAAAAGGGCATTTGAATTATCTTTTTTGACCAATTCTCCATCTACCAGCTTCTCACTGTAGGCTGTCCAATTCTTGAAGAGCTGGATAATGGTCTCCCTATCTGTCGTATGCAAATCCAACACAACAAAGTAGATATTCTTCTGCATCGGAGTTGTAATACCAGCCTGATGCTCTCCATAGAAGCTGATTTCTTCCTCACCGTCAGCGAATTTCTTATCTTCCTTGGCCTGATTAGCGAAAAAAGCAGATGCACCAGAGACACCCAGTGCAAGACCAGCGCCTCCAATCCCTGCTTTTTTAAGAAATTCACGACGATCCATCTTTTTATTAAACCATTTTTCGTCGTTTGTCATATGATTACTCCCCGTTTAGAATGACTCCCATTTGTGAAAGAGGCTCACCCAGTTTGGTCACAGCTTCTGCTAGCTCCTTGGTGTCTTCTTTTGTCAATTCTGTATAGAGCTTGTAGTTTTCAGAGTCAGTCATGTGCTTGTCTAAGAGACCGTTGACGTTTTTAAACTCAAGTTCCAAGGTCTTGACGAGTTTCTCGTCCTTATCCTTAATCAATGGCTTAAAGAGCTCAAAAATCTTTTCTGCTCCTTCAATATTCGCACGGAAATCATAGAGATCTGTATGAGAGAATACTTCTTCCTCACCTGTAATCTTGCTGGTCGCCACTTCATTGAGCAAGTCAACAGCGCCTGTCAGCATCATATCTGGAGTCACTTCAACTGTTGCGATTTTAGCTTTTAGCTCCTTGATATCATTGACCAGCTGATCAGCATAGCTTTCAGTTCCTTTGGTCGTATTTTGTTCCCACATGATTTTTTCGATGCGGTGGAAACCAGACCAGCCTTCTTCGGTCTTGTTTTCGTCCACATAGTCGACTAAGCGGAAGTCAATTTTAACATCTGATTCACCAAAGCTCTCAGCAATCGGCTCCGAGCGCTCATAGGCCATACGGATAAGTGGATATTGCTTTTTAGCCTCATCTAGTTTGCCTTCTTTAAGGGTGTCACGAAACTTCTCCGTATCTGTCAGGAGCTGATCGATTTGTCCTTGGACAAAAGATTTGTAATCCGCTGTCGCCTTGTCCAATTCTTTCTGATTGACAGCCGTTTGGCTGCTGGATGCTTGACTGCTTGAGCCAGTCTTGTTTGTAGAATTGTTGGCTGCACAGCCAGTCAGTAAAATTGCCGTTGAAAATAGGACGATGCCAAGTTTTTTCATGGTGACTCCTTTGTTTTCTCTCCTAGATAGAGATTATTTCCTGTAAATTATACCAGTTTTTTTCTCATATTTCAATAAATTGTCTGACAATTTAATCAAAAACTGCCTATTTAGACCATTAAAGCAGCGCTTCTTTAACTTTCCCGATTTCCGTCTTTTTCAGCACCAAGTAAATCGTATCTCCCAGATAGAGGCGAGTGCTGCCATTGACCGTTTGAGTCTTTCCCTTGTGGACATTCATGGTAATCAAGACCCCATCAGGCAAGTTTAGCTCATGCACCTGCCGACCAGCAATCTTTTCAGAAACGGGGATTTCAATCAAAGTAGTATCTCCCTGGTCCTCGATACTGTCTGGCAACATTTTTTCCAGCATAGCTTCATAGACTGGCGCTCCTTTTAGCAAATCCATGATAATGTAAGCAGTTAGAGTGACCAGCCCCGGCGGCATGAGATTACGGATGTCACCGACCATCTCTGTCACTAGAATCATGGCTGTCAGAGGAGCCTTAGAAATGGCTCCAAAATAACCACTCATGCCTAGGATAATGAAAATAGGAAATTGCTCCTGAGAAATCAAACCTAACTGAAGACAGACTGCCCCTATTGCTCCGCCTAGCAGTGAACCCAGAGCTAGAATAGGCAGGAAAATACCACCTGGCAGCCCGCTTCCGTAACTCAGCATGCTCCAAACAAAACGCAGAACAAAAAATAAGAGCAAGGTTCCCACAGTATAATGACTAGCGGTCAAAGATAAAATCAACTGATTGCCCCCGCCCAGCAAGTGAGGCAGGAAATAACCAATCGGAAGAATCAAGGCAAAGGCCAGAATGGGATAATAGGCTTCTGAAATTCGAAACAAGCGCCCCAAAAACTGGTAAACCTGCTGAATATTCAAAATGACTTTCTCATAAATATAACCTGACAAACCTAGCAGCAAGCCCATGACTAGGTAAATCCAATACTGCTCCAGCTTCATGACCGGGATATTATCCGGCATGTCCAGCACTGGCGTTAGGCCAAACATGGAGAGTGAGACAAAGTTAGCAACTAGACTGGCCGCCAGCGTAGAAACCCAGAAAAAGCGTGAAAAATGACGGTAAACCTCTTCTACTACGAAAAGCAGGCCTGCGATTGGTGCATTAAAAGCTGCTGCTAAGCCTGCTGCTGCACCGCTAGCAATGAGCGCTCTCTCCTCAGCAGCACTCAAATTCAGAAATTTAGAAACGCCTTTGCCGCTCATAGCGCCTAGCTGAATACTTGGTCCTTCTCGACCCAACATCAGACCGCTAGAAATGGCTAAAATCCCCAATACAAACTTCTTCCAGAGAACACTCCACCAAGAAAGTGACATCAGGCCTTTCAGCTCTGCTTCAACCTGCGGAATCCCTGACCCCTTAATGTTTTTCTCCGACTTTACCCAGCGAGCGTTGAGAAAGACGATGAAAGCATAAAAGAACACCAAGGCCAGTAACCAAAGCAAAGACTGCTGACTCCTATGGTAGACATCCTGCACTAAATGAAAGATTTTTTCAATCAGAAAGCGAAAAACGCCCACCACCAGTCCAGCAAAAATCCCAACTAAGACACCACGCAAAACCTGGGAAATAATCGAATGAGTTGCGAAATTAAATTCTCTCTTGATGTCGTCCTCACGTGAGCTAGCCTCTTTTGTCATTCCCAATCTCCTCTAAATAGTTACTTTACCACTATTCTAGCACAAAGCAGGCCTGATAAACAGATGAAATATAAATTTCTTCTTTCAATTTTTTTAAGGCTCTATACAAAAAAGTCTGGAAATTTATCCCAGACTCATTTTCTTATTTTGCTTTCAAAGCTGCTTGAGTAATGTAGTTGTATGGTTTGTTGAAGTGTGGCAGGAAGAAGAGATCCAGCAAGGCCAGTTTATCAATTGTAACCTTTTCCTGAATGGCCAATGAGAACATGTGAATACCCATAGACATATCTTCTCTAGAAACCATCTGAGCTCCAAGAACTACACGTGTATCCTTATCATAGACAATCTTAATTGTAACATCATGATGCTCAACCTTTTCAAGGAAGGTTGGTTTTTGAGTATCTTTAAACTCAACTACAGCTGGGCTATAACCAAAGCGTTTTGCTTTTTCTTCTGTCAGACCAGTTGAAACCATCTTCAGACCAAAGATTTCGATACCGTTAGAACCTTGAACACCGTTAGACTCCAATTCATGACCGCAAGCATTATGAGCTGCTACAATACCAGAGCGCAGGGCGTTAGAAGCCAAGGCGATGTAGTTAGTATCATTGATAGAATTATCGTAGACAGTCGCACAGTCACCAATTGCATAAACATCTTTGATGCTAGTTTCTTGCTTCTTATCCACCAAGAAAGCACCATTGCGGAATGTTTCCAACTTGCCAGCACCAAGACCAGTGTTTGGACGGAAACCAACTGCCAAGACAACCATATCTACATCATAGCTAGCCTTATCTGTTACAATACGTTCTACCTTGTTTTCACCTTCAATAGCTTGAACAGTTTGGCCGAAGGCTAATTGAACACCATTGTCTTCAAGGTTTTGACGCATCATTTCAGACAAGTCGTGGTCATAGTAACCTGCCAAGCAAGTATCCACAACGTCAATCAGAATCACTTCTTTACCTAGGCGCTTGAAGGCTTCTGCCAACTCAACCCCAATGTAGCCAGCTCCTACTACTGCCACACGTTCGATATGTTTGCTCTTATCTTGCAATTTCTCGATAACATCAGCAGCATTTTGATACAATTTAACAAACTGCAGATTTTCCAAGGTTGACTTAAATTCACGACTGTTAGGATCCATCTCAGCACCTTTAATCGGAGGCAGAATTGGCTGAGAACCGGTTGCCAAAATCAATTTGTCATAAGACTCTACATGCTCTTTGCCATCAACGATAGCTGTAACTTTTTTCGCATCATAATCAATTGACTCAACTGGTGAATTCATATAAACTTTTGCGCCTTTTGCTTCAAAAGTTTCTTTATCTGCATAAAAAAGTCCATCTGGCTTGCTGATTTGCTGTCCAATCCAAAGGGCCATTCCGCATGCCAAGAATGAAATGTTTGAGTTTTGGTCAAAAATAACTACTTCGTTTTCTGCACCATAATTGTCCAACATTGTATTAATACACGCTGTACCTGCGTGGTTTGCACCAACTACAACGATTTTACTCATAAGAATAGTCCTACCTTAATTTATAATTTACTAGAACAGTATATCATCTCCTGTGAGCGTTTACAAGAAATTTGCTCGAGATTTTCAAAAATTCTTATACAGCCTAAAAAGCTATACTACCGCTGTCTCATCGCTTCGAAAATACAGCTTTGTGCGAAAGTTAATTTTCTGAAAATATAACAATTTTAAGATTGTGAAACCGGTATCTTTTTGATATAATAAGGTTAGAGAGGTTAATTTTAGAAAGGTTGTGATAATGTGGACTTTGCTTCTCGCTCACTTCATTTGATGGGGAGTTCGATTTGCATATCTCTCTGTCATGAGCGAGCGGAAATACTCTTAGATGAGGCGGTCCAACTGCTTCATCTCTATAAAAATCGCTTCAGTGCCAATGATGAAAACTCAGAACTTATGACTATCAATCATCTGGCAGGAATTGAAAGCGTCCAAGTTCATCCAGAGCTTTTTGAGCTGATTGAGCTGGGAAAATATCACAGCCTAGCAAAAGGCAGCCACTTAAATATCACGATTGGCCCTCTCGTCCAGACCTGGCGGATAGGATTTTCAGACGCCCGTCTCCCAAGTAAGGAGGAGATTCAGCATGCTCTGTGCTTGACTGACCCAAACTTACTTGAGGTGAATCCAGAAAATTGTAGTGTTTTTTTGACTAAGAAAGGCATGAAGCTGGATTTAGGTGCCTTGGCTAAAGGTTATATCGCTGATAAGATTAAGGACTATTTGCTGAGTCAGGGAGTGACCTCTGCTCTTATCAATCTTGGTGGCAATGTCCTGACAATTGGGCAAAATGCAGTCAGCCAGCGTGCCTGGCGAATTGGTATCCAAAATCCCAAGCGGCCTCGCGGCAATCACTCAGCTATACTAGCGGTCACCAATCAGTCAGTGGTCACATCAGGAATCTACGAGCGAACCCTTACAGTTGAAGGGCAGAACTACCATCACATTCTGGATCGCAAAACAGGCTATCCTATCGAAAATCAATTAGCTAGTCTGACCATTGTTTCAGACAAGTCCGTAGATGGCGAAATCTGGACAACTCGTTTATTTGGCGAAAGTCCGACATCGATTCTGTCTCAGATTGAAGAGCAAGCAGGGATTGAAGCCTTGATTATCACCCAAGACAGTCAACTCTTCTGTAGCTCAGGCCTTTTAGAGCAGATAATTCCTGCTTCTTAATTCAAAAGTGATAAATTTGCTGCCACACTAAGCGGTACCTCTATCGCTCTAGCTTTTATAACTAATGCCCATTTAAAAACGCCCTCTCTTTCTTCTGGTTTTACTTGCCTAAAGAAAAATAAATGCACTTACGAGGGATTTGTATCTTAATTTCAGAAAGGAAATTTTATGTTAAAACTTATTGCAATTGTTGGAACAAATTCTAAACGTTCTACAAACCGGCAACTTCTTCAATATATGTCTAAGCACTTTGCTGATAAGGCTGAAATCGAGCTGGTTGAGATTAAAGATATCCCAATGTTTAATAAACCTGCTGACAGAAACGTCCCTGAGTTGGTATCAGAAATTGCCGAAAAAATCGATGCAGCGGATGGCGTACTTATTGGTACACCTGAATACGACCATTCTATCCCAGCTGTTCTCATGAACGCCCTAGCTTGGCTTTCTTACGGAATCTATCCACTGCTGAACAAGCCAGTCATGATCACTGGTGCTTCTTATGGTACACTTGGCTCCTCTCGTGCCCAATTACAGCTCCGTCAAATTTTGAATGCTCCAGAAATCAAGGCAACTGTTCTTCCAGATGAGTTTTTGCTTTCGCATTCTCTTCAAGCTTTTGACCAAAGCGGAGACTTGGTAGATCTTGACGTTGTCAAAAAATTGGATGCTATCTTTGATGACTTCCGTATCTTTGTCAAAATCACTGAAAAATTGCGCAACGCACAAGAATTGCTTCGCAAGGATGCTGAAGAATTTAACTGGGAAAAATTGTAAGATAGGAGACCGAAAGAATGAAATTTGTTGGAATTGTAGGATCAAACTACGAACAATCATATAACCGAAAATTATTGGAATTCATCCGTCGTCAGTTCAAAATTAAATTTGAATTGGAAGTTTTAGAAATCGATGAAGTCCCAATGTTTAACCAGGATGAAAAATGGGATGAAAGCTTCCAATTGCGGTATTTGTATAACAAAATCACACGTGCAGACGGTGTCATCATCGCAACTCCTGAGCACAATCATACTATCAGCGCTCCTTTGAAGAGTGTCTTAGAATGGCTCTCTTATGAGGTTCATCCTTTCGAAAACAAGCCTGTCATGATTGTCGGTGCTTCTTACTACGACCAAGGAACTTCTCGTGCTCAAGTTCACCTGCGTAAAATCCTAGATGCTCCTGGCGTCAATGCTTACACCCTCCCAGGCAATGAGTTCTTACTGGGCAAAGCCAAGGAAGCTTTTGACAATGATGGTAATATTACCAACGAAGGAACTGTGAATTTCCTTGAAACATGCTTAGATAACTTTATCAAATATGTAGAGGTCGTTTCAAAATTGAAAAAACCAAAACCAATTGAACCTGAAGACTTAGACTGCGGAAAGCCAATCGCTACGACAATTACAGAAGTTGATCCAGATGATCCAGAATGGGTAGAAAAAGTCGCAGCAATCACTGGCGCTGTTTCAGGTGATACTTATGTCAAACTTGACCATGGTATCTTGACTGTTAATCAAATTGATATGTTCTTAAAAGCTATGCCATTTGAATTGACATACGCTGACGATAACAACCAATTCCTCTACTACAACAACGCCCACCAAGACCCAGACACTATGTTTGCCAAACGTGTGCCACCTCAATCAGGTAGCCGCATGTCAACCGTTCATGGCTCTCTTCCACCAGCTCGGATGAAGAATGTAGAGTGGGTTATCGGGACACTTCGCAACGGAAATCAAGAATACGTACGTACAATCGTCCCAGGTTCACCTGCAGGCGTTATCAATACCCACAACTACCAAGCTATGTACTATCCTGACGGATCATACGCAGGTATCAATGAAATCGTCTTTAATTTCCAACCATGGCTCGACTGGTACTTAAAAGAAACTGGTCAACGTTTGGTTGGAGGCAGCGGACCATTCGCTCCTGCTGCTGGAGGCCATGGAGACGCAGATGCTACTTCTGGTGCTTCTGATGCTGGAGGCGATGGCGGTCACGGAGGCGGAGGAGCTGATGCAACTTCAGGTGCTAGCGCTTAATTACCTTACAAACTAAAAAGAATGGATGATAAGTCCATTCTTTTTTGCTTTATTTCATTTCTTTGAAAGCTGCTTCTGCATCAGCATTACTGATAGCTCCAAACTGGATTTTACCGATTTTCCCTTGACTGTCAATGAGGATTTCAGTCGGGATACTGCGGATCTGATAGGCTTGGAAAATTTCTCCTGAAGTATCAAATAGAACTGGTACATCTTTATAACCTTGTTCTTGATACCATTTTGGAAATTCCTCAACTGACTTCTCTCCTTGGAGACCTGGTGCTACAACTGTCAAGATTTCAAAATCACGATCTGTTTTGCCAGCCAATTCGACCAATTCTGGCATACTCTTCTTACAAGGTCCACACCAAGAAGCCCAGAATTTTAGATAAACTTTCTTGCCTTTATAGTCAGAAAGTTTAACCGTTTTTCCATCCATAGACTGCAGAGTAAAGTCAGGTGCCTCTTGACCGACAGCTGCTTGGGTGACTGTACTTGTCTGAGTGGTTTCACTAGACGAGCTGCTGGTTGTGGGCATAGTCATAGGCTTCTCCTCCTGCTCCGAGCAGGCTGCCAAAAAGGCTACAGCTGACACAGTTGCTAATAACGTAACGATTTTTTTCATTTTCTTTCTCCTTTTATCCAAAAAGTCCAGACAGGGCGTTAAGCTGCCCTAACATCAGCAAAATTCCCATCAGAATAATCAGGGCTCCGCCAATTTTCTTCATCAGGCCCATATAAGGCTTGATTTTATTAAAATACTGCATCACAAAGCTAGATGCCAAAGCCAAGATTAAGAAAGGCAGAGCCATTCCCAAAGTGTAAATCAAGGTCAGAATGGCTCCCTGGAATGCACCATTCCCACCCGAAGCGGCTAAGGCCAAGACTGAGCTGAGGATTGGTCCAATGCAGGGAGTCCAACCAAAGCTAAAGGTAATTCCTAATAAGAATGCCGACCAAAAATGATGCTTCTGGCTGTTCTTTTTGAAAGTCAAGCTCTTTTGAATCTGTAATTGGCGAATGTTAATAAGCTCCATTTGATGCAGACCCAGCAGAATGATGAGGCCACCCATCACATAACGAAAGGTCGGACTGTAAATAATAGTTCCTAAAAATCCAGCTCCAAACCCTAGCAAAAAGAAGACTGTAGAGATACCTGCAATGAAAAAAAGTGTCCTAACCATACCCTGCCAAGCAAGCTCTCGGCCGAATACTTTCAGGGTATTGACCTCCTTGTCATCCAACAAAATGCCAATATAAACCGGCAATAAGGGGAAAATACAAGGGGAAAAGAAGGACAAAATACCAGCTAAAAAAACTGAAACAAAAAATAAAGGCGACTCCATTTACTCTCCTCTAACTCCTTACCTAGAATATTCATTCATTTATCATTATAAATGAATCTTATAGATTTTTCACAAATCCGCTACGGTAATTTTCTGGCAAGCGTAATGAGAGTAGAAAGAGAGAAAAATTCGCTTGATGAACAGCAAAACTAGTGCATTTTTTTCAAACAGTAAAAAGCCGGAGAAAATCCTACCGGCTTGAATATTTTAAAACTTAATAGACCTAATCATCTGTAACTAGCGGTAAATAAAGACTAATCCGAGTGAATTTATCTGGTTCGGACTGGATTTCCATATGGTAGTCGTCTCCGAACTGCAATCTCAAGCGTTGATCGACATTTCTCAGACCAACACCACCTAAGCGAGGGAGAGTCGCATCCATAGAAGCATTGACATCAAAGCCACGGCCGTTATCATAGATAGACAGTATCAGCTCCCCCTCTTCTGCTGCTGACGTCACCCGAATCATGCCTTGTCGATCAATTTCCTTGATACCATGGTAGATAGCATTTTCAACCAAGGGCTGGAGTACCAGCTTGGGCAGTTTATAATCAGCTAGAGATTCATCCTCTTCAATCTCATATTGGAGCTTGTCACCATAGCGCTGCTTCTGGATAAAAAGATACTGACGAACGTGGTCAATCTCATCTTTGAGAGAAATCTGTTCATGCCCTTGATTGAGTGCCAAGCGGAAATACTGAGCGAGTGATTTTGTTACCTCAACAACACGCTTGCTGTCGTTAAATTCAGCCATCCAGACAATCGTATCTAAGGTGTTATAAAGGAAATGGGGGTTGATTTGAGCAGAGAGAGCTCGAAGCTCATAGAGGCGGACATTTTGTTCTTCAGTCTTGACAGCTTCCATCAGTTGTTCAATCTGATCCAACATTTTATTGAACTGCTGAGCCAAGTCAACCAACTCTGGAGACCCCTTAGCTTCCGCTCGCAGGTTTGAGTCGCCTGCCCCAATTTTCAGAATGACTGCTTGTAGATTCTGGAGAGGCTTAATCCACAAACGCAGGACAAACCAAATACCAGTTAAGCACATCAGAAGCGCCAGAACACCCATTCCCACAAATGAATAAAGCATCTGTGACTGAAGCATCTGCAATTGCTCTAATGAAGCAACGCCAATTAAAGTCCAGTCGCTGTCTGCGATATCAATTTGATAGACAAAAGCCTGTTTCTGGTCTGCATAACCGTCCTTGACCGAGATATAGGGCTGCATAGCTTTCATTTCCTGACTGGAGGAATAAACACTTTTCTTGGGATGATAGACAAATTCATGCTGGCTATTGACAATAAAACTAAAACCTTTCTTCCCTAGCTGAAGCTGATCCAGATAGGCTTTGAGACTCTTATAACCAATATCCAGGCGAAGAACACCGAGATTCTGCCCTGCTTCATCCACCACTTCCTGAGTGACAGAAACAACCCACTTCTCCTTCTCAGATGATAGAGACTCCTTGCGAGCAGGAGTCAAGACAGGCATGGCTCTGGTATGGACAGCTTCCTGATACCATTTTTCATTCATCATATCAGAGGATGTCTGCATGCTGATTTGAGTATCTGTCGATACCACGCGCCCGTCCTTGGTAACCAATACTGCCGACACCAAATCCGGATCTGTCTCAATAATGGTTTTCATCAAAGCTTGTACCGACGTTTCGCTGCTTTCTTGATTCTGAGCAAATTTACGAATCGTTTCTTCCTTGCTCAGTGTGGAGGTGGTTTGTTTTAATTTCTGCAAATAGGAAGCAATGAACTGTCCGCTTTGCTCCATGCTATTACGCGTCGTCCGCTCTGTCAGCTGCCGAATAGTTCCCGAGCTAGTCTGATAGTAAAGGCTCCCAACAAATCCCAAGAGTACAAGAATCAGCAGAAAAATATAGACAATCAACTGGATAAGAAGCGGATATCGTTTCATTTCCCCTCTCCTTTTTTAAACTGTCGAGGTGTCAGCCCGACCACCTGCTTGAAGCGCTGAGAAAAATAGTTCATATCTTCAAAACCTACCTGCTCTGCTATTTCATAAATCTTCAAATCTGTAGTCAAGAGTAAGAGTTTTGCTTTTTTCATCCGCTCTTGGATCAGATAATCTTGAAAGGGCAAGCCTAGTTCTTTTTTGATAAGAACACTTAGGTAGGACGGACTAAACCCCAATTGGAAAGCCAAACTTTTCAGACTTAACTCTGAATCAGCTAGACGCGCGTAAATAGCGTCTTCCAACTCAGAGCGCTGTCCCTGATCGACCAAGTTTTGAATCTGAGCTTTTTTACGTTCCTTATCAAGTTTAGTCTGAACCTTGGCCAACATCTCCTCAACATCATCCTTGGAAAATGGCTTGAGAAGATAGTCATCTGCACCTAACTTAATAGCCGTCCGAGCATAGTCAAAATCATCATAGCCCGTCAGAAAAACGATATGGCACTTAGGAGCCTGGTCCCTGACTAGCTTGGCCAGTTCAAGACCGTTCATCTGTGGCATGTTGATATCGGTCAGCAGGATATCAGCAGGATTTTCCTGAAATTTCTGCCAAGCTTCTCTTCCATTTTCAGCCTGGGCAATGACTTGCATGCCAAACTGTTCATAGTCTACCAAGGACGCAATCCCCTGTCTTACCAGATACTCATCCTCTACAATCATAATTGAATACACAAGATTCAACTCCTTATTTATACTGGATTTATTATAGCAAATTTTCGATCGAAATGCTCTTAAACATAATCCAAAAGATAACCGTAGCCCTTCTCCTCCATCTCGGCTTTTGGAATGAACTTAATGGACAGACTATTGATGCAATAGCGCAAGCCTCCTTTGTCCTTAGGACCGTCTGTGAAAACATGGCCCAGATGGGAATTTCCAACACGACTGCGAACTTCTGTCCGTGTCATATTGAAACTCTTGTCTTCTTTGTAAGTCGCAACATCTGGACTGATAGGACGTGTGAAACTGGGCCAACCGCAGCCTGAGTCAAACTTATCCTTTGATGAAAAGAGAGGCTCTCCTGTCACCACATCCACATAGATACCAGCATCGAACTTATCCCAATAGCGGTTAGAAAAAGCCCGCTCTGTGTCATTCTTTTGTGTGACCGCGTATTCTTCCGGCGAAAGCTTAGCCTTAATCTCTTCATCGCTAGGCTTAGGATAGCGACTAGCTTCGATAACAGGATAAGCAGCTTGATTGACATCGATATGGCAATATCCATTAGGATTCTTTTTTAGGTAATCCTGGTGATAATCTTCTGCCTTGATAAAGTTTTTTAGAGCTTCTTTTTCGACAGCTAAAGGCTTATCATATTTCTTAGCAACCTCATCAAAGACCTGATTAATAGTCTCAAGATCAGCTTCGTCCTTATAATAAACACCTGTCCGATATTGAGTACCCTGATCATTTCCCTGCTTGTTTTTAGAAGTTGGATCAATAATACGGAAATAGTGAAGCAGAATTTCTTTTAGCGAAATTTTCTTGGCATTGTAAGTAATGTGAACAGTCTCAGCGTGACCAGTTTGAGAGACTAATTCATACTTGGTCGTGTCTCCCTTACCATTTGCATAGCCTGATACTGCATCAAGTACACCTGGCACGCGAGAAAAGTACTCTTCTACTCCCCAGAAACAGCCGCCAGCCAGATAAATCTCCCGCTTGTCCTCTTCCTTGACATCTTCTGTCTTTTGTTTGGCTACCGCTTCTGTCTTGCTCATTGAAGCTTTCTTAATCTGTTCAGGTGACGATTGCTTACCATTCCCTGCAATCACATAGACCAGTCCAAAGCAGACAAGCAAACCAAGAAGAACCAGAAGAATTTTCCATTTTCCTTCCATGTTTATTGCTCCTTTTTACTTGATTTCTTTCAGTGTTTTCTCAATATCTTCCTTGCTCATATAGCCAATATGTGTCTTGGCAAGAGAGCCGTCGCTGCCTACGAAAAGAGCAGATGGATAAGAGCGAATACCGTATTCTTTCAGCAATTCTCCCTTAGTATCCATGAGAACTGGGAAGTCTTTGTAGTCCAAAGATTTGTACCATTCCTTGAAATCATCGGCAGACTTTTCTCCATTAAAAGTCGGAGACACCACCGTCAGGACAACATAATCTTTTCCTGACTGCTCTTTAGCCAAATCATTAGTATCACCAAGTGTAGATAGACAGATAGAGCACCAAGAAGCCCAAAACTTTAGATAGACTTTCTTACCTTTGAAATCAGACAGCTTGTAGGTCTTGCCATCTACTCCTTGCAGACTAAAGTCTTTTGCCATCTTGGTAGATTGCTCAGAATCAGCTTTTGTTTGCATATTGCTTTTATCACTTTTAGAAACTTCCGAGTTCATCTTCTGATTTGAACAGGCTCCCAAAAAGCCGACACAAAGCAGACTGATAGTCAATATTGATAACTTCTTCATCGTTTTCTTTCCTTTCAAAATAAGGAGAAAGCCGACAAAACTGACGACTTTCTTTCCTATGGAGGAATTCTTATTTGTCAGATGACATTTCGGATGAATCTTTCATGTCATCCTTCATGCTTGAATCACTTGATTTCATATCATCTTTCATATCAGACTTATCGTCTGACATCATAGAAGAATCCTTCATATCATCTTTTTTCATTTTATCATCAGACATGCTGGAGTCTTTCATATCCTCTTTCTTCATGTCGTCTTTTTTCATGTCATCTTTCTTCATCATGCTGCTGTCATCCGTCTTCTTCATATCAGAATCTGACTTTTGATTAGAGCAGGCAGCTAGGACAAAGATACTAAGTGCAGCGATTGTAAGTGTAGTGATTTTTTTCATGATGTGTCTCCTTTAATTATATAATTTTTATCCAAATAATGATGCTAAAGCGTTTAGATTTCCAAGCATTAGCAAAATTCCCATGAGAATGATGAGTGCACCGCCGATTTTCTTAAGCGTTCCCATATAAGGTTTGAGTTTTGCAAAGCGCTGTACTACCCAACCGGAAGCTAAAGCCATTGCTAGAAATGGAAGCGCTAATCCAAGTGTATAAACCAACATAAGCAAGCCTCCCTGAAGAGCGCCGTTGCCTCCAGAAGCTGCAATTGCTAAAACAGAGCTCAGAACAGGTCCCACACAGGGCGTCCAACCAAAGCTAAAGGTGATACCCAAGAGAAAAGCGTTTAGAAAATCACTTCTTTTACTATTCTTTTTAAGTTGGATGCTCTTTTGCTTTTGCAGCTGCTGGATATTGATGATCCCCATCTGATGGATTCCCAGTAGAATGACAATCCCGCCCAAAACGTAGCGAAACCAAGGGGCATAGAGGACTTGCCCTAGCGCGCCAGCTCCGTAGCCTAAAACTAAGAATACAGTTGATAAGCCAGCTATAAAGCAGAGCGTCTTAGCTAGACCATACCAGGAAATGTCTTTTCCCATAAACCGAACCGTTTTTGGCTGATCCGAATCCAGCAAAATTCCCACATAAACCGGCATCAGCGGTAAGATACAGGGCGAGAAAAAAGATAGAATACCCGCCAGAAAAACAGAAATAAAGAACAAAAAACTTGTTGCCATTTCAAAAACCTCACTATCAATTTCTGACTCTAGTATAAAATAAAAATCCCCCTAAAAATAGAGAGAAAGATTTGAAAAAACTTGAATTTGGTTTTATCTTTGCTAAATCAAGAGTTAAAAATGTTTATCACTTATTGTGGATTTATGGTAAGTTGAGAGTAAATGTAAAAGTGCTTCCTAGGCCACACTGGCTTTCGACCATTATTTCTCCACCCAGCTGATGAGCCAACTCACGAGCAATAGCAAGGCCCAGACCATGCCCACCTGTCTTCATATTACGAGAAGTTTCCACACGGTAAAGGCGTTTAAAAATCTTATCCAAATCCTCAGAAGCAATACCCCGTCCTTCATCCTTCACACTGATTGTCAAGATTTGATCAGTTAATTGAGCCACTATCTCGATTTTAGTTCCAGGGTCGGAGTACTTAAAGGCATTATTTATCAAGTTGACCAAGATACGGGAAAGTTTATCGTAATGACTCTTAATTTTTGCTGACTCGGGAGACACTTGAATGTAGATGTCCCGCTCCTCCCGCTCAATCAATAGTTGAAATTCACTCATGACCTCAATCAATAGCTGGTCTAGAAAGACTATTTCAGCTTCTCCATCTGATTCTATTCGAGGCTGGGCATTAAGAGTCAAAACATCCAATTCTTCCACCAATTTATTCAAACGCTCTGTCTGACGGCTAATTGTGGTCAAGTAATGAATCTGCTCCTCTTCTTCGATCACTCCATCTAAAATCCCCTCCACAGTCGCCTGAATAGAGGTAATGGGAGTTTTTATATCGTGAGAAAGCTGGGCAATCATCATTCCTTTTTCTCGTTCACTTTCATCAAGCGACTCAAACGTTTCTTGCAAATTATACGACATATCGTTAAAAGCCTGACCCAACTCTTGAAATTCAATAGGGCCCTTGGCGTCAATCTCTGTACTAAAATCCTTGTCAGCAATATTCTGAGCCTGTTTTTTCAGATGCCGAAGGGAAGAAAATACTGGCGATAAAAGAAAGAGACTGACTGCCGCTCCTATAAAACTAGCAATCAATGTCATTCCAACTAGGAAATATATCTCGCTTTTTACAATCAACATTCGCTGGACTGCCCAGAAAACGAGTAAAATCGTTAGTAGGCTAGAAATTAGGTACCCTACTAGAATGTAACTTTTTAATTTCATTTTCCACCTCGTGATCTTTCCATTTTATACCCAAGACCCCAGACAGTTTTGATGGCAGGAGTGTTTGAACTGGCATACTTGGTCAATTCCTGTCTCAGAGCATGGATATGAACATTAAGTGTATTGGTATCATCTACGAAGTCTTCCTGCCACACCTTCTCGTAAAGCTCCGTCTTTGAAAAAACTCTCTCAGGATTACTAGCTAAAATCCAAAGTAGTTCAAAGGACTTCACTGTTAATTCCAAAAAACACTCCCCGATACGAGCCTCATGAACCACATGATTCATCATCAAGTCACCGAGCTCAATTTGTTCGATCTCACCTCCACGATGAAGTCGGCGCAAAATATTATTGACTCTTAGAACTAGCTCGCGTGGACTAAAAGGTTTGGCTATAAAATCATCTGCTCCTAAGCTCAACCCGTAAATTTTGTCTTGCTCGCTGGTCTTAGCCGTTGTAAAAAGAAAAGGTTGATCAGGTACTATATACTGAACCTCACTGATAAAGTCATAACCGTCCATATTTGGCATCATAATATCCGTGATGATCAGGTCAACAGATTTCTTTCTGAAAAGATCTAATCCCTCCACGCCATCTCGAGCCACTAAAACTTGGTAGCCAGCCTGCACAAGATAGCGCTTTTTGATATCCAGAATATCCATCTCATCATCAACAAGTAAAATTGTCTTTCCCATTGCCAATCTCCTCATAAAAACAGTGTTATACTGGCTTTAGTATAACACTATTTTTAGTAATTTTTAAATAATTTGAACCTTACTTAATCTTTTTGTTTTTCTTTCAAACCTAGAAAGCCAAGAATTCCTGCCAAGGCTAGCCCGAAGAAACCAATTGTTGCTGTAGAAGTCTGGGCTTCACCAGTTTTTGGTAACGAAGGCTTATCATTTTTTTTCACCATATCTGCCATCGGATTAGAAGTGGGATGTTTCTCCTTCAGATCAGCTGTATGGTGATCCACTTCTTTCATACCCTTAGCTGTACTCATAGAATCTGTTGTAGAAGGTTTCACATTCATTTGTTCTTGTTGATATGGTTGTGCAGACATTTCTTTTCCATACAGCCGAATTATTACTTGGCGAGTTGCGATAAGATTAGTCAAATCTGGTTTACCATCTTTAGCACCATAGACTTTGACAGTCGCTTGGTAATCATGAGTGCCATTAATGCGAAGTTGGTCAAGAAGGGCTTGTCCGTCTTTACCTGTAGTATTGCCGTTCAAATCCACTTCGTAGAAGTATTGACCTTTCGCCAAGCCTTCAAGTGGCAAGAGGGCTGGATTGTTCGCTTTGCCATTGTCTGACCAAGGAGCTTTGTCAGAAGATTTGAGTAAGAGACGCGTCAACATGCCGTCTCCACCGAAAGCTTCATACGGAATAACTTGATTAACACCTGCCAAGAATGGACCAGGAACGTTCGCTTTTTCTAAATAGCTAGCTGGAACATCAATATAGTCTTTAATATTTTTGGTGACTGAGTCTTTGACTGATTCTTTTGAAACAAGGCCATTTAAACTAACAGTTACATTTTTTG